>NZ_CP015637.1:3365508-4020635 GCF_001708445.1 Pseudomonas fluorescens
CTGCATTTCGATGAGCAGCCCCACACGGCCTTGAATGCCGCCCAGGTACTGGCGAAGCCCGAAGCCAACGTCCACCTGTATGTGTGCGGCCCCGGCGGTTTTATGCAGCATGTGCTCGACAGCGCTCGGGCCCAGGGCTGGCAGGAGGCATGCCTGCACCGCGAATACTTCACCGCGGCGCCGGTGGACAGCAGCCTCGACGGGGGCTTTTCGGTGAAGGTCGCCAGCAGCGGCCGAGTCTTCGAAATCCCGGCCGACAAGACGGTGGTCCAGGTCCTGGAAAGCCACGGTATCGAGATTGCCGTGTCGTGCGAACAAGGCATTTGCGGCACCTGCCTGACCCGCGTGCTGGAAGGCATACCGGAACATCGCGACCTGTTCCTCACCGAGCAGGAACAGGCGTTGAATGATCAGTTCACGCCCTGCTGCTCACGCGCGAAGACCGCGCTGCTGGTGCTCGATATCTGACAGGTGTCACGACGCGGGCAAAATCACCTTCATGCGCGCGTCGGCGGTGGCCGAGCTGAAGATCTCGGCATAGCGCAAGGTCGCATTGGCGTGCTCGCGCATGATGGCTTCGGCCCGCGCGCCCTGGCGATTGACCAGGGCATCAAAGACCGAGTGGTGTTGCATGTGGGCATAGTTGAAGCGCCGGTATTCGCGGGCCATGTCCTCGCGATCCACCGCCAGCGCGGTCACCGACGCAAACGGCAGGTGATCGTTGCGTGCCAGGGCGTCGGCGATCGCCGGGTTATGGCTGCCTTCGACGATGACGTGGTGAAAGCGCATGTTCAGGTCGTGATAGACCTCCAGGTCGTCTTCGGTCACGTAGCCCTTGTCGAACAGTTGGTCGCCTTCTACCAGGCAGCGCTCCAGTGTCGCGCGCGCCGCAGCAGATAAACCGCGCTCGGCGGTTTGACGCGCCGCCAGGCCCTCAAGCACGCCACGCACTTCGACGGCGCCGGCAATGTCGTCCGGGCTGACCGAACGGACCTGATACCCACGCCCGCCGAACGGCACCAGCAACCCTTCCTGTTCGAGGGTACGAAACGCCATGCGCACGGGCATGCGCGACACACCGAACCGCTGCGCCGTGGGAATCTCCATCAGGCGCTCCCCCGCCGCCAACTCCCCGCTGGCGATCATCTTGCGCAGTGCAACCAGCACCAATTGACCGGGTTTACTCATCCAGGCAACTTCCAGAAAACGTGAGTCGCCATAGTACCGCAAGCGCCCGGCGCCGTCAGACGAACGCCAGCGCTGCGCGCGCGCCGTCGATTGCCCCGAGGTGCTGCGCCAAACGCGACGGCAGGTAATCGAAAAAGAACCCGGCGCTTTGCAGCTTGGCGGCTCGCAATGGATCGTCTTCGGGCAGTGCCCTGGAGACCCGTGCGGCCCGCGCCCAGGCAAAGGCCAGCAGCGCCACGCCACATAACTGGAGAAAGTCCGGCGCGGCCCGATAGGGGTACTCGCTGTCATCCAGCGCTCGTTCACCGATGGCCTCGACCACACTCGCCAACGCGTCACACAGGCTGCCCAGTGCCTGGGCAAAACCGGCACACTCGCCGCACTCCCCGCCCTGCGCGGCTTCCGTGCGCAACTCGGCCAGCAGCAGGCCGAAGGCGCGGCCCTCATCCGCCAGCACCTTGCGCAGCAGCAGGTCATTGGCCTGGATCTCGTTGCTGCCCTCATAGATCATCGCGATGCGGCTGTCGCGCAGGGTTTGCTCGATGGCGAACTCGGTGACGTAGCCGTAACCGCCGAACACCTGCAGCGCATGGCTGGCCTGGCGAAAGCCCTGTTCGGTGAAAAACGCCTTGATGATCGGCGTCAGCAACGGCGCCAACTGGGCGGCCGACGAGTGCGGGTCATGCTCGGCCTGATCAAGCAGGTGCGCGGCCCAATAGCCAATCGCGCGCATCCCCTCGCTGGTGGCGCGCAACTCCAGCAACACGCGGCGCATGGCCGGGTGATAACGGATCGGATCAGCCGCCTGGGCCGCCACTTCTTCCGGCCTTGACGGCGCGCGCATCTGCACGCGTTCGGCGGCGTATTGCCGGGCGTTCTGCCAAGCGGCCTCGACATGCCCCAGGCCTTGCAGGCCCACATGCAGGCGCGCCGAGTTCATCATCACGAACATCGCCGCCAGGCCGCGATTGACGTCGCCGATCAGCCAGCCTTGGGCGGCGTCGAACACCAGGGAGCAGGTGGCACTGCCCTTGATGCCCATCTTGTGTTCGATGCCATCGCAGTGCACGCCATTGGCCTGGCCATCGTCCAGTTGCTTGGGCACCAGGAACAGCGAAATGCCTCGACTGCCCGGCGGTGCATCGGGCAGGCGCGCCAGCACTAGGTGCAGGATATTGGCCGTGAGGTCGTGCTCGCCGCCGGAGATAAACAGCTTGCTGCCGTTGAGGCGATAACTGCCATCTGCCTGGGGTTCAGCACGACAGCGCAGCAAGCCGACATCGCTGCCGGCCTGGGGCTCGGTCAGGCACATGGTGGGCAAGACCTGGCCACTGACAATGTCGGGCAGGTAGCGCGCCTGCAACCACGGAGCAGCGTGGGCCTTGAGGCACAGGTAGGCGCCATGGGCGATCCCGGTGTACATGGCCCAGGCATGGTTGCTGGCGTAGAGCATCTCTTGCAGCGCCGCGTCGAGCAATTGCGGCAAGCCCTGCCCGCCCTGCTCCTCGGCACACGCCAGCGCCGGCCATCCGCCCTCGACATAGGCGCGATAGGCCGCGACGAAGCCGTCCGGGGTGCTGACCTGGCCCGCCTGCCAGCAGCAGCCCTGGCGATCACCGTGGCCGTTCAACGGCGCCAGCACACCTTGACTGAAGCGTGCCGCCTCCTCCAGCACTTGTACCGCCAGCGGCAGATCCAGGGCCGCGAACGCCGGGTTACGCTGCCAGGTATCGGGCGCCTGCAACCAGTGTTCAAGGACAAATTGCATATCGCGCAGGGGCGCCTCATAGCTCCACATCGGGACACCTCATCGACAAAAAAAATCGCGCACTCAAGCGCGATAGGTAGGGTTCTCGATCAGCAACGCCATGCCCTGCCCGCCGCCCACACACGCCGAGGCAATCCCGTAGCGCAGGTTGTGCTGGCGCAGTTGCCGGGCCAGGGTCATCACCAGGCGCAGGCCGGTGGCGGCCAGTGGATGCCCCAGCGCAAGCGAGCCGCCCTGGACGTTGAGGCGGGTGCTGTCCAGCTCCAGTTCATGGGCCACCGCCAGTACTTGGGCGGCCTGAGCTTCGTTGATCTCGAAGCGGTCGATGTCGCCCAGGTTCAACCCGCTGCGTTGCAGCAACAGGCGGATCGCCGGTGCCGGGCCGATGCCCATGAACTCGGGGGCCACACCGACCACCGCGCTGGCCAGCAGCCGGGCCAGGGGCGGATGCGTACAGGCCGAGGCGCGCCCCACCAGCGCCGCCGCCGCGCCATCGACCACCGCGCAACTGTTGCCGGCGGTTTGCACGCCGTCTGGATGCACGGTGCGCAAGCGCGCCAGGGCCGCAAGGTCGGTGGGTCGTGGGTGGCTGTCGACGCTGACGGCACCGGCCCGACGCGCGAGGCTGATGCCCCTGGGCTGATACCCCTCAAGCTCGAACACCTGGTTGTCGACCGTGACGATTTCTTCCGCCCAGGCGCCGTTACGTTGCGCCTGCAAGGCACGCTGATGGCTGTCGCAGGCGTGACGGTCCACGGCCTCGCGGCTCAGGCCATAACGGCGCGCCAGGTTGTCGGCGGTGGCGATCATGTCCAGGTCCGGGGCCGGGTCGTACAGGGCCTCCCAGAGGAAATCCTTGAATTGCACCTCGCCACCGAGACGAAACCCATCCCGGTGGGTGTAGGCCGCAATCGGGTTGCGCGACATGGACTCACCGGCCACGCACAACGCCAGTTGCACCTCGTCGCGCAGTTGTTCAGCGGCCTGGCGCAACAGCTCGAAACCGGTGGCGCAGATGCGCTGCACCCCCAGTGCCGGGACCGCTTGCGCCACACCGCTGTACAAGCCGATATGCCGTGGCAGCAAGTAGGCATCGAAGCTGGCCTGGGCCATGGAGCCGGCCAGTACGCTGTCCACTGCCAAGGGGTCGATGCCGGCGCGGGCCAGCACTTCACGGCCGACCTTGATCCCAAGGTCGATGGGCGACACCTGGGACAGTGCTCCGCCCAGGTCCACCCATGGCGTGCGCACTGCCTCGAAAATCGCCACGTCGGCAAACGCCGAGTACTGCCCGACGCGGTTCAAGGCTGGCGCTCGGCGCGCAGGATCGACGCGTCTTCACCGCGATACAACGCCTCGACCTTGGCCGCGCGCCATTGCAGTACCGCACGCTGGTTGATCGAGCCTTTGTCGGTGATTTCCCCACGGTCGATGGACGCGGGCTCGTCGAGCAGGGCAATCCATTCCAGGCGACTGGCATTGCCGGTGGCCTCGCGGTTGAGGCGCTGCAGCCACTCGCCGAACCACTGGCGCACCGGCGCGCTGGCGAGCACTTCGGCGTCGCTGGCGGCCGCGTCCAGCCCCGCCAGCCGACGGCACTCGTAGAGCCGGGGGAATACCAGGGCGCCCAGGCATTCGCGGTCCGGCGCCGCAACCACCAGGTCCTGCACCAAGGGCGAGCCTTCGAGTACCGCGCGATTGCGCAACGGACCGACGCTGACAAACACCCCGGAGGACAGCTTGAAATCCTCGGCAATTCGCCCGTCGAACATCAGCCCCAGTTGCGGCTGATTCGGGTCGGCCAGCTTGATTGCATCCCCCGAGCAATAAAAACCCTGCTGGTCGAAGACCTCGGCGGTTTGCTGGGGGGCGCGCCAGTACCCCGGCATGATGTGCGGCCCGCGAAAGCGCCCTTCGAACTTGCCGTCCACCGGCACCAGGCGTACCTCGCAGCCCGGCGCGGGCAAACCGATATAACCGGCCATGGACAGTGGCCCGGTGGTGAAGGTGCAGGATGGTGCGGCTTCGGTCATGCCCAGCCCGGCCATCATGCGGATGCGTTCACCACAGTGCAGCTCGGCCACGCGGTCAAGGCGGTCCCAGACACTTTGCGAAAGGCCGGCGGCAGCGAAGAAAAACAGTTTCATGCGCGCAAAAAAACGCTCGCGCAACTCGGCGTCCTGTTCCAGGGCGTTGACCAGTTCTTCCCAACCCTTGGGCACCGTCAAATAGGCCGTGGGCGAAACCTCCTTGAGGTTGCGCAGGGTCTCAGCAAAGCCCTGGGCCGTGGGCTTGCCATCATCGAGGTAAAAGGTGCCGCCGTTGTAGAGCACAATGCCGACGTTGTGGCTGCCGCCGAACGTGTGGTTCCACGGCAGCCAGTCCACCAGCACTGGCGGTTCTTCGCCGAACACTGGAAAGGTCTGCAACAGCATTTGCTGGTTGGCACAGAGCATGCGCTGGGTGGTAATCACCGCCTTGGGCAATTTGGTCGAGCCCGAGGTGAACAGGAACTTGGCGATGCTGTCGGGGCCGGTGGCCTGGAACGCCGCGTCGGCCTCGGCGCCGCCCGGCGTTTGCAGCAGGCTGGCGAAGCTGACCTGAGTGCGTCCAGGCACATGGCCGCGCACGCTGATCAGCGGGGTCTCGGCCGGCAAGACGGCGTCGATGGCGCGCTGGTAAGCCGCCGCGTCGCTGACGAACACCAGCCCTGGCTGCAGCAAGCCACAGACATGGCGCAGCTTGGCGAAATCCTGGGACAGCAACGAATAGGCCGGCGACACCGGGCAATAGGGAATGCCGGCGTACATCGCGCCGAGCGCCACCTGCAAATGCTCGATGTCGTTGCCCGACAGCAGTGCCAACGGTTTATCCGCCGAGAGCCCATAGTTCAACAGGCCCTGGGCAATCGCGCGCACGCTGTCGAGCATTTCCCGGTAGCTGACCCGGCGCCAATCAGCGCCGGCCTGGCGCGCCGCGATAAATGTCTGCTCGGGGCGCACTTGGGCCCAATGCACCAGGCGATCGAGCAAGCGCGCTGGCAACTCGGCCAGGGGCTCCAGGGAGCGCATATGCAGCACGCCGTGTTCTTCAGTGACCGCCACCGGTGCGTGGCCGATGGAGACCTCGCGGTAGCGCGGTGCGGGCTGGGGTTGCGGTCTGAATTCGGAACTCACAAGGGTGTCCTCCAGCAAGGCGGATCAAAGCCGCCTCGTTATTGTTATGTCGCGACGCCTGTTCAGATCGGGTAATGCCGTGGCCCGTTCTGCAAGGTCACCCAGCGCAATTGCGTGAAGTGCTCGATCGAGGCCTTGCCGCCAAAGCTGCCGTAGCCGCTGGATTTGACGCCACCGAACGGCATCTGCGCCTCGTCATGCACAGTCGGGCCGTTGATATGGCAAATGCCCGACTCGACCCGTTGCGCCAGGGCCAGTGCACGCCCGGTGTCACGGCTGAAGATCGCCGCCGAAAGGCCGAACTCGGAATCGTTGGCCAGGCGCAGCAAGGCTTCATCACCGTCACCGCGCAGCAGCACCGCCACCGGGCCGAAGGATTCTTCGCGGTACAAGCGCATGTGTTCGGTAACGCCATCGATCAGGGTCGGCTGCAGGATGCTGCCCTCCAGCTGGCCGCCCGTCACCAGGCGTGCGCCCTTGGCCAGGGCATCGTCGATCAGCGCCTTGATGCGTGTGCCGGCGCTGGCGTCCACCAGCGAACCCAGTACCGAATCCGGCGCAGCGGGGTCACCCGCGCGCAGGGTCGCGACCTTGGCCGCCAGCTTGGCGGTGAACGCATCGGCGACCTTGGCATCGACAATCAGGCGTTCGGTGGACATGCAAATCTGGCCCTGGTTGAAATAAGCCCCAAAGGCCGCCGCCGCGACCGCAGCGTCGAGGTCGGCGTCGTCGAGCACCAGCAACGGCGCCTTGCCACCCAACTCCAGCAAAGCCGGCTTGAGGTGACGCGCCGAGAGCTCGCCGACAATCCGCCCCACATGGGTCGAACCGGTAAAGTTGACCCGGCGCACGGCCGGGTTGGCGATCAGCCGCGCGACAATCGCCGCGGCATCCGCCGGGGCATTGCTGATGACGTTGACCACGCCGTCACCCAGGCCGGCATCCTGCAACACCTGGCCGATCAGGCGGTGCACTGCCGGGCTCAGCTCCGAGGCCTTGAGCACCACGGTATTGCCGCAGGCCAGCGGCATGGCGATGGCACGGGTGGCGAGGATCACCGGGGCATTCCACGGCGCAATGCCCAGCACCACGCCGCACGGCTGACGCAAGGCCATGGCGAAGCTGCCGGGCACATCGGAGGGGATCACCTCACCGGTGATCTGGGTGGTCATCGACGCGGCTTCGCGCAGCATGTTGGCCGCCAGGCGCACGTTGAAGCCATACCAGTTGGCCATGGCGCCGGTCTCGCCGGCGGCGGCAATGAATTCGGCGCTGCGCGCCTGCAATTGCTCGGCAGCCTTGAGCAAGCGGGTGCGGCGTTCGTTGGGCGCCAGCGCCGCCCACGCGGGGAACGCGGCGTGAGCGGCCGCTACGGCGGCATCGGCATCTTCCAGGGTCGCGGCGGCAACCCGCGAGACCACTTCACCGGTCACCGGGTTGCGGCGTTCGAAGGTTCGACCGTCACGGGCGGGGCACGCCTGGCCGCCGATCAACAGGGGCACGTCCAGCATGGTGATTCCTCTTTATTGTCTTTATCGGGAATACGTTCAAGCAGGGTACAACGGCGCGGCCAGATGGCCGCGCCCTTCAGCGTTTATACGCCTGCAGGCCAGGCTTGATGCTCTTGTCGTCAAGGAACTGCTTCATGCCCTGCTCGCGGCCGCCTTCGGTGTCGAGCAGGCGCGACTGATCGAGCTTGGCGTAGAGGTAATCCTCGTTCTGCTCCCAGGTCAGTTCGCGGCAGCGCTTGAAGCCATGCTTGGCGGCACGCAGCACCACCGGGTTTTTCTCCAGCAGGTTGCGCGCCAGTTCAATGGTCACTTCGCGCAGTTGGGCCAGGGGCACGCTTTCGTTGACCAGGCCCATTTCGGCGGCTTTCTGCCCGCCAAACGTCTTGCCGGTCATGATGTAGTACAGCGATTGGCGATGGCCCACGGTATCGGCCATGGCTTTGCTCACCAGGTTGCCCGGTGGGATACCCCAGTTGATTTCCGAGAGGCCGAAAGTGGCTTCGTCGGCGCAGATCGCCAGGTCGCAGGCCACCAGTGGGCTGAAGCCGCCACCGAAGCACCAGCCATTGACCATGGCGATGGTGGGCTTGGCGTACATGCGCAGCAATTTCCATTGCCATTGCGAGGCTTCGCGGCGGATTTTCTCCTGGAGGATTTCCGGGCCGGCGTCCACCTCGCGAAAGTACTCCTTGAGGTCCATGCCAGCGGTCCAGGCTTCGCCGGCACCGGTCAACACCAGCACGCCGGCGGCAGGGTCCTGCTCGAGGGTTTCCAGCACGTCGATCATTTCCCGGTTCAGGGTCGGGCTCATGGCGTTGCGCTTTTCCGGACGATTGAGAATGACCCAGGCAATGCCTTCTTCGATCTCAACCTTGACGGTGGTCCAACGGCCTTCGTAATTGCTCATGGCGGTACGCTCTTGTTCTGGGTTTGAAGATGATTCGAAATTAAACCGCAAATATAGTTATGTCAATTAACTATTAATCCGCATAACCAATATTTTTTCGCTGTAAAACCTACGCTGTGCGGGCGTTATGAAAAGCCGGCATAGCCATGGCGCTCCAACCTCGGCAAACTAGATAGCCTTCTTAACCTCCACCTTCTGAGGATTGCACTGTTAATGGCCAAGCCTTCCAACCTCGCCGACGCCAGCCAGGCCCTGCCTGATCCCAACGAGGCACGCGTGCCAATGGATTCGGCCCTGGACGACCTGATCGGTTACGCCATGCGTCGCGCCCAGCTCAAGTTGTTCCAGAACCTGATTGGCCGTCTTTCCGACCACGACCTGCGCCCCGCCCAGTTCTCGGCCCTGGCAATCATCGAGCAGAACCCTGGCCTGATGCAGGCCGACCTGGCTCGCGCCCTGGCCATCGAGCCGCCCCAGGTGGTGCCGTTGCTGAACAAGCTGGAAAGCCGTGCGCTCGCGGTGCGAGTGCGTTGCAAGCCGGACAAGCGTTCCTACGGGATCTTCCTCAGCAAGACCGGCGAAACCCTGCTCAAGGAGCTCAAGGACATTGCCGCCCAGAGCGACCTCGACGCCACGGCCGCCCTCGACGGCCAGGAACGTGAAGAGCTGCTGCGCTTGCTGAAGAAGGTCTATCAGGACTGACCGGCTTACCAGAGCGCCACGGTGTAGAGCACCAGGAACCGGGTCTGGTTTTCATCGCGAAAGGCCGCGCCGCCTGGGAAGTCATTGCGGTAGATCGACTTGCGCGCCATCAACCCGACGTTCTTCAGCGGGCCGCTCTGGATCACATAGCCCAGCTCCATCTGGAACTCGCGCTCCTTGCGATCCTCGGCGTTGAACGCTGCCAGTTCGATGTTGTCGCCACGCACATACCGCAGCCGGCTCTTCAGCCCAGGCAGGCCCGATGCCGCGAAGTCATAGTCGTAGATCGCTTGCCACGTGCGCTCCTTGGCATTGAGAAAGTCCGAACTCATGGTCAGCTCACTCATGCCCATCAGCTCGGTGCCGGAGATATAGGGCGTGGCCGTCTGCCCACTGGAATGCATGTAGCCCAGGCTGAATCGGTGACCGCCCAGGCGGTAGCCGAATAACGCCGAGAGGTTGCGGTTATCCACGTTGCCCGCCTTGGCGCTGCCGTCCTCGCGACTGAAGAAACTGCGCAGGTCGCTGGTGAGCACGCCATCGCCCACGGGCAGATTGTGCAGCAGCGCCAGGGTGTCCTGCTGGTAGAGGTCCGCGATTTGCGAGTGATAGACGCGCAGGCTGAGGTCTTTGTTGACCTGGTAATCACCGCCCACGTACGCCAGGTGCGAGGTGGTGGCGGTGGGGTTGAAACGCCGGTTGGGCGAGGCGATGGTCATGGCCTGGTAGTCGGTGGAATCGCGCTTGTTGATGCGGTCGATGTAGCCGGTATTGAGGGTCAGGCCATCGATGTCCTTGGAGCTCAAGGTGGTGCCGCGAAAGGTTTGCGGCAACAGGCGCGAGGGGCTGGCAAAGGCGAACGGCAGGAAGATCGATACGTCGCCGGTCTTTACGGTGGTTTGTGCAAACCGCAACTTGGCGGTCGGTGCCAGGCGCGAGTATTCATCGGCGGCACGCTTATCACTGGCCGACACCGGCAACAACTCGGTGCCGCTGCGGTCCGGCGACGAGTCGAGCTTGACCCCCATCAGACCGCGGACATCCAGGCCAAAACCCAGCGGGCCTGGGGTATATCCCGACTCCAGGTTGACGATAAATGCCTGGGCCCATTCCCGCGCGGCGGTCTTCGCACCGTCGTCCTTGTAGTCGCGGTCCAGGTAGTAATTGCGCAGGGTCAACGTGCCGTGGCTGTCGTCGACAAAGCCTGCCGCCCAAAGCGGGGTGGGCAGCACGCTCAAGGCCAGCAACGCCATGAGCAGGCACGCAGGGTTGTTCGGCACACGGGCGACGGCTACAGCGTCTTCCATAGGGAGTTCTGGCATGTTCGTTGTCCATTTTTTGTTGTTGTTTTTGGGGTGGCACAGGCTCGGCCCACTGGGCTTGGCGAACAAAGAATGGAAACAGCCGACGCTGCTCGTCAACTGCGAATGACCGATAATCGAACATTAATAAAGATATCTATTTTTAAGTCGATCACAGATACGAACCACAACTACCTGTATTTAAAGTACTTATTTATTTATTTTGGCAATTTTCATCCGCCATTCATTTTTTAGTTATCTTTGTTATCTTAATCACCAGCAGCCATTCGTGCTTGCCACCACAACAAAAACAATGAGGTTTGCCCATGGACAGTCCATCGCGTCGTTCGACGCTGACTATCGCGTTGTGCTTTATCGTTGCGCTGATCGAGGGGTTCGATCTGCAGGCCGCCGGAACCGCTGCCGCAGGATTGCGCCAGAGTTTTGCCCTGGACCCGAAGATGCTCGGCTGGGTATTCAGCATCGGGATCATTGGCCTGCTGCCGGGGGCGTTCTTCGGTGGTTGGGTCGCTGACCGCATCGGGCGCAAGAAAATCCTGGTGATCGCCGTGCTGCTGTTCGGCCTGTTCTCCCTGAGCACTGCGTTTGTGGAAAGCTACCCGAACCTGCTGTTGGTGCGTTTTCTCACCGGCCTGGGGCTGGGCGCCGCGCTGCCCAACCTGATCGCGCTGTGCGCCGAAGCGGTCAGCGAACGCAACCGTGGTACCGCCATCAGCGTCATGTACTGCGGCGTACCGTTGGGGGGCGCATTGGCGGCCGTGGTGGCGATGTTTTCCAGTGAACACTGGCAGACCACCTTCATCATCGGCGGCCTGGCCCCCTTGCTCGCCGTGCCGTTGATGATCCTGTTGCTGCCTGAATCCACCGCCTTTCGCCAACAGCGCGACAACACCCCCGGCGCCCGCCCCTCCACCGGCCAGGCGCTGTTCGGCGAAGGTCGCGCCCGCACCACACTGGCCTTGTGGCTCAGCTACTTCTTCACCCTGACCGTGATGTACATGCTGCTGAACTGGCTGCCGTCGCTGTTGCTGGAGCAAGGTTTCAGCAAACCCCAGGCGGGCATGGTGCAGATGCTCTTCAATATCGGCGGCGCCCTGGGTTCGCTGCTCGGTGGCGTGCTGCTGGACCGGTGCAACGCCGTCAAAGTGGTGCTGTCCGTGTATGCCGGGTTGCTGGCGGCGTTGGCAGGGGTCGGGTTGTCGGTGGGCATCGTGCCCATGGCCATTGCCGGGTTTGCCGCCGGCCTGTTCGTCATGGCCGCGCAGTTGGTGCTGTACGCGTCGGCACCGCCCTCCTACCCCACCTCGGTGCGTGCCACCGGTGTCGGTGCAGCGGTGGCCGTCGGCCGCCTGGGTTCGGTAGCCGGGCCGCTGGCGGCCGGGCAACTGCTCGCCGCTGGCGCCGGCACCGCCGGGGTACTGCTGGCGACCTCCCCCGGCGTAGTGATCGCCGCACTGACCATCATCAGTGTGATGGTGCGTACGGCGCCACTGAACCTGCCCACCCCGGCAGCGGCCGGGCACACCAAGGCCTAGAACTTGTGCAGCCAGTTGAGCACCAGCTTGTTGCCCTGCGTACGGTTCTCAGCCTGCTGCTCGAAGTAAGCGTTCACCGATAGCACGTTCTCCTTGTTGAAGGCATAGACCAGGCCTGGGCCCACGGCCCAGACCTTCTCCCGACGCCCGCTCACGGCGTGCCCATCGACCTTGGTGTCGGTGATCTGCTTCAACCAGTAGCCGTTCACCCCCACGCTCAGTTGCTGGCTCAAGGCATATTGCAGCGTCAGGTTGGCATGCAACGCCTGGCCGGCCTGGGTATCGGAAACATCCCCAAAGCCGGCCTGCGGGTCATCATTCTTGCCATTCCACAGGTACATGAAACGCCCGCTCGCCGACCACTGCGGGTTGAACCAGTACGTCGCCGCGTAATACGGGTTGAATGACCAGAAATTGCTGCCGGGGTTGATCGAGCGCTTGCGGTCATAGGCCCCCACCGGCACCGAGATATCGGCTTCGACACGTTGGGTCAGCAGTGGGCTGCCATCGGCGCGGCTCAGGGTCGGCAGTTGCAGGAAGGGCCCCACAATCACATCACCAAAGCCAGCCCGCGAACTCAGCGCCGCATTGTTCAACCCATCGTCGACATCCACGTGGGCCAGGGAGGTGTTGATCAGGGTGAACCCCGGCATCGCACCATTGGCCAGGGGTTGGCCGAGGTAGATGATCTGGGTGGTAGGCGCCACCACCTCCAGGTCCTGCTTGGGCAATGCCAGCTTGTGGCCGTTGGCATCATTGAAGCGGCTGGCCCGGGAGTACGTCAGGTATTCCTCCAGGTACCAGCCCGGGCCGGCCGGCGCAGGTGAGCCGTCGTAGAAACTGGTGCTGCCCAGGTTGAGTCCGGGCAAATCGTAAGCGTGTGCAGTCGATGTCAGTGCGACAAAAGTCATGGCCGCAACCGCCCGCAAGATAGGCTTGAGCATCTTGTATGTCCTGTATTTTTGTTGTTGTTCAAGACCCCCGGCACGGTGGATCCGCACCGGGGTTTACCGCCGTTACAACCTTTACACGTAGGTCGCCGCCAACCCACCATCCACCGGCAGGTTGACCCCGTTGACCCAGCGCGCAGCGTCCGAGCAGAGGAAGGCGATCACCGCGGCCACCTCATCGGCCAGGGCCGGGCGGGTCATGCGCTGGTTGTCCGCGGCCACCCGCTCCGGCCCGAGCATGCTGACGAAATCGCCGAGAATCGGGGTGAACACCGGCCCCGGCGCGACGCAGTTGATACGTACCGAGTGATCACGAAACCAGCCCTGGGATTGCTGGAAGCTCCACACGATCAGCGCTTCCTTGAAGTACTGGTAACAGCTGGCCTGCTCCACCGGATTGGCCGCCAGCCACTGCTGCCCGGCCTCGAAGCTGTGCGTCGCGGCCAGGGCCTTGTGCAGTTCCAGGCGTTGCGGCCATTGCGCACCGAGGACCGAGGCGACATTGACGATGCTGCCGCCCGCCGGCATGCGTGGCAGCAGCGTTTGGGTGAGATGCCGCAACCCCAGGTAATTGACCTCGGCCACCGTTTGCACCGGCGCCGTACCGGGCACGCCGGCGATGTTGCACAGCCCATCGACGCGCGCCGGCAGGCGCGTCACCAGCGCATCGATGCTGGCCGGATCGCCCAGGTCGGCCTGGAAGAAGCCATCCAGGGTCAGTTGCGGTGCATGGCGATCGACACCGATCACCGTCGCCCCCTGGAAACGCGCGAGCCGTGCCAGCTCGGCGCCAATGCCGGAAGCGACACCGGTGACGATCAAGGTTTTGTTGTGCAGGTTCATGTTCAAGCCCTCTTGTTTTTGTATAGGCATGCGTGTTTCAACCCCATGGGCCGGGGCTTAGAAGGGATAGGTCGGCGGCGTATTTTTCACCGTGACCCATTGCCACTGGCTGTATTCGTCCCAGTCGGCCGGCCCGCCCACGCTGCCGCCATTGCCGGAGGCACCGCGCCCACCGAAAGGGTTGATGCATTCGTCGGCCACGGTCTGGTCGTTGATGTGCAGCAGGCCGCAGTCGAGCCGCTCGCCGATGGCCATGGCGCGCCCGACCGACGGCGAGATGATGGCCGCCGAGAGGCCGTACTCGGTGCGGTTGGCCAGTTCGATGGCCTCCTCGTCGGTGGTAAAACTGACGACCGTCGCCACCGGGCCGAAAATTTCATCCTCGAAGGCGCGCATGCCTGGACGCACACCACTGAGTACGGTGGGCTGGTAGAACAACCGGTCGTATTCGCCGCCCGCCTCCAACCGCGCGCCGGCCTGCAGGCTGTCGCTGACAATCTCGTGCACGCGCTGCAATTGCCGTTGATTGATCAACGGACCGAGTGCGGCTTCACCTCGCGCGGCATTGCCCACGGTCAGTGCCCGGGCCTTGTCCACCAACTTGCGCGTGAGGCGTTCGGCGATGGATTCATGGGCGAGAATCAAGCCGGTCGCCATGCAGATCTGCCCCTGGTGCAGCCAGGCGCCCCAGGCTGCGTTGCTCGCGGCCAGGTCCAGATCAGCGTCTTCAAGAACGATCAGGGGGTTTTTGCCGCCCAGTTCCAGCGCGACCTTTTTCAGATGCCGCCCGGCCACCTCGGCGACTTTGCGCCCGGCCGCCGTGGAACCGGTGAACGCGATCATCCGCACATTCGGGTCGCGGCACAGCGCTTCACCCGCCGGCGCGGCACCGGGCAATACGTGCAACAGCCCCTTGGGCAAACCCGCCTCTTCAAACAGCCGGGCGATGATAAAACCACCGCTGACCGGCGTCTGTGGATCGGGCTTGAGCACCACCGCATTCCCCGCAGCCAGGGCCGGCGCCACCGAGCGCAGCGACAGCACCAGGGGGAAATTGAACGGTGAAATCACCCCGACCACGCCATGGGGCTGACGCCGGGCGTAAGACAGGCGACCGGCCGCACTGGGCAGCACCAGCCCATGGGGTTGGGACAACAGCCCCGCCGCCTGATGCAGCAGCACAATGGCCTCGCGCACCTCGTGTTCGCCCTTGAACAGCGCGCCGCCGGTTTCCCGCGCGACGTACAGCGCCAGTTCGGCAAAGGCCTGCTGAGCCAGGTCCGCCGCCTTGCGAAACACCTCGGCGCGTTCCCGTGGGCCGAGGGCGGCCCATGCCGGCTGCGCCAGGGCCGCACTCCGGCAAGCGATGGCGATATCGGCCGGGTTGGCCATGGCGCACTGCATCAACGGCTCGCCGGTGGCCGGTTCGATCACCGCGCTCAGGGCTCCCGAAGCGGGTCTCCAATCGCCGTTGAACAGGCATTCGGACTCAAGGGCCCGCTGTAGAAAATGGGTGGTTTCAGACACTGACATGGCAACTCCCGGTTCTTGTAATTGTCATCGCCTGCACACTGTGCAAACGCCGCATCAAGCCTTGAGCAAAGGCTGTGCCGCTTGCACACCCTGGCGCTGACATAACGCGCCGAAGGCTCTGGACCAAGGGTTGCCACGCACGGCCCATGGACACCCCGCAGCGCGGCGGTAAAAACCAGGCCGCTGGCACTTGTTCAATTGATAAGGTTATGTTTAATAACTATCTTCGCAGTTGCTCATATCGTTCACTCGCTTTGCAGGGGCATAACAATGACTAATCCCCACAGCGCGCTGCCCGACGACCGGGTGGCCACCGCGTCTTACCATCCGAGGGGCGATAGCCGCCAACTCAGCGACAGCAGTTCACCGACGCCGGCGGAACTGACCGACTGCCTGTTCTTTTCTCCCGAAGACGGGCGGATCTGGCTCAACGATCAACGTATGTTGTTGCTGCACAGCTCGTCGTTTGGCGCCCTGCGCAGGGAGGTCATCGAGCGCCTGGGGCTGGAACAGGCGCGCGGCCTGTTCACCCGTGCCGGCTACGCGTCCGGTGCGCGGGATGCCCGGCTGATCCGCGAACGCTGGCCACAGGCGGATGCCGCAGCCGTGTTTCGCGCCGGCACACATCTGCACACCCTGGAAGGCATGACCAAGGTCGAGCCCCTGCACTTCAAGTTCGACGCCGACTCAGGCTTCTACGAAGGCGAATTTCTCTGGCACCACTCGTGCGAAGCCGACGAACATGTAGGTGCCTATGGCATCGGTCAGGATCCGGTGTGCTGGACAGAAACGGGCTATGCCATCGGTTTCGTCAGTGGCCTTTTCGGGCAAATGGTGATTTTCCGCGAAGTGGAGTGCCGCGGCATGGGCCACCGAAGTTGCCGGGTGATCGGCAAGACGGCCGAGCAATGGGGCGACGTCGAGCAGGACCTGCGCTACCTGAATGTGTCCCAGACCGTCAGCCGCCCCGCCGCCGCCCCTACGCTCGATAGCGCAATGGGCAACCGTGCCAGCGGCAGCCAGCCACCGCCGTTGGTGGGCGCCAGTGCCGCGTTCAATGCCGCGATGCAGGCCCTGCAGCGCGTCGCGCTGACGCCCGCCACCGTGCTGATCAGCGGTGAGTCAGGGGTGGGTAAGGAGATGTTCGCACGCCAGTTGCACCAGCTCAGCTGTCGCCGTGACAGCCCGTTCGTGGCGCTCAATTGCGCGGCCATCCCGGATAACCTGATCGAAGCCGAACTCTTCGGTGTCGAACGTGGGGCGTATACCGGCGCGACACACTCACGTCCCGGACGTTTCGAGCGAGCCCAGGGCGGGACACTGTTTCTGGATGAAATCACCAGCCTCAGCCTGACCGGGCAAAGCAAACTGCTGCGGGCCTTGCAGGAGCGCGAGATCGAACGGGTCGGCGGCGTGCGCGGCATCAAGGTGGATGTGCGGGTGGTCGCCGCTACCAACCTGGACCTGCGCAAAGCCGTCGCTGACGGCACGTTTCGCGAAGACCTGTTCTACCGGCTGAATGTCTACCCCATCGCCCTGCCGCCCCTGCGGGAACGCCGCGACGACATCCCGCTGTTGATCAACGCGTTCCTGACGCGCTTCTGCCAGGAATATGCGCGCACCCCCGTGGGCCTGACCATGCGCGCCCTGAAGGTGTTGCTGCGCTACGACTTCGCGGGCAATGTGCGCGAGCTGCAAAACCTGATCGAGCGCGGCCTGATCGCCAGTAACGAAGGCCAGGCCATCGACCTGGTGCACCTGTTTCGCAACGAACCAATGCCGGCCGATCCCTACGGCCTGGACGATCACGGCAGCCTGTCAAACACCGGGCAAGTGCCCCGCCCTGCACTGTTGGATACGCTTGGCCAACTGGAACAGGGGTTTTCCATCGAGGGCCTGGAATCGCGCCTGATCAATGAGGCGCTGCAACAGAACTCAGGCAACCTGGCCGCTGCGGCCAGGCTCGTGGGACTGAGCCGGGCGCAATTTGCCTACCGCCTGAAGAAACATCGGCGGCAGGCGCCTTGAATGGCAATTAGAGCTTTAAAAGCTTTACCCAATTAAGTATTTTGCAGGGATACCGGGCCGACAAGCGCCTGGTGCCCCTCTTTTTACTCGTGACAAGGACCTCCCGTGAGCGGACTGCGTGAACGTCAGAAAGCCGAACGCCGGCAAGCCATTAGCAAGGCGGCGATCGAACTGTTCGAGCGCCAGGGTTTCCAGAACACCACCATCGAACAGATCGCCAGCCAGGCCGGGGTGTCGCCGCCCACGGTGTTCAAGTACTTCGGCAACAAGCAGGAAATCATCCTGGAAATCCTGCACCACGCCGATCAACGCGCCATCACTGACACGCGCAGCCTGATCCGGGAAATAGAGGATCCGGTCGAGGCGCTGTGCTACCTGGAACGGCTGCTGACGGGTTATGCCTTGGAAGTCATGCACCCCAGCCTGTGGCGCGAACTGCTGCCATTGATCCTGTTCGGTGGCAGCAATGAACTGCCCGAAGGTTATCGGGCCATGAACGATGCGCTCAGGGCCGAAATCAGCGAGCTGCTGCGCGAACTGCAACGGGCCGGCAAGCTGCGCCCGCAACTCGATGTGGAGTTGGCCGCGTTCCTGCTGAACGACTATTCGCACCTGCAACTGTTCCGGCTGGTGAACCAGGAACACCCGGATATCGACGCGCACTCTACCCAGGTCCGGCGTATCACCGAGTTGCTGTTCTACGGAATGCAGGCCTGAAAGCTTTCAGGGTCGGGGCTCAGTAAAAGCGATAGCAACGAATCACCACCTGGTCGGCGCCCGGGTAATGCACCAGGCCGATAAAACTTGAACGGGTGAGCCAGTCCAGCCGCCCCTTGGGCACCTGGAACACCGGCGTGCAGGTGCAGCGGTACTCCGTCTCAGGAATCGGCCATTGGCCGTCGCGCTCCAACTGGCGCCCATACTCGGTCATGCTCAGCACCCCCAGGTTACGGATGTTGATCACCTCACCTTCGTCGGTCCTCAAGCTGTAGCGGGCATCCAGTTGACCGACGCCATCCGGGCGCAAAAGAAAGCAATCTTCTCCGCCCACCAGGACCTGGCCGCTGATGCCGACCCCGTCGAAATCCCCGCCCACAATCGGGTAATTGCAGCGCAGGCCTTCAATGCTGTCGCCCAGCATCACACCCGGCCCTATCGCGACGCGAAGGGTCAGCACCCGCTGCAAGTTGGGGGCAATGTCCATCCGTTCAGTCATGGCAAGCTCCAAGCCCGGCGCGCACGCACCGGGCCACACTGATCAGCGGTTGCTCTTGATGGCGGTCCAGGTGCGGGTACGGATGCGTTCCACCGCAGCCGGGATCGGCTCCAGGGCGAACAGGGTCTTGCGCGCGGGCTCCGGCACATACATGTTGGGGTTGTTACGGATGCTGGCGTCCACCAGCGCGGTGGCGTCCTTGTTCGGGTTGGGATAGCCGATTTTGTTGCTGATGCGCGCAATCACGTCCGGGCGCAGGATGTAATTGATGAACACATGAGCCTCTGCAAGGTCGGGCGCGTTGGCCGGGATCATCATCACATCCGACCACATCGGCGCGCCTTCCCTCGGCAATGCCATTTCGACCTTGACGCCCTTGCCAGCGGCATCCGCCAATTGCTTGGCCAGCGCGACACCGCCGGACCAGCCCACGCCCACACAGATATCACCGTTGGCCAGGTCCATGCCGTAGCGCGACGAGTTGAAGTAGGTGATGTAAGGGCGAATCTTCATCATTGCGGCCTGAGCCTGCACATAGTCCTCGCGCTTCTGGCTATTGGGGTCGAGGCCCTTGTAGTGCAAGGCAATCGGCAGGATCTCGTTGCCGGCGTCGAGGAAGCCGACCCCGCAGCTGGCGAGCTTGGCGAGGTTTTCTTCGTTGAAGATGATGTCCCAACTGTTCATCTGCACGTCGGGGCCCAGGGCTTTGCGCACCTTGTCGACGTTGTAGCCGATCAATGTGGTGCCCCACAGGTAAGGCGCGGCGTAGCGGTTGCCGTTGTCACCCACAGCTTCCAGGGATTGCATGAACTGCGGGTCCAGGTGCTGCCAGTTCGGCAACTGCTTGCGGTCCAGTGGCTGCACCGCTCCGGCGGTGATCAAGTGCCCCAGGTTGGCGGTGCCGGGGAACACCACGTCATACCCGGAGTTGCCCGTCAGCAGCTTGGACTCCATGGTTTCGGAACTGTCGAACACATCGTAAATCGGACGAATGCCGGTTTCGTCCTGGAAGCTCTTGAGCACTTCGGGCGGCAGGTATTCGATCCAATTGTAGATCCGTACCGTCCGCTCTTCAGCCAGGCAAAAACCACTGATCAGCAACGAAGTGACAGTGCCCAGCAAGGTATTACGCAAAAACCTGTTCATGATCCAAACACTCCAGCGCGGCCACGATGGCTCGCGGCACTTAATAGCGATAGGTGAAATACAGTTCCAGCGCACTGAACGTCTGGTCATCGCCGAATACCTGTTTGGCGGCGGCCAGTGGCTTGACCCAGTTGTAGGACAGCGACGTATAGAACGACGGCGTGGGCGTCCAGTCGAGGAAAACCACACTTTCGTCAGCAAAGCGCCGATCGCTGACCGGTGCGCCCATGTAGTTTTTCTCGTCCAGCCAGAACTGGTAGTGGATCGCGCCGAGGGTCAGGGTTTCGTTGAGGTGGGTCTTGAGGGAGAACTGCTGGACGTTTTCGTTGCTGTTGAACAGCAGGTAGTTGCCGACCACGTCCCCGACCAGCCAGGTGCTCCAGTCGACGAAGCCTTTGCTCAGTGGGTCCCAGGCTTTTTGCCGGTTGTCGGTGAGGTTGTCGTCGCCGGAAAAGCTCGCGTAACGGTAGCCGAGGATCGGCGTCAGCGGCACGGTGCTGAAGGCGTAGTCGGCCTGGGCGTACCAGGCGTTGGCATCGTAGTCGACCCCCTCGCCGCTGCCGCGCTCCAGCGCGTACTCGGCATTCAGCGTCAGCGCCTGTACGCCGGGCACCTTGGCGTTGAGCGCCCGCAGGTTGTACACCTGCATGCCGTCCCGACGGCGCGGGAGCGTGCTGCCCCTGGGGCCAAGGGCATTGACCTTCATGGCCATGGCGCCGAGCGTCACCTGGTCATCGAGGTTGTAATCGAGGTTGACGCCGGTCATGCGGAAATCGCCCAAGTCATCATCGGTGCGCAAGGTGAAGGCCTGGGACTTCAGCGCGCCATGATCCCAGGCGAGGATCGCCGAATCCTTGAACGCGGTTCGCGGGCCGAGCCAGTAGGCGCCATCCTTGTATTGGTCGAGGTTACCGTCCATGACGATGAACCCCGTACCGATCATGTAGTTCTGGCGGCCGGCGGTGAACTTCCATTCGCCGGCGCGGAAACCGCCGTAGAGTTCTTCGGCGGCGACCCTGCCGTCGGAGCTACGGCTGAAGCCCCCCGCATCGCCATCGCCAAACGTGCTCGCGCCCACCAGGGAACCGCCCGCCAGCAGGCTGAAGTCCGGTTGCAGCGCATACTCGAGTTTGACCCCGGGTTTTACGTAGACCTCTTGCCAGTTGATCCTGGCGCCGCCGTTTTTGCCGTTGCGCGCATCGACCTGGCCGCTGCCGAAGTTGACGCCACGGGTAAACAGCGTCGCCCCGCCCACCGTGAGATTGACTTCACCCTTGAGATCGCCGTCCTCAAAGGTGTAGCCCGCCAACGCGACATGACTGGTCAGGGGTAAGCCGAGCGCTAACAGCGCTCGGGAAAAACGCTTGGTGAAAACCATAAGAAGCTCCTGTGGAATTATTGTTGTTACAGGGCAGTCAATGGCGACGCAGAGCGCCGCCAACACCTGGGCAAGCCAGGTGAATAGAACGCAAAACTCTTATTTTTTAGGCGTGGGTCAGTGACTCAGTTGCGCGGCGATCGCGCGCAGCATGCGCACGCTGTCGTTATCGAACGGGCTGACCGCATCGGTGAGCGACGATTGCTTGACGATCACCACGCCGGACGGCTTGTCGATAAACAGGTATTGGCCGTGGATGCCCCCAGCCATCAGGGCTTGGCTGTGGTCGTTGAACACGTACCACTGGCTGCGATAGGACGCACCCGGCGTCCAGCTCGAGAACTCGGCATTTTGCGCGTAGACCGAAGGATCAGCGCCGGCGGCGATACGGGCCACGGTCTCGGGCGACAGCAGCTCAACGCCGTCCTGGTGACCGTCGTTGGCCAGCAGGCGGCCGAAACGTGCCATGTCTCTCAAGGTTGCGCTGAAGCCCGCCCCGGCCACGTTACGGCCCCAGGGATCGGCCATGAAATAACCATCGCGGTCGCATCCCAGGCGAACCCAGATCTCTTCCAGCATCTGACTGCAGGCCTTGCCCGAGGCACGTTCCATGACCCATGCCAAGGCTTCGGTGGTTGCGGTCACGTAATGGAAAAAACCACCGTGGCTGCCGCGCTTCTTGAGAGACGGCAAGTACTGGTACAACGAGTCGAACTGGGCGTACTGCGCCGGTGCCGGTTGAAAGCCGCAGGCATAACCATACTGCGAGCTCTCAGAGCTGGGGTCGTCATACACCTCGCTGTAGTCGATGCCCACCGCCATATCGAACAACTGACGCACCGTGGCATCGCCAAACGCACTGCCCACCAGCTCAGGCACGTAGTACGCGACGGACAGCTCGGGCTTGAGCGTGCCGTTGGAAACCAGCTGTTCACCAAGGGTGCCGATCAGCGACTTGGTCACCGAGAACATGATGTGCCGGTCATCCGCACGCTGACCGTTGAAGTAGCGCTCGAACAACACCGTGTCGCCCTGCAGCACCAGAAAGGCGTCGGTCTGGCTGGCGACAAGGTGTTCGATAACACTGATGCTCAACCCGCATTCGCTGTCGAAACACAGCTGATCCAGCGCGTTGGGCGCTTCCTTGAGCTGACCGGCAGGCCCTGGACCCGCCGCCACATCGATGGTGGGACGCAGCCGCGCCAGATGACGGAAGCCCCACTGGCTGAAGGGTGCGCGCATCCAGTTGTGCCACGTGACTCGGTGTTTGGGTTCGGCGGGGAAGCCCTGCATCAGCTGGGGGGTGATGCGATTGGCCGAGGGCGACTCAGTGGCCTCGATGTAAAGAGTCGCAAGAAAAGACGGGGGTGTATGACTCATCGGGATAACCCTGAAGATGACTCTGCATGAAAGCAGATGCAGGGAAATAATTACCCGATATTTTATTTTAGTCAATAAAACTTTTTATCAAGAAACGCTAATTCCACCGCCTTTGAATCCCAGCGGATTGCCGGCTGCGGAGGATGCCGCTGCCGGGCAATCTGGGCCGAAAGCCCGTGCCATAGGAAAGCCTCGACGACCCGCTACGAGTCGCCGTGACATGCTCAGACGAGGGCTGCGCCAGGCGGTTACCACACGGCAATATGGGAGTCCGCCCGCGGTTCAGTGCCTGCGCAGAGCACCCCGCTGACCGGGTCGCGCAGGATGATTTGCCCACGCCCGTAGTCGGTCAGGTCGCTGGCGATCTGCACGTCATGCCCACGCCGGGCCAGGGCATTGGCCAGGTCACGGGAGGCGCCCTGCTCGATGCCGACCTTCATGTCGCCCAGCCATTGCCAGCGTGGCGCATCCAGCGCGGCCTGGGGGTTGAGGCCGAAGTCCACCAGGTTCATCACCATCTGCACGTGGCCCTGGGGCTGCATATAGCCGCCCATCACGCCGAACGGGCCAAGGGCTTGGCCATCCTTGGTGAGGAAGCCGGGGATGATGGTGTGGAAGGTTTTCTTGCCCGCGGCCAGGCAGTTGGCGTGGGTCGGGTCGAGGCTGAATTCCTGCCCACGGTTCTGCAGCGCAATGCCACTGTCGGGCAGCACCACGCCGGAGCCGAAGCCGTGGTAGTTGCTCTGGATGAACGAGACCATATTGCCTTCAGCGTCCGCCGTGGCCAGGTACACCGTGCCGCTGGCGTGCGGGTCACCGGGTTTGGGCGGCTGTGCCTGTTCGCCGATCTGCGCGCGGCGGCGCGTGCTGTAGTCGTCGCTGAGCAGGTCGGCGACTGCCACGCGCATATGCAGAGGGTCGGTGATGTAGTGCAGGCCGTCGCTGTAGGCGAGCTTCATCGCCTCGAGCTGGCGGTGCCAGGTCTGTTGGCTGTCGCGGTGATCAAAGGTGAAGCCTTCGAGGATTTTCAGCGCCATCAGCGCCACCATGCCCTGGCCGCTCGGTGGGATTTCCCACACGTCCACGCCACGGTAGTTGATGTGGATCGGGTCCACCCACTGCGCGCGGTAATCCTTGAGATCACTGGCGCGCAAGTAGCCACCGCTGGCCCGCGAATGGGCATCCAGGCGTGCGGCCAGGGCGCCGCGATACAGGCTTTCGCAACGGCTGGTGGCGAGTTCTTCCAGGGTGCGCGCCTGGGCCGGGTTGCGGAAGATCTCCCCTGCCCGAGGCGCGCGGCCGTCGATCAGGAAGGTATCGAACCAGGCGTCCAGCACCGGGTCGCGATGGGGGGTGAATTCATCCAGCGCGATCTGCCATTGATGGGCAACCACCGGCGACAGCGGGAAACCATCACGCGCCAGGCTGATGGCCGGTTGCAGCAGCTCGGCAAACGGCAGCTTGCCGAAGCGTTGCGACAGCTCCGCCCAGGCCGACGGGCAGCCGGGCACGGTGACCGGGGTCCAGCCGTACAGCGGCATCCGATCGTGCCCCGCGGCCTTGACCGCGTCGATACTCAAGGCGGCCGGCGCGTGGCCGTTGCCGTTCAGGCCGTGCAACTGGCCCTTGCACCACACCAAGGCAAAGGCATCGCCGCCCAGGCCGCAGCCGGTGGGCTCCACCACCGTGAGCGCCGCCGCCGTGGCAATCGCCGCGTCGATGGCATTGCCGCCCTTTTGCATGATCTCGATACCCGCCTGGGCGGCCAGGGGCTGGGATGCGGCGACCATGCCGCGACGCGCGAACACGCACTGGCGTTGCGATGGATAGGGGTACTCGTGAGCAGAAAATTTCAACATAGCAAAGGCTCTTCGATTTATTGGCCGGATTTGATCCGGTTCCATTCCCGGGTCATCAGGCGCTGGATGTTTTCCGGCAGGTCGGCGGAGACAAAGGTGTGGCTGATGACGTCATCGCCGGGGTAGATCCCCGGGTTACCGCTGACCTTGGGGTCCATCAGCGGCGTGGCGTCCTTGTTCGGGTTGGCGTAGCCGACGTAGTCGCTGATCGGCGCGATCACGTCGGGACGCAGCAGGTAGTTGATCAGGGCGTGGGCATTGGCTGTGTTACCGGCGTCCTTGGGAATCGCCAGCATGTCGAACCACAGGTTCACGCCTTCCTTGGGCATCAGGTAGCGAATGTCGATATTTTTACCGGCGTCCTTGGCCCGGCTCTGAGCCTGCATCACGTCGCCGGAATAACCGACGGCCACGCAGATATCGCCGTTGGCCAGGTCAGCGGTGTATTTCGACGAGTTGAAGTAGGTCACCGACGGCCGCAGCGCCATCAGGCGTTTGGAGGCTTGCTTGTAGTCGTCGGGCTTGACGCTGTTGGGGTCCAGGCCCAGGTAGAGCATGACCTGGGGAATGATCTTCACCGGCGCATCGAGGAAGGCCACGCCGCAACTTTTCAGCTTGGCCAGGTTGCCAGGCTCGAAGACCATCGACCACGAGTCCAGCACCACGTCCTTGCCCAGCACGGCGCGCACTTTTTCTGCGTTGTAGCCGATGCCCACGGTGCCCCACATATACGGCACGGCGTAGCGGTTGCCGGGGTCGGCGGCTTCCAGGCGTTGCATCAGGCGCGGGTCGAGGTGCTTCCAGTTATCCAGCAGCGCGCGTTGCAGCGGCTGGTAGGCGCCGGCGCGAATCTGCTTGGACAGGAACTGGCTGGACGGCACGACCACGTCATACCCCGAGTGCCCGGAAAGCAACTTGGCTTCGAGCATTTCGTTGGTGTCGAAAATGTCGTACTGCACCTTGATGCCGCTGTCTTTCTCAAAGTTCTTCACGGTGTCGGGGCCGATGTAATCGGACCAGTTATAGACCTTCACCACCGACTCGGCGGCCTGGGTCACGGGGACAAGGGCGGCACAGCACAGAGCAGCAAACAAACGCGATAAACGCATGGTGATTTTCCTTGCAAGGGTCATAACACGCGGCTGAGAAAGGCCCGGGTACGCGGGTGGCTGGGGTGGCTGAAAATCTGCTCCGGCGGGCCTTGTTCGATGAGCTCCCCCTGATCGAGCACCACCACACGGTCGGCCACTTCACGGGCAAAGCCCATTTCATGGGTGACCACCACCATGGTCATGCCCTCTTCGGCCAGCGTCTTCATGACCTGCAGGACTTCGCCGACGGTTTCCGGGTCGAGCGCGCTGGTGGGTTCGTCGAACAACATGGCCTGGGGTTTCATTGCCAGGGCACGGGCAATCGCGACCCGTTGCTGCTGGCCACCGGAAAGCATCGATGGGTAATGGCTGGCCTTGTCCGCCAGCCCGACCCGTGCCAGCAAGCCATGAGCCTGTTCCAGCGCCTCGGCACGCGGTACGCCGAGCACCTGGATCGGGGCTTCGATGATGTTTTCCAGGGCAGTCATATGGGGGAACAGGTTGAAGCGCTGGAACACCATGCCGATGTCGCGACGTTGCCGGGCAATGTTGCGCTCCGAATCGCGCACCAGGCTGCCGTCGCTGCGCTCGCGATAACCCATGGCGCGGCCGTTGACGCGGATGCGTCCAGCCTGGATGTCTTCCAGCAGGTTGATGCAGCGGATAAAAGTGGTCTTGCCGGAACCGGAGGCGCCAATCAGCACCACCACCTCGCCGCGTCGCACCTGCAGCGAAATCCCCTTGAGAATCTGCAGCGTGCCGAACGATTTGTGGATATCCAGGGCTTCGATGATCAGTTCTTCACTTTGGTGCGCCATGGTTAACGTCCCCTCAGCAATTTCAGGGTGCTGCGGCCGAACATGCGGCTGGATGCCGGCGGCGGTGCGGCAGGCCGATCGGACTGGCTGAAACGCGTCTCCAGCCAGCGCTGGAAAAAGCCCCACAGGGTCGTCAGCGTCAAGAAGTAGAGCGCGACCACCAGATACAGCTCGAATACGCGAAAGGTCGCCGAGGTGATCATCTGGGTGCTGAGCAGCAACTCTTGCACGCCAATCACACTGACCAGGGTGGTGTTCTTGAGCATCACATTGAACTCGTTGCCCAGCGGCGGCACGATCACCCGGAACGCCTGAGGCAACACGATGCGGCGCATCAGCTTGGCGAACGGCATGCCCAGGGAGCGCCCGGCTTCATACTGGCCCTTGTCCACCGCACCGATGCCGGCGCGGATGATCTCGGCCATGTACGCCCCTTCATTGAGGCCCAGGGCAATGATCGCCGCCTGGATATTACCGGGCACGACCAGGCCGAACAGCGCAATGTCCTCAAATCGGAAGATGCCGCCCGCCGCCAAGGCCGTGTAGAGAAAGACGATCTGCACCAGCAACGGCGTACCGCGCATCAACCACACATAAAAACGCACCGGCAGGTGCAACAGCGGGTTTTTCGACAAGCGCAGCAGCGCGGCCGCCAGCCCCAGGACACAACCGAGCGCCATCGCCAGCACGCTGATCAGGCAGGTCAGCCAGAGCCCGGTGAGGTACACCCCGCTCGGCTGCAACAGGTACTGCCAGAACACATCCCAATTGAAATTCATCGCTGGCAAACCTCAGTCGAGTGTGTCGCTGCTGACATGCCATTTGTTCAGCAATTGCCCATAGCTGCCGTCACTGCGCATATCACTGATCACCTGCTGAACGGCGGCGGTCAGTTGCGGGTCATCCTTGCGAATCCCCAGGCCGGTGAGGATGCGACTGAAAGCCGGCACGCCCTCCTGGAACAGCTCCGGCGCCATCGCCGCGTAGTAACCGGCGGTCTCCACGGTGGTGCCGTAGGCGTCGACCTGGTTGATGCGCAGCGCCTGGAATGCATCGGTGTCGGTGTTGTAGACCACCAGCTTCATCGGTGGCTTGCCGGCCTTGGTCAGGCTTTCATTCTGGGTATCGAGCAGGGTCTTGATGGTGGAGCCGTTGAGCACGGCCACTTTGTGCCCGGACAAGTCATCCAGCGCCTTGATGCCCTTGGGGTTGCCCTTGGGGACCACCACCGACTGGCTGGAATACATGTAGTTGACGATGTCGATGACCTGCCGCCGCTCAGGCTTGTCGAACAGCTGGTCGACGATCATGTCGCACTGCTGGGCGAGCAGCGCCGGGACCAGCCCGGAGAACGGAATCACCCGCCACTGCACCGGCTTGTCACCCAGGCGCTTGGCAATTTCCAGGCCCAGGTCGACGGTGAGCCCGCGCGGTTTCTGGTTTTCGTCGAAGGACACCAGGGGCGGTGAATCCATCCCCGAGCAATACGTGAGCTTATCGACTTTCTGCAGGCGCTCCGGCACCTGGGGCGCGGCAAACGCCCCTTGCGTGCAGAGACCCAGGGTTACAGCCACCAGCAAGGCGCGGCGTTTATGCATGACCAGACACTCCAGTTCGTTGAACAACGGGGGCAGGACTCAATGTCAAAACACAGTCGGGCTTGGGCCCGCTTCTATTTTTCCGATTGCAGGAATTGAATCAGCGCCGGCACGGTGCCTTCGATGTGTTCGCGCACCACCGCTTCGGCACGGGCGGCATCCCCGGCACGGATGGCATCGAGGATCACCGCGTGCTCCTGGCGTGCGCTGAGCGGTTTGTCACCGTGTTGCAACCACAACCGCATAGGCGCCTCGACCAGCGAGTACAGCGCCGAGATCTGCTTCATCAAGCGCGGACGCCCGCTGAGGCTGCAGAGCAATTCATGGAAGGCACGGTGGCGGCTGACCCACTCGGCGCTGTCGTCGCGGTAATCGTCCATCTCGTCCAGCAGGCGCTCCAGCGCCGCCAGTTGGCGTTCGCCGATACGGCTGGTGGCAACGCGCACCGCCAGGCCTTCGAGGGCGCTGCGCATTTCAAACACTTCGTGCAATTCATCGATATCCACGCCGCTGACGACCGCGCCACGGTTGGGCCGCAGGGTCACCAGGCCCTGCGCGTCCAGGCGGCGAAAAGCCTCGCGTACCGGCATGCGGCTCATCCCGAGCTCGGTGGCAATGTCCTCTGCAATCAGGCGATCACCCTTGCGATAACGGCCGTTGCAAATGGCATTGAGCAGAAAACTGTAGGCCTCCTCCTCGGCGGTGAGGGGCTGGCGGTCAACGTAAGCGGAGGCAAATTGCATCGGACAGCACCTTTTGAATTTTTGTATCCAATTATCCACGAATACAAAAAAGCAGGATGCGTGCCAATTCTTCGGTTACGCGTCAAGTGATTGATTTGGCAGAAATCGCCGGAAAACCCGCGTCAGCCTGGCGCATGGGGTCAAGGCGCGGTGCTACCAAATAGCTCAAGGGGTGCGCCGTTAATGGGCACAACTGCAAGCGCAGTAACAGTCGAGTCGCAGCAGCGGCGCCGTTGCTGCGCGTCGTGAGTCCGGGTGGGGTCGGGACCGCGGCCAACTCGCCCCGCGCGTCCCGCGTACCGGCCCCCGTCAAAAATCGACGGTAGCCGAGAGTTGCAAAGTGCGCGGATACCCTGGCGAAAATGCACCATAGGAGGCCACGCCAGACCAATACTCACGGTCGAATACGTTCTGTACCGTGGCGCGGAAAGTCGTCGGCCGCCCTTCGATTTTGGTGGCATAGCGCGCGCCTGCATCAATACGGGTCCAGGCATCCAGCGTTTGGGTGTTGGCCTGGTTGACGTACTGGCTGTCGGTATAGATCGCACCGCCGGTGAGGGTAAAACCTTCCAGCCACGGGGTGTCATATTCTGCCCATAGGTTGGCCTGGATATCCGGCACTCCCACCGGTTTATTGCCGCGGTTGGCGGCAGTGGCCGAATCCGTCAACTCACCCTCCAGGAAGGTCACACCGCCCATCAAGCGCGTGCCCGGCGCCACCTCACCGAACACGCTCAGCTCGACGCCACGGTTACGCTGTTCTGCCTGTACCGAGAACAGATTGTTAGCGCCTACCTCTCCGCTGGGCTTTTCTATCTGGAACAGTGCCAGGGTGGTCATGAAGGTAGCGTGCTCGTACTTCACGCCAATCTCGTGCTGCTTGGACTTATAGGGTGCGAAGGTTTCCCCGGAGTTGTCCGCCGTGCCTGGGGCAATGTCGCCTTTGCTCAAGCCTTCCACGTAGTTGTAGTAGAAAGACACATCGTCCCACGGTTTGACCACCACGCCGACCAAAGGCGTAGTGGCATTGTCTTTATAGCGGGAGCTGACGGCGCCGGCAGCATTGTAGTTGCGCGACTCGATGTATTGTCGGCGCACGCCCAAGGTCAGTTGGAAGCGATCATCCAGAAAGCCCAGGGTGTCGGTCAGCGCCACGCCGGACAACTCCGACTCGGAGATGCGCAGCACCTTCGGGGTGCTGATGTACTGCTTGGGTGTGTCCACCGGATGGTAAATATTCGAGCGAATGTCCGTGCCGTTAGTGATGCCCCGCGAGAGTTCATCCTGGTAACGGGTGGCCATCAACGTGGTGATATGGGTCACCGGGCCCGTGGCAAACAGCCCGCGGATCCCCATATCCGCGGTGGAACGATCAACATTGAATTTGTAGTAGCCAGGTATATTACTGGTGTCGCCGGCATCATTGAGGATACGTGGCACCTGGTCGGACATGCGTTTCACATCCGAGCGCCCCCCACCCGCATGGGCGAACACCGTGAGTGAATCGCTCAAGTCATATTCACCGCCCAGCAAAGCCGACTGCTCCTTGGTGTCTGACCAACCCCACTTTTGCGGCAGGCTTGTACGGCCGTCTGGGGCCGAAGGCACCTGCACACCGGGTGCGACGGTGAAGGGGCGCGAGGCGCCTTCAAAGCTCTCTTTCTGGCTGATGTAGTCGAGATTCAGGCGCAACCGCTCACCGCGGTAATCCAGGGCAATCGCACCGATCCCTACGTCGCGACTCTGGTTGTCAACGGCCGTATCCCCGCCTTGAAGGCTGCCGTTGAAACGTACGCCAAACTGGTTTTCTTCACCAAACCGGCGACTGATATCCAAGTGCCCGCCCACTTGGGAGTCCGAGGCGTAACTGCCGGTAAAACGAGTCAGGTCCTCCTCCAGCGGCCGCTTAGGCACGATATTGATGACACCACCAACCCCACTGTTGGGGGAGATGCCATACATCAAGGCGCCCGGCCCCTTGAGCACTTCGATGCGCTCGGCGTATTCGGTAAACGCCCGATAGTTAGGCGCTACGCCATAAACGCCGTCGTAGGCCAGTTCACCCAAGTTGCCTTCGCCGATGGCAAAGCCGCGAATGAAGAACGAGTCGACGATCCCGCCTGTCTGCCCCGTCGAGCGCACCGAGGGGTCGCGCTCCAGGGCATCGGCAGCGGTCACGGTTTGCAGGTCAGCGAGGGTTTTGGCGGTGTAGCTGGTGACGTTGAAAGGCGTGTCCATCACGTCTTTGTTACCCATCATGCCCAGGCGTGCACCACGCGCCACCTGCCCGCCGGCGAGCACCTCGGGCAACGCTGTCGGGCCGTTGTAGCGGCCGTCGATCGTGGTGGTGTCGAGGGTCAGGGGGGGCGTATCGGCCTCCGTGGCGACAGGCGCTTGCGTCTCAGCCCAGGCATTGGCGCCCGCGGCGACCATGACGAAATTCAACAGGGCGGTCCGAATGGCAAGGGTTAACACGCGTTCACCGCTGGGTCGACTGACAACAGGCATGACAAGAGGATCCTTTCAACGAGGGAAATAGGAATTACTCTTAATGCCAGTCGACATGGGAAAAAGTATCATCCCGACCTGTTTTTTTTGAAAACCCAGCGAACGCAGCCTGCTGATCCGCAATGTTGGCGATAGCCGAACATGCGCTCCGCTACTGCAAGAGCGCGGTTACACCTGACAACCGCCTGTGCGGCCTGGCATCCTCCTCGCGGTACATGTCGACGCTATCGCGCCGCTGCACATGCATTGGATGCAGGACGCCAACTACCGTTGACAACCCCCCCTGACTAACCCGTTCGCAGCTGTTCAACCACCGAGGCCGTCTCATGTCCCAAACCGGTGTTATCCAGGGTTCGAGTGTGAGAATCCTCATTTATCTTCTGTTCGCGATCCAACTGGTCTCCATGGGCGCGATGGAAATGAGCGGGCCGTTCTGGCCCGTGCACCTGCGTGGGCTGGCCTCTTCGGAGTCGGTGTTCAGCTTCGCCAGCATCGCCGTGTACGTCGGGCCGATGCTGGGCATCATGGTGACCAGTGCGTTCTGGGGGCGTATCGGTGATCGACACGGGCATAAATTGATGATGATCCGCGCACTCGCAGGGTTGTCCTTGACCCAGCTCGGGTTGGCGTTTTCCACTGATATCTGGGTCATCTTGGTCCTGCGTTTCCTGCAAGGTGCGTTTGCCGGCTATATCGCCCCTGCGCAAGCGTATGGGGTCAGTATCGAAGCGCCGTCACGGCGGGCCCGGCTGTTTGCGATTTTGCAGATATCGACAAATGTCGGCTCATTGCTGGGCGCGGTCGTTGGCGGCTTGATCCTCGATTACGCGACGTTCTTCTGGATCAATATCGTCGCCTCTGCACTCTGTGCCGTGTGTACCCTGATAGCCGCCGTGACCTTGCCGAACGTTCCCCCAGTGCCCAAAAAACCGGCGGCGACTTCCGCCCCGCCTGCCTCGGGCACCAGCAGGGTATGGCGCGACTTTCCGCAGTTGTCTCTGCTGTGCGTCATGGGGATTCTGCTGCTGGCGCGCATGCTGCCCCAGACCTCGTTCTCGCTGTATGTCAGCGCGACATTCGAGGTCAGTCACTCAGTGGTTGGCCTGTGCTATGGCCTGCTGGCACTGGGCTTCATCCTCTCGGCGAGCGCCTGGTCGCGCTACTTTGAGCACCGGTCTCAAGCACAAACGCTGCAGCGCATCACCTACATCGTCGTCGGTTGTATCGGGTTAACCGCCGTGGCGGGATTTACGCGCAATCCCGGCATATTTGTCGTCGCCTACTTTGTTTGGGGGGTACTGCTGGGCGCGACCACCCCCGTGCTGATGGCGTTGATCTCGAAAACCGCCGACAGCTCGCGCCAAGGCTACGTATTGGGTATCGCCCAAAGTACCGCGCAATTCGCTTCGATTGCCGGCATCTCCATCGGTGGCTTGCTCAACCAGGTCTACGGCCTGCAATACACCTATCTTTTCGTGTGCCTGGCCTATGCGGTAGCGCTGATGCCGATGCTGGCGTTGCGGTACAGATCGGCGGCCACGCGCTCCAGCCTTGTTGCAGACAGCAACTGAACAAGGAACTGCATGCGTGCCGACACACCCGCTGTCGAACACCTGATCCATTTCAACAACACCGGCGCGGCGCTGATGCGTGACGCTTCACACTACAGCACCGAAGCTGAAATCGATGGGTTGATTGACGCCTTGACGCGCCTGCCATGCGCCGGATTGACCGAAGATGATCGCGCTTGCGTTCCAGTCGCTTAGTCAACTAGCATTGGGAATACTTCTCAATAACATAAAACCTGCCGCCATGAGCGAAACCCTCTCCGCCAACCACCCCAACCGTCTGCGCGCAATCGAGGCCCTGTACAGCGGGCACCACGGCTGGCTGTATGCCACGCTGAAGAGAAAGCTGGGTAACGCCATGGATGCGGCGGATTTGGCGCAGGACACCTTCACCCGGATCCTGGCATCACAGGTCACGGTGATTGACCAGCCACGGGCGTACTTGAGCTGCGTGGCCAAGGGTATCCTGATCAACTGGTACCAGCGCAAGGCACTGGAACGCGCCTACCTGGAGGCACTGGCGAATGTGCCCGCCCACGAAGCGCCGTCGCCCGAGACGCACTTTCTGGTGCTGGAAACCCTGCACGAAATCGACGCCATGCTCGATACCCTGGCGCCGCAGGTCAAACGCGCATTCCTGCTGTCGCAGATCAACGGCCTCAAGTACGACGACATCGCCGAGCAACTGGGTGTATCGCTGATCACCGTCAAGCGCTACATGAAACAGGCTTTCGTACAATGCCTGATGCTGGTGGAGTGAATGCTCGGTCTGCGCAAGGAGCCGCCGCTGGACCCGCAGGTACTCGAAGAAGCCGCCGAGTGGCTGATGCGCTTGAGCGAGCGCGAACTGACGGACCACGAACGCGCCGAATGGGAACGCTGGAAGATCAGCACCCCCGAGCGTAACCGCGCGTGGTCACGGGCAACATTGCTGCAGAGCAAGTTCGGCGGTTTACCACCCTCCCTGGCGATGTCGGCCCTCGATCGACCGAACAGCCCGGAACGCCGCGCCCTGCTGGGCAAACTGGCGCTCCTGTTGGCGGTGGTGCCGGTGAGTTGGGGCGGTTGGAAGCTGGCACAATCGCAGCAATGGTCAGCGGGCTACCGCACCGATGTTGGCCAGCGTCGCGAACTTACCCTGGCCGATGGTTCGCACCTCACCCTGAACACCGATACCGCCATCGACGTCGTGTTCGACGACCGCCAACGGCTTATTCACTTGCGCGAAGGCGAAATCCTGGTGCAAACCGCGGTCGACACGCCCCCCCTGCCCCGGCCGTTCCTGATCAGCACCCGCCAAGGCCGCATGCAAGCCCTGGGCACGCGCTTTACTGTACGTGAGTCAAGCCCGCGCACTCACCTGGCGGTACTCGATGGCGCGGTAAAAGTGACGCTGGCCGATAACAGCCAGGCGGCCCCGCTGATCGTCAATGCCGGGCAGCGTACCGACTTTTCCGCGCAGACGTTTGGTTCGCTGACGCAGGCTGACCGCTACGCCGGTTCATGGGCCCAAGGCATGTTGATGGCCGACAGGATGCGCCTGGCCGACTTCGTCGCTGAACTGGCGCGCTACCGCCGAGGCTTCATACGCTGCGATCCGGCCATTGCCGACCTGCGCGTTTCCGGCGCTTTCCCGATCAGCGATACCGATCGCACCTTGAATATGCTGGTGCAGACTTACCCCGTGCTGGTGACCGGGCATTTGCGCGGTTATTGGGTGACCTTGTCTCCCGCCTGACCGTGCGCAAAATAAACGGTGGCCGGGTGATACTTTTTCCACTCTCGGCTGGCAAAGGTAGGAACAGCCTTTTTCTCTTGTCCTTTGGGTCATCCTTTCATGCTCGTAGCACGGCCCCTGCGTCCGGCCCGTCCGTTCAAACCCATGGTCCACGGCGCAGTACTCAGCGTGCTGCTGGCCTGGTCCGTGTGCGCGCTGGCTTCAGCGGCGGTGCCGGTGCAATTGGATTCGGTCGCGGTGCGTGCTTACCACATTGCCCCAGGCCCGCTCGGTGCAACGCTCTCGAACTTTGCCGTGGACGCCGGCATTGCCCTGTCATTCGAACCGTCGATCACGCAAGGCCTGACCAGCCCTGAGCTGAGCGGCACCTATTCGACACAGGCAGCCGTCACCCGCCTGCTGGACGGCAGTGGCCTGGCGATGGTGTTGCGCAGCGACGGCAGCTACACCCTGGTCCAACGCACGGTCACGTTGTCGGCCACCACCGTGACGGCCCCGGAAAAACCCGGCAGCAGCAGCCTGCCACCCGTGTACTCGGGTGGCCAGGTGGCCACCGGCGGGCGCCTCGGCTTACTCGGCAATACGGACGTGATGGACGCCCCCTTCAGCGTCAGCACCTATACCGCAGCCCTGATAAAGGACCAGCAAGCAACAACCGTGGGTGATGTGCTCGAACGCGACTCCTCGGTTCGCGCTACCGGCCAGGCAGGCGGGATTGTCGACTCCTTCTTCATCCGTGGTTTTCCAGTGGGCGAAGGCAACCTCGGCGAACTCGCGTTCGATGGGGTGTACGGCGTGGCCTCCAATTACCGCGTATTTACCGACTACGCCGAGCGCATCGAGGTGGTCAAGGGCCCCGGCGCCCTGCTCTACGGCATGTCGCCCAACAGCGCTGTCGGCGGCGTCATCAACGTAGTGCCCAAGCGTTCCCTGGACGAGGACCTGACGCGAGTGACCGCCAGTTACGCCCAGGACTTTCAACTCGGCACTCACCTCGACGTGAGCCGGCGGTTTGGCGAAGATCGGCGATTCGGGGTGCGCGTCAATGGGCGTCTACAAGCAGGTGATACCGCGATCGATGAGCAATCGCGGGATGTCGGGGTCGGTGCCATCGCCTTGGATTACCAGGGTGATCGCCTGCGTACCACCTTGGACCTGATCACCCAAAAGGAACAATTCGACGCGGCCTCACGCCCGTTCCTGATTGCAGACGGTGTGCCGATTCCCCCTGCCGCCAACGGGCGTACCAACGTGAGCCAGGCGTGGGGCTGGTCGAAAACCCTGGATGAATCGGCACTGCTGGGCGGCGAATATGACCTCAGCGACGCACTGACCCTGTTCGGCCATGCCGGCGGTGGGAAGTCTGATGTGGCACGCCTGTCCGACCAGACCCCGACCATCATCAACAGCGCCGGCGACACCTCGTCGACGCCCGGCTACTACAAGTTCAAGGTACGACGCTACACGGTCGACGTCGGTGCCCGACTGCGTTTCGACACTGGGCCGATCAGCCACAGCAGCACGCTGCAAGTCACCCGCTACCGCGATGAATTGTCGCGCGGCATCATTTCCAGCACGCCCATCCTGTCGAACATTTACCAGCCGATCGAGCGCCCCAAGGTTGACATCGCAACGCCAGCGACGCCGAAAGTCTCGGCAACCGAATTGTCCGGGGTAGCTGTTGCCGACACCTTGTCGATACTCGACCAACGCGTCCAAGTCACTGCGGGCCTGCGCAAGCAGAGCATTCGCTCCAACAACTACAACACCGCCGGCGCCGTAACCACCGCTTACGACGACGGCAAGACTACGCCGCTGTTCGGGCTGGTTGTACGGCCCTGGGAGCGGGTGTCGTTCTATTACAACTACCTCGAAGGCTTGAGCAAGGGCGATATCGCCCCGGCCACGGCCTCGAACGCAGGCCAGGTCTTTGCCCCCTACGTCTCACGCCAGCATGAAGTCGGGGTCAAACTCGACTACGGCACGGTCATGTCCACCCTTGCGTTGTTCCAGATTACGAAACCTAGCGGCGAGCTGTCAGGCGGTGCCTTTTCGGTCCAAGGCGAACAGCGCAATCGTGGACTGGAACTGAATGTCTCCGGCGAGGCCGGCCCAGGTACGCGCCTGCTCGGCGGCGTGACCCTGCTGGACGCACAACTGACCGAAACAGGCGTGGCGGCCAACAGAGGCAACAAGCCGATTGGCGTGCCCAATGTCCAGGCCAACCTCTGGGCCGAATGGGATGTGCCGCAGGTCGAGGGGCTGACGCTGACCAGCGGAGCCTTGTACACCGCCAGCCAATACGTGGACCAGGCCAACACGCAGGCGCTGGATCCGTGGACACGCTTCGACGTCGGTGCGCGCTACAGCACCCGCATCGCCCAGCGCCCGACGATATTGCGCGTCACCGTCCAGAACGTGTTCGACCGCGAGTATTGGTCGGGCGTGGCCTCCTATGGCGCGTTCTCTCAAGGTTCACCACGTACCGTTCTACTGTCGACCTCGGTCGATTTCTGAAACCTTCGGTGCCGTTCGGCAAGTTGAATCGCCCCCCGGCCCGGCCACAGCAAAGGCTCTAACCATGGGTACCATTGTTCGACGCAGCTACGCCATTGCCGCGCTGCTATTCGCTGGATTGGCAGGCTGGTCACTGGCTTCAACAGCGGCCGAGCCGGATACAGCGCGCAGCACCGTCACCGATTTGCTCGGGCGCGAGATCAAGGTGCACCTGCCGGTCAGGCGAGTCATTCTCGGTGAGGGCCGCCAGTTGTACCTGGTCGCCGCGTTGGATACGCAAAACCCCATTGAACGTATCGTCGGCTGGCGCAAGGATTTGATCCAGTCCGACCCTGACACCTATGGCGCTTATCTGCGTAAGTTTCCCGCCATCGCCAAAATCCCCACGTTTGGCGGTTTCGAAGAGGGTACCTTCGACATCGAGCAGGCCATCTCCCTGCATCCCGATGTGATCATCCTCAACATCGAGGCCCAGCACGCCACCGAGGATGCCCGCTACATCGAGAAACTCGACGCCTTGGGGATTCCCGTGGTGTACGTCGACTTTCGCAACCACCCCATGCAGAACACCGAGCCCACCATGCGCCTGTTCGGCCAGCTATTTGGCAAAGAAGCGCGCGCCGAAGCGTTCATCGATTTTCGCAACCAGCAGATCCGCCGCGTCACCGACGTCATCAAAGCGCAGCACCCTTCGCGCCCGCGCGTGTTCATCGAGCGCATAGGCGGCTACACCGAAGATTGTTGCCTGAGTTTCGGCAATGAAAACTTTGGTCTTTTCGTCGACATGGCCGGCGGTGACAACATTGCCAGGAACATCATCCCCAGCACCTTCGGCCAGTTGAACCCCGAGCAGGTGATCGTCGCCAACCCGCAACACGTGGTGGTCACCAGCGCGAATTGGGAAGCCTTTGCTCCCGGTGGCCGTTGGGTCGGTGTCGGCCCCGGCGCCGACATGGCACAAGCCCGGCGCAAGCTGGCGTGGTATACCCAGCGTCCGGCCTATGCCGGGATCAAGGCGCAGGATGACCAGGCATTCCACGCCATCTGGCATCAGTTCTACAACAGCCCTTATCAATTTGTGGCCATCCAGCAATTGGCCAAATGGTTTCATCCGACACTGTTTACCGACCTGGACCCTGACGCTTCGTTTCGCGAGTTGCACGAGCGATTCCTGCCAGTGCCCTATGAGCCGGGTTACTTCGTGAGCCTCAAGCCATGACGGCGGTGATCCAGCGCGACACCTACAGGCGCCTGGTCCTGCGCAAACGCCTGATCCTCGGCGCCCTGGCCCTGCTGTTGATGGGCAGCGTGCTACTCGACCTGGCGCTGGGCCCGGCGAGCTACAGCTTCAGCGACGTCCTGGGCGCGCTGATCGCGCCGGACAGTGCCCCCGCGCAGATTCGCGTAGTGATGTGGGATATCCGCCTGCCGATCGCCCTGATGGCGGTGGCGGTGGGCGCGGCGTTGTCATTGGCCGGGGCCCAGATGCAGACCATCCTCAACAACCCGCTGGCCAGCCCCTTCACCCTGGGCATTTCTGCCGCCGCCAGTTTTGGCGCGGCCATGGGGCTGGCGTTTGGTGTGGCACTGTTTCCATTGGCCGCGCAGTACATGGTGCCGCTGAACGCGTTCATCATGGCCATGCTCTCGGCGTTGCTGATTCACTTCCTGAGCATGCGTCGCGGGGTCACCGCGGAAACCATCGTGCTGCTGGGTATCGCCCTCGTGTTCACGTTTAACGCGTTATTGGCCCTGGTGCAGTTTTTCGCCACCGAACAAGCCGTGGCAGCCGTGGTGTTCTGGACCATGGGCAGCTTGACCAAAGCCACCTGGCCGAAACTTGGGGTGATCTGCCTGGTGATCGTGATCACCCTGCCGATCTTTGCCAAACGCGCCTGGGCCCTGACCGCGCTGCGACTGGGCGACGATAAGGCCGCCAGTTTCGGGATCAACGTACGCAGCCTGCGCTTTCAAACGTTGATCATGGTCAGCCTGCTCGCCTCGTTCCCCGTGGCCTTTGTTGGCACCATCGGCTTTATCGGGCTGGTCGGCCCGCATATTGCGCGGATGTTGATCGGCGAGGATCAGCGCTTCTTCCTGCCGGCCTCACTGCTGACCGGCGCACTGATTCTGTCCGCCAGTTCGGTGGTGAGCAAAACCCTGATCCCGGGCGCGATCTTCCCGATCGGGGTCGTCACGTCATTGATCGGCGTGCCGTTCTTCATATCTCTGATCCTCAGCGGGAAGAAAAACGCATGGTGAAGATTCAGTTGCAAGACCTGGGTGCCCGCTATGGCCAGCGCACGATTATCCGTGGCGTTACCACTGCCGCGTTCACCGGCGGCCAGGTAGTCGCGGTGGTGGGGCCCAATGCGGCGGGCAAGTCCACCCTGTTCAAACGCATGGCCGGGCTGATCGACGGGCCTGGCCAGGTGATCCTGCAGGACTCGAAAAAGGGCCAGCAAGGCATCTGCTACATGCCCCAGGGCTTGAATGCCAGTGCGCGGTTGACGGTCTACGAATCGGTGCTCCTGGCCCGCAAGCAACTGTCGCCGCAATGGACCGTCCACGATGACGAGCTGAAGCGGGTGGACGAGATGCTCGACGCCCTTGGCATCAGCGACTTGTCCTTTCAAAACCTGGGCGAACTCAGTGGGGGCCAACAGCAACTGGTGTCCATCGCCCAGACATTGGTGCGCGAACCGGAAATCCTGTTGATGGACGAACCCACCAGCGCCCTCGATATGCATCGCCAGGTGCAAGTGCTGAAATTCATGGGCGCCTTGACCCGTAAACAGCAGGTCATTGTGTTTATCGCCCTGCATGACCTGAACCAGGCTTTGCACTTTGCCGATCAGGTATTGGTGATTGCCGACGGCACCGCCCAGGGCAGCGGCGCGAGTCATGAGGTGATCACCGAACGCATGCTGCGCGAGGTGTACCAGGTTGAAGCGCGGATCGAGCAGTGCAGTCGGGGACAACGACATATTTTGATCGACGGTATTACGTGAAGGCGTACCCAACGCAAGCCACGGGTTCAGCCACGCACCTATCATCGACCAGCCAGATGCGCCGATTCAGTGTTCATCCCTTATTCTGCTGGGCATCAAGGGGGACATCGAGGATGAAGGTTGCGCCTTGTCCAGCCCCGTCGCTGCGCACGGTCAAGCTGCCACCCATTTCCTGCGCAGCGAGCGCGCAGCTGTGCAGGCCGAAACCGTGACCGTCCTGGCGCGTCGTGAAGCCATGGGAAAAGATGCGCACCAGATGCTCTGGCGTAATCCCGTTGCCGTTATCGGCCACCGTGATACGCAATACTGGCCCGTGCGCAACAGAGGCGTTGAACGTGATGGCCGGGCTGCGATCGATCACGCCGTCCAACGCCTGCTTGGCATTCCTGATCAGGTTCATCAGGATCAGCAGCACCCGGTGCCGGTCCAGCGACAGCAGGGGCAAGTCGGCAATCTCCTTGACCACCGTCACCTCCTGACGCCCCCGTGGTCCGGCACTCATGCGCAAGGCGTCATCGATTAATTCCGAGATCGCTATTGTCTCGACGACACTGACGGCAACGGCATAGGACTGCTGGGCTGCGACAATGGTTTTGATGTGGTCAATGCCCTTGGTGAGTTGCCCGAGTTCTTCGATGATGCCCTGTTGCTCTGCCGTCACCACTGTCGCCAGCTTGAGCAGGTAGTCGGGCAGCATCTTCCCTTTGTTGTCTCGGGTGAGGAAATCGCTCAGGTCATGGACGTGTTCGTTCATCAGCTGAGCCACCTTGCCCAGGCCCTGGGCTTTGGAGTTGCGCATCTGGCCGCTGACCAGCTCTGCCGATACGTTCACGCTGTTGAGGACATTGCCGACGTTGTGCAGCACCGTAGTGGCAATTTCGGCCATGCCCGCCTGACGGGATTTTGCGTTCAGTTCGGCTTGCACCTGGCTCATGCGCAGGGCCGCGCGTACGCGAGCCTTGAGCTCCAGCGGCGAGAAGGGTTTGGCGATATAGTCATCGGCGCCACTCTCCAGCCCGGAGACGCAGGCCTCGCTGCCGCCGCGGGCGGTCAACAGGATCACGGGCAGATGAGCGAAGCCGGCGCTGGCTTTGATTCTGGCGGTCAGGCCAAAGCCGTCGAGCTTGGGCATCATCACGTCCGAGAGAACGACATCGATGGGTCGACGCTGCAGTATTGCCCAGGCCTGTTCTCCATCGGCTGCGGTGGCGACAATGTAGTCGTCGCGCAAAAGTTCGTTGAGGTAGCTGAGCATTTCCGGGTTGTCGTCGACCACCAGTACTTTGGATCGCAAGGCGTGTTCCGGGTGGGGCTCGTCGTCTGCGACTTGCGTCGACGCCGGGTCGCCGCGACTGCCTTGGCGGCCGTCGTCGAAACGCAGGTAGCGCTGCTCGGTGGTGCTCGGTGCTGACCGCTCGTGCATCCTATTGCTGGCGTCGATCGGCACGATGCTTTGCTCGGCCCCCAGCGGAAGTCGCACAAAGAAGCATGAGCCGCGTCCAGGTTCGCTGTTGACGCCAACTTCGCCCCCCATCCGTTCGGCCAGATACTTGACCAGGGCCAGACCAATGCCTGTGCCGCTGTAATGGCGCGTGGCGGAATTGTCGATCTGGGAAAAACGCTGGAACAACAACGGCAGTTTGTCAGGCGCAATGCCAATCCCCGAGTCTTGCACCGCGAGTTCAAATCGCTCGCCATCAATCGGCGTCACGGCCACGTGCACGGTGCCGCCAGCGGGCGTGAACTTGATAGCATTGCTCACCAGGTTAAGCACGATCTTCTCGAAGTGTCGGGGGTCCAGGAACACCGTGCCGAGCGCGGCGTCGATGCTGCAGGTCAAGGTGCAGCCTTTGCCCTGCGCCACCAGCGCGGCATCCTCGGCCAGCACACCTACCGCCTTGTTCAAGTCAACGGACGTTGGAAACAACTCCACCTTGCCGGCTTCGGCCTTGGAAAAGTCGAGGATCTCATTCACCCGGCTCATCAAGCGCAGCGCATTGCGTTGGGCGCGCTCGACTTGCACACGCCAGTCCGCGGGCGGGGTGGTCACCGCTGAGAGCTGCTCCAGGGGGGCGAGAATCAGGGTCAGGGGGGTGCGCAGTTCGTGACTGACCGTGGCAACGAAATCGCTCTTGGCCCGGTTAGCCGTCTCGGCCTGGTTGCGCGCCTGAATGAGTTCGACGGCCTGCGCCTCCAACACCTCGGTCTGCCGGTGCAGCGTGTCGGTCCGTTCATCGACCATTCTCTCCAAAGAGGCCTGGACCTGCTGTCGTTCGGCTTCGGCCTCGGCCTCCAGCACCCGGATGCGCAAAGCATTCTCCTGGAACACCCGCACCGCACGGGTCATGATCCCAATCTCATCGCCGCGCCCGGCGCTGGCGATCTCGGCGCTCAGGTCACCGGCAGCGAGCCGGCGCATGACCGAGGCCAGGGCAACGATGGGCTGCGCAACAAACCGCGAGGTGCTCCAGGCGATGGCACCGGCCAGCAGGATGGCGACGGCGCCCGCGATGATCGTCGCGAGCATGCCGCGATCCTTGTGGACCAAGGCGTCTGAACGCGCTTGGCCAGCGAAGCGTGCAACCAACAGGCCTGCGCTGCGGGCCTCGTTGCGAACTTGGTCGCGCGCGTCACTCAAGGCATTGCTCGCCTGATGGAACCTGGCGAATGCGGCCCGGTAGCCGGCGATCTGATCGCTGACCGTCTGGGGCGTAGCGTCGGTCTGCGGCCCTACCGATGAAGGGAGAACGCGCGCGAGACGGGAGAGTTCATCGAGGATGGCATCGACAGCGCTGGCGACCTCGGCCGAGGGTGCCAGGCGAAACGACAACGTCTGCGCCTCCAGGGTGGCCACACGCTCGGCGAAACGCTTGGACAATGCGGCCGCATTTTGCAGCAAACCGGTGGCGGCCTGAATGTCGCTGGCTTCGTGGGCAACGTGCTCCTCCACTTCACCCAGCATGACTTCGAGGCGTTCGGCCACGTCCCCAACGGTGCCGAGATGCCGCAAAGCCTCGCCACCGCGAAGCTTGGGTGCCGCGCCAAGCTGCTCGACCGCCAGGCAGGCGGCAGCGACCGCCGTCGCCAACTGCCCCAGGGTCTCCACCTCCTGCGGCGCTCCCATCAACTCGCGCAATTGCTCGACCACGGGCGGCAATGCCGCGCAGGCGCTGCTCGCCGCAGTGGCGGCCGCCCCATCACCGGTCACCAGCACCTTGGCCACATTGGCGGTGATGATCCGTTCGCCGTTGCGCAGGATATCCAGGATACGGTGGGCACTCTCAATATTGCTCACCCGCGCCTGGTGGTCAGTGGCGCGGGCACCAAGCGTCTTCAGCCCATCGGCGATGCCCTGTTCGACGACGATCGTCGCCTCTCGCATTCGATCGTAGTGGGCGGTCATGTTCTCCGTTTCGCCATCCATGGTCAGGGTCGCCGCCCGCAAGGCGGCGATCGCCCCGGCGAGCCGTTCCAGGCTGCCCTTGAGCGATTGCGCTTCTGCCACCGGAATGGCGGCAAGGCCGGTGATAGCCGTCGCCACCATGCCTTCGGCCTGGGACAAGCTTTCCTGATCGCGGGTGGCAATGAAGTTTTCCACCCGCCCGGTGGCACCGTTGACCGAAGCCAGAATTTCTGCGGAATGGCTGGCGGAATCCACCGCCCGCACCATGCCTCGCAGGCCGTAGAGGTTCACCAGCGATACCGCCAGCATCAAGAACACCAGTGCGGCAACTGCCAGGCCAATCCTGACGGCAATGGGCCTGGCCGTGGCCGATTTGAATGTCAACATCGGGGCCTCGCCTCCTCGCCCGCCACTACTGCTTCGTCACCTCCGGCAACGGCGCCGGCGACACCGTGTTGTTGATGGCAGCGTCGATCATCGCCGCAACGGAAGCCTGGCTGTAGGAAGGATTGGCGGCGCCGCCCACTGGCATAGTGGCGAGCCAGGCGTCCAAGTCTTTTGCGTCAATACGCACCAGCGGCACCTCGACGAACTTCGGCACCTGCTTGCCCGCCAGGATCTGCTGGGCTACCCAGAAACCCACCTGAGAGACGCTCGGGGAGGCAGAGACAGAGACGGTCTCGTAGCCATTGGCATCGCGCTCCTGTTTCCACAGGGCGAGCTCGTCCTGACGGTTGCCCATCACGATGATCGGCAACGGACGTCCCGCCGCCTTGAACGCCATGGCCGCCCCATAACCGTCGCCCCCCTGAGTCGCCACGGCATCAATGTTGGGCAGCGATAGCAGCGCCAGCGCCACCTCCTTGCGGGCCACAGAAGCCGTCCAGTTCCCGTACACGGTCTTGGCGAATCTCAGGCCCGGATAGTCGCTGGCGGCCTTGCGAATGCCGTCGCTGATGTTTTTATCGGTGGCATCGCCGGCAATGCCACGGATCTCCAGCAACGTTCCGTTGCCCTTCAGACGCTCGGCGATGTAATCCATTTCCACACGGCCCATGGCAGACCAGTTGTAATCCACGGTATAGACGCATTGCTCGGTGACCAGGCTGGCCATGACCACCACCACGATGCCGGCGTTGCAGGCATCGCGGATCACCCCATTGAGGGCCGTGTCAGACGCGGCCAGGATGACGATGGCATTGACGCCCTTGACGATCATGTCCTGGATATGGGCCGCTTGTTCCGACGCCGAGTTATTAGCGCTGACCACCGGAGCCTCCCGGATCAAGCCATCCTTCTGCGCCTGGAGCGCCATCGCCTGCCAATTGCTCACCATCACCTTGCGGAAATCGCTGCCCGCGTAGGAGTTGCTGAAGGCAATGCTATAGCTTGCGGTAGGGCCACCGGCGATGCCGCCGTCGGCAGCCTGGGCTGGATTGGCGGCAACCATTGCCAGCCCGGTCACGCAGCCGGCGAGGTGCCATAAAATTTTGTGGATGGGTTGAGTGTTCATACTGCTCTCCATCTTCTTAGGATTTACCCACAGCAATCCACCTGCACTTGCCGACAGCCTGGATCGACTGATTGATTTGGTTGATCTGGTTGGAGAAGCCGCCCGGCGGAATGGAGATTGACAGTCATCATAGTATCAAAGTGCCCGCTTCGCCCGCGGCCATAGAGAATTTCAACCAATGCTTGCATGAGCCCGCGCCCCCCCAGCTAGACCGACGCCACGCCAAACACCGCATCGGATAGATCCCCCAGCGAAACCGCTACGGACGAGACGCTCTCGACGCCCTCCCCTGCAGTCGACGCACGAAATACCGTGACCGTTGCGAATTTCGCAATAAACAGCTTTTTATCCGCACATTCATAGCCGCTTCACTCGTGGGCAAGCCAGTACATTAGACCTCCATGGTCCCGCAGAGCGACCGACAACAAAAACGACAGCTCGCCCAAGAAATCTGCCAACCATTCGGAGTCTTTCCATGAGCACATTGCGCACTACAGCTTTCAAACTCGCGAGCCTGGCCCTGTTCCTCGGTGGCGCTACCCAGGCCATGGCAGAGGACATCACATTCGTTTCCCAGGGCGGTGCCTACCAGGACGCCCAGAGCAAGGCGATTCTCGAGCCGGCCGCGAAAAAACTCGGCTTGACGCTCAAGCAGGACAGTTCACCGAAGGCTTATCCGATCATCAAGACCCAGGTCGAGAGCGGCAAAGTCACCTGGGATGTGGTCGACCTGCCCACTGGTGATTGCATCCGAGGCGAGGCCGAAGGCCTGTTCGAGAAGCTCGACCTGTCGCTGGTTCCCAACGCCGCGCAGATACCCGACAGCCTCAAGGACGACTACAGCGTCGGCTACATCAGTTACTCCACGGTGCTGGCGTATCGCACGGACGCCTTCAAGGGCGACAACGTACCCAAGACCTGGGCCGATTTTTGGAACACCAAGAAGTTTCCAGGCCAACGTTCCCTGCGCAACTTGCCGCGCCCGACCCTGGAAATCGCGTTGTTGGCAGACGGCGTGCCGGTGGACAAGCTCTACCCACTGGACGTTGATCGCGCCTTCAAGAAGCTCGAACAGATCAAGCCCGACATTGCCACCTGGTGGACATCCGGCGGGCAGTCGGCGCAGCTGATCAGCGACGGTGAAGTGGACATGATCCAGGCCTGGAATGGCCGCATCACCGCCGTGCAGGCCGCCGGGGCGCCGGTGGCCTTCGATTACAACCAGGGCGTGCTGGAAACCAACTCACTGTGCGTACTCAAGGGTTCCCCGCACAAGGTGGCGGCGATGAAGTTCGTCAACGAAGCCATCGATGCGCAGCTCCAGGCGGCACTGCCGATGATCATCGACTACGGCCCGTTGAATCCCGAGGCATTCAAGACCGGCGTGATCCCGGCCGAGCGTGAAGCCAAGCTGCCGTCCGCCCCCGAGAACATCTCCCGCCAGGCCCTGCTCTCGGCGCAATGGTGGGCCTCGCAGGACGGGGTCAAGGCTGAAGAGCGCTGGCTGGCCTTCGTCCAGAAAAAATAACCGCCGATTGATGCTGCGCCGCGGGCCAGACGCCTCGGCGCAGGACATGCCGTCTGCCTCCCCGATTTCGACATAAAGCACTTCGGCACCGGCCAATTCCACCCGCTTCGTTCGTTGGCATCCCGGTACATTAGACCTGAGGGTCCCGCAGAGTGAGCTATGCAGACAACTCGCGCTCGCCCTACGTACCTGCCCACCATTGGGAGTTCCCTACATGACACTATCCGAGCACCGCACCTTGCAGTCCGTGAGGACGATTGCCGCCAGCACTGTCCGCCAGCGCTGGATTCCCTCCAGCCCCCTGCAGTGACGAGAGGTCTTTATGTCAAACGCCTATCTCGCCAAATCCATGCCCGACTCCAGCGACCAGCCCCAACCGCCGTTGAGCAGCGAACAGGCCCTGGCCCGCGAAGAGCGCAAGGAACACACCTCGATGCTGTTGCTACTCACCCCCGCGCTGGTGATAGTGGTGGTGCTGCTGATCATGCCCCTGTGCTGGCTGGCCTTGCAGTCGGTCCAGACCGAGGAAGGGTTTTCCCTGGCCAACTACGTCCGGATTTTCCAGGAAACCATCTACTGGGACACCTTCGCCCTGACCTTCAAGATCAGCTTCATGGTGACCATCCTGTCGGTCGTGATGGGTTTCCCCATCGCCTACGCCGCCTCGCGCCTGCAGGGTCTCTGGGCCAACCTCATCCTGATCTGCGTGATCCTGCCGTTCTGGACCAGCGTATTGGTGCGTGCCTATGCCTGGCTGGTGCTGCTACAACGCCGCGGGCTGGTCAACCAGACGCTGATGGACCTGGGGATCATCGACCAGCCCCTGACACTGATGCACAACACCACCGGCACGGTGATCGGCACCCTGCACGTGATGTTGCCCTTCATGGTCCTGCCGCTGTATTCGGTGATGAAGAAGATTCCCCAGGACCTCATGCAAGCGTCGGAAAGCCTGGGCGCAAAACCCTTCTACACCTTCCGCCGCGTGTTCCTGCCAATGGCGGCGCCCGGGATCATGGCCGGTTCGATCCTGGTCTTCGTCATTTGCCTGGGCTTCTTCATCACCCCTGAATTGCTCGGTGGCGGTCGCACGATCCTGGTGTCGATGCTGGTGCAACGCAATGTCGAGCTGTACCACGCCTGGGGCGCCGCCAGTGCGGTCGGCCTGGTGCTGCTGTTCGTGGTGTTCCTGATTTTCTGGGGCATCAATCGCTTCATTCCCATCGAACGCATTCTGGGAGCTCGCTAAATGAACCTGCTTGCCAACCTGCGTCACCTGCGCCTGTCCCACGTGCTGTTCACCGTGGTGGTCGCGGCGATCCTGCTGTACCTGATCATCCCGGTGTTGATCGTGGTGCCCATGTCGTTCTCCGAAGCACGCTTCCTGCAGTTCCCGCCCAAACAATGGTCTTTCCATTGGTACGAGGCGTTCTTCAACAGTGTGGAGTGGATGTCAGCGGCACGGGTCAGCCTGATCACGGCATTCTTCACCATGGCAATCAGCCTGCCGATCGGCATGGCGGCCGCCTACGCCATCAACAACTCGAGCCTGAAGGTGGTGCGTACGTTGCAGATCATTCTGCTGCTGCCGATGATGGTGCCGATCATCCTGATCGCCGCCGGCGTGTTCTTCGTGTATGCCCGGGTCGGCCTGATCAGCACGCTGACCGGGCTGGTGCTGGCGCACATTATGCTCGCCCTGCCCTATGTGATCATCGCGCTGCTGGCCGGCCTGCGTAATTTCGACATGTCGCAGGAAATGGTGGCACGCAGCCTGGGCATGAACCGCTTCCGCGCGTTCATGGCCGTGACCCTGCCGCAGATCAAGCCGAGCGTGGTGTCGGCCACGCTGTTCGCCTTCATCACCTCGCTGGATGAAACCGTGGTGGCCTTGTTCATCTCCGGTGGCGACAACCAGACGCTGACCAAGCGCATGTTCACGGCGCTGCGCGACGAGATCGACCCGACCATTGCCGCAATCAGTTCGATCCTGATCCTGGCCTCCCTGATCCTGGTGCTGATCGCCGGGCGCAACAAGCACTGATCCTTCCTCAAAAACGCCTTTGCCCGCGTGGGCGGTGTGCTGGACATCATCAATGTCCGCGCGGCACCGCCCACGCGGGCAAAGGCGTTTCCGGGGCTTTGTTCCTTACCCGCCGATCACACGACCCAGGCAATTTCCAGCCCCAGCACAGCCTGCCGTCACGCGCCTCATTTCAGCATCTATCACCCGTGCGCAGGCGTATCTCGGCATCGGCCACTGGACGGGGCTTTTTACAATGGGCCCATCGTTCGCACCCTCAAGGCCCTGATCATGTTGAAAAACCAACTGCGTGACCCTTCCCTGCTTGTCGAACGCGCCTACGTCAACGGCGCCTGGATCGAGGCCGATGACGGCGCGACGATCGACGTGACCAACCCCACCGATGGCAGCGTGATTGCCCGGGTGCCGGCGTTGCAGGCCGCTGAAACCCGCCGCGCGATCGAGGCCTCGCGAGCGCGCTTCGTCGCCTGGCGCGAAGTGCCTGCTGCTGAACGCGCGCGCTATCTGGAGGTGTGGTTTGGCCTGATCATGGAAAACCAGGAAGACCTGGCGCTGATCATGACCACCGAACAAGGTAAACCGCTGACCGAGTCCCGTGGCGAAATCGCCTACGGCGCCAGTTTCGTCAAGTGGTTCGCTGAAGAAGCCCGGCGAGTTTATGGCGACACGATCCCTTCGCCTGCCGCCGACCGGCGCATTCTGGTGCTCAAGCAGCCGATTGGCGTCGTCGCGGCCATCACCCCCTGGAACTTCCCGAACGCGATGATCACCCGCAAATGCGCCCCCGCCCTGGCGGCCGGTTGCACGGTATTGGTCAAGCCGTCGGAGATGACCCCGCTGTCGGCCCTGGCACTGGCGGTACTGGCTGAGCGCGCGGGCATCCCGGCCGGCGTGTTCAACGTCCTGACCGGCCTGCCTGCCGGGGTCGGCGGCGAGATGACCGCCAACCCCGATGTGCGCAAACTGTCGTTCACCGGTTCCACCCGGATCGGTCAGTTGCTGATGAGCCAGTGCGCCGCCACCATCAAGCGCCTGAGCCTGGAACTGGGCGGCAACGCGCCGTTCATTGTCTTTGACGACGCCGACCTTGACCTGGCCATCGCCGGCGTCATGCAAAGCAAATTCCGCAATGCCGGCCAGACCTGCGTGTGCGCCAACCGCATCCTGGTGCAGGACGGCATCTACGATCGTTTCGCCGAACGCCTGTGCGCTGCCGTTGCCGAGTTGAAAGTCGGCAACGGCCTGCAAAGCGGTGTCACCATCGGACCACTGATCAACGCCGCCGCCGTGGACAAGGTGGCACGGCACATCAACGACGCCCTGGAGAAAGGCGCGAGCATCGCCATCGGCGGCGTACCTCAAGGCGAGGGGCTGTATGTGCAGCCGACCGTGCTGCGCGACGCCAACGCCGACATGCTGCTGGCCACGGAAGAAACCTTCGGCCCGGTCGCTCCACTTTTCCGTTTCAAGGATGAGGCCGAGGCACTGACCCTGGCCAATGCCACGCCCTACGGCCTCGGCGCGTACTACTTCACCCAGGACATGCGCCGCGCCTGGCGTATGGGCGAACGCCTGGAGTTCGGCATGGTCGGGCTCAACACCGGGATCATTTCCATGGAGGTGGCGCCCTTCGGTGGCATGAAGCAATCGGGCACCGGCCGCGAAGGTTCCAAGTATGGCCTGGACGAGTTTCTCGAGGTAAAGGCCTGGCACATCGGCGGCCTGGACTGATTGAGGCGGGCATAAAGCAGCCTGTGGTCCCCCACTCGCACCGGACAGCAGATCATGTTGGTCCGGCCCCCCAAAACGGCACGAACCAGGCCCATGCCTGTGTTCAGATAACCAGCAGGCTTATCGGGCAATCCCTGGTTCTACAGAGGACGACGCTTCATGAATTTCACTGAAGGTTTTGAATCGGTCAGCGTTAACAAGGTGTGCAAGCACTACGGCAACCTCAAGGCTTTGAACAACGTGGACCTCAAGGTCGAAGCCGGGGAATTCATGTCATTGCTGGGCCCGTCCGGTTCAGGCAAAACCACCTTGTTGAGCATTCTGGGTGGTTTTATCAGGGTCAGTTCCGGCAGCATTTTATTCGGCGAACGCGACGTCACTCTGATGCCGCCGCACAAACGCGAAATCGGCGTGGTATTTCAGAACTACGCGCTGTTCCCGCACATGACTGTCGGCGAAAACGTGGCCTTTCCACTGCGTGCCCGTGGCGAAAGCGCCAGCAAAAGCCGCGACCGGGTCAAGAGCGCCCTGGCAACCGTGGAACTGACGGGCTACGAAGACCGCAACATCGCGGCGCTGTCTGGCGGGCAGCGCCAGCGCGTGGCCCTGGCCCGCGCCATCGTCTTCGAACCCAAGCTGATCCTGATGGATGAGCCCCTGTCGGCCCTGGACAAGCAACTGCGCGAAATCATGCAGATCGAGCTGCGAGCCCTGCACAAGCGCCTGGGCGCCACCATGATCTACGTGACCCACGATCAGCGCGAAGCCCTGACCATGAGCGACCGTATCGCAATCATGCGCGGCGGCCAGCTGGTACAGGTCGACACACCGCGCCGCCTGCACGATCACCCGGCCGACGATTTCGTCGCCAGCTTCATCGGCGAGAGCACCCTGGTGCCGCTGCAACGCAGTGCGGACAACGGCTTGACCCTGGGCAGCACAGCACTGCGCACCACCCGTCCGGTGCCGGCATCGGGCGATGTATTCCTGGCCCTGCAATCGGAAAAACTGCTGCTGGACAACAACAGCTCGGGGCCGGAATGGAACCGTCTGCGTGGCCGCGTGGCAGACATCGTTTTCCAGGGCGAAAGCCTGAAGGTGTTCGTCGACCTCGAAGGTGGGCCAACGGTCAGCCTGCGCCAACCCAGCCATCACGAAGGCAACCTCAGCCTGCCGCCCATCGGCGCCCCCATGATGATGCGCCTGCATCCGGAAGACACCATCGTCGTGCCACGCGCCGGGGTTTGATTCAGCCAGAACCTATCGGCTCATGGCAGCACGGTTTGCCGGCGTCAACCATTCAAGGTCCCGCCGACAAATCGCACGGCCATGGGCCGATGTCGTTTCTGACGCAAACGATACCCTGCGCCCTGCGCAGCGAAATATTTCGTCACACCCCTGCAAAACAGTCGATCACAGCGCGCGGCACCCCAAGTTCAGCGCTTGTGGTTCCGGGCAATCCTTATCCTGATGACATCACCCGCCACCTTCGGCGTTCACGGAGATCGAGATGAATTCTGCACTGACTGAAAACCAACGCCTGCTGGCCCTGCGCGAACAGCATGTACCGCGTGGTATCGCCACCGCCCACCCGGTGGTCGCGGCGCGCGCGCAGGGCGCCGAACTGTGGGATGTCGATGGCAAGCGTTACCTGGACTTTGTCGGCGGCATCGGCGTGCTCAACGTCGGCCATAACCATCCGAAGGTGGTCGAGGCGGTGCGTCGGCAGGTCGGCGAGATCTCCCATGCCAGCTTCCAGGTGGTGGCCTACGAAAACTACATTCAGGTCGCCGCGCGCCTGAACAAACTGATCGGCGGCGACGCCCACTACAAAAGCGTGCTGTTCACGTCCGGTGCCGAAGCCGTCGAAAACGCGGTGAAGATCGCCCGTGGCTACACCAATCGCACCGCGGTTATTTCCTTCCGCGGTGGCTTCCACGGCCGTACCCTGCTGGGCGTGACCCTGACCGGCATGAGCCAGCCCTACAAGCAGAACTTCGGCCCCTTCCCCGCCGAGATCTATCACGCCACCTACCCCAACGCCTATCGCGGCGTCAGCAGCGATGATGCGCTGGCCGAGCTGGACGAGCTGTTCGCCACCGACGTGGCGCCGGACCGTGTCGCCGCGATCATCATCGAACCGGTCCAGGGCGATGGCGGCTTCCTTGCGGCACCCAAAGAATTCCTGCAAGCCCTGCGCGCCCGCTGCACCCAGCACGGCATCGTGCTGATCCTCGATGAGATCCAGGCGGGCTTCGGCCGTACCGGCACGATGTTCGGCTTCCAGCATGCCGACATCCAGCCCGACCTGGTGACCGTCGCCAAGAGCCTGGCCGGCGGCATGCCATTGTCGGGCGTGGTCGGTCGCGCCGAGATCATGGACGCACCGACGCCGGGCGGCCTGGGCGGCACCTATGGTGGCAACGCAGTAGCTTGTGCTGCGGCACTGGCCGTGCTGGACCTGTTCGAAGAGCAGGATCTGCTGGCACAGGGCGAGACACTGGCAGCCCAACTGCATGACGGGTTGCTGGCCTTGCAGAAACGTTACCCGAGAATCGGTGACGTGCGCGGCCTGGGCTTCATGCAGGCGATCGAAATGATCGCCGACGATGCCGCCCGTAGCCCCGATGCAGCACTGGCGCAAAAGGTCATCGATGAAGCCCGAAACGCCGGTTTGCTGGTGATCAAGTGCGGTGTACATCGCAACGTAGTGCGTTTCCTCGCGCCGCTGGTGACCACTCCAGAGCAAGTGGCAGAAGCCTTGCAGATGCTCGACAAAGCGTTGGCCGCCTGCTGAGTGCAGTAACGGTAACACCCGGCCCGACCTGTCCCGGCAGTGTCGGGCCCTGGGCTGAATCATGATGGAACCGGCATGGCCTACTCAGGAGCAAGTCATGAGAGTCACCCAATACAAGGCGTTGGGCTTGTCATTCAGCACGTTGGTTGACCGCGAACGGGGCATCCTCGAAGGCCTGCGACCGCTGGCAGTGCAAAGTGAATCCAGCGCCAGTGATGCGCAGCTACTCAGTACTTACCGACAGGTGGCGCAAGAGCTTGCCAGCCGTGCACCGCAGATCAGCGCAGCGGCTTTCCACGGCCAGCTCTACCATCGTGTGGCGCAACATTTGCAAACCATTCCGGGCTGGGATGAAAGTGTGGCATTCAGTAGCTCTTCATCCTGGTGGCCGATTTTCGAAGACGCCCCCGGTGCCCTCCAGTACCTGGGCAAGTTCTACCGTTTGATACTGATTGCCCCACCCCAGGGTATCGATGTACTTGCCCTGGCCCGTCGCTTGCCGGTCGAATTCGATGCGATCATTGAACCCAGCGACGAGGATTGGCACAACAGCCTGGAGAGCGAGTTGCATCGCCTGGGGCTGGAGCGATCGGAACTGTTACCGGTGCGCAGCACGGAAAGCGATGACCCGTGGAACGAGCGGGTGGATTTTCCGGTTTGCACACTACGGCGCGGCCATGACCAGCCGTGGAACCATTCGCCTCAGGCAATGGACGGCAAGCGCTGTGAATACGCCAGCCTCGCTGACTTGGCCCATGCCCATCAAAAGGCATTGCACACCTGAGTACGACGGCCCTGATTTGACATTGCGAGGACTGATCAATGGACGCTGCAACCAAGCTCGACCGTATCGACATCAACATCCTGGTCCAATTGCAGAAGGACGGGCGCATGACCAACGTCAGCCTCGCCGAAGCCGTTGGACTGTCGCCCAGCCCTTGCCTGCAACGTGTCAAACGCCTGGAGGCCGCCGGGTACATCAGCGGCTATGAAGCCCACGTCAATCTGGCCAAGTTCGCCAACTCGGTGACCGTGTTCACCGAAATGACCCTCTCGGATCACAAGCGTGCCGACTTCGTGAAGTTCGAATCGAGCATCCGCAACATCGACGAAGTGCTCGAGTGCCACTTGATCAGCGGCGGCTACGACTACCTGGTGCGCTTCCTGTGCAGCAGCATCCAGCACTATCAGGAGCTGATGGAATCGATCCTCGACAAGGAAATCGGCATCGAGAAGTACTTCAGCTACATCGTGATCAAATCGCCGGTGGTCAAGAGCACCGTGCCGTTGCGCAGCCTGGTTCGGGCGGTCTAAAAAAAACCTGCAGCGGTGCGGCTGGCCGTACCGTTGGCCAGCGCGCCGCTGCAGGTCGGATGGATCCTGCCGGCCCTTTGCCGAACTCACGACAAGATGCAGAACACCTTGCGTACGGTCTCTTCGCTGACCCACGCATTGGTGGCGCCCTGGGGCACGATCACCGTTTCTCCCGCCCGCACATGATGGCTGTCGCCCTGTTCAGCCCGCAACGTCACCGAGCCTTCAAGGATAAACATCAGCTCGCTGTAACCCGGCTCGACCTGCTTGCGCGCGTACGCCTCGCATTGCCACAGCCCGACACGCAGGTTGCCGGCGCTGAACAGGGTTTCGCTCCAGGCCTTGGGCGTCGCGGTCAACAGCACACTGGCTGCCGGCGGACTCGCCGGTGCAAGCGCCTGGGACAGGTCGATCCTGATCGGAAGGCGGGGCATTTGCGTGGAGGCTGAAAGCCCCGGAAACACCATGAACAGCCGGCGCAATTGCCCGTGATGGTGCCAACGCACACGGAGTCCACGAGGCACGACGAAGCAATCCCCTGCCGTCAGTTGCAGGTCAAAACCCTCACCCTGCAAACGCAGTTCTCCGGCTTCAACCACACCCAGTTCAACCCAGGGAAACGCCTCGATCAACAGGTTCGCACCGGTGCTGACACTACTGCCTGCGGCATAGCCCTGCACGGGGTCGTGGAAGTTGATGACTCGCCCGGCCGCCAGCGGATCGCCCTGCAGGGCGAATGCGGCGCAGGGCAATTGACGATCAGTGTAGGGGTGGGAGTAATGCAGAATCGGTGGCATACCTTAACGCTCGCTCATCGGCCGATGATGTCTAGAAATTGCTGCCAGCCCGCCGCCAGGCGAACGCCCGGCGCGCGGAAGGCATGCAGAGGAATGGGGTTGAAATGCTCGCCCGCGAGCAAACCGAGCTCGACCTTCTCGCCCGCCGTCATGGCGGCCAGTTGCTTGCCCATCCAGGTCGACATCGCGACCCCGCCACCGTTGTAGCCAATGGCGTAGTAGCTGCGTTCATCGAGCTGGCCGGCATGGGGAAGATAATCCAAGGTCATGGCCACCAGGCCCGACCAGCGATAAGCAATAGGCTGGTCGCGCAGGATCGGGAAAACGTCGCCCATGCTGCGCTGCAAAGCATCGAAGGCGCTTTGTGAATCGCCTTTGCCGAACGCTCCCCGCCCACCAAAAATCAAGCGATCACCGATAACGCGGAACCAGCGCAACATGCGCTTGGTGTCACCACACACCTGCCCACCCGGCATGATTGTGGCAAGGATGTGCGGTGGCAGTGACTCAGTGGCGATGATCGCGCTGCGGAAAGGAATCAAGCGTCGGTGCAGCGTATCGGTGGCGCGGGTCTGGTCGGAATAACCATTGGTAGCGTAGATCACTTGCTTGGCACTGACCCGCCCTTGCGGCGTCTGCACGATCACCCGATCGCCTTCGCGACGGACCTGCTCGGCCGGGCTGTTGATGAACATTTTCACGCTATGGCCGGCCAAGTGGCGGGCCATGCCGCGCGCGTAGTTCAAAGGGTGGATACCGCCGGCCTTGGGGGTCAGCAGGCCGCCGGCGAAGATCGTCGAGCCGGTCATTTCCCGCACCTGGTCGGCCGAGATCATCCGTGATGACGTACCGCCGGTTTCACGCTTGATCCAGTTCGCGGTCGACTCCAGCGCGCCCAGCGCGTGGACATTGTGCGCCGCCGCGATGTGCCCGCCCAGATGCAGCTCGGCCCCGGTCAGGCCAAGGGTTTCAACCATCTCCACCAGGCTGTCCACCGCGGCATAACCGGTGTGGTACATCTGCAACGCAGTGTCACGACCAAAGCGCGCCATGAGCGTGGGAAAGCCCACCCGGAACTTCGGTGACACCACACCGCCGTTACGTCCGCTCGCGCCCCAGGCCAGGGTATTGGCCTCGACGATGAGGGGCTCGCGACCACTGCGGGCAATGTGATGGGCTGCCGAGAGGCCGGTGTAACCCGCACCAATGATCACCACGTCGCACTGCCGCTCGCCTTCCAGGGATTGCAGCGCAGGTGCCGGTTGGGCGGTGGCCGCCCATAAGCTCTGAACAGTCATGCCAGCCTCTCGACTCAATAAGGATTGGCGCTCACGGCCAAGGCCCAAGCGCCGAGGGGATCAACCCAGCTCTTTCTCGACCGCGTCGGCCAATTGCGCCAGCGAAGTGAAGTGGTAATGCGGCTCGGTGCGTTCCGATTCGAGGGTGCCGCCGGTGCCTTTCTGGGCAAAACGACGCTCGATCCAGCAGGTCTGATAACCCAGGCGCATGGCCACGCCGATGTCGTGGTACTGACTCTGGGCAACGTGCAGGATGTTCTCGAACAGAATGCCCTGGGTCGCCAGCACACCACGGGTGTAGGCAAAGAACTGCGGATCGGGTTTCTCGAAGCGCACATCGTCGACGGTGACCCGTACGTCGAACGGCTGGTCGAGGGTTTCGGCCATGTAGTTCAGCGCCCAGATCTGCGAGTTGGTGGTGGCCACCAGCTTGAAGTGCTTGCGCAGGCGCTTGAGCGCTTCGACAGAATCAGGGAAGGCCGGGAAGTTCTTCACCGCCTGCGCCAGGCCCTTGGCATAGTCGTCGTTGTCCGGCAGCCCCAACTTGGACGCGATGACGTGGTAGCAACGCTCCAGGTCATCCGGCCACCAGCCCGAATCAGTCGAGGCACGGGCCTCGCGATAAGCTTTGAGGATGTCGTCGTCGCTGCGGGCCTTGCCCGCTTCACCCGCGACTTCGCGTACATGGGCCAGGATTCCGGCTTCGAAATCGATCAGGGTACCGACAACGTCGAACGTCAGGGCTTTGAACTGCTTGAAAGACATAGGGCGCTCCGCAAGAAAAGTCGTAAGGGTGAAGCTGACTGGACAGGCCCATTATCTGCCCGCATTCTCGCGAAATATTTTGTTTTGCCCTACCCCTGAGGCATAACCTACTGTTTTTTTACTCGACGTGCCGCACCTGTGCTCAATGGCTCGATTCCAGGGCGGCAAGCAGCCCCAGATGAGGGTAAAGCGCGTCGATCCTGAGCATGTCCTCACGCATCTCCTCGATGATCCAGTCACGCACGCTTTCCACGATCGGGCGCACTGGACGATTGGCCGGAACGACCAGGCAGCAACGCCGGGAGTTGACCCGAAAAGAGTCCGTCGCCGGCACCAGCTCGCCTTTGCATAAGGAGTTCGACACCACGTTCAACCATCCCAGCGCCATGCCCTGGCCCAACAAGGCGGCCTGTACCACCACGGCATAATCGGAGAACACCAGCGCGTTGTCGGCGCGTCCCGGCGTTTCAAAAGCGGCGGCCCAGCCGCGGTCCTGGTTGTCCATGCTGATCAGCGTCGGCACCTGTTTTTTAGCCTTGCCCTGAACGACATCCGCCAGGTACTGGGCGTTGCACACAGGCAGGGTAATTTCTGGAATAACCAGTGTATCCGTGGCCTTCAGGCTGCCCGCCTCGAGGTAACGCATGCCCAGATCGACGTCCACCAAGGGGCCGCCGATCCTACCGGACATCAATTGATAGCGCATGTCGACAGTGGGGAATCGCTGGCTGAAACGACTCATGCGCGGCATCAGCCAATGGGTGGTGAACGCCGTCGACACCGACAGCGTCACGGTCTCGATGCCCGTCGCCCGTGCCTCGATTTCACTGATTGCCGACTCGATGGTACTGAAGCCTTCCTGCACGCGACGGTACAAAATGCTGCCGCTTTCCGTCAGCCTCGCCCCACCATGAACACGCTCGAAAAGCTGCACGCCAAGGTGCTCTTCCAGGCGCGACAACATGCGACTCACGGCCGGTTGGCTGACGCACAGTTCATCCGCCGCCCGGGTGAAGCTGCCACATCGAGCGGCCGCCTCGAAGACGAACAATGAGCTGGAACTGGGAACCTTGCGACGTAGATTAGACATGACCTGAGTTTATGCCTGGCACAACTATTAGTAAATTGTCCCGAACAAAATACCCCGCCTATTCTGGTGAGCGGCTGCGTAAGGCGACCCACGGATATTCGGCGCGGCACTCCTCTCCCTCACGAGACCCTTCCCTGCTATGAAAAACACCTTGAAGTTTTACATCGATGGCCGCTGGGTAGAGCCTCACAGCTTCGATCGCCTGCCCGTGATCAACCCTGCCACCGAGCAGGCATTCTGCGAAATCGCCATGGGAGACCTGAACGATGTCGAGTCTGCCGTCATGGCCGCCCGGCGCGCTTTTCCAGGGTTCTCGCGCACGTCACCCGCGCAGCGCAAACAACTGCTGCAACGGATTCTGGATGTCTTCATGGCGCGCTACGATGAAATCGCTGACGCCATCGTCCAGGAAGTCGGTGCCCCGAAAGCCTTGTCCCACGCCTGGCAAGCCGGGATCGGCAAACGTCACCTGGAGCAACTGCTGCGCACCCTCGACACGTTCGAGTTCCAGAAATCCCGTGGCACCACATTGATTACCCACGAGCCTGTGGGTGTGGTGGCGCTGATCACACCCTGGAACTGGCCGATCAATCAGATCGTCTGCAAGGTCGCGCCGGCCCTCGCCGCCGGCTGCACCATGGTCCTCAAGCCGAGTGAAATCGCACCGATCAATGCCTTGCTGTTCGCTGAGGTCATGCATGAGGCCGGCGTGCCGGCGGGCGTTTTCAACCTGATCAACGGCGACGGCCCGACGGTGGGTGCTGCCCTGTCTGCACACCCACACGTGGACATGGTTTCGTTTACCGGTTCGACCCGCGCAGGGACGGAAATCGCGCGCCTGGCCGCACCGACCGTCAAGCGTGTGCATCAGGAATTGGGCGGAAAATCGGCCAACATCTTGCTCGACGATGTCGACCTGCAAGCGGCAGTGACCAACGGTGTAGACAGTTGCTTTGGCAATAGCGGGCAATCCTGCAATGCGCCTACGCGCATGCTGGTGCCCGTCGCGCTGCACGACCAGGCCGTGGACATCGCCCGTCGCGCCGCGCAAAAACATATCGTTGGCGCGCCCGATAAGGACGCCACGACCATGGGCCCGGTGATCAGTCAACGCCAATACGACAGCATCCAGCGAATGCTTGCCATCGGCATCGACGAAGGTGCACAACTGGTGTGCGGCGGTCCAGGTCGCCCCGATCACCTGCCCCAGGGTTACTACGTACAGCCGACGATCTTCGCCCAGGTCACCCAGGATATGACCATCGCCCGCGAAGAAATTTTCGGACCGGTGCTGGTCATCCAGGCCTACGAGGATGAAGCGCACGCAGTCCGCATGGCTAACGACAGCGTGTTCGGGCTGGCGGCTTACGTTCAATCGACGGACCAGGCGCGGGCCCGCGACGTTGCCCTGCAAATGCGTGCCGGCAGTGTGTACATCAACTATCCGAGTTGGGATTCCGGCGCGCCGTTTGGTGGCTACAAGCAATCGGGCAACGGCCGTGAGTACGCCGAATGGGGGCTGGAGGCGTTTCTGGAAGTGAAGGGAATTGTCGGTTGGGGAGCTTGATGCCCCCGCCCTGACAGGCTCGCCGGCCAGGTGATGGCTACAGTCGAGCCGCCACCGTGGCCACACTGCCTGACATTTTTGCCTCAGCCTTGATCAGATCGGCCATGCGCTCGGTGATCATCAGGGTCGGGACGTTGGTATTGGCGCAGGGAATCGAAGGCATCAGCGAAGCGTCACACACCCGCAACCCGGCGACACCGATCACGCGGCCATCACCGGTGGTGACTGCCAGCGGATCATCGGCGCGCCCCATGCGGCAAGTGCCTGACGGGTGCCAGGTGCCACCGACATTGCGCTGCACGAACTCGGTCAGGGCCTGGTCATCGGCGAGCAGCTTTTTCAGGGTGACCCCCTGAGTCACCAGGCCCTGAATCAGCAAGCCCCGCAACGGCCCGGCGATATCCAGCAACACGCTCAAGGCGCCGCGTTGCAGTGCATTGAACCAGCCCGGCATTGCGACCCTGGCCACTCGTGGTGAGTAACTCGATGGAAACACCACACTGCATTCCCGGTTCAAGGCGGGCGCCGACAAGGTCTGGGCGCCGAAGCGCAATGCCTGCTTCAGACGTTCGAGGTCGCGGCCATCGCTGAGCATGTCGAAGCGTACGTGCGGTTCCTCATGGGGATCGCTGGATGTCAGGCGCAGATGACCACGGGAATAGGATTTGTTGACCCAGAAAAACATCGTGCCCAGTCGATAACCGATCGAATGCCAGCCTGATCGAGAAAGGATTGCGCCATGCATATCACACGGCACCGTGTCATCCAGCCCGGATGAAAAACGCACGATGGCCTGCTCATGGTGCTCTTCGGGAAACGCCGTGCGGCCTTCGCGATTGAGCAGCGCAGACACCGCAATCGAAGGATGCTCCATCAGGTTGGCCCCCACCCCTGGCCGGTCCACCACCGGGGCAATGCCCAGAGAAGTCAGGTCGTCCGCCGGACCAATCCCACTGCGTAGCAACACCGCAGGGCTGTGGATCGCACCGGCACAGACGATGACTTCACGCGCCCGCAAGGACTCGACGACGCCATGACTGTCGATAATCCTGGCGCCTGTCGCCCGACCGGCCTCAATCAACACCCGATCCACCACGCAGCGGGTGCGCAGGGTCAGGTTCTGGCGTTTGCGCACCTCATCGGTCAGATAACACACCGATGTCGGGATTCGCTCGCCCTGCTCGCTGACGCCAATGGCACCCACGAACACGCCCTCCTCCCAGAGCCCATTCTGATCGGCCTTGTGCTCGAGGCCACGCCCGCCCAGGACCTTCATCACACCTTTGACGAAAGGCGAAAGGCGCTCCGATGGCGTACGCCGGATCCTGACCGGGCCGTCGCGGCCATGCAGCGCCTGGTCCTGTGGCCCGCAAAAGTCGGTGTCGTTTTCCAGCTTGCGAAAGTACGGCAGGCAGGTGTTCCAGCTCCAACCTTCGGCCCCCAGCGCCTGCCATTCGTCATAGTCGGCGGGCGCACCACGGTTGGTCATCAGGGCGTTGATCGCCGAGCCCCCACCGAGGATCCGCGCCTGCTCATAGCGCCGGGTGGCACCGGCACGCTGGCCCATCAACGCGGTCAGGCGCTGCCAGATATTGCTGGCATCCAGATAGGCGCGCCCCGGGTAACGGCTACGTATCTCGGCGGGCATCGTGTGCAGGGAAATATCGCGCCCCGCCTCGATCAGACACACCTGTTTGTCGGGGTCCTCCGAGAGCCGGGCGGCCAGCACGCAGCCGGCCGAACCACCGCCCAGAATCAAATAATCGATCATGCCGACACCTTACTGAACGAATTTGAGCCAGCGATCCTTGGCGGCAATCCCTTCAGCGGAGGCCCACCACTCTTCCGACATCAGCGCTTGCCTGGCCGCGTTATCCGGCGAGCTTGGCAGTTCCTTGGCCCGCTCGGGGGTAATTTTCCCCGTGGCGAACGCCGCCGGGTTACCTGGACCGTAGTCAATGTAGAGCGGCAGGTTGGCTTGCAATTCAGGCGATACCGCTTCGTTGAGGAACTTCACAGCCGCCGCATAGTTGGGGGCATTTTTCAGGATGCACAACTGGGTGTTTTGCAGCAGGCCGTCGTTGTAGGTGAAGGCCACGTCCGGATTACTCTTTTGCACGGCGCTGGCTCGACCGTTCCAGATCATCAGCATGTCGACTTCGCCATCGGCGAGCAGTTGCGCCGACTGACCACCCGAGGTCCACCACACGGCAATGTTCGGCTTGATCTGCTCGAGACGCTTGTAGGCGCGGTCGACATCCAGCGGGTAAAGCTTGTCACGGGGCACGCCGTCAGACAGCAGCGCCGCCTCCAGGGTGCTCATCGGATCGTTACGCAAGGCACGCACGCCGGGGAAGTTCTTCACGTCCCAGAATTCGGCCCAGGTCTGCGGCACTTTCTTCAGGTTTTTCTTGTTGTAGCCAATGACCGACGAGTAGAACTCGTAGGCCACCGAATACGGAGTGCGGTAGGCCGCCGGCATGTTCTGTACGTTCGGCAGCTTGCTCAGGTCCAGCGGTTCGATAAGCCCTTCCTTGCCACCGCGCAGGCAGTTGGAGGGTGGTGTATCGATCACATCCCAGACCGGTTTTTTCGCTTCGCCCTGGGCCTTGACCATCGGCCAGGCGTCGGGGGCGCTGTCCTGCTTGATGGTAATGTTCAGCAGTTTGGCTGCCGGATCCAGAATGGCCTTGGTCTGGGCCTCCTGGTAAGCACCGCCTTGGGAGACAAAGGTGATTTCCGCGGCCACGGCGGGCATCGCGCACGCCACCGAAAGACTCAACAGGGAAATGACGGAACCGAACGCTTGAGCAACAGACAAGGTTTTCATGGCAAATCATCCTGGACGTAGATTAATTCGGCAGCGTTAAAACCTCGACTGAACACCCTGCACCCACGTGCTTTGCTCAGGTTTGATTTTATTGTTCGACCGAGCGGGACATTTCGACGTTACAAGAGCATGACAGCAGAGGGCAATGCACGAATAGTCAGAGATGTCATAACCTCAGATCATGCTTATTTCTACAGGCACCTGCCCTCGTTCGCGCGGGCCACTCGCCTACTTGAGCGCCGCGAACGGCAAGCGTCTGGCCAGCTCCTGCGCGAGGTAACGGGCGAACACCGAGATGCGTTGCGGAGTATGCCGGCGATGCTGATAGACCACGAAGATATCGGCCCTGGGCGCCTGGTAATCGCTCAGAACCGCCCGCAGGCGCCCGCTTTCAAGGTGATCCTGAACATTCCAGCGAGAACGCAGGATCAGTCCATGCCCGTCCAGGGCCAGGCGTAACGCGACTTCTCCATCGTTGCTCGACAGCGTTCCGCTGACCTTGTGCGAGTAATCCTGGCCATCCTTGCTGAAACGCCAGATCGCGTAATCACTGCCGAACTGACGCAGCACGATGCAGTTATGCCGGACCAGATCCTCCACCCCTGACAGAGCAGGCATAGCTTCAAGGTATTGCGGGGAAGCACAGAGAATGCGCGGGTTTTCCAGCAGGCGCATAGCGATCAGTCGCGAATCGGGTGGCTCGCCCATGCACACGCTCATGTCGAACTGGTCATCCAGCAAGCTCGAAGGCTGGCTGGACAACTCCAGGGAAAGCTCCAACTCCGGGTGCAATCGGGCAAAGCTGGAGACCACCGGTGCCAGGTGTTGTCGACCGAAACCCAGGGTGCCGTTGATCCGCAAGCGTCCCTGCAACGTCGGCTGTCGGCGATTGAGCGCACTCTCCAGCTCTTCCAGTTGCCGCAGGATCGGCCGTCCTCCTTCCAGGTACAAGGTCCCTTCCGGAGTCAGCGACAGTCGCCGGGTGGTGCGCTGCAGCAACTGCACGCCCAGACGCGCTTCAAGCTGGCTCAGGCGTTTGCTCACCGCTGGCAACGACAGGCCGAGGTGCCGCGCCACTTCGGTGAGACTGCCGCGTGTCGCCACCTGCTGGAAGAAACTCAAGTCATCGATCATCGCCATGATTCTTTCCTTAAAACTAAGAATGGCTTTCGCTCAAGGCTAATTATTAATACAGGGCCACTGCATACACTGGCAATCAGTCCACATCAATCCCAGGAGTCGAACCCATGAGCAAAGCCCAGTACAAAATCGCGGTGATCCCCGGCGACGGCATCGGCAAGGAAGTCATGCCCGAAGGCGTGCGCGTACTCGACGCCGTGGCGACCAAACACGACCTGGAACTGCAATGGGACTGGTTCGATTTCGCCAGCGCCGATTACTACCTGGCCCACGGCAAAATGATGCCCGACGACTGGTTCGACATTCTCAAAGACTACGACGCGATCTATTTCGGTGCGGTGGGCTGGCCAGACGTCGTGCCTGATCACATTTCCCTGTGGGATTCGCTGCTGCAGTTCCGTCGTGAGTTCGACCAATACGTCAACCTGCGCCCGTGCCGCCTGATGCCGGGGGTAAAGGCGCCGCTGGCCAATCGCGCGCCCGGCGACATCGACTTCTGGGTCGTACGGGAAAACACCGAAGGCGAATACTCCAGCGTCGGCGGCAAGATGTTTCCCGGCACCGACCGGGAAATCGTCTTACAGGAGACCGTCATGACCCGCGTCGGCGTCGACCGCATTCTCAAGTTCGCCTACGACCTGGCTCTGAGCCGCCCGAAGAAACACCTCACCTCCGCCACCAAGTCCAACGGCATCGCGATCACCATGCCGTACTGGGATGAGCGCGTCGTCGAGATGGGCAAGAAATTTCCTGAGGTAAAGGTCGACAAGTACCACATCGACATCCTCACCGCGAACTTCGTCCTGCATCCGGACTGGTTCGATGTGGTGGTCGCCAGCAATCTGTTCGGTGACATCCTTTCCGATCTCGGCCCCGCCTGCACAGGCACCATCGGTATCGCGCCGTCAGCCAACATCAACCCGGAGCGTAACTTCCCGAGCCTGTTCGAGCCGGTGCACGGCTCGGCGCCGGACATCGCCGGCAAAGGCATCGCCAACCCGATCGGACAGATCTGGTGTGGCGCGATGATGCTCGAACATCTGGGCCACCCGCAGGCGGGCGCAGCGGTGCTGGCTGCCATCGAAACCGTACTGGCGATGGGGCCGGATAATGCACCATTGACGGCCGATATTGGCGGCAAGGGCAACACCGAAGCCTTGGGCAAGGCCATCGCCGCTGCGGTCTGAACCGGCAAATAACGCGCAATCTTCCGTTCACGGCCCGTGATACGGGAGATTGTTGCGTGTGACTTTGGCATCGTCTGAACACCTTGCCAGCGCTTGCGAGAGACACCATGACCCTGCTATTCAAAGTCGACGAGGCCCGTGGCCGCGCCTGGAAATCGCTGTTCGAAACACACGCGCCGGACATCGACGTGCGCTTCTGGCCGGACATTGGCGACCCGTCGCAAGTACGCTACTTTGCCGCCTGGCAACCGCCACGACAGCTGCATGAACGCTTCCCGAACCTGCAAGTGATCTTCGCCACCTCGGCGGGAGTCGATCAATTCGACCTCGGCGAGCTGCCAGAGCCTATCAAGGTCGTCCGCATGCTCGACCCCGGCATTGCCCAAGGCATCGTCGAGTACGCCTGCTTCGCCGTGTTGAGCCTGCACCGACAGATCCCTCTGTACCTGCATCAACAACAGGCCGGGCGCTGGCAAGACCACTTCCTGACCCCGGCAGCGCAACGTCGGATCGGCGTCATGGGCCTGGGTAATCTGGGCGTTGCGGTGCTGCAGAGCCTGCGTGCGTTCAACTTCCAGTTGCATGGCTGGGCGCGCTCGCAGAAGAGTATCGACGGTGTGCAATGCCATGCCGGCGACGACCAGCTCGAGTCCTTTCTCAGCCAGTGCGACATTCTGATCTGCCTACTGCCACTGACCGACGACACTCGCGACATACTAAACGCGAGGACGCTGGCCGCACTGCCAAAGGGTGCCAGCCTGATCAACCTGGGCCGGGGCGGTCATCTCAAGGAAGACGATCTACTTCAAGCGCTGGATAGCGGACAACTGAGCCACGCCATTCTCGACGTGCTCAACGAAGAACCGCCATCGCCGGATCATCGGTTCTGGCAGCACCCACATGTCTGGCTGACGCCGCACGTTGGCGCAATGACGGCACCGCAGAGCGCGTTCGAGGTATTGCTGGCCAATATCAGGCGTCATCAGGTCGGCAAGCCCATGCAAGGCTTGATCAAGCGCGATCATGGCTACTGAGGCTCCGCACAGTACGTCCGGCCAAGTCACCTTCTGAACTCCAGCACTAAGGCCGACGGTGTCCGCGAGCGGCTCCAGTGATCCGCATCGATGCCATTTGGCTCGCCACCGAGCCGATGGAAATGCGCGCCACCACCCACCCAAGGCTCGTCAAGCATGCTATTGCGCGATACCTCCTAGCGGAAACGCTGATTGGTTCGCCAGTCCGTTCTGGTTATATATTTTATTGCTGAATAAAGTAACGCCCGAACATCGCGCATAACAAATATGCATTAAATATTCAGGACACTACATTCATTTAAAATCAGTCCAATAAACGCGAGAGCTCTCATGATTAAAATGCTAGCCGCCGTACGCCGAAAACCTGGAATGACCCATGCTGAGTTTTTGGAATATATAGAGCATCAGCACGGAAAAATCGCTCGAGCCAAACCATTGAGTGTCAAACGATACGTACAAAACCATATCATCGACGGCGCGTTCGGAATGGACTCCGATGTGACCTATACAAGAAATTTTCACCGAGACTCCATCACGGAGTTATTTTTTGATGATATGCCGGGTTTGATTCACACGTTCAGCGATCCCTATACCCAACAAACCGTAGGGCCTGATGCAAAAAACTTCGCGGACCTGTCTAACCAGGCCGCTCAGTTGATGGATGAAGTCGAAACCGTCCCTGCAAGTTCAGGGTCCCTCCACAGCAAAGTGATGATTTTTTTGAAAAAGAATCCAACGGTGTCTTTGGATTCTTTTTTCAGCGCATGGGATTCGGCGCACGAGGCAATCATCAGCCGACACCCAGACTTTCAAAGTGCACTCCGCCGGCATGTTCGTTCCAGATACCTGCCCGACGGTGACAGGGTAACCGCCTATTTCGGCCCCGACATAACGGTATATGAAGGCGCTTGCAGCATGTGGTTTGAAAATGAAAGCGCTCTTTCCAGTTTTCGTCAGTATCAGCGCGCACTGTTCCAACAGCTTTCTGACGAAGGGATTGTGGTGTCAGCGGAGTCTTTTTTCGTATATGTCAAAGAGGTGGTGATTATGGGCCTGAACCGGTAAACACTTAATCAACGGAACTGTGCTCAACCGCGCGTCAACGCGGACTCAAGCCGCTGAGTCCGCGTCCTGTGCCGCGCACCATAGACATAAGTGCCAGGCACCAGAACAGCGACTTATTTGATTCAGATGGGCTCGGCCAACATCGCAGTAGACTCGCGCATGATCTGAGCATGCTCGTCCTTGTCACCCCCACTTTTTTCTATCTCGCACAGCCGCGCGGAGTTTTCGACCACGAGCTGGCAACGCTCCCAACGCCGCGCTTCGAACCGGTTCAGGGCAGTCTGTAGATCGGCGCTGGCGAGCAACTCTTCGGCGAGCACGATGGCGCTCTCAATACCAATTCCAGCCCCGGAAGCCAGATGTGGCGTGGTGGCATGCACCGTGTCCCCAATCATCACCATGCGGCCTTTATGCCAGGGCAACGGCACCAATAGATTGGCCAGCGGACGATAGTCGATATTGGCGCCCGGCTCATACAATTGAGGCACCAGCGCCTGCAGGATCGGGGCGGGGAACTCACCCAGCAGCCGCGCCATTTCACCTGGCCAACTGGCCGGATCGATCCACTCGGAAAACTCGCGGCTTTCCATGAGGAACATGTACATGTGCGTTTCGGAAATCGGATTGACGCCAACCTTGGTGCGTCCGAGCCAGTGACTGGGCCGCACGATTTCCGGCGGACGCCTCAGTACAGCACGCCAGACACTCTGGTGAATGGGTTTCGGCGCAGGCGCTTCGGGGAAAAACGCCTTTCGTATCTGCGAATGCACACCATCGGCGGCAATGACCAGGTCATAGCGCCCAGAGGTGCCGTCGGTGAAAGACACTTCAAGGTCATCCGCGTGCTCGATGATGCCGTCGAACGTGATGCCGAGGCGCACATGGGTGCCTACTTGCCGTGTCTTGTCGGCAAAAATACGAGCCAGCACCGGGCGCAGAATGCCGCCGCCACAAGGAATCGCTTTATCACTGAGCGGAGGTCGAAGCGCCAACTGCACAATCAGGTCGCCTGCCGGTGAAAACACATCGAAATTGGTCGACAGATACCCTTGCGCGGCCACCTGTTCAAGAATCCCAACGGTATCAAGCGCTCGTAGCGTGGGCCCACTCAGGGTAATTCCCGCCCCTAGAGGGCACCACAAAGGATCTATTTCGACCAGGTCAACTTCCACCCCCTGGCGGGCGAGCTGGATAGCCGCGGTCATACCGGAGAACCCTCCTCCGATCACCAGGACCTTATTGACTGCTGCAATCATCACGCTCTCCTAATTATTCTTATTCACCCGGCTGACAGTGCATGGCACACCGACGAGCGTTGCGGCGTCGTCGAGTCAATGCTGCAGAGTCATGAGTTTCCGACGGAAAATGTCAGATCAACGACGAGACTATCGAATTGGTTATCTGCGCTGAAATCGCTTTGCACAATCCGAGGTATCGCTTCAGCTGATGGGTCTTGGCGTTGCGACAAAACCCGGTGTTATCCGCGTGCCTACGGATAAATAAAAAAACCGATTGATTGCAGTTCATTCGAACCGCAATCAATCGGCCTTCAACGACACGGATTCACACGCTTTCCAAGCCATCCCAGCAGAGGTATTTCACTTCAAGAAATTCGTCGATCCCAAGGTGCGATCCCTCGCGCCCAAGACCGCTCTGCTTGACGCCGCCGAAGGGCGCGACCTCATTCGAAATCAAACCACAGTTGATGCCCACCATGCCCGATTCGATACGAGCGGCGTTGCGCCAGATGCGTGCCGCATCACGGCTGAACAGATACGCCGCCAGGCCAAACTCGCTGTCGTTGGCCATCGCAATGGCTTCGTCATCGCGGTCGAAACGCAACAGCGGCATGACCGGGCCGAAGATCTCTTCGCGAGCGATCCGCATCCCATGGGTCACGTCGGCCAGCAGGGTGGGCTGGAAGAAACCTCCTCCCAGCACATGGGGCTTGCCGCCGGACAGCAGTCGAGCCCCTTGCGCCAGCGCGTCATCAACCAGGGCCTGGGACTTTCGTACTGCCGCGTCATCGATCAACGGCCCGACCTGCACACCCGGTTCCAGGCCATTGCCCACCTTCAGGCGTGCCATGCGCTCGACGATGCGTTCGGCCAGTGCGTCATAAATCCCTGACTGCACCAGCACCCGGTTGGCACCGATGCATGACTGCCCGCCATTGCGAAACTTGGCCAACATCACCCCGTCAGCGGCGGCATCCAGATCAGCATCGTCGAAGACAATGAACGGGGCGTTGCCGCCCAACTCCATGGAGCATTTCTTCACCGTCTGCGCCGCTTGCGCGAGCAACAACCGACCCACTTCGGTGGAGCCCGTGAAAGTGAGCTTGCGCACCAACGGGTTGGCCGTGAGCTCACCGGCAATGTCGCGGGTGTCGTTACCCGTGATCACACTGAAAACACCGGCCGGCACACCCGCGCGTTGCGCGAGTTCGGCCAGCGCCAGTGCGGTCAGGGGCGTCTGACTGGCCGGTTTCACGACCATCGTGCAGCCGGCCGCGAGGGCCGGGGCGGCCTTGCGCGTAATCATGGCAGCGGGAAAGTTCCAAGGCGTGATCGCGGCGCACACCCCGATGGGTTCGCGCAGTACAACGATGCGCTGAGTGTCCTTTACGCCGGGAATCATTTCGCCGCGAACCCGCGTGGCTTCCTCGCCAAACCAGCGCACAAAAGACGCCGCGTAATCGACTTCGCCGCGCGCCTCCTCCAGGGGCTTGCCCTCCTCCAGGGTAATCAGCGTGGCAATATCCTCCCGATGTTCAACCATCAACTCATACCAACGGCGCAACACCTCGCCACGGCGTTTGGCCGTCAGGCGCCGCCACGGCCCAAAGGCCTCCTGCGCCGCGTCGATGGCGTGCCGGACTTCAGTTTCGCGACAGCGTGGCAACTCGGCCAGCACCGTTTGATCCACCGGATTACGCAGCGTGTAACGACCGTGTGGCGTCTCGGTCAACCAGTCTCCAGCGATGTAGGCTCCGGTACGCCACAGTGTCGGGTCCTTAAGTAAATGCTTCACGGTGCAACCCTCCTGATCAGCACGGGTGACGCCCGATCATGAAGGCGGCATCAGGGTCCGAAGTCACTGGCAGCCCCGACGCGACCAACCCTTGACGCAGAGACTTCATGAAGCGATCCGGCACACGCATCGCCGGGGCGCGGAGTGGGCCGCCGTTGAAGCCGGCGAGCCAGTCCTGGTATTTCCACATCGTGCGGTTGAGCACACCGGTGCCGCCGGCATAGCTTTGCGCAGCGGCGCCGTTGGCGCTGCGTGCCGGATTGACCTTCCAGTACAGTTCCATCGCTTCTTCGAAACGCCCCGTGCGGGCCAGCTCGAAAGCTTTCGGGTAGTAGTCGCTCATCCACGCGGTGTTGCTGGTGCCGGAAAACTGCAGCTTCATCAGGCTCATCAAGGGGATCGCATCGCCTTCGATCGGGCAACTGATCACCACTTGGTCACGGAAGTGGTGGTACATCTCGCAAATGCCCGCCGGCAATGGGAACCCTTGCTCGGACTTGATGGCGGCGATATTCGGGCAATCGGCCAGCAGGCGACGGACCAATTCCAATGACATCCCCGCCGGATGCACGCGCTCAAAGCCCCAGAGCGGAATCGGGAAGAGCATGACCGCAAGGTCCGTGGCGTCGCAGAATGCCTTGGTGTAGTCGTAGATTTCCTGCTCGCTGGTCGGCCAGAACTGTGGCGGATAGGACAGCAGGACGATGTCAGCACCGGCATTCTCGGCGAGCTTCACCGCCTCGATATTCTCGGCAAGCGTGCCAAAAGCCGCGTGGAAGAACAGGATCAGGCTTTTCCCCGACTCACGCGCCCAAGCGGTGAATTGCGCGTTTTCCTGGGCAGAGATGGCCAGCTCGCTGCACAGCAACGTGGCGCTGTAGCCCAGCCCGACCGTATGTTCGATGTCGTGGCGTATGCCACGCTCATTGAGGCGCTTCAGATCAGCACTGAAGCTTGGGAGGGTGACAGCCGAGCAGCCCACCAGGTTTTCACGCGCCCAGGCACGGGCATCCGCTTTGTTGTAAGTCGCCATGATGATTTTCCTTCGGACAGTGGAGGGGTTATTTCGAGACAGGGACAATGCTGGCAGGCAACTCGAGTCCGAGGCCTTGTTGCCGGGCGCGCTCGTACAGCACTTGCGCAATGACAACGTCTTGCAAGGCCGAGCCCACCGATTTGTAGAGAACGATGTCGCTGTCGTTCTGGCGCGGGATGACACGCCCTGCCACCAGGTCCGACAGCGCGACCAATTTGTCGGCGACATAGACACCGGCAGTGATCGCCGCAATGGCATCCCCCGTATCGTGGAGTACCTCTTGCGGCATATCCGCGACGATGCACACGGCTCGCTCCATCGTGACCGGGTCAACTTCCCGTTGTTCAGGCAAGGTCGAACCCAACGATACGATTGTGGTACCCGGGCCAAGCCACGCGCCTTGCAGTACTGGAGACTCGTCACGGCTGCGGGCGGCACAGATCACCACATCACAGTCCTGCACGGCCTCTTGCGCGCTGCCCACCGCGTGAATATCCAGCCCCGGCCTGAAGCTGTCGGCAAACCGTTCGCGGCTCGCAGGCGTTGGACTGAACACGCGAACATGGGCGACATCGCGCACGGATTTGAGGCAATCCAAGGCGCCACGCGCCTCGAACCCCGCGCCAATCACACCCACCCGCAGCGCACGCTGGGGCGCCAGCAAATCCACCGCCAGCGCAGCGGTTGCCGCGGTGCGCAATCCGGTTACCCGATTGCCGTCGATCAGGGCACTGAGCGCCATGGTTTGCTGGTTGAACAACGCGATCAAATAGCTGGCGCAACGTGCCCGCATGGAAGCCGCGATCAACTTGCAGCCCATATGGCCGCCAGTCGGTGGTACGGCGGTCAAACTGCGCAGCCAGATCCCATCGCCCCGCGCCATCGACCGGGGCGGCACCATGGCATCCGAGGTAGGGCTGGCATAGGCCTGGGCGAGCGCCGCGACGGCGGCGCTCCAGTCGGCGAGCGAGGCCACATCGGCATCGCTGAGAAAAAGCGTCGGGGCAACGACGTGGTGCTGTTGGGCGTGATGCATAGCGCTAACCTCGCAATCGAGTATCAGTCGGTGATTGACTGACACCCTACGAGGCACATCCCCCACCGAATACTGCTGGGGATCGAAAGCAGCTATCGCTCAAATCGATGGCATCGCCAGGCTGCCGATCAAGCGTCGCACTTCACGGGAGGCACGGGTCAAGGGGCGACGTGGTGACTCGACCAGTACCACAAAGCGCTCGAGAAGCGGCTCGACGATACGTGACGAACTCAGTCGCGGGTCCAGAGAGCCCGGTAGCACAGAGGCGATCGCATAGCCGCCACCCGCGGCGACGACTTCATATTGGAGCTGCACGGAGTCGGCTTCGACGGCAACGCATAATTCCACGCCTTGCTCGGTGGCCAGATGGTCGAGCCTGGCCCTCAACAGATGCGGTCGCCCAGGCACGACCAATGGCAACCTCGATAGATTTTTTAATGCAATATCTCGCTTGACGAACAGCGGATCGGCGGCCGGTCCTACCAGGTGCAACGGCAGCCTGGCCACAAGATGGGCCTGCCCGATGCTTGCCTCGCTCTCGCGCAGCACCAGCGCCATATCCAGACGACCATCGTGCAACTGCTCTTCGAGTTGAGCGCTCGCGCCCTCGATCAGGTGCAACCTCACACCGGGCATCTGGGCGCGTACCGCAGAAAAAAGCGTCCCGGCAAACCGACGCACCGCAGACGGCAACATGCCCACGACCACCTCCCCCACCGGCTTTCCCCGCAGGTTGCGAATGTCATCGGCAAGGCCTTCAGCGTCCGCAAGAAGATCCGATATGCACGGCAGCAGTTGCTCCCCAAATTCGGTCAGGACCACCCCGCGCCCCGTGCGATGAAACAGGCGCTCGCCACATTGCGACTCGAGCAAGGCAATATTGCGACTCACCATGGACTGCGGCATATCCAGCAGTACCGCGGCTTTGCTGAGACTTCCAGCCGCCACGACACGCACGAACAAGGTCCAGCGAGGATCGATGATGGTCAGCGCTGTTGCCGGATAGTGCGAGCCATTGCCCGGTACATCGGCACTCTGAAGGTCCTTCATGGCCTCAACGCTTGGCGAGCCTGCTGCAGGTACTCGCGACTGTCCTGAAGATGCAGGCGCATGGCCGCGCGCGCGTATTCAGCGTCCTGGTTGAGGATCGCCTGATAGATCTGTTCATGCTCGCTTTGCATGCGCTGTTCATAGTGCAACGGCTCATCATGAAACAAACGCGCAGAATCCAATCGACTGCGCGGAATGATGATCACGCCCAGGTTGGCCAGTGTGTTGGCGATGTAGTGATTACCTGACGCCTGGGCAATGCTCAGATGGAACTGAAAATCCAACGCCGCCCTGTCATTGACACTGACGGCTGGCTGTCCGAGTTGATCGAGAAGCCCCCGCAACCCGGCCAACTGATCCGGACGACGTCGCTGGGCGCACAGCCCGGCAGCTTCCACCTCAAGACCGATTCGAAACTCCATGATCGCCAGCGAATCATCGAGGATGCCGAGGGTAGCCGGGTCGATGAATGCCCCCAGCGACAGGGCGCTGCCGCGCACAAACGTGCCGATCCCGTGGCGTGTCTCAACCATTCCAGCAGCCTGTAGACGCGACATGGCCTCGCGCACCACGGTCCTGCTGACCCCATGCTCAAGCATGAGGGCCGACTCGGTGGGCAACTGTTCACCGCCCCGCAGTCGCCCCTCCAGAATGTGCCCGGACAGCAGCGCCTCCAGCCCCCGGGACAGGCTGCTGCGTTTTTTTCCTGCGGCCGCCGGCACGTTCACGCCTCGAAAATCGCTACGGCACGGACGAAACCGGCCGACGCGTGCCGGATCTTGTAGGGGAAGCAGGACACCTGGAAACCATGAGCCGGCAGGCACTCCAGGTTGGCCAGTTTCTCCATCTGGCCGTAGCCGATGTCACGCCCGGCCTTGTGCCCTTCCCAGATGATCGAGGCATCGCCCGTGGCCGCGAAGCGTTCGCGTGTGTACTTGAACGGCGCATCCCAGCTCCAGGCATCGGTGCCGACCACACGCACGCCGCGCTCGAGCAAATACAACGTAGCCTCGCGGCCCATACCGACCCCGGCATCCAGATACCCTGGCTGACCGAACAGCGCGCCGGCGCGGGTGTTGACCAGGACAATGTCCAACGGCTGCAGCACGTGGTCGATGCGCGCCAGCTCCGCCTGCACTTCGGCGGCGCTGACCACATGGCCATCGGGCAAATGACGGAAATCCAGCTTCACGCCGGGTTGCAGGCACCAGTCCAACGGCAACTCGTCGATGCCGAAAGCCGGCTTGCCACCGTCGGTGGTCGAGGCATAGTGCCAGGGGGCGTCCATATGCGTACCGCTGTGCGTGGTGATCTGCAGGCGCTCAGCCGCCCAGGATTCGTCGCCAGGCAGTTGCGCCTTGGACAGGCCGGGAAACATCGCGGCCATCTCCGGCCAGCCTTGCTGATGGTCCATGTAGTCGATTTTCGGCAGCAACGGCGGTGGATCGGTGTAGGGGTTGTTGTCCAGGGTAACGGACAGGTCCACCAGGCGGCGTTTAGTTGATTGCATGTTCGCTCACTCCAAGTGCCACCCGCCCACGCGCACGGCGCGCCGGGGCAGCAGCATTCAAACTGTTTCGTATCAAGGCGGCAGCCGAGCCGTCATGGCGAAAGCCAAGGGCACGGGCCAGAGGGGTTTTCATGGCAGGGAAGTTGCCAAACAACGCTTGCAGCCCGGCATCCGGTGCGAAGCTGATCAGCGCACGGCGTTCCTGGCCATAGGCAGCGGCCAGGGCATCGATGACCTGGGCAATGGACAGGCGCAGCAGCGGGAGTTGCCAGACGCGTGACTCGCCAAGCTCGGCGGCCGGCAGTTCGGCGGCCCGCAACAGGTTATCCACGCAACACCGCACCGACATCCACCAGGCCTGCGCCTGCGGTGAAACCGGGCAGCAATACGGCTGGCCTTCGGCGAAGGCATGCAGCAGGTCGCTCATGAACGCCGAGCGCAGCCCGTTGGGTTCACGTGGACGGGCAACGATGCCGGGCAGGCGTACGGCACGGCCGTCCACCTCGCCTCGTCGGGCCAGGTCGTTGAGCGCCATTTCCACCATCGCCTTGTGCGCACCGTAACTCAACTGCGGGTGTGGCACGGCGCGCTCATCGAGGCGCGCCGGCAAGTCGCCGCCGTACACCGCCACGCTGCTGGCATACACCAGCACCGGCGCGCCAGGCTGCGCGCGCAACTGGTCAAGCAACTCCAGGCTTGCCAGCAGGTTGACCTGATAGCCCAGTGAATAATGCTGCTCGGCCGCTCCCCCAGGGATGCTGACCAGGTGAAAAACCACATCAATGCCATCGGCCAGGGCGCGACGCAATAACGCGGCATCGGTCACACTGCCGCAATGCCGACGCAGGCGTTTATCGTCAGCAAACCCCACCAACTCTTTATCCAGCAGGATCAACGCGCTGATCGAACGGCCTTGCCATTCATTCGCCTGGAGCAATCGGTTGACCAGCGCCCGGCCGACAAAACCATTGGCCCCGGTAATCATCACGCGCATGGGAGGCCTCCGCGCACGACACGTTGGTCTATCGCCCCGAAGACCGACTGCCCGCGCAGGTCGAGAACTTCCATGCGCACGCGATCACCGAAGCGCATGAAGGACGTCTGCGGCGCCCCTTGCTCGATCATCTCGACGGCACGACGCTCGGCGATGCAGGCCGCGCCAACCGTGGGGTCGGCATTGGAAACCGTGCCAGAACCGATCACGCAGCCGGCCCTGAGGCGCCGGGTCAGCGCCGCATGGGCGATCAACTGATGAAAGCCGAAATGCATGGCGCCACCGTGGGCATGCCCGAACCACTGGCCATTCCATTCGACCCTCAGTGGCAAATGCACACGCCCGTCCCGCCAGGCCTCGCCCAACTCGTCGGGGGTGATCGCCACCGGGGCAAAACTTGACGAGGATTTGGCCTGGATAAACCCGAAGCCGGTCTTCATTTCACGGGGGGCGAGCGCACGCAAGCTGACATCGTTGACTTGCACAATCAGCCGAATATGGTCGGCGGCGTCTTGCGCCGAGCAGCCCATGGGCACCTCATCGACCACCACCGCGAATTCACCTTCAAAGTCGATACCGTGGCTTTCACTGGGCAGCACGATGTCGTCGTGGGCCCCCAGGAAATCATCGCCACAGCCCTGATACATCAAGGGTGTGTGTTCAACACCTTCGATCGGATCCAGCGCGAACGCTTTCTGCATGCGCTCGCCATGACTGAGGAAGGACGAGGCATCCAGCCATTGCCAGGCACGTGGCAAGGGTGCGGCAGCGTGCTGCGGATCGAAGGCGAAGGCGCCGGCCAGGGTGCCTTCATTCAAGGCGTCGTAGCGCGCGCGTAACGCGGTTTCGACGCTCGACCATTGTTCAATGGCAACCTGCAACGTCGCCGCAATATCGCTGGCATCGGCCGCCCAGGCGAGGTCGCGCGACACCACCAGCAGGCGACCGTCGCGGCTATGATTCTTGAAGGTACTGAGCTTCATGCCTGGCCTCCTTGCAGTTCGGGCGCGAAGCGGCCATCCAGCAGGACAAACAACATGCGTGCCATCTGCTCGGTGCGATTGCTCCAGGCGTGGTTGGTACCTCGCTGCACGACGATGTCACCGCGCTTGAGGTGCACTTCCTCGCCATCGAGCACCAACCAGACCTCCCCCTCCGTGACCACGCCGTAATCGAGGGTTTCGGTGCGATGCATCAGCTTGTGTTTGGAATCTGCCTGCCCCGTACCGGCATGGGCCTGGCCAATTTCGGCGAAGGCCGCCGCGGCATCCTCGGCGCTGACTTGGTTCTGTACGCTGTCGGGCGGGATATCCACCACACGGATAACGCTGCCCAACGGCGCCGGACTCAACTGAAGCGGCTTGCGGGTGGGGTCCTCGCCATTGTCGAGTACGGCCGGGCTGGCGCCACTGTTCCAGATCTCATGGAACACCGTACCGGGCACGGCCTTGAGCGGGAAGCTGTTGGGTGTCGGTCCGCTGAGCGCGACCACCGCCTGGCCGTGGGCATCGTGCCCGGTGACCACGCGTTTGAAACCTGGAAGCTGTTGCATGTTCGACTCCTCAATCAGTTGGCAAAACACCGCAGCGGGTAGAGATGGATGAATGGAAAACCTTAAAGATCGAGCACCAGCCGGGCACTCCTGGCACGCGAGCAACACGGTGTGAACTGGTCGTTGCGGGCCCGCTCGGCATCGGTCAAGAACATGTCGCGATGCTCCGGCTCGCCTTCCAGCACGCGCGTGATGCAGGTGCCACAGATGCCCTGCTCGCAAGACAAAGGGATGTCGATGCCGGCCTCCAGCAGCACCTGGGCAACGCTGAGCGTGGCCGGCACTTGGAAACACTGTCCGGTGCTGGCCAGTTGCACTTCGAACCCGCCCGCCTCACTCACCGGGGCAGCAGCAGCGGTAAAGTACTCACGGTGCAGTTGCGTTTCGGCCCAGCCCTGCGCACGCGCGGTGCCGAGCACGTGCTCCATGAAGCCATTGGGGCCACAGACGTACAGATGACGGTCACGGGTCGGCGCGGACAAAACCCCAGCGCTGTCCAGGCGCTGGCTAGCCTCGCCATCGTCCACATGAATGTGCACGCCATCGGCGAACGCCGAATGGCGCAGGTACTCGATAAAGGCCATGCGCCCGACCGAGCGGCCGCAGTAGTGCAGCTCGAAAGGCGCGCCGATCCGCGCCAGGCGCTCGGCCATGCAGAGGATCGGTGTAATGCCGATGCCGCCCGCGAACAGCACGCTGTACCCCGCCCCATGCTCCAGCGGGAACAGGTTGCGTGGCTCGCTGATCCGCAGCCGGCTGCCTTCGTGCACTTGCTCGTGCATGGCCTGGGAACCGCCACGAGACGCAGGGTCAAGCAACACGCCCAGCAGGTAGCGGTGACGTTCTTCCGGGTGATTGCACAGCGAGTACTGGCGCACCAGGCCATTGGGCAGGTGCACGTCGATATGCGAGCCGGCACTGAAAGCCGGCAGCAGGGAATCCTCGGCCGGGGCCAGTTCAAAGCTGTAGATGCCTTCGGCTTCGCGACGCTTGCGGGTCACCACGACATCGATCATCTCGGTGCACTCACTGGCTGCTCAGCGGCAATCAAGCGACGCAGAACACGTCGGCAACGCACGGCCCCGGCATCGACTGGCAGCAACACAGGGTTGAGGCCAAGCAGCTCAACCTCGCCAATCTGGCGCTGTTGAGCCTCGACCATGGGCTTGTCTTCACCGGCGAAAATCCCGATCAACATGTCCTGGATGAAGGTGTTCAACTGCGCATTGTCCTGCTCGAAACTGCGTGTGTTGGCGAAGAAGTAATGGGTGTTCGTCGCGTCCTGCGGCGTCATCAGATGCAGGTTCCAGGTCACGGGCCCCTCTTCCCTGGGGTGGCCGGGCGGCGTGGCGCCACTGCCCAGCAGCATCAGGCCGGGGGCGTGCCAGATGACTTCGGCCCAGACGTCTGCCCGGCTCGGGTCTTCAAGATGAGCGCCGAAAGCCGGTGGGGGGACATCGTCTGGCGCCCACCAACTGATGCGCACGCGGTCGTTGGGCAACTCCTCGATGGTCGCGCGCGTGCGTGACAACGCCCCGCCACCCAGCGTATCGGGGTGCAGGAAATCAACGTGGCTCAGGTCCATGATGTTGTCGGACAGCAACTCGTAGTGCGCGCGGGTTGGCAAATACCCATGCCCCTTGGCATGGGGTGGGGCCTGTTCGAGGAAGGAAAAATCAGGGATCTGCGCCTCGTTGGCCAGGCTCGAATCGCCAGGCCAGACCCAGATCGCCCCATGCCGCTCGACGACCGCGAACGCGCGAACGCAGGCGGCCTTGGGGACGGTCCCATCGCCATGGGGGTTGTGCGTACATTGGCCACTGCCATCGAAACGCAAGCCGTGGTACGGACACTGGACGCTATCGCCGACAACCTTGCCCATGTGCAGCGGGGCAAAACGGTGTGGGCAGCGATCGGCGAGCGCCTGGATCACACCCTGGCTATTGCGAAAGAACACGATGGGTTGCTCGACGATGGTCCTGCCAAGCATCCCACCTTGCGTCAGCTCGTCTGCCCATCCAGCGATGTACCAGGTGTTGAGCAAATAACTCATGATGATCTCCTCATTGTTCTTGTTTTCATGAAATGTCGAATAGACAGATCAGCGATCAGGCTCTGCGACGACCGCGCCGGCAAAAGCGGCCCCGCTGCCTCGCAACCGAAGGCAGGCCAGGGCCACCACAAGTTGAAGCCCTGCGATGATTCCCAGTGCGGCAGGCAAGGCGCCGATCACCCCGCCGGTGATCGCCAGCACCACCAGTGGGCTGGCGAACTCACCGGCAAAGAACAGCGCCGTGAAGCCGCCGGCCGCGCGGCCGCGCTGCTGGAAGTCAACCTGGCTCATGATCCAGGTGAGCAGGGTCGGCATCATCAGGCCGATGCCCAAGCCGTTGATCAGCACGGCGACCACCACCAGCCCATGACGGTCGGCCACCGCCAGCAACCCGCCGCCGATAGCGGCCGCGAAGAAAGCCAGGAGCATCTGCCGAGGCGCCGGGACACCACGCAACAGACGGAAACTCAAGGCGCCGACCAGTACGCCGAACTGACTGGCGCCCATGGTCAGGCCGATCTGCTGCGACCCTTCGACATGCAGCAGGTTGAGCAGATAACTGACTTGTACCGGCACGATGAACAGGCTCAAGCCAGCCAGGAATGCCAGGGCATACAAGGGGGCCAGGGCGCGCCAGGGGAATGCCCTGTCCGCTGTGGTTGTCGCGGTGACGGCCTGCGCGCGCGGCTCCCACAGCAACCAGGCCATCAGTGGCAGGAACACCAGCCCCAACCCATACAGGGCAAACGGCGTGCGCCAACCGTGCTCGCCGAGCACACCGCCGACGGCAATGAAGATCGCCGCCGACAGCGAGGTCGCAACCATTTGCAGCGCGAATATGCGTTCACGTCGCGCGCCGCTGTAGTAGTCCCCCATCATCGTGGTGCAACAGGTCATGATCGCCGCCTCGGCCACACCGATGCCGGCGCGGCTGATCACGATGACCTGCAGCGACTCCAGCCATAGCGGCAGCACGCCACAAACCGTGTAGAGCACCATCGCACCGATCAGCAACGGCTTGCGCCCCAATCGGTCGGCGATGATCCCGGCGACGGGGGCCAACAGCGCAATCATCAACGCCGGCAGCGTCAGGGCGATGGGCACCAGCACCGCGACACCTGGCGTGTCGGCAAAGTGTTCCTGCATACGCGGCAGGATGGGAGCCAGCAGCACCGCACCGAGCACCGGCAGGCAACTGCCGAGCAAGAGCAACAAGGACTGCGGCAGCCGCGCCTGGCGTTCAACGTTCATCACGCACCTCCGCTGATTGGGTCGCGCAGAACGCCATGCCGAAGGCGCTCAGGCCGGCGATAAGGTCAAGCCATAGAGGCTGTGGGAACAGATACATACGAGGCATCGCAACGTCCTTTCTTGTTGTTATGGCGCGACCGGATTAGCCGCCACAGAGACTGTCTTCTTGCACGATGAGTGCTGTTCCCTGGTCCTCTGCTCGGCGGTGACGGGCGTCAGCGCCGCAGTGACCAGGCAGTGGGGCTCATCCGCGACTGTGTGCCCAACCGGTTCCTTGCTCACACGCTTGCTCGGCAACAGGAAGTGAGCCAGGGCCGGCAGCAGAACCAGGGCACCGACCATGTTCCAGACGAACATGAAGGCCAGCAGCACGCCCATGTCAGCCTGGAACTTGATCGGCGAAAACATCCAGGTGGCCACGCCGATCGCCAGGGTCACCCCGGTCAGCATCACCACCTTGCCGGTGGACAGCAGTGCCCGGTAATACGCCTGCGACAGGCTTGTGCCCTGGCGCATATGCCCAAGCAGGATGCTCATCACGTACAGCGCGTAGTCAACGCCGATGCCCACGCCGAGGGCGATCACCGGCAGGGTCGCGACCTTGACGCCGATGTTCAGCCAGACCATCAGCGCCTCACAGAGTACCGAGGTGAGCATCAGCGGAATGACCGCGCAAATCGTGGCGCGCCAGGAGCGGAAGGTGACCAGGCACAGCAGGATCACCGCACCGTAGACCCAGAACAGCATTTCGCGGTTGGCCTGTTTGACGACAATGTTGGTCGCCGCCTCGATCCCGGCATTGCCTGCAGCCAGGAGGAACTGGACCTCGTCGGTATTGTTCGCCGCGGCGAATTGCTCGACGTGATCCACCAGGCGGCTGAGGGTTTGCGCCTTGTGGTCGGAGAGGTAGACGTACAGCGTCAGCAGGCTGCAGTCTTCGTTGTAGAGCCCGCGTGGTGCCCCGGCGGTGACCATGTTGAGCATCGCCTGGTTGTTCTGCAGCTCGTACCACTTCGGGCTGCCTTCGCTGAGGCCGACCAGCATGCGGCGGTTGAGCAGCGCCAGGGAATTGGTCGAATCGACACCCGGCAACGTGCGCAACTGCCAGTCGAGGGCATCGACCTTGTTCAGGATGTCATAGCGCGAACAGGCGCTGGCGGGGGTCTTGATCATGACCGCGAACAGGTCGCTGCTGGCGCCGTAATGCCGGGTCAGAAACGCGTCATCCTGGTTGTAGCGCGAATCGGCCCGCAGCTCGGGCGCGCCGGCATCCAGATCACCGACGTTCAATTGCAGGCTGACGATGAAGCCGAGCGTCGCCAGCGCCAGGCTCAGGGCGATGCACAACGCCGCCCAGCGCCGCTGGGTGAACAGGTCGAGGAAACGCCAGAACCCGTGGCGATGCTGACCGGCCTGTTCAGCGTGCTCGCTTTTCAGGCTCAATCGCGCCGCACGGCGGCTGACCCCAACGTAGGAGAGCAATATGGGTAGCAAGATCAAATTGGTGAAGATCAACACCGCCACGCCGATACTGGCGATCATCGCCAGGTCCTGGATCACCTGGATCTTGATGATCATCAGCACCGCGAAACCGACCGCATCACAAAGCAGCGCGGTGAGCCCGGCAAGGAACAGGCGGCGGAATGTGAAGCGTGCGGCGACCACCCGGTGCATGCCGCGCCCGATGTCCTGCATGATGCCATTCATCTTTTGCGCCCCATGGCTCATGCCAATGGCAAACACCAGGAACGGCACCAGCACCGAATAGGGGTCCAGTTGATAATTCAGTAACGGCAGCAAGCCAAGCTGCCAGACCACCGCCACCAACGAGCAGAACACCACCAGCAAGGTGCTGCGAATGCAGCGGGTGTACCAATAAAGCACGACCGTGGTGATCAGGATCGCCACGGCGAAGAAGATCAGGATCTGCCGCAGGCCGGCAATCAAGTCACCGACTTTCTTGGCAAACCCGGTGATGCGAATGTCGATGCTGTCGCTCTGGTATTGGCTACGCAACGCCTCCAGCTGTTGCGACAGCTGGGTGTAGTCCAACGCACGGCCATCCGGGGTGCGCTGTAACAGCGGCACTTGAATGATGCTCGATGCCTGGTCGAACGCCACCAACTGGCCGAGTTCATTGGACAGCTGCACATTGCGCCGCAACGCCGCAAGGCTCGCGGCGCCGCCATCGTATTTATCCGGAATGACCGGCCCACCCTCCAGGCCCGCTTCGGTCACCGCCACCCAACGTGTGGCCGGTGTCCACAGCGACTTCATGTACGCACGGTCGACACCGGGCAGCAGGTAGATCTTGTCGCTCAACGCCTGCAGGGTCTTGAGGTAGGCGCTGTCGTAGATATCGCCCCGCTTGTTGACCACGGCGATGCGCACCGCATTACCCAGCCCGCTCAGCTCCTTCTGGTGCTCAAGGTAGTTGGCGATATAAGGCTGATGGGTGGGGATCATTTTTTCAAAACTGGCATTGAGCTCGACACGACTGGACTGCCAACCCAGCACCAACGTGGTCGCCAGACACAGCAACAACACCCACAGGCGATGGTTGAACAGGGCTCGTTCGAGCACCGAGCCAGAACGCGGATCGAAGTCTTCGAACGCATTGGCTGGGGACTGGGGGAAATTACCAGGAGACGTCATAACCTCACTCCGAAGCGGCAGTGGCTGGCTGCGCAAGACGCTGCAGCCCGGTGAAACCAGCAACGATCAGGCTGCCATCGGCGGCCTCGATCACACTTGAAACAGGCTTGCCCAAGGGGTTGCCCAGTGGCAGCAGCGCCGCCCCGGTCTGCTCGCTGTTGCGAAACAGCGTGCCGCCCTGGTTGACCAGCAGCAGCTGGCCGTCGGCCAGGCGGATGGAGTCGTTGAAGGAGATGGGTATGGGAACTGACAAGCGCTGGAAACTTGCGCCGGCATCGTGGGAGACAAAGGCATTGCCCTTCAGGCCGGCGACCACCAGTGCGCCATCGGCGCGGCTCTGCAGGGTGAAGAAACTGCCTTCGTAGGGGCTGTCCAACTGACTGAACGACAGCCCGTCGTCGTCCGAGCGCGCCAGGTAACCCTGCTCGCCAGCCAGGAACCAATGTGTGCCCTGCCGACTGATGGCGTACAAGTGCAAGCCGTTCGGGTTGGCGATACGCCCCATGAGCGACTGCCAGGTGGCGCCACCATCGGTGGTCAGCAGCGCCAAACCGTAGGCACCGACGATCAACCCGCGGCGGGCATCGACGAATTCCAGGGCCAGGAAAGGTTTGTCTGGACCATCGGCGACAAGACGCTCGGCATTTTGTATCCGTACCAGTGCGGCATCCGGGTCGCTAGCCGTGGCCTGGTCCGCCTTGGCGGCGTCCAGTTCCAGCTGCGCCACGCGCACGCCGTCGAGCTGCAACGTCCAGTGCTCGCCACCATCCAGCGTCGCCAGCACCACGCCCGCGTGGCCGACCGCCCAGCCCTTTTGTGCATCAACGAAGCGTACCGCCGTCAGGCTGACCGAGACCGGCACCGACGCCTGGCGCCAGGTTTGTCCATTGTCGTCGGAGAGCAGTATCAAGCCACGCTCGCCCACGGCCACCAGGCGTGTACCGGCACGCGCCAGGTCGATCAATACGCTGTTCTGCGCAGCCGGTACCCGCATGGCCGGGGTATTGAGCGGCACGCCCACCGCAGCCTGCCCCGCCAGGCACTGGCTCGTGACGAAGGGCAAATACAGGGCCAGGAGCAAAGCACCCGCCTGACTGATTCTGTTCATAACCTACCTCGGACAAACACTCGTACCCCAAGGACATGCCGACGGGCATGCCCTTCACGCTCGGTTCAGGTTTAACGCACGCCGCGTCCGGCCATCGCCGCAGGCGAGAACTCCGAGGCCTTGTAGCGATCAACCGCGCGATACTGATCCGGCAATCCGGCGTAGACGTTCTGGATAAACCACGCCCCCGAAGTCAGGTCATAAAAACCCGAAGACAGTTGCACCAGGCCAGGCAGGTCGGGCAGTACGGACGGCAGGGACCAGAGGGTCTTGGCCAGTTGACCGCTGGCATCCCAACGGTCACCGAGCAGGGCTTGCCAGGTGTCTTCGTCGAGGTAGTAGCGGCCTTTGGGCAGTTGATGACGCTTGCCGGCGGCCAACGTCGACTCGACGACCCAGACGCGGTGCAACTCCCAACGCACGTAGTCAGGATTCAGATGGTGCTTGGCGAACAGGTCTTGCGGCTGGGCGGCGGCCTGCACCTTGTTGGTGTTGTAGGGAACATACATTTCCTGCTTGCCCACCAGTTTCCAGTCGAACCGGTCCGTGCGCCCGCCCCACACGCTCAGCTCATCGAACGACATGACGCCAGCGGTGGACGGCGTCGGTGTATCGCAGCAGGCGTTGGGCAACGTGCGCACCCGGCGCTGGCCGCTCAGATAGACATGGGCCTGGGATTTGTCGCCGTTGATGTTCTCACGCCCCAGGATCTGTTCGCCGGCACGAATCGCCGGGCCGAGATTGACGAAGCGCACCAGCCAGTAGTCGCCCGAGTAGTTTTCAGGGCCACCTTCCTGGAAGTAGTAAGGCATTTCCTGGGTCAACAAGCCGTCGCTGGTCATCACCTGGTTGCCGTCGGCCGTCATCAGATAGTGGCGGAAATGCCCCGCCACCGAGGTGCCGCGCCAGTTCAGCAGGTGGTTCCAGATGGCTTCGGTACCGTTCTGTGGAATCGGAAACGGGATCCCGCCATAGGCACCGTCGGGGATCAGGCCGGCGCTGCTGTTGACCAGTTTGGCGCGGGTCGCATTCTTGAAGGTGTTGTCATACACCCACTGCGGCGCGGCCGCCGTGCGCCGGGTCGGATAGACATCGATGCGATAGGTGTCCGGGAAGCGCTTGAACAGCTCCTTGGTGCCGTCGCTGAGCTTGTCGGCGTACTTCGCCACGTTTTGCGCGGTGATGCTGTACAAGGGTTTGTCCGCGGCAAACGGATCGCTGCGCTTGCCCCCCGGAACGTAGGCCGGATCGACCTTGGTGTAGCCACCGTCCCAGGCGGGAATGCTGCCATCGGCATTGCCTGCTTTCTCGGCACCAAAGGGCGTCAGGGTCTTGCCCAGTGCGGCGGCTTGTTCGGCGCTGGCGGCCAGCGTCATCGGCGCGGCAACAGCCAGCAGGGTCAAGCACAAGGCCTTTAGAGTGAACTGAATGGTCATGCGCGAATCCTCTTAGAACGTGGTCTTGACGGAGAAGGCCAGGTAATCCCGGTCCTTCAACGACTGCTTGTAAGTGAACTGGCTGGCGGCGTTGAGGCTGGTGTCCTCGGGACCGTAGTAGTGCGTGTAGGTCAGCCCCACGGTCACTTGGTCCAGGTAGGTGGCGGAGACGCCGATGTTCATGTCCCCTCCTCTATCGGGACCAAACCCGCTGATCACCGCCGACTTGCCCATGGGGAAATAGCTGATGCCCAGCGGCACGCTGATATCGATGCCGGGGAAGAACTGGCGATAGGTGGGCGTGTACACCAGCTTCAAGCCCAGGCCATCGTCGGTGGCGTTGGGGTCGAGGGCTGCGCGGTTCCGGGTCACGGCCAGCAGGCGGTTCCAGGCCACTTCCCCTGTCAGGTTGGCTTCATTGGAAACGAAGGAAGGGCCCAGCGATGCCAGGACGTTGAGGTTGACATGGGCCGTCCGGCCAACCGCGTACAAGGCGTTATCGTTGTTGTCCGCCTCAACGCCCGGCAGGACGGTCTGGGCGTTGGACACCAGCGGCATGTTCCAGCGCATCGATGCCTCGCCGGCAAAGCTGTACTCGTCCACGGAGGTCGCGAAACTGGCGCCCAGGACACGGATATCTTCCGGGTAGACCCAGGAATACTCGCCGATTTGCCCAGTACTGAAGTTCGGCCCGGTGGCATTCGGTTTCAAATACAACGTGGGCGTTTTCTCGTGATACTGCAGCGCGTACAGGCCGTAATCCGTCGTCCCGGTGTTGAACTTGAGCTGCAGGCCGCCCTGGCCGGAGTCCCTGGCTTTCTTATCCTTGCCATGGAAAAAAGCCGCCGGGCTATTGGCATTACCGCCAAGGACATCCGGGAACGGCCCGCCCGTGATCAGCCGTTCATTGCCCTCGCCGATGGTATCGCTGGTGGAGAAATAGCTGCCGGCGCCCGGCAAGCGGGTGGCCTCCCACTCCAGTTGGTAGAAGGCGCCCAATGACACACTGTCGGTCAGTTGGTAGGCGGTCGAGAGCTGGTTGACCGGCCGGGTGATTTCCTTGAACTGAGTGTTGGGCACCGATTGCGCCTTGACCACGTCCACCGGCGCCATGGCACCGGCGATGCCGTTACTACCGAAGAACAGGCTCTCGCCCCAGATAAGGCCGTGGCGCCCCGCGCGAACCGATAAGGCACGGTCGGCCAGGGTACCGTTCCAGTAGACAAAGGCATCCAGCAGTTCGCCATCGCCACCATGCAGATGACGCGTGTCACTGGTGAACTCGTCGAAGCCCACCGAACGCTGGTTGGCACTGGCCGCGTCGTGGTTGTCGTTGCGTTCCTGGTAAACGGTGTCGTACCAGGCTGCACCGCTCACCCGCGCGCCGAAGTCGCGATAACCGATGTCCAGTTCGGAAAGGATATCCAGGCGATCGGAAATCAGCCCCTTTTTGAAGTTGTGATCGCCGTCGTTCTGGTTCAGCGCCGTCTGCCCCTCGCTGAGCTTGCTGCTGGGGTCCTTCAGGCGCCAGGCCGCGCTGTACTTGAGCGTATTGTCCCAACGCAAGCTGAGATCGGGATTGCCGGTATCGATCTGAAATGCCTGGGCGGCCGTGGCGCCGAGTCCCAGGCTGGCCGCAAGGGTCAGGGTGAAAGGGACGCGCCGCGACGCAGCGATCTTACGAGTAGCCATCGAAGTAACCCTCTTTATTGTTTTTGTATGTCAGTTCTTCAGGTGAAACAGCGCCCACGGACGAACCGGGCCAAGCCTGCACAGGCATAAAGCATCCGTGGGAGCGCGAATTCGGTCTTGCCGGGCCTTAGATGGGCTCTGCCGTGACTTCGAGCATCCGCCTGACCAGGCCGATCCGGTCGAAGCCGCTGTCGTGGGTCATTTCCTTGTCACCGGCCAGCACCGAGCTTTCGCTGATGAATTTGCAGCGCTCGTATCGGCGCGCCATGAAGCGTTCGAGCTGCTGTTCGACGCTGCCGTCGGCGACCAGCTCTTCGCCGAGCACCACGGCATCTTCAATGGCCATGCCAGCGCCCTGGCCCAGGTGCGGCGTCGTGGCGTGCACCGCGTCGCCAATCAGCACGACACGGCCGCGGTACCAGGGCTCGCTGACGAACACCACCTCCAGCGGCTTGTAGACCACCTGGTCGCTGTCGAGGATCTGCTCGCGCAGTTCACCGATCAGCCCGGTGAAACCGTTCAGGCGCTGGCGCATCTGGGTCGCCAGCGTGGCGGCATCCATCCTCGGGTTGGCGGGTTCATGAGAGGTGACGAACAGGTACATCTGGTCGCGTCCCAGCGGCACCAGCCCGGCATTGCCGGCGGGGCCTTGGAAGGTCGCCAGGTGATCGATTCCAGCCGCGCGTGGGAAGTTGTAGCGCCACACCGACTGGCCGGTGAAACGCGGCCGGTACTGCTCACCGAACAGCAAACCGCGTATTCGCGAGTACAGGCCATCGGCGCCTACCACCAGGTCGTAACAATCGCGACTGCCATCGGTGAGCAGCACATCAACGCCCTCGTCCACCTGCTCCAGGCTTTGCACGCTCAGGCCCAGGCGAATCGAAGCACCCAGGGCAATCGTGGTTTCGCTGAGGACTTGATGCAGGGCCAGGCGCGAGATGCCGACGTTGGCCGGATACTCGGGGCCCGCCAGGCGTTGGCCGGGAATTCGCGCCAGCTGTTCACCGGCCGTGGTATTGATGGTCACATCCTCGAACGCGTAGGCAGCGTCCAGGTAACCGTCCAACACACCCAACTTGGCCATCTCACGCACAACGTTGCTCTGCTGGATGATGCCGACACCGTAGACTGTCCACTGCGTCTTGAGCTCGACCAGGTCGACTTCGATAGCCTGGCGACGCAACGCGATTGCGGCGCACAATCCACCGATACCACCACCGACGATAAGCACCTTTTTCACTGCGTTCATGCTTGTCTCACTCTTATTCTTGTTATTCACGCAAGCGTTCTGCCGGAGCGATCCGAAGCCTCACTACCGGCTGTTTCTGCACGCATTCGCTAGCGCGTTGTGCTCACTTTCTCGGCAAAGCAGGCGTTTGACTAATCGCATGTAGGGATACGATGTATCAGCAACCGCGATACGTTGACTCAGGTGCACACGCCTCCAATTGACCCGCTTCAAGCACCAGCCAATCGGCCTGCGCCTGCCATTTCAAAGCCGTCAGGTGCTCGCCCAGACACGGCCCGTAGACGCACAGGCCACTGTCCGGAAGGAAGCGGGCACCATGGGCGTAACAGACAATCTGGCTGCCATCGACGCTGAGAAAACGGTCCTTGCGGTACTCCAGGCGCACCTCCAGGTGCGGGCAACTGTTGCGATAAACCCGCACCTCGCCGTCATGGCGCAGCGCAAACACGCTGTCCTTTCCCGTGCCCAGGGGATCGAACCCACGGGACTGCCCTTCGAGCAGTTCATCCAGGCGACATAGCGCAATCACGTCGTGACTCATGGACGAAATCCGCACTCAGGCCTGCTTGGGCGGCGGGCCGCTGGGGAACCATTTTTCCCGGGACGTGAACAGGAACAACTGCGAGTTATCCGCCGACAACGGCGCCTGACGCGCTTGCCAGGCGTCATCGTGCTTGTCCATGTCGGCGTCGTATTCGATGTGGCAGCCCAGCGGGCTGTTGAAGTACCAGAACCAGTTGGAGCCGAAGAGGTGACGGCCCGGCCCCCAGAAACTGGTCCAGCCTTGCTGTTCGAAACGGCGCCCGGCCAGCAGCACTTCCGTGCCGCTGCCCATGTGAAAGGTGAAGTGCTCGCAACCCTTCATGTGCGGTGGCGTCTGGATCATGAACAGGCAATGGTGGTCATCGGAACCGGCTGGACGCATGAACGGGCCGGCGCCCACGAAGGTGTCGGTGGTCGTGAAGCCCAGGCGTTTGTAAAAGGCCTCGGCCTTGGCCGCATCCGGCACGAAATACACCACGTGGGAAAGGGTGCGTGGCAGGGCCTGCATGTCGGGGGTGATGCCCGGTTGGTTGACCGGACGCTGGGGAGCATGGCCCGGCGCATTGGTCAGGTCGGCTGGCGCGCTGTAGGGGCGCCGTACACTGATCTGGAAACCCAGGGCAAACCCCATATCGTCCACACTGTGCACCGAACCATCCGCGCCACGGGTCACCAGGCGATCGCGCCCCAACTCATCGGCGATGGCCTCAAGATCAGCGACGCTGGCCACGCCATAAATGGTTTCACGAATCGAGGGCGCTGGCCCGATGGCCGCCGGCAGACGGGCATCGTCAGCACGACGGATAATCACGGCCGTGCCGTCGAGGGCTTCAAAACGGCCGCCCTCGCTGTCGACATCGACAGGTTGCAGGCCATAGTCACGCAGGCAATGGGTACAGGCTTGAATGTCGTCGACGCCAAAAATCAAGGCATCAAGGCCAATGATGTTCATTGTTACCACTCCATTTGAATTATTCAGCACACGGGCCGGACAGCAATGCCTGGCAGTGCGCTGCTGATGCTGGTTGTGGAGTCGATAGAGCGTCACGGCCAACCGACTGTGGGCCGATACTGAAGTGGCAAAAACGTACTGACTAATCGCTTGTCGGGATGCGACCTATCGGCAAACGCAATACCTGGTCGCGCAGCACCCAATGACGGGGAAAAACCCAAAGACACAGGCCGACGCCCCTCGTCAGGGGGCTTGACGGCGCGATAGGAAGGTCGGAAGGTATTTACAAAATAAATACAAGAATCGAGACCGCCATGCGTTTTAACCACTTGGATCTCAACCTCCTGGTGGCGCTGGATGTGTTACTGGAAGAGCAGAACATCACACGCGCCGCCGAACGCCTGCACATGACCCAATCCGCCACCAGCGGCGTACTGGGCAGGCTGCGCCTCTACTTCGAAGACGAACTGCTGGCGCAGGTCGGGCGCAAGATGCAACCCACGCCCTACGCCCGCGAACTGGCGGCGCCCGTGCGCCAGGTACTGCTGACGATCCAGTCCTCGATCACCGCCAAACCGGTGTTCGACCCTGCCACCAGCAAGCGCCATTTTCGCCTGATCACGTCGGACTATCTGATCAGCGTTCTGTTTGCCCGGGTGATCCAGAAGATCTCCCTGGAAGCCCCGCACATTACCTTCGAACTGCTGGGCCCTGGCGATGCCTCCACCGAGCTGCTGATGCGCGGCGAGGCCGACATGATGATCGTGCCCGAGCGCTACCTGATCGAAGGCCACCCATCGCAACTGCTGTTCGAAGAAGAGCATGTTTGCGTGGTGTGGGACGGCAACACCCAAGTGGGCGACAGCATCACCCTCGATCAGTACATCGAGATGGGGCATGTCTCGGTGATTTTCGGCCGCAACCGGCAGTTGAGCGTCGAAGAATGGCTGATGAGCCAGTACGGTTTCACGCGGCGCATGGAAGTGGTGACCCACGACTTCAACACCTTGCCGCAGTTGATCGTCGGCACCCAACGCGTCGCCACCATGCTCCAGCGCATGGCCAGGCTCTATGCCGACTACCTGCCGCTGCGCATCGTGCAACCCCCGGTGAAGATCCCGGTGATGCGTGAGTTCATGCTATGGCACCGGACCATGGAGGGGGATCCGATGCACCGTTGGCTGCGGGCGAAGATCAGTCAAATCATCAACGAGTTGGAGCAGTAGTGGCTGCTTGAAGGGCGAGTAGAAACCCTCGGGTCGACGGCGCGCATACGTTCTATCTGCGTTCGCAATACCTCCCATCCTGACTCGCGATTAGCCAAACAATGGGCCTCCCCTTAGCCTGCTTCGAACCGCCAGGTCCGGCGATCACCGCTCAAGACCTGGCCGTCTGCCTTTGCTTGCACAAGGACAATTACCCTCATGTTTCGCTACTTCCCGACCAACTACGTATGGAACCTCTCCGTCGATCTGGCCATTGAAATGGGCGCCCGCATCGGCGAAATCGAAGAGATGTGTGCGCCACTGCAAGAAGCCGCCAAGCAGCCGGATGCCGCCGGCAGCAAGGCCTTCCGTGAAACCTGGGCGAACATGGCCGACAAGCTGTGCGGCCTGGCTGAAGAAGACGAAGCCAAAGGCCGAATGTTGTCAGCCGGCGAAAAATACAACCGCGCCGCCACCTATTACCTGAGCTGCGAACGCCTGCAGGCCCATGGTGCTCCTGGCCGCACGCAGCTGTACCAACGCTTTCTGCACACCTTCCAACGCGGTATCGAGCTGGCGCGAGAAAACTGCGAGCGCGTTGAGATCCCTTACGAAGGCAAACACCTTTCCGGTCTGCTGGTTCGTGCCGAAGGCGTCAGCGGCCCGGCGCCGATTCTGGTGCAGGTCAATGGACTGGATTCCACCAAAGAAATGAAATACCGCGTCGGCCTGCCCGCCTGGCTGGCCAAACGTGGCGTGTCGTCATTGATCATCGACCAACCCGGCACGGGCGAAGCACTGCGCCTGCATCACCTGACGGCGCGTTTCGACAGCGAGCATTGGGCCAGCCGCGTGGTGGACTGGCTGGAAACCCGCGACGACATCGACGCCAAACGTATTGGCCTGGAAGGCGTGTCGCTCGGCGGCTATTACTGCCCGCGCGCGGTCGCCTTCGAACCGCGCTTCGCTTGCGGCGTAGTGTGGGGTGCCAACCATGACTGGCGTGATGTGCAGAAGCGTCGCATGGAAAAGGAAGGCAGTTTCCCGGTGCCGCATTACTGGTCGCATGTGTCGTGGGTATGGGGCGCCAAGGATACGGACGAATTCATGACCATCGCAGAGAACGTCCATCTGGACGGCATCCTGGATCGCATCAAGGTGCCCTTCCTGGTCACCCACGGTGAAAAGGACTCGCAGATTCCGCTTAAGTGGGCACACCGAACCTATGAGCAACTGGTAAACAGTCCAAAGCGCGAGCTGAAAATTTTCACCGAACGCGAAGGGGGTGTGCAGCATTCAAGTTTTGATAACAGCATCAATGCCGGTCAGTACATTGCCGACTGGGTGGCTGAAGTGCTCGGTGGTCATACCGCATGATGGGGGTCAAACGTACCAGGCCCTCGGCAAGTGTCGGCCTTGCCTGAAACTACAACTGCACGACTCGGCGATGTTATGCACAACGGGCCCGAGTCCTGTATTCAAATGTTCCAAGTGGAGCACTTTTCAAGAAAAAGCCGGCCAATATGCAGGCCGGCGTTTTTGGGCCGTTTTAGAAATTATAGGTCGCTGTCAACCGGGTTGTACGCTCAGCCCGCACCCCGATATAGGCTGGCGTCGCCGTGTATGAGTAAAGCGTGCGGTCAAAGATGTTTTTGACGCCCAACGTCAGTGACCAGTCTTTCTGCCGGTAGAAAATCGACGCGTCAGTCTGAGCCCCGCCCGGAAGGGTGAAGTAATTGTAGCCTGAAGCGTACCCGTTTACCGTGCTGCTATAGGCATTCACGCCTACCCCCGCTCCCAAGCCTCTGAACGTGCCGTCCAATAGTTCATAGGAGGTCCAGACGCTGCCAGAGTGTTTTGGCTGGCCGACCGTTTGAGTGACGTCGGAAAAAGAGGGGTTCCTCGCTTGTGGCCCTGACGGCTCGGCGAAATCACTATAGGTATAGCTGGCATTGATTGCCCAGCCCGGGAAAATTTCACCGGCCAGGTCAAAATCCACGCCCTTGGACTTTCGCCCTTGGTTACCGATCGTTCGGCCAAATCCATCGGAGACTGGTACGCCGGTTTCTTCCATCTGGAAAATGGCGCTGGTCAAGGTCAGAGCGTCGTCGTTGAACTTCACTTTTACCCCGGCCTCCTTTGAATCGCTTTGTCTAGGAGGCAGCGGCGCGCCAGTGGCGTTATCAGCAACGTTGTTGGCCTGGAAACCTTTGTAATGGTTTGCATACACCGTTACATCGGGCGTGATGTCGTAGCTGATGCCGTAGCTCGGAACCCACTTGCTGCTCTTGAAATCCTCCTGAGAGGACGTGCCACGTATATTGGCCGGATAATCGGGCAGGTCGGGTACATAAATAGTCGAGTTGGCACTGTACAGCGTACGTCTCGCGGCAAGCATGACGTGTGTCTTATCGCCAACCTTGACCAAGTCCTGCAACAACAGCCCCTTTTGGGTCTGAAGATAGCTGCCGGAGCGGTAATAGTTGGGGGATGTGTAACTGAATTCAGGTAGATCGAAGTCGTGGCCCAGGTTGAGGTTGCCGCTGGCTGAAGCCCGATTCGCAGTGTCAAACGCCGTTGTTGTGTAGTGTTGGTAGTCAACCCCAGCCAGAAGTTTCTGTTCGAGAATACCGGTGGTCAACGTGTAAATAATATTGTTTTGGGTGTTGAAGGAATCGGTGTTCGATCCCGATTGTAGGCCTCTAGAGCGGATCAAGCCGTTCGGCCCGTAGGCCGGAGCACCACCCGCCCCCCCTGGCTCCCATAGGTGAATCTGATCTTCTTCACGGGTATAGGTCGCCTTGCTTTCAAACGTGAGGTTGTCCGTGAAGTTGTGACTGAATTCGTAATAACCTGTTTTGGTATTACCGGTGATTCGATCATCCTTGCCGGTGATGCGGTAATTGGAAAGCTTTTGTATCTTGCCTTGGTAGAAGTACGTCGCAGCGCCTGGCGTGCCTCGCCGGCCTTGGAATTCTGCGCCAATCGTCAGGCTGGTATCGTCATCCTTCCAGCGTATGACAGGAGCGATATAGTCACGACGGCCGCCGTTGTAATCCGGCTCGCTTTCATTAGCCGTCATATGGATGAGGTTAAGTCGATAGCTGAACTGTTTGTCATCACTCAACGCCCCCCCGAGATCCAGCGCTTGCTGAAATTCACCTTTGCTGGTCACGTCCACGCGAAGTTGATGCAATGGCGTGGTGATCGGCGCTTTGCGGACCAGATTGATCGAGCCCGAAGAACCCGCGCTGCCGGTCATGATGGAGTCCGGACCTTTGATGACTTCGACACGGTCCAACCCCTCGATGGGTGTAGCACCGGCGCCAACATCCGCCACCCCATTGGTGCTGGTGTTCGCAACGCTGAAGCCCCGAATGAAGTAACTATTGACTCCGCGGTTATTTTGCCAGGTTGTTACGCCGCCAGAGCTGCGCAACGCGTCTTCGAGGGAAGAGGCTTGGCGGTCGGTCAACAGTTTGTTACTGATTACCTGAACCGAGCGTGGCGTTTCCTGAATGGAGGTGTTGCCCCGCATTGCGCCAGTGGCATTGCTTGGGTTGTAGACCTCCGCATCCTCGTTTTCGGTGCTGCTGCTCACGGTTATGCGGGGAAGTACGGCATCGTTATTGGTCGCCGCTGGCGCTACGGCGGCTTGCGGAGCACGTTCAATGGTCAGTGTGCCGTTGCCGGTGATACCCAGGCGCAGGTCAGTGCTGCGCAATGCCTGAGCGATGGCTTGCTCGGTGCTCAAGAGTCCGGTAACCGCCGGCACGCGGTAATTTTTAGCCAAGGCCGGGTCGAAGGATATGGTTCTTCCGGTCTGTTGCCCGATTGCCAGAAGTGTCTGGTCCAGCGAGCCCGCAGGAACATTGAACTGCGCTGCGGCCTCTTGCGCGGTTGCCGCCAGGACAACTTGCACAGGTGACATTCCAGAAATCAGCGAAATAGCCAAAGCGAGTTTTGCCAAATTGCAGCTTGATGCCATACGTTTGCGCTCCACTTGTCCCCAGGAAATCAAAATGTTCGGTTACTGGTTCTGTGTGACGAGATGGCAAAAGCGTGAGAGGCGTGACGAAAAAAATGTATTTTCTTGGATCTACTTCCTCCTTGTTGAAGAAGGATATGAGGGCGTCGGGAGGCAGCGTCTTCCGGAAGTGTCGTTGCCGAGTAAATTTCCTACAACGGGTAGTTTATCGCTTTACCCAGGTGCATCTAGGTAACACTCATCAAGCCCGCAGAATGAATAAAAAAATTCCCGCAGCGCTATTCTCTCCGTCGATCAATGATGGAGCGCTACGGTTTTCTCCCGCACCAGTATGGCGCTCAATTACCACAACGTTGCGTATCCACGGTGTTACCTCAACTTGCCGAGCTGTGTTGGCCCAAGATTTGCGTACGTGTGCCCAGCCGCTTGACTAAGTCGCCGGACAGTCTGTGTTGAGCGTATTTATTTGCAGTTGAACGGGTGCATTCATGGCCGCCACTGACTCTCTTATTCGATCCGACTTCCTGACTGTGGTCTTTCGCAGCGACTACCGCTGGCTGACTGCACGCTTGCGGTACAAGCTTGGCTGCCGATACAACGCCGAAGATGTCGCTTCCGAGGCCTTCACCCAGTTGGCTGCAATGCCCACCCTGCAGGAAGTCAAAGAGCCACGGGCGATGCTCACCACCATCGCCAACCGGGTCATGTATGAACTGTCGCGTCGCCGGGACCTGGAACGAGCCTATATGGATGCCCTGGCTCTGGCACCCGAGGCGTGTCATCCTTCGCCGGAAGAGCAGCACTTGCTGATGGAGTCACTGTTGGCGGTCGACAAGGCGCTGGAAGGGCTGTCGGTCAATGCCCGGAGCGCGTTCCTGTACAGCCAGCTCGACGGTTTGACCTACGCGCAAATTGGTGAACTGCTCGGAGTCTCGGCGGCTCGAGTTCGCCAATATATGGTCAAGGCACTGCGGTGCTGTTATGAGGCGGCTCGCCATGAGCAAGGTATCTAAGAACAATACTGACGACGCAGCCGAGCAGGCGATCGAGTGGATGGTGTTACTGCGTTCCGGTGAAGCCACGCTCGACGATGAGCACGAATTCGCCGCCTGGCGAGCCCGCAGTGCGGAACACGATCAGGCCTGTGCCTACATAGAAGCGACGCTGGGCCGGATTCCACTCAGGCTGGCACCTACCCAGCATCAGGCGGTGCGCTCTACATTACTGGCACCATCGCGTCGTCGTGAGTTCCTGCGCAACGCCCTGTGCGTGGCAGCAGTAGGCGTAATGGGTGGCGCGCTGGTCGATAGAACCTATCCGGTCGGCAACCTCCTCGCCGATCTTTCGACCCGCACCTCAGAGCGTCGGACCTTGACCTTGGGTGACGGCAGTTCGCTTACGCTGAATGCGCGCAGTGCGGTCAACATCGATATCGATGAGGTTCGCGGCAAGCGCAAGATCAAATTGATTGAAGGGGAAATGCTGCTGCAGGCAGCGGCTTCCAGGCTACCCCTTAGTATTCAGTTGACGGGCGGCCGGGTGGAACTGGGCGATGGTCGCCTGTCCATCCGGCATCTGAATGATGGCTTCAGGGTGGCGGCCCTCACCGGGCCTGTGCAGGTATGGGATGCGGCCGGCAATTCGCGCATGCTTGCCGTAGGGCAAGGCGCTTCGGTAGGGACGAATGGCTTCAATATCTTCCCTATCTCCGCTGTAGCCGAATGTAGCTGGACGCGGGGGCTGCTGGTGGTCGATGACCAGCCGCTGGCGACCGTGATCGAAGCCCTGCGCAACTATCGTACCGGCGTGGTGCGGTTGGATCCTCATGCCGCCGCCATGCGGGTGAGTGGCATATTCCCGTTGGACGACAGCGACACTGCCATCGAATCAATAGCGCAAACCCTGCCGATTATCGTACAGCGCACCACGGGTTTCTGGGTCAGCATCAGCGCTGCCTGACGTCTGCGCTTGCCTGCTCGTGTGCTCTCGCCCTTGGCTTGACCGGCCAGAACCCGCGCCACTCCTGCCTTCACTGCAGCCCTGCAAAAAAAATCAAAAATAATCGCATTCGCCCCTCACGCTTTTACTTCCTCGTTGCACATAGGTAGTAAGAATAACTGTTAGGCGATAACCAACGTGCTGCACTCCCTCCTTCCCAAGCGTATTTTTCGGCCTGCCCAGGCCGTGAGCCTGTCAGTGCTGATGGCGGGAGGTTGTGGGAGCAGCATGGCTTGCAGCTTGGCCGATCAGCGCGATTACTCGATAGCTGGCGGCACGTTGAGCAACGCGCTGCTTGAAGTTGGGCGTCTCAACGGGTGCTCGATCGTGTTTGATCCGGGTTTGATCAGCCAGATGCACAGTGATGGCGTTCGCGGCCATTTTAGTGGCTACGACGTTGCGCGGATGCTCCTGCATAGCTCGGGGTTCGAATTGGTGCTCACTGCCAACGGAACCCTGACCCTGCAGCCAGCGGATATCCAGGTCAAGCGTACGAGTGCGGGGAGAGGCGTGTGACCAATATGAATGTGCGTGTAGAACAGCTGCCCCACGGACGTGGCTGGGATGCCAGCCAGATTGGCAAGTTTGCCGAGCCGAAAAAAAGCCGCTTGCCTATCGTCACGGCGTTTAGCTTTGCAGTGCTCATTCATGTGGCGGCGCTTGTGCTGCTGGTCACCCAGGTCAGCAAACGAGAGTTGACGATGGACGCTTCCGCGCCGGTCACCAGTGTGCGCGTAAGCCTGATCGCCATGCCGCCACCGCCGCCCGTGGTGGTGCCGCCACCGGTGGTCGAGGCGCCCGTTGCGCCAGAGCCTGCCGTGCTCACCAGTGAGTCGGCAACACGCACGATAGAGCAGGCGCCGCCCAAACCCGAGGCCAAGCCAAAGGAAGTAAAGCCCAAGCTTAAGCCCAAGCCTGTTATCAAGCCTGAACCGAAGAAAAAACAGCCTGTGGTCGAGCAAAAGCCGGTCGAGCCGAGCCCGCCCACTGAAGCCAAGCCTGACCAGAATTCGACGCAGGCCCAGGCGGCACCTGTTGCGCAAAAGCTGATGGATCTGCCCTCCGCAGTGCCCAAGGATGTGCCTTCCATAGGTTGCCGCGTGCCGGCGCCGGATTATCCGCGTAGAGCCCGGCGGCTACATGCCCAGGGACAAGTGCTGGTACGCCTGGAAATCAACCCTAAAGGACTGGTACAGCGCGCGGACGTCGTTCGCAGCAGTGGCAATGAAGACCTTGACGAGTCCGCTGTTAACGCCGTACGAGGCGCTGTTTGCAACCCTTATATAGAGGGCGGTCAAGCCATCTCGGTGCGCGCAGTGCAAACCGTTGACTTCAATTTGAGCAAATAACCGCTCGACGATGCTCGAGTGACACAGAAGAGGATTGATCATGCAAGAATTGGGGTTGGCCTACGCTTGGCAAACAGCGGATATGGTGTCGAAAACTATCGCTTTCGTCCTGCTGATCATGTCAATACTGAGCTGGGGAGTAATGATCATCAAGGCTGGGCAGTTGATCAAGCTTCGCAGCATGACGCGCCGCGCGGTGACATCGTTCTGGCGCGCCGAAAGCTTCGAGGAGGGTGTGAAGCTGCTCAATACTGGCGACGGAAACCCCTTCGTCCATCTGGCCCAGGCCGGCGTTGCCGCCAATACTCACCGGCAGCAACAGAGCTCCCAGCTGCACAGCCGGTTCGACCTGAGTGACTGGTTGGCACGCTGCCTCAAGGATGTGGTGGAAGAGCATTTGTCGCGCCTGCAAATGGGCTTGGCGGTGCTGGCGTCGATTGGTAGCACCGCACCGTTCGTGGGGCTCTTTGGTACCGTCTGGGGTATTTACCACGCGCTCAAAGTGATAGGAACGTCGGGCGATGCGTCCCTGGCCCAAGTCGCCGGGCCTGTAGGCGAATCGCTGATCATGACGGCGTTCGGCCTGTTCGTGGCGATCCCCGCAGTGCTGGGTTACAACGCGATTTCGCGTCGCAACAAAAGCGTGAGTCATGCGCTGGCGCGATTCGCTCACGACCTGCACGCTTACTTCCTCACCGGCGCCCGCGTCAGCATTACCGACAGTGCTGTACAGCCCGCCGCGGCAACTTCCGTCAAGTGCTCCGACACTGTCGCCGAGAGGGCACGGGCATGAGTATGGGTGGCTCACAGTTCGATGCCGACGACGTGATGTCCGATATCAACATGACGCCGTTGATCGACGTCATGCTGGTGTTGTTGATCATCTTCATCATCACCCTCCCCGTCATCAACCACGCGGTGAAACTCGAGCTGCCCAAAGCCGACAGCCACGCCATGGAAAAGCAGCCAGATGCGATCGATGTATCGATCACCGCCGACGGCCAGGTGCTGTGGAACAAGGAAGCGCTGGATGATGAGCAACTCAGACAACGCATCGCAGTGGCCGCAGTGCAGGATCCCGTGCCCAACGTGCGCCTGTTCGCCGACAAGGCAGTGCGCTACGAGCGGGTTGCCACCGTGTTATCCGCGGCACAGGGTGGCGGCCTGAGCAAAATCGACTTCGTGACTGAAGCCAAACCGGCAACTCCTTGAGTCCTTTGGTACCCCTATGACCAGTGCCGTAAAAACCACTGCCAGGCCCTCGCTCGCCCAGCTTTTGCTGCCCTACTGGGTTTCTGAAGACCGGTATTGGGCTTGGGGGCTTTTGGCGACCAATCTCACGATCAACTTCGGTTCGGTCTACGTGTCCCTCGCGGCAATCCGAATTGTGGCAAAAACGACGGATGCGCTGGTCGCACGAGATTGGCCTACGTTGTGGGGGGCACTGGGATTGGGGTTGGCGCTGGGGATGACAATGGCGTTTCTGGCCATCGTCAATTATGCGGCGCAGGATTACTTGCGCATTCGCTGGCGAACCTGGATGACCCACGGTTTTCTCCACCAATGGACCGTCGATCAGCGGTTTTATGGCGTAGAGCGCGACGGGCTGCTTAGCAATGCAGACCAGCGCGTGGCCGAAGACATCGACGTATTCGTGCAGCGCGCGCTGTCCTTGAGCGTGGGGACAATAACGGCTGTAGTGAATGCTTTCGCGTTCGGTGCGGTGCTGTGGTCAATGTCCGGTACCGTTGAGTTCAACCTGGCCGGAAACCACTACGCAATTCCTGGTTATCTACTCTACGCCGTGGTCCTGTATTCACTGCTGGGTATGCTGATAGCGCAATGGATGGGCAAGCCGTTGATTGCCCTCAATGCGCGCAAGCAGACCGTCGAGGCGGACTTCCGTGCGCTGGGCATGAACCTGCGGGAAAACGCTGAACAAATCGCATTTTATAGCGGTGGTCCCCAAGAGGGGCGCCGCATGATGCGGCAGTTCCGAGAGATACAGCTCAACTTTGTCGCGTTGTTGATTCGCACCTGCAAGCTATCGATTACCAATGTGACCTATTTTCACATTGGCAGCCTGGTTCCCACCGCACTGTCGATGCCGCGTTACTTGTCAGGTGCGGCCTCTCTAGGGGACATCACTCAGATTACGGCTTCTTTCGAACGCGTTCATTCCTCGCTGAACTACTTCATCTCCAGCTATGTCGAGTTCAGCATCTGGCTGGCCTCTGCCAACCGGTTGCGTGACTTCAAGGCGGCGCTGGATAAACTGCAATTCAACCGCTCGGGTATCAGGTTTATACGCTCAAGCGAGGCGGTATTGACTGCGTCGCCCCTGGCGCTGAAGGCACCCACTGGTGAACTGCTCAGCCATGTGGCCGCCATCCGTATAGAACCAGGCCAGCGCTGGTTGATCAGAGGGGCCTCCGGCTCCGGCAAAAGCACGTTGATACGCGCGCTTTCCGGGCTGTGGCCCCATGGCAACGGCGACATCACTCTGCCGGGAAGTCAGGCGACCACGCTGTTCGTCCCGCAAAAAAGCTACATCCCCGAGGGCAGCTTGCAAGCCGCACTTTGCTACCCGGATGTTGAGACCAGGTTCAGCACGGAGCAATGCAGGCAGGCGCTTCTCGATGTCGGCTTGACCGAGCGCGCGGGGTCATTGAGCGTATGTGATGACTGGCAGAAAGTACTCTCTGGCGGCGAGCAGCAGCGCTTGGCCATTGCGCGAGTGTTATTGCAACAACCGCAATTCGTCTTTTTTGACGAGGCCACCAGCGGGCTGGATATAGCCAGCGAGCGCACGCTTTATGAGGTGGTATTCGCCCGCTTGTCCAACAGCGCCATTGTCAGCATCAGTCATAACCAGCAACTCGATTTGCACTATTCACATCAACTGAACGTCACATCCGCGCGACATGCGGTGCCGGCATGAGCGCTACCGATCAAAGAACCGACAGCAGCAGGCTGCGTCCGGGTATAGGTCGCCTCGTAATAGGGTTCTGGATTTCGGAGGAGAAGTGGCTGGCCTACCTGTTGTTCGCTGTGTGCGTGAGCATTACCTTGGGTGGGGTATATGTCGCCGTGTGGGCGAACAAGGCCGGTGGCAACCTGGTCGATGCGCTAGTCGCGCGGAATTGGGCAACGCTGTTTCCCGTGCTGGTGCTCAACTTTTTGCTGGCGTTGGCCACTCCGGTATTGATGCTCATAGGCGCGGTCTTCCGGCAGCTACTTGAGTTGCGTTGGCGAACTTGGTTGACGCGTCACTATGTAGAACGCTGGACGCAGGCCAACCACTTTTTCGAGCTTGAACGCGAGGGCGTGCTCGGCAATGCCGATCAGCGCATCGCCCAGGACGTTGCCCAGTTCGTCGATATTACGCTCAACAATATTCTCAACATCATTCAAGTAGTGGTCAGCGCCGTGTCCTTCGGGGTGGTGCTCTGGGGACTTTCGGGTGAGTTGTCATTCAGTGTATTCGGGCTGGCCTTGGCCATTCCGGGATATCTGCTGTTAGCCGCTTTTGCATACACCTTTGGCCAACTGGCTGTGGTGCACTGGGCAGGCAAGTCGCTGATAGGCCTCAACAACCACAAGCAAACGGTGGAAGCCGAGTTTCGTTCCCTGGCGATGCGCTTGCGCGAAAATGCGGAGCAGATCGCTATCTATCGTGGTGGCGAAACAGAAGGTCAGCGGCTATCTGGCGCCTTCATGCGAGTACGCAGCAACTGGGTGGCAATCATCAAACGGACCTCCAGGCTGATGTTCGCCCGCGACGCCTATTCCGAAACATTCTCGCTGCTGCCTCTCCTGCTTGCGCTACCGCGCTACTTGAGCGGGGACATCAGCCTTGGCGACGTTGCGCGCATCCGAGGTGGCCTTGGCGGCCCAGCCGGTGGGGCGTTCGGCGCAATGACCAGCGTTTTGAACCTGTTCGTGCAGATATACCCAACCTTTACCCTCTGGTTGGCGCTGGTTAACCGGCTGCGGGACTTCAGCTGGGCAATCAACAAACTGGATGCGAAGCCCAATGGCTTTGAGCTGCAGCGTGGCGGCGACCGATTGATTTGTCGCGATGTGCACCTGCTCAAACCGTTGGGTCAACCCTTGCTGTCGCTCAGGTCGCTCGACATCAGCCAGGGCCAGCGCTGGTTGATCAAGGGCGCTTCCGGGCGGGGCAAAAGCACCTTGCTGCGCGCCATCGCCGGCCTGTGGCCACATGGCAGCGGGATGATACGGACGCCGAGCCATTGGCAGGTGATGTTTGTTCCCCAGCGCAGCTATACGCCTACCGGCACGCTCAAGGCAGCACTTTGTTACCCCGCCGAGGCGGCTCAGTTCAGTGACGCGCAGTGCGAGCAGGCGCTGCGTGACTGTCAGTTGCCGCACTGCGCAGCGCTGCTCCATGAAGAAGCTGCGTGGCAACACAAGTTGTCCGGAGGTGAACAGCAGCGGCTGGCGTTTGCAAGGCTGCTACTGCAACGCCCGGACCTTGTGTTCCTCGATGAGGCCACCAGTGCGCTGGACGCTGAGACCGAGCTCGCCGTTTACCGCCATATGGTCGCTCAGTTGCCTGCCACCACGGTCGTGAGTATCAGCCACAGACCCGCCCTGGACAGCCTGCACGACCACGTACTCGATCTGGACGCGCCACCGCCGTTCTCATTCAACCATCCGCAGCGTGAAGGCGCTTCTGGATATTCTTTCTGAACAGGAGTTATCCATGAATCATCAGTTCGCTTATACCGAGGAACAACTGGCAGAAGTGGCTCATGACTTGATCGCACAGGCCCAGGCGGCTGGTGCAAGCGATGTGAAGGTCTCTCTCTCAGAGATGGCCGGCCTGAGCGTCGAGGTCATCGACGGCCGTGTGAACACGCGCTCGCAACATGCCAAAAGCGGGCTTTCCCTCACGGTTTTTCGCGGTGATCGGCAAGGCACCACGCACTCCACCGATTTCAGCCCGGGCAACCGACAGCGCATGGTGAGTAAAGCGCTGGATATCGCCCGCTACACCAACGAGGACCCCCACGCGGGATTGGTGGACGGCGACGGGCTTAGCCGTTTTTACGCAGACCTCAAGCTCGACAACCCCTGGGACCTGAGTATTGAGGAGGCGCTTGAACACGCCCATCGCGTTGAGGCCGGCATACGCTCGGCAGGCAGTGAAGTGCGCAGTGACGGAGCCAGTTTGAGTACTTCGCGCTCGCAATTCCAACTGGTGACGTCACGAGGATTTTGCCGGACGACGACGCGTACCGACCACAACATCTCCGCGAGAGTCATTGCCAATCGTAATGGGCAAAGCAAGCTGGATTCGTGGATGGATTATCAAACTGCACCGCTTCGCCTCCAGGCGCCGGAAGCTACGGGTGAGCGCGCTGCGCGATCTGCGCTTGAAGCCTTGGGCGGGTGCTCAATCAGTTCGCGCAGTTGCCCGGTGCTGCTCGCGCCCAGGGCTGCCCATAGCCTCACTCAGCATTTTTTCCAGGCGGTAAACGGGAGCGAGCTGTCACGCGGTTCGAGCTTTCTGCGTGACAGCCTTGGTCAAGTGGTTTTTGCCGAGCACATTGACGTGCTCGAGGACCCCTTCCTTGTCGGTGGCACGGCCAGCGCCTGTTTCGACACCGACGGCGTGGCCGGGCAACGTCGCGCCGTGGTCGAGCATGGCAGGGTCAACGGCTATTTTCTCGGTGCCTACAGTGCGCGACGCCTCGGCATGGCCAGCACCGGCAACGCCCAGGGTGCCTACAACCTTATCCTCAAAAGCCAGCTGACGCGTGCCGAAGATGACCTGCCAACCATGCTGCGCAAGCTGCATACGGGGCTTCTGGTCACCCACCTCATGGGTGATGGCGTACGCCTGGCCTCCGGTGATTATTCGCGCGCCGCCCAAGGCTTCTGGGTTGAAAACGGCCAGATTCAGTTTCCGGTCGAGCAAATCACCATTGCCGGTCATCTGCGCGAGATGTTTGCCGGCATCGTAGCGGTGGGAAGCGACACCCTGACCCTGGGCAATATCAGCAGTGGCTCGATCCTGATCGACCAGCTGCGAATCGGCGGCCAATAACTCGTAAATTCTGAACGGAGCGAACCACATGAGCGAATTGATTCAAGACCTGTCCCTAGCGACCTTCGACGCACTGGTGACTGATTCCGAATTGCCGGTGCTGGTGGATTTCTGGGCGCCCTGGTGCGGCCCATGCAAGATGCTCGCGCCGGTGATCGACCAATTGGCCGAAGAGTATGACGGCCGGCTCAAGGTCATGAAATGCAATATGGACGAGATCAACGCCCAGGACCCGGAGGCCGGCAAGGCACGGTTCCAAGTGGCGGGTATCCCCGCCCTGGTGATTTACCGGAAAGGCCAAGAGGTTACGCGGGTTGTCGGTGTGCAGTCGCGACTGCGGCTACGCGGTTTTATCGATAAGGGAATTGCGGCCGACGCCGACTGATCATCCACCTCATTTGAACGAGCTACCCGGGATATCATGAACGCACCTCATACACACATAAATAATCTGCAGGCCGCCAGGCAGTTGCTGCTCGAACCCTATGGGCTGGACGAGCGTCTCTTGGCGCGCGTCCTGGACGATGTCATGGCGCACCAGGTCGACTTTGCGGATTTGTATTTGCAGTCGGTCAAGCGAGAGCGCTGGAATATCGAAGGAGGACTGATCAAGTCTGGTTCGTTCAGTGTTGATCAGGGCTTTGGCCTGCGGGCGCTGGACCAGGACCAAAGTGCTTTTGCCTACTCCCAGCAGATCAACGAGCGGTTCCTCATGGATGCTGCGCGTGCAGTACGCACCATTGCCCCCCCAGGGGGTAAGCAGATTCAAGTCAACCTTCAACCTACGGCACCGCAGGCGCAGTACGCCAACGTTGATCCGATCGATTCTGTGGACACGGATGCCAAGGTCGCAATCCTGAAAAGCATCGACCGTATGGCCCGGGCCATGGACCCGCGGGTAATCAATGTCTTCGCCATGATCGAGGTAGAGCAACAGACCGTAATGGTCATGCGCCACGATGGACGCCTGGCTGCCGACGTGCGTCCGCTGATCATCGTGCAAATGAGCGTGATGGTAGCCAACGGTAAGCAACGCGAAATGGCCACTACCGGCCTCGGTGGACGTTATGCGCTGGAGACGCTGGACGAAGCGAACATAGCCGAGGAGTTGCGCAAGCTGGTCGATGGCGCGTTGCTCAACCTTGATGCCATTCCCAGCCCGTCCGGCAGTATGCCGGTAGTGCTGGGGCCCGGTTGGACCGGCATTCTTCTGCATGAAGCCATGGGTCATGGGTTTGAAGGCGACTTCAACCGCTTGGGGACTTCCGCCTATAGCGGGCGCATGGGGGAAAGAGTGGCGCCCAAAGGCGTCAACGTGGTCGACGATGGCTCGCTGCTCGGCCAGAGGGGCTCGGTGAATATCGACGATGAGGGCGAAGCGGGACAATGCACGCCTCTGATCGAAGATGGGATCCTGTGCGGCTACATGCACGACAGCCTCAGCGCTCGTTTGATGAACATGTCCCCTACTGGCAACGGCCGTCGCCAGTCATATGCCCATTTACCGATGCCTCGTATGACCAACACCTTCATGCGCAATGGCGACTTGGTGCCTGAGGAAATCATCGCTTCAGTGAAGCGTGGTCTTTACTTGGCCACTCCAGGCAGCGGCCAGGTCGATATTGTCAGTGGCCAATTCACTTTCCAAAGTGCACTGGCCTACCTGATCGAAGACGGCAAGTTGGTTGCCCCTGTGCGCGGGGCCACCCTGACAGGTAACGGCCCGCAAACGCTCAGCCAAATCAGTATGGTCGGCAATGATCTAGCGCTGGACCCGGGGATGGCGGTCTGTGGAAAAAAAGGCCAGAGCATACCGGTCAGCGTCGGGCAGCCCACTCTGAAAATTGACAATCTTATCGTTGGAGGGACGGCCTGAGCCGTCTCCCACAGGAGCCCTGCATGTCTCTGGTCAACTATCGGCGGGAAGGTTCACTCGCGCTGCTGCAACTGAATAATCCGCCTTTCAACGCCTTCAGCGAAGCGCTGCTGGATGATTTCGCTCGCTGCCTGGCGCTTTACGAGCAGGACGGCGAAGCGCGACTGGCTGTCGTCCATGGGCAAGGTGCGGATTTCTCGATCGGGGCCTTAGCGCACGAGTTGGGCGTGGTGTACAACAGCGACGCAGCACGGCCTCTGGTGGACGCGGTGGAGGCTTGCGCGAAGCCGCTCATAGCCCTGATGCACGGTCGCGTACTAGGGGCGGGGTTGGAGCTTGCGCTGGCGTGCCATTGGCGCCTGGCAACCGCGACCGCCCGTATCGGGGTCCCGGAAATCCACATAGGCCTACCACCGGGGGCTGGCGCCACGCAACGCTTGCCACGGCTGATCGGGATTGAGCCAGCCGTGAAAATGCTGGTGGAAGGTACGCTCATCACGGCCGCACAGGCACGAGACCTGAAGCTGGTTGATAAGGTCCTGGAAGAGGATTGGGCGGGCCATTTCAAAGATATCGTGGACTGGGCGGCGACGCTCGGAGCGCCTCTACAAACCCGCAATCGAAGTCACCTACTCGCGCAAACACCGGAAAACTTCTTCAGCGAATTCCGGGCCACCCAGCCCGCAGAGTTTTTTTCTTACAAAGGCAAGGCTGCCGTATTGCAGGCGGTGGAAGCCATCGACCCGGATGACTTTGATAAGGGTTATGAGTTGGAGGAACGCCTTTATTTAGAGGTCGAGCAATCCGGACAAAAGATGGCCTTGATGAACAGCTTTTTGCACGATGAGGCCGCTGCTTGGCGTACGACACCACGGCCCGACGAGCATGCTCCGCCACTAAGGGCGGTGACGTTATCCGCAGCGCAGCTTCCTCTCGGCTGTAAGCTGAGCGTCGATGGCGTGCAGATTAATTGGATCAAGCCTAATGCAATGCGATCCGAGACACTGTCCGCGTTGGAAGCTACAGACGTATGGTTGGACTGTACCGAGGGACCACAGGCAGATCGGTTGGAGGCCCTCGCCAGCTATTGCGCGGCGATGAAACCGGGCGCGGTTATTGTTTATGCGATTCGCGAAGGGGAAAGCGTTGACTTGACTCAGCTCCCCGAGCAGATACAGGGGCATGCTTTGCTGCCTGCTTTTATCTACGGCACAGGACCCAAGACACTCCTACAGTTCTGGATTCGCGAGTCGAATCAACCCCAGCACGTTCAGTTGGCAGTGCGAGGTGCACGAGCCATAGGGCTGGCGTGTGTGCATTCACCTGGCCAGCGGCTATTAGGGCAAGAAATGAGGACTGGTTGGGCGGCGGACCTCGATAACCTCCTGGTCGGTGGTGTAAGCCTGGAATCCATTACGCGAGTGTGCCGAAGTTTCGGTCTATCGCTGACGGCCATGCAATGGTCGCCGCTTGGCTCCCGCCCGATCACCGAGCTCGATTGCCCGCTCGACGATGAAGGTGTGCTCCAGGCGATTCTCTGTTCCATTGCCAATCAGGGCTGTCGCCAGCTAAGTGCAGGACTGGCGATGAATCCTGAGGATATCGACATGCTGATAACCCGCGGCTATGGCTACCCACCGCACCAGTCTGGCCCCATGGCGCGCTGGTCCCAAGGCGTGGTGTCGCTGCACGACAACCTGGCGAAGTTGCAGGCGCAGTTTGGTGAAAGCTGGGAACCAGCGCCCATGCTTAAACGTTTGGCTAAGGAATTACGGCGCGCGTAGTTCCCGTAGGGCAGCTATTGCGCAGCATGCCCCCGGCCAGTCAGGGTTATCTCGTTGGCGTGCATGCCGGCCTGGAGCACGTCACCGATTTGATTGAAGACGTCCATCGTGCCCCAGGCATCGCTTTCCAGAGCCCCGCGCCGGAGTTGCCCGATGATTTGACTCCCTGACGACATCATCCATGGTGTCGTGGGTTTCAACTTGCGCGACCCCAGTGAAATTCACCTTAAATACGAAGCCGTTATCTTTAATGAACAATCTCCAATTCGTACATATCGTTTCAGCGACTCTGCGACACGTGCGCCAGGAGTTTCCGTACTCCCAAAACCGCGTGTTCGAGTCTGCCGAAGACCTGCAAAAACCAAGTAGTGTGCACCCGATTTTCTATGGCAGTTTCGACTGGCATTCCTGTGTCCATAGTCACTGGCTTCTGCTTCGTGCCTTGGAGCGAGCGCCACAAGATCCGCAGGCGCAGCAGATTGAGCAGCACTTCAACAGCCACTTCACGGGACCGAAGGTAGAGGCTGAGCTAGACTTCTTTCGTCGACCGGCCCAGGCCGGTTTTGAGCGCCCTTATGGATGGGTCTGGTTGCTCAAGCTCGCCGCCCAGCTCAAAGAATCGACCTTGCCACAAGCGCCGCAGTGGCTTGCGAACTTGGAGCCTCTGGCCGAGTTGATAGCCTCACGACTAAAGAGCTATTTGCCAAAACTTGTTTACCCGATTCGCTCCGGACAACACAACAACACCGCCTTCGCGCTCTTGCTTGCGCTCGACTATGCGCAGGCCTTCAACCACATTGAGTTTGACCGGTTACTACAGGGACTGGCCCTCTCATACTTCCAGGATGCTGTCGCTTGCCCAGACCTTGAGCCGGGCGGTGAGGATTTTCTATCTCCCACCTGGCAGCAGGCCCTGCTGATGCAACGGGTTCTGGCACCGGAAGCGTTCCGTCAGTGGTTCTCGAAATATCTACCCGCTCCGAGCTTTTCTGCGACCGGCAGTCTTTTCATCCCTGTCCAGGTCAGTGACCGCACTGATGGTCGCCTGGCCCATCTGGACGGGCTGAATCTCAGTCGCGCCTGGTGTATGACCCGTATCTCCCAAGGCTTTGCTGCCGGCAGCGATGAGCGTCGCCGACTGACCGAGTCGGCGGCGATGCATCTGCAGGCAAGCAGCGACCACCTGCATGACCATTACATGGGCGAGCACTGGCTCGCCACCTTTCTATTTTTGGCGCTTGATGCCTGATCTCTATCTCCAAGAGGGGCGTTGGATGCACCCTGCCCCCCCCAACGCTAAGGTCTGACGCCTCAGCACATAAATTCCAGGCAAAAAAAAGCCACTCATATGAGTGGCTTTTTTAAATTTTGGAGCGGGAAACGAGACTCGAACTCGCGACCCCGACCTTGGCAAGGTCGTGCTCTACCAACTGAGCTATTCCCGCGTCTTGGTGATGCGCATTCTATAGAATCCTCACCACCCGTCAACCCCTTGATTCAAAAAAGTTTTATTTCTTTTCAACGGTGGTACGCAGATGCGGCCAGGCAGCGCGTAAATACTGGAGCATGGACCACAACGTCAGGCCAGCGGCGATCAGGAGCAAGGCATAGCCCAGCAGCACCCAGAAGGTGAAATCCGACGGGTTGGCCAGCAGGATCACCAGTGCAAGCATCTGCGCGGCGGTTTTCCATTTGCCCATGTTCGAAACAGCCACATGGGCACGGGCACCAATTTCGGCCATCCATTCGCGCAGGGCCGAGACAACGATCTCGCGCCCGATGATTACGGCAGCCGGCAAGGTCAACCACAGGTTACCGTGCTCCTGTACCAGAAGGACCAAGGCCACGGCGACCATCAATTTGTCGGCCACCGGGTCGAGGAATGCGCCGAACGGCGTGCTCTGTTCCAGGCGGCGAGCCAGGTAGCCATCAAGCCAGTCGGTTGCGGCAGCAAAAGCAAATACCGAACTGGAGGCCATATAGCTCCACTCGTACGGCAAATAGAACAACAGAATGAAAATCGGAATAAGGAGAACGCGTAGAACGGTGATCAGATTAGGGATATTCATCGGCACAACTGGCTACGAGGTGAGAAGGCATTCTATTCGCTGTGCAGATTGGCATAAATCAACTCAGCGAGCTTTTTACTGATACCGGGAGCTTTGGCAATTTCGTCAATGCTGGCACGGGATAGCTCCTGCAAGCCACCAAAATGTTTAAGCAGATCGCGTCGGCGTGTCGGGCCAACCCCGGCAACCCCTTCCAGCGTTGAAGTTCGCCGGGTTTTACCGCGACGGGCACGATGGCCGGTAATGGCGAAACGATGCGCCTCGTCGCGGATCTGTTGGATCAGGTGCAGCGCGGGGGAGTCGCCCTTCAAGGTGAACTCATGGGCGGCATCATTCAAGTACAACGTCTCGAAACCAGCCTTGCGCGTGGTCCCCTTGGCCACGCCGAGCAGGATCAGGTCAGGCACCGCCAGTTCGTTAAGCACGTCACGGGCCATGGACAACTGGCCCTTGCCGCCATCGACCAGCAGGATATCGGGCAGTTTGCCCTCCCCGTCCTTCAACTTGCTGAAGCGGCGCGTGAGGGCCTGGTGCATCGCGGCGTAGTCGTCGCCAGCGGTGACGCCTTCGATGTTATAGCGCCGATAATCGGACTTGATCGGCCCCTCCGGCCCGAATACCACGCACGAGGCCACCGTCGCCTCGCCGCTGGAGTGGCTGATGTCATAGCACTCCAGGCGCTGGGGTGGCTCGTCCAGGTTGAGGACTTCGGCCAGGGCCTCGAAGCGTGCGGCCACGTGCTGTCGATTGGCCAGACGTGCCCCCAGGGCCTGCTCGGCATTGGTCACGGCCAGTTGCTGCCAGCGGGCACGGGTGCCGCGCACGCGGTGGCTGATGTCCAGCTCGCGACCACGCAGTTCGTGGATCGCCTCGATCAATGTGGGGAAATCTTCATGCACCACGTTGACGATCAATTCGGACGGCAAGTCGCGCTCGGGGCTGCTGACGTAGTACTGGCCAAGGAAGGCGGCCATGACTTCGGCCACCTCCTCGTCGATACCGGTCTGCGGGAAGAAGTTCTTGCTGCCCAGCACCCGCCCGCCACGCACGCTGATCAGGTGCACACAGGCGCCGCCCGGGTTGACGAAAGCCGCGACCACGTCGACGTCGCCGGTGCCGCCCTCCATGCTTTGCTGGTCCTGCACACGGCGCAACAGGGAGATCTGGTCACGCAGCTCGGCAGCGCGCTCGAAATCCAGGGTGCTGGCTGCCTGCTCCATGGCACCGGACAGTTCATCGGTCAGGGCATTGCTGCGACCTTCGAGGAACATCACCGAGTGACGTACATCTTCGGCGTACTCCGCCGGCTCCACCAGACCCACACAGGGCGCCTTGCAGCGTTTGATCTGGTATTGCAGGCACGGCCGCGTACGGTTCTTGTAGAAGCTGTCTTCGCACTGGCGCACGAAAAAGGTCTTCTGCAGCAGGCTCAGGCTTTCGCGGATGGCGCCGGCGCTGGGGTAAGGGCCGAAGTACTTGCCCTTCTGCTTCTTCGCGCCACGATGAATGCTCAAGCGTGGGAAGTTACCGTCGGATAAAAACACGTAGGGGTAGGATTTATCGTCGCGCAGCAGGATGTTGTAAGGCGGCCGCCACTCCTTGATCAGCGTCTGTTCCAGCAGCAGCGCTTCGGTTTCATTGGCCGTGATGGTCGTCTCGACCTGGGCGATGCGCGCCACCAGGGCGGCCGTCTTGGGCGCCAGGCCGCTCTTGCGAAAGTAGCTCGCCAGGCGGTTTTTCAGGTTCTTGGCTTTGCCGACATAGAGCAGGCGTGCCTCGCTGTCGAACATGCGGTACACGCCGGGGCGACCACTGCAGGTTGAGAGGAAGGCACTTGGATCAAACGGTGTGGTCATGTCAGGCGCTGGCGTCCACCATGCCGTGGCGGACCGCGAGCAGGGTCAATTCAACATCACTGCTGATGGCGAGCTTCTCGAAAATCCGATAGCGGTAGGTATTGACGGTCTTGGGCGACAAGCACAGCTTGTCGGAGATTGTCTGTACTTTCTGGCAACCGACAATCATCAAGGCGATCTGGATTTCCCGCTCGGACAGCGCATCGAATGGCGAGTCGCTGGTGGGCTGGAAAGATTTGATGGCCAACTGCTGGGCAATCTGTGGGCTGATATAACGCTGGCCTGCAAACACCAGGCGAATGGCTTGCACCATCTCTGCCAGGCCCGCACCCTTGGTCAGGTAACCCGCCGCCCCTGCCTGCAAGAGGCGGGTCGGAAACGGGTCTTCCTCACATACGGTCACCACTACGACCTTGATGTCCGGGTGACTGCGCAACAACTTGGTGGTGGCGCCAAGACCGCCAATCCCAGGCATCTTCACGTCCATCAACACCACATCCGGCTTCAATTCCCGAGCCTTGATCAGGGACTCCTCCCCCGATTCAGCCTGGCCGACTACTTGCAGGCCATCGATGTCAGCCAGCATTCGTGTAATGCCTGTACGAACGAGATCATGGTCATCGACTACTAGCACCCTAATCAAGCAGACACCTCGCGATATGGTCTTATAGGTTGCCGAGCACCTTAGCAAAAACCAAGGCACAGACCTAGTTGCAAGTGTCATATATATAGAGTTTAAACGCGCTGCGCCTGTTCCTCGGGTGAGGAACAGCGTTGTTTCCTGGGCAAAAGGTCAGGAACCCTAGGGCAGCGGCTTGAGTTTATCGTTCACTATCGATGAAAGCTCGGCCAAGGTTGAGGTCAAGCGCCGGATCGCATCCTGGTCCTCCTTGAACATTGCCCGGTAGTTGCCCAGGACTTTTTCTTCGAGATGACTCAGGTTATCCAGTTGCGTCGGAGTAGGAGTGCCCGTCAACACGTACAGGATGTCCACACCTCTCGCTGCCACGCGCGACAAGTAATCCGCTTTCGGTGCGCGCCCTCCGTTTTCATACTTGCCTTGGGCGTTGGCCTCTACGCCTCCTATCTCACCAAAAACTTTTTGCGACAGGCCAAGCCGCTCTCTTTCTTGCCTTAAACGCGAACCGATTCCACTCATTTGGATGTATGATCCTAAATTGGCACACCCCAAGAGGTGATACGTTCATCCCTTGGTTAAACAAATTTGAACGGTTTTGAACTATGCCCGGAATCCGCACCGCTGCACAAGCCAAGGCTTGGCTTGAACACCAAGGTAAATCAGTTCAAGCATTCGCCCGGGAACACGGCGTGGACCCGGCAACCACGTATCAAGTGCTCGCTGGGCGCAAAAAGGGACGGCGTGGAGAGGCCCACAAGGTGGCAGTGCTGCTGGGCATGAAAGAAGGGATTATCCTGGATGAACCTGAAGTCCAGCACAGCGATAGAGAAGTAGTTTCCTGAAGCCAGTATGCGCTAATTCAAGTGCAGTGCCTGTTTTAGTCGAGAGTCTGACAAAGACGCTCCATTTGCCAGAAGCACTCTTCATCCCGGACGACATTCAATCCGTGCCGGAGATAAAGCAACCTGGCAGGATTGGTCTTGAACACCGTCAGACGCAGCAGCCTCAAACCCAACGCGCGAGTCTTGAGGACCATCTGCTCCAACACCCAACTGCCCGCGCCTTGCCCGCGAAACGCCTCGACCAGGTGTAACTCGCGGATGAACAGCGCCTCATCGTCCCGGCTCAGGCTGATAAAACCTATCACGGCATTGTCGCGACAGATCAACCAGCTTTCTCGTCCCGCCCAGGCTGTATCGAAGCCTTCATTGGACCAGATGAAACCGAATTGCTCGTAGTAACGATTCATCGCTTCACGGGTGAGCGTACGTGCAAACAGCCGGTCCTGATCCGTCGCCTCGCGCAAGTGGAATGTCATACCGTCACGCCCTCCCTTTTCAGATCGCCACCTGCCGTCCGGTCCAGCGCCCAGCCTCGCGACGCGCAATGACCAGTGCTTCGCCAGTGCCGGACGCCGCAGCAACCAGGCCATCGGCAGCCCAGATGGCACTTTGCCCGGCAGAGGTCCAGCCGCCCGTTGGGCCCCCATGGTTGGCCATCACTACCAGCATACGGTGCTCAGCCGCGTACCCCTGCAACAGAGTGGTATCGGCAGCATAGCCAGCCTCGCTGATCAACACGCCGGCGGCATACACGTTTGCTCCCGATTGCGCGGCATTGCGCGGATGACTGGAGTGGGAGAAATCTGCGCACACCGCCAGCGCAATCCGATCGTCTCCCCACGCCAACGCTGCACCGCCCTGTCCCGCAATGAATGCCACCTCTTCGCCGGGATGCAGATGCTGCTTGGTGTAGACCCCCAAGGAGCCATCCGCCCCCAGCACCAGGGCACCGATCAACACGCCCGTGCCTGGAGCCAATCGGATCGGCATGCCCACCACCGCCGTCAACCGCAGCTCTCGCGCCATTTCCCGCAGGGGCGCCAGCCGTGCGTCTTCAGTCGCTATGGCCAATTCATCCGCCAGGGACGGTTCATACCCGGTCAATGACAGCTCTGGGAACACCAGCAATTGCACGCCATGGCCGGCTGCCGCCCGCATGAACGCCAGGTGCCGCTGAAGATTGGCCGGCACATCGCCCGCGATGGAAGTTGTTTGGGCTGCTGCAAGGGTCAAGGCAGTCATGGTCGCGTCCCCGCAATCATTATCGAAGTGCGACCAGCATATCGGCACTCCCCCCATAGTCGTAAGTACCTCCACGTAATAGAAATTACTGATTGAATCCAACCGCAAGCCTCTAGTAAGCTCCCCCCATCATTTGGAGACATACCATGTTGCAACTCACCCAAACCCAGGTTTGCCCTGCTTCCAGCGCCCCGCGCTCGGTCGTGGCTACCCGCGTTAACGGTTTGAGCGCACTGGTCAGCTTTTATTTTGGGTATTGGTTTAGCCACTGGCGCGCCTGATACCTGAAATCGGCGCCCACTACTCAAGGGGTCGCCTACCAGAGAAATCTAACCCCCGGTCGGCTCCCCGACCGGGGGTTTTGTTTTTTCAGGCCGCCACTTTTTTTGATTGATCAAGAACACTTAAAGGAATCACGTCATGAACTACGCCACTTATTACCGCTACGACACTTCCACTGCATGGCGATTTAGCAAGCTCCGCTCGGGACAGCCTGCCGCCTCCGATCGGTCACCTATTGGTGGCAAGCCAACTCACGTAGCCAATACGGCCAATTGTCGAACACCCCAGTAGGGCCAAGCGTGCGGGAACAGCCCGCCGCTTGCCCAGGAAGCCTTGAATATGAACTCCTCCGTCGCCGCTCTGCCCCTCTCTGCCCTGAACAGCGCCTTGACCAGCGCCAATGAAGCCCTGACCCAGCGCTTGCCCAGCGCGCTTGAGCTCAAGCACCAGTTGCCCCTCAGCCCGTTCCTCGACCAGCAGATCCACGCCCATCGCCAAGCCGTGCGTGCCATCCTCAATGGCGACGACTCTCGCTTGCTGGTGATTGTCGGCCCCTGCTCGATCCACGACCCGAAATCGGCCATGGAATACGCGCGCAACCTGAAGAGGCTGGCCCTGGATGTCAGCGACCAGATGCTGCTGGTGATCCGCGCCTACGTCGAAAAACCGCGCACCACTATCGGCTGGAAAGGCCTGGCCTACGATCCCCACCTGGATGGCAGCGACGACATGGCCGCGGGCCTGACCCTGTCCCGCGAGCTGATGCGCGAAATGCTGCGCCTGGGCCTGCCGGTTGCCACCGAGCTGCTGCAACCCATGGCCGCCGGCTACTTCGACGACCTGCTCAGTTGGGTCGCCATTGGCGCGCGCACCACCGAATCGCAGATCCACCGCGAAATGGCCAGCGGCCTGGGCCTGCCCGTGGGCTTCAAGAACGGTACCGACGGCGGCGTCGCGATTGCCTGTGACGCGATGCGCTCGGCCTCCCACCCGCATCGACACTTCGGCGTCGACAGCCAGGGCCACCCGGCGATCATCCAGACCTCGGGCAACCCCGACACCCATCTGGTGCTGCGCGGCGGTCACCGTGGGCCGAATTACGACGCGCAGAGTGTGGCCCAGGTGAAACTCGACCTGGCCAAGGCCAAGGTGGCCGCGCGGATCATGGTCGATTGCAGCCATGCCAACAGCGGCAAAGACCCGCTGCGTCAGCCGGCGGTGTTCAATGACGTGCTGGAGCAACGCCTGCAAGGGGATACCGCGCTGATCGGCATGATGCTGGAAAGTCATCTGTTCGAAGGCTGCCAACCGTTGAGCGCATCGATGAACTATGGCGTGTCGGTGACCGATGGTTGCCTGGGGTGGGATAGCACCGAGCAGTTGCTGCGCAATGCGGCAGAGCGTTTGCGGGAACACCGCGCAGCCCACTGACGGGCATCTGGGAGGGGACAGGCCCCCTCCCCCATTGAAGGGATGTTCGGTTCAGGACAGGGGGTGCAGCGCTTCGTCGAACTGCTCAAGTTTCGGGAACACCAGGGGCTGCTCATCCGCCAGCCCTTGCAGCCGCTGCTCGTACCCCATCAGAAAATCCTGCCGCGCTTCGGTGCTGATATACGGCACATGCCATGCCACAAACGGCGCCAGCACCTCAAACCCCACATACGCCAGCGTCCCGCGCAGAATCGGGCGCAACATCTCCTCCAACGGACCATGGATCGCCCCCTCGCCGAACATATGCTCGCGCCCACCCAAGGTTACCGTGACCAGCGCCCGCTTGCCCGCCAGCCCACCCTGATAGTAAAAGCGCTTACCGCCGTAACACACCCCCGACACCAGCACCCGGTCGATCCACCCCTTGAGCATCGCCGGTGCCGAGAACCAGAAGATCGGAAAATTAAGGATCAACAGATCAGCCCACAGCAACTTATCCAGCTCACCCTGGATATCCGCCGCTATCGACTGCTTTTTCACCCCCAGGCGCTGCTCCAGGGCGTACACCAGGTAGTCGGGATTCTCTCGGGTGGAAAAATCCGACGCCGATACCACCGGGTTCCAGTTCATGGCATACAAATCGCTGACCTGCACCGCATGCCCCAGTCCTTGCAGCGTGGCGATGGCCTGGTCGCGCAGCGCGGCGGTAAACGACTGCGGCTCCGGATGGGCATGCACAATCAAAACTTTCATGTCAGTTCCTCAAGCAATAGGCGCCGCCCGTTGGGCCAGTCAAACCGCTCGGCCACAACGCTGGGTGTGAGGATGTCCCGTAGGTGCATGGCTTGAGTCATGTGGTGTTCGCCCATGGTCTTGCTCCTCTGAAGGTCAACAGGCACAGGCATGTTTCAGCTCGATCAAGGTCACGCCATTGCGCTTGAAGCCATTGCGCAAGTCCGTTTGCAGTTCATCCAGGTTCTGTGGCTGGTTCACCGTGCAGCCGAATGCCTGGCCGAGCAGCGCGAAATTCGGATTGCGCGGCAGCACGCCGATAGGTTCGATCTCGAGGCTCAGCATGTCGTCGCGGATCTGGCCAAGGGCGTCGTTGTTCCACAGCAGTACCACCAGCGGGCTGTCCAGTTCCTCGACGGCGGTCGCCAGTTCCTGGGCGGTGTAGAGAAAACCGCCGTCGCCCACCAGCACCAACCCCGGGCGTTGCGGCGCGGCGAACTTGGCACCGATGCCCGCCGGCAGGCCATAGCCCAGCGTGCCGTAGCCAGTGGGGTGCAGCCAGCTGCGCGGCGCGCGGCTTTGGAAGGCATAGTTGCCGGTATAGGCCAGTTGGGTCATGTCGCTGCTGATGAAGGCGTTGACGGGCAACTCGGCGTGGATACGCTCGAAAATGGCCTGGTGGATCGACTGCAATGGACCGTGCCCCCGCGCTATTGCCTGCCGCAACGTCGCGACGTGTGATGCCGCCGCGTCAGCGTCGCGCGGTGCAGACGGCAGGCGTTCCAGCAAGGCCCGTAAGGTCTGCTCGGCGTCGCCGTTAAGCGCCACCGCACAGGGGTAGACATCATTGAATTTGCGCGGGTCGATATCCACCCGCAGCAGCTCGCCCTTGAGCGGCAAACGCTCGCACCAATAATCGGTGTCGGCCATCTCGGTGCCGACTGCCAGCACCACATCCGCCTCGCTGATCAGTTGCCAGCCCGGCGCCACGCAAAGGGTCGCACCGGCATTCAACGGGTCATCGATCGGCAACAGGCCTTTACCCGCGACACTGGTGAAAAACGGTGCCGCCAGCACTGTGCTCAAGCGCCGCAACACCGCACCGGCCGCCAGCGCGCCACCGCCGGCAATGATCATCGGGCGCCTGGCCGCAGAGAGTTTCGCCGCCGCCTGATCCAGGCAGTGCGCCGCAGGCAGGCCGCGCCCGGGACGCCGCACCACCTCATGGCTCCAGTCCCTTTGAATGGGCGCCGCCAACACATCCAGTGGTACCGAGATATGCACCGGCCGTGGCCGCTCACTGTCGAACACGGCATAGGCACGGGCGATCAATTCGGGCAAGTCCTCGGCACTCAAGGCCACCGCTGAAAACGCAGTGATCGGCGCGGTGATCGCCCGCTGGTCCTGGGTCTCATGCAAGCTGCCCCAGCCCTTGCCCAGGCTGGCGGTGTGGTTGACGCTGGAAATCACCAGCATCGGGATCGAGTCCGCGTAAGCCTGGCCGATGGCCGTTGCCGCATTGGTCACGCCGGGCCCGGTGATCACAAAGCACACCCCCGGCTTGCCGCTGACCCGCGCATAACCGTCGGCCATAAAGCCTGCGCCCTGTTCGTGGCGAGCCAACACGTGGCGAATGCCGCTGCCAGGCAACCCGCGATACAGCTCCAGGGTGTGCACGCCGGGAATGCCGAACACCGTGTCGACCGCATAGTGGGCCAGCAATCGCACCAGGGCTTGGCCGCCGGTCATCGTTTTATCGTGCATGCTCATCTCCTAAACGAATCAACGCATCGACCGCCGTGGCGCCCTGGGCATTGACCAGTAATGGGTTTACATCCAGTTCCAGCAATTGCCCGGCGTTGGCGCATGCGTAGTCGGCCACTGCACGGATGGCGGCGACCAACGCGTCCATATCCGCCACCTCGCGCCCGCGAAAGCCTTGCAGCAAGACAGCGCTGCGCAAGCTGAGCACAGCATGGCGGATCGCATCATCCGTGGTGGGCAGCAGCAGGCTGCGGCTGTCTTTGAGCAATTCCACCAGGACGCCCCCGGCGCCAATCACCAGGGCCAGGCCGAAGTCATTCTCGCGCTTGATGCCGACGATCAACTCGGCCAACGGCGGCGGCGCCATGGATTCCAGCAACAATTGATCGAAGACCACACCCGGTGCGTACGCGGCAATGTGCGCGCGCATCTGCTCAAGCGCAGTCGCCAGGGCCCCGCCGTTTTGCAGGTTCAGCGCCACGGCCCCGGCTTCGGTTTTATGCGGTAACTGAGCGCTGACCGCTTTGAGCACCAGCGGGTAGCCCAACACGCTCGCATCGGCCAGTGCCCGCCCCGGTGTACTCAACACCGCGGCCGGGGTGTTCAAGCCGAAAACCCGCAAGGCTTGCTTGGACGCCCACTCATCCAGCGCCAGGCCCTGGCCTTGCAAAGGGAGGGGGCACAGCGGAGCGAGGCGGGATTCGCCCCGCGCCAGCAAGATGCGTCGCTGATGTTGATACCCAGCGATCCGTCCCCAGGCTGCGAGTGCGTCCTCCACACCTTGCAACGCAGCAATGCCTTGGGCATGCAAACGCTCACGGGCATGGGGCGGCAGCAATTCGGGAAAAGCCGAAGTGACGAAACCGGTCTTGCCGTGCCGACTGAGCGCATTGCAGAACAGCTCGAGCAACAGGTCGCATTCCTGGCGCTCACCGGTGAATTCAGCCGGGTAGTCCAGTACCAGCATCGCAGCATCGGCGTCGGTACGCAGGACTGTGTCGAGCATGCTGTTGAGTGCCGTGCTGTCGCCCCAGATGGCAGTGGTGAAGTCCAATGGGTTGACCAGGTTGGCGTAGCTGGGCAACACCTGCGCCAGTTCACCGCGCTGGTTTTCATCCAGTTTGGGCAAGGCCAGGCGGTTGCGCTCGGCATAGTCTGCGATCAGCCCGGCATCGCCCCCGGAACAGGCCAGCGCAATCAGGCGATGGCCGCCCGGTAGATTGCCGCACGCTGCCGCCTTCAACGTCTCGACAAAACTCACCGGGCCACTGACCCGGATCACGCCCAGCCGCGCAAACAGGCTGTCGTACAACACATCGGAGCCGGACAACGAACTGGTATGGCTCAACGCCAGCTCGGCACCGATCTGCGACACGCCGGTTTTCAACGCGATAATCGGAATACCCTTCTCCAGCGCCTTATGCGCGGCGCGGGCAAACCCCGGCACATTCTTCAAACCTTCCAGGTGCAGGCCGATGGCAGTAACGCGTGGTTCATCGAGCAACACATCCATCAGTTCGGCAACGCCCAGCTGCGCCTGGTTACCCACCGAAGCCATATAGGCCACCGGTAACGAGCGATCGCTCATCGACAGGTTATAGGCGAAGTTGCCGCTCTGGGTCAGCACCGCCACGCCCTTCTCGACGGCCTTGCCGCCATGGGCCACCGGCCACAGCGCCGAGCGGTGCAGGTAGTCGAGCAGGCCGTAGCAGTTGGGCCCCAGCAAGGCCATCTGCCCCGCCGCCGCCAGCAACTGCTGCTGTAACGCCGCGCCACTGGCACCGGTTTCGGCAAAGCCAGAGGCATAGCAGATGGCGCCGCCCGTGCCGATAGCCGCCAGCTCGGCGACGCAGGTCAACGTCAGCTCACGGTGGGTGGCGATAAATACCGCGTCCGGGCCGCACGGCAGGTCGGCGACGCGGCGCACACAGGGAATACCCTCGAGGTGGTCATGCTGCGGATTGACCAGCCACATCGGCCCGGTAAAGCCACCCTCGGCACAACGCTTGAGGGCACGCGCCATGCTGCGCCCGCCGACGAACGCCAGGTGCCGGGGCGCCAGCAGGCGCTTGAGATTGTCGCGAATAGCCTGGGACATGAGCGTTCTCCGCGCCGATCAACGCAACAGGGGCCGCAACAGTTCGCGGGCGATGATATGGCGCTGGATTTCCGAAGTGCCTTCCCAGATCCGTTCGATCCGCGCGTTGCGCCAGATACGCTCCACCGGGCCTTCATCCATCAAGCCCATGCCACCGAAAATCTGCACAGCTTCGTCAGCGACCTTACCCAGGGTTTCGCTGGCAAACAGCTTGGCCATGCCGGCCTCGCCGTCGGTCATGCTGCCCTGATCCATCTTCCAGGCGGTGTGCAGGGTCAGCAATTCGGCGGCGCGAATCTGTGTGGCCATGTCGGCCAACTTGAAACTCACCCCCTGATAGGTGCCGATGGGCTGGCCAAACTGTTTGCGGTCCGCCGCCCATTGCAGGGATACATCCAGCGCGCGCTGGGCCTGGCCGACGCAATTGGCGGCGACCATTACGCGGCCGGCGGTGAGCCAGGCGTTGGCCACGTCCCAGCCTTTGCCCACGTCGCCAAGCACCTTGGAGGCCGGGACCCGGCAGTCGTCGAAGAACATTTCATAGGTGTGGTAACCACGGTTGCTCACGCACTTGGGGCCCCGGCGAATGGTCATGCCTGGGGTACCCCGGTCCACCAGGAACGAAGTCACCGCATTGCGCTGGCGACCGTTGTGTTCATAAGTGTCGGTGACGGCAAACACAATGGCGAAGTCGGCATGGCCGGCATGGCTGATGAAGTGCTTGCTGCCATTGATCACGAAGTCATCGCCACTGCGCACGGCGCGGGTCTTGATGGCGTTGGCATCCGAGCCGGCACCCGGTTCGGTCAGGGCAAAGCAGTCGATTTTCTTGCCTTGCACGCATGGCAACAGGTAGTCGCCAATCTGCGCGCCGGTGCAAGCCATCAGGATCTTGGACGGGCGCGCGACAAACACATGCAGCGCCCACGAGACCTTGGACAACTCCCGCTCGATCAACGCCTGGGACAGGTAATCCAGGCCACCGCCCCCCACCTCTTCCGGCATGTTGAACGCGTAGAAACCCGCGGCGATGGCGGTGTCGCGAATCTGCGCGGCGAGTTCCGGGGGAACCGCGTCGGCACGGTCTACCGCCTCCTCGTGAGGCAATAATTCCCTGGCAACAAAACTGCGTACCGCGTCCACCAACATGTCTTGTTCTTGGCTGAGTTGGAAATTCATGGCGCTACCTGTTCGGGGTCTTGTTATTGGCCGCAGAAATTCGCCGGGCGTTTTTCCAGGGAGGCGCGCAAGGCTTCGGCACCATCGACACTGCGCCCACACAACAAGCCTGCCGCGCGTTCTGCCTGGAGTTGCTCGGGCAGGCTGCGGTGGGCGCCCTCACGGATCAACGTCTTGGTCAGGGCGAAGGCGAGGGTCGGGCCGTTGGCCAGACGCGTCGCCAGATCGAGGGTGCGGGCGTGCAGTTGATCGTCAGCGACCACTTCGCCCACCAGCCCTGCCGCCAGGGCGCGATCGGCGCTCCACAGCTCGTCGAGGAACAGCAGCCGCTTGGCTTGTTCGTTGCCAATCAGGCGCGGCAAGTGCCAGCTGGCACCGGCGTCCGGGGAGTAGGCCATGCTGGTGTAGCCGGCCTTGAAGCGCGCCGCTTGGCCGGCGATGCGCAGGTCGCAACACAGGGTCAGGTCCATGCCGGCGCCGACGGCGGTGCCGTTGATCGCGGCAATCGTAGGTTTGTCGAGGGTGTGCAGGCGGGTCATCAGGGCGTGGGCGGTTTCGGTCCAACCGTAGGTTTCCAGGGCGCCACGAGCATCTGCCTCGGCCCATTCGGCGAGGTCGGCGCCGGCGCAGAAGCTGCGACCGCTGCCGGTCAATACCACCGCGCGCACAGCCGGGTCGCGGTTGAAGCCGTCGAGCAAGGCCTGCAGGTATTTGAGCGTGGGGATATCCAATGCATTGCGCTGGGGACCCCGATTAAGGGTGATCCAGGCAATGCCGGCTTGCACTTGGGTGAGCACGGGCGCATCGGCAGTCATGGCTTCCTCGAATTATTTTAATTGGCTTGAGGGGTGCGACATGGGGCGATACTAAACGAGTGTTCAACAAGGTTGCAATTGGCAGGCTGTATAATTTTCCAAAGGCCAATACCGACCCGGACATTGCATCCAGGCGGCGCAAAAACTCAGGGTTTGAGCTGGTAGCGCTGGCGACCGGCGCCTTGCAGGCCGTCGACCCAGGCTTCACAGATCTGGATGCCCTGCTCCGGCGTGAAGGTGCCGGGGTTGAGCCCCGACTCCAGCCACAGCCCGTCAAGCAAGGCACTCAGGCCGATGGCCGCAAGGTCGGCGTCGAACGGCTCCCCCCCCTCCTCCCGGGCCATGTCGGCCAGGGCTGAACGCATGATGGTGCGGTACTCGGCATAGGAATGTTCGTGGGCCAGGTTGATGGCCGGCGCAGTCTTGACCGCGCCCCAGAACACCAGCCAGGCGTCGAGCAATTGCGGGTCGAGCAGCTCGGCGGAAAACGAGCCACGGAACAACGCCGACAACCGCTCACGGGGGCTGGACGGGGCCTTGGCCATGGTCTCGCGCAGCAGGTCCATGACCTGGCCGGTGACGGTGCGGTAGGCCTCGGCCACCAACTCATCCTTGCCGGAGTAGTGATGGCTGATCAGCCCCACCGATACCCCGGCCTCGGCGCTGATCTTGCGGATCGAAGCGCCCTGGAAACCATCGCGCTTGAGACAGGTGAGCGTGGCCTGGACCAGATGGGCCTTGCGCAACTCCGGGTCCATCCGGGAGAAACGGGTTTCCTGGGTCATGGGGGTATCCTTCGGTTGAGTCGGCCGCACGACTCTACATCAGTCGCGGTAGCCCGGCGACAGCCGATCCAGCGTGCGCAGCAACGCCGCCCACGCTTGTCGCCCAGGGCCACGGCTCACGCCCTTGCCCACCCATCCAACCGGAAATGCTGCATTCGTGACTTGCAGTCAAGACTCCTTTTCGGATTCAACGGTTTTTCCGAAGGAACGACGGGCGGATACTCGGCGCCATTGTTTACCCCCTTCAGGAGTCACTGATGTCTATCCCCACGCACACCGTACCCGCCTTCGGCCTCGGCACCTTCCGCCTGCAAGGCCAGGTGGTGATCGACTCGGTCAGCACCGGCCTTGAACTGGGCTATCGCGCCATCGACACCGCGCAAATCTACGAAAACGAAGCCGACGTCGGCCAGGCGATCGCCAACAGCGGCATCCCCCGTGAAGAGCTGTTCCTCACCAGCAAGATCTGGATCGCCAATTTCGCCGAAGGCCAGTTGATCCCGAGCCTCCAGGAGAGCCTGCGCAAGCTCAAGACCGATTATCTGGACCTGACATTGATCCACTGGCCATCGCCGGAAGACCAGGTACCCGTCGCCGAATTCATGGGCCAGTTGCTGGAAGCCAAGCGCCTGGGCCTGACGCGCCAGATCGGGATTTCCAACTTCACCATCGACTTGATGAAGCAGGCCATCGCGGCGGTCGGCGCCGACAACATCGCCACCAATCAAATTGAACTGCACCCCTACCTGCAAAACCGCAAGGTGGTGGCGTTCGCGACAGCCCAGGGTATCCCGCTCACCTCCTACATGACCCTGGCCTACGGCGAGGTGCTGAAAGACCCGGTGATCCAGCAGATCGCCGAACGCCACCATGCGACCCCGGCGCAAGTAACCCTGGCTTGGGCCATGCAGAGCGGCTATGCAGTGATCCCATCGTCGACCAAGCGCGCCAATCTGGAGAGCAACCTCAAGGCCCTGGAGCTGACCTTGAGCGATGCCGACATGGCACAGATTGCTGGGCTGGAGCGCGGCCATCGCCTGACCAGCCCCAAGGGCATCGCACCGAAGTGGGACTAGACCCCAGCCACCGGCACGCGGGACAACTCCCGCAGCCACGGCAATACCCGAAGGCCCGTAGTGGCCTCGGGTGGATCAATGATGTCCATGAAATGTTCAAGGTTGATGGGGTCCGGCACGCCGGGCAGGCGAACCAGCACCGCCGGTGTGGCGCCGGTCGGTTGGCCCAGGTCCTGGTGGTCGTAGACCAGCACATGGCGTACCTGGGGTTGCGGCTCGCTGGCATGGGCCGCCAGCCCCGCATTGATGATCAGCACATCAAAGGGCTCGGCCGGAATGGCGGTGAGAATCTTGACTTCTTCGAAGGTCTGCACCGGAACGATCCGGTGGTACCCCAGCTGATTGAGCATTTTTTCGATGTATAGGCGTTGCAGGTGCTGTTCATCGGCAATCAGGATAGTCAGTGCTTTATTCGGCATGGCGAACCCCTGGGAGGCAGTCAGTGCTCGTCAGTGAGCGCCGCCCATTTTCCAGACATATCCCGAAGACAAAATCAGGCATATTCCCTCTTCACGTAGGATTTCTCCCAAACCCACCGAGTGGCACTCAACCCCAGTCAAGGCTGATTGCAATAACGGCTCAGATGCTGATGCAAATCACCGATCGCTTCCCCGACCGCTTGCGTCGCCGCCTCCAGTGCAGTGTGATCGCGCTGCTCACACACCCTCTCCAGCGTCTCGCAGACCTCGATCAGCGCCTGTGCCTTGACCATCCGCGCGCCACCCTTGGCGCGGTGCGCAAGGTCGTGCAGCCCGGAAAAGTCAGCCTGGTGCTGCAGGGACGACAACCGTGCACGATCGGTTTCCAAACTCTCGAGTAATGGTATCAATAGCTCTTTCAGGGCGGCGTGATCATCGCCCGTCAAGGCGATCAGCGCGCTCAGATCAAACAGGGGTTCAGCCTCCGGCGGGGAAAAGCTGGCGCTGCGCACGGCCAACGCCGCGCGTAAATCTTCCAGACCGGTGGGCTTGAACAGGCATCCGTCCATGCCCGCCTGGCGACAACGCTCGACCTCCTCAGGCTGGGCATTGGCGGTAAACCCCAGCAGCAGGCACGGCACCAACCCACGCTCACGCTCTTGCGCACGAATATCCCGCGCCAATGTGTAACCGTCCTTCAGGGGCATATTGCAATCGGTGATCACTCCGTCGAAGTGACCGGTCTGCCACAGCGCAAGCCCCTGTACGCCGTCTTCCGCCGTGGTAATGCGATGCCCGAGGAAACTCAATTGCCGAGTCAGCAGCACGCGATTGGCCGGGTAGTCATCCACCACCAGGATGCTCAAGGCACACGCCGGCGGCAGGTGCGCGGCGGGTGCCAATCCCGGGGCCGGCATGGCGTCGGTGGTGACCAGTGGCAGGCTCACATCCACCCGTGTGCCCTGCCCCAGCACGCTGGTCAAGTGCAATTGCCCCCCCATCATTTCGCACAAGTTACGGCTGATCACCAACCCCAGGCCAGACCCGCTGCGCGCCGATTGCTCAGTGTTGCTACCTTGGATAAACGGGTTGAACAAGCGCTGCTGGTCTTCGGCACTGATACCGATACCGGTGTCCTGCACCCAGAGTTTGAGGGTCAGTTGCTCACCCGCTAACAGCCCTTGAGCGCCGAGCTGCACCTGGCCTTGGGCGGTGAACTTGATGGCATTGCTCAACAGGTTCGACACCACCTGCTTGAAGCGCAGCGGGTCGATCAGCACCGGGCGATCGAGCGCCGGATCGAGCTCCACTTTCAACGCCAGGCCCTTGGCTCGCGCCAGCCCTTCGAACACCCGCGCCACCGACGCCAGCAACTCATGCAGGTTGGCCGGTGCCTGGTCCAGGGACAGATGGCCGGACTCGATGCGGGCAATATCGAGAATGTCGCCAATCAACTCCAACATGCCGCGCGACGCCACCGACGCCACCTCCAGCGCATCACGGTCGGCCCGGCCCTGCTCAGCGTTTTTCAGAGCCAGCTCGATCATGCCGATCACTGCGTTCATCGGCGTGCGGATCTCATGGCTCATCGTTGCCAGGAAGGTGGTCTTGGCGCGGTTGGCGGCGTCGGCTTCGTCCTTGGCTTCCTGCAACTGGCCGAGCAGGCGCTGGCGTTCGCTCACGTCCACCCAGCCGGCGATCATGCCCACCACATGGTCGTCGCCATCACGATACGGCAACATCCATTGATAAATGGTCAGGACCTCACCACTGGGCACCCGGAGTATGCGGTCATGAATCTGCGGCTCGCCCCGCGCCATCAGCCGCAGGTAATCGTCATGATAGGACTGGGCTTGCGGCCGGTTACCCGTATCGGTTTCCACCACGGTCTTGCCGATCACGTCTTCCAGCTTGAAGCCGAATACCTCGAGGTAGGCGTTATTGCAGGCCATCAACCGCCCCTGGCGATCGCGCACATAAATCGGATGGGGCGTACCGTCGATCAATACACTCATAAAGCGCATCTGGTCGCTCAACGCCCGTTCGGCCTGGACCCGCTTGCGAATCAGATTGCGCAGGTACATGGCCCAGCCCAGGGTGACCAGCAACAACAATGCAGCCAGCCCGAACCCCTGGATGATTGCATTGCGATGGCGCAGCCAATAGCTGTCTTCGATGATCACTTCACTGCGCCAATGGTTGGTCAGTTCGTCCATTTCCTCGGGCGTGATGCTCAACAACGCCTTGTCGAGGATCGAGTACAGCTCCAACTGGCTACGGTTCACGCCAAAGGTGATGCGTGCCGGTTCGGCGCCGACCGTGCTGGTCACCCGCAGGCGGTCGCGGTAATAGCGCGCGATCATGTAGCGCGCGCTGATCAATGACAGCACAGTCGCGTCGGCGGCGCCGCTGGCCACCATCGCCATGGCTTGTTCAGGGTTCTCGGTGTCGACGAACTCGACACGCGGGAAGTCGCGGGCAATACGCTCGCCCAGCGTATTGCCTCCGATAAAGGCCAGGCGTTTTCCAGCCATGTCCTCCAGGGTGAGCGGGCTTTTTCCATCAAGACGGCTGACCAGCACATAGGGATTGGTCAGGTAAGGTCGGGTAAAACGGACCTTTTCGGCGCGCTCATTGCTGGGGGTGATCACCGCGATCATATCCACGTCGCCCATACTGGCCGCGTCGATCTGGCGAGGCAGCGAACTGCCTTTCACCACATCGAATTTCAAGCCGGTGCGCAGGCTGATCCGCGACAGCACTTCGGCGCTCAACCCCTCGAATTCGCCCTTGGCATTGAAAAACGACAGGGGCAGGAACTTGTCGAGCACCGCGACTTTCACTCGGGGATGTTTCTCCAGCCAGCGTTGCTCACCCCGGCTCAGGCGCAGCCGGTCGGCCTCCAGGAAACCACTGCTGCCCGCACTCCAGCGGCGCAGGATCTCCAGCTGCGTATTGACGGGGATGGTCGCCAGTGCCGCATTGAGGATGCGCAGCAATCGATCATCGCCCCTGGCCACGGCAAACGCGAACGGGTTGACCTCCAGGGCGGAAAAATCCGCCATGCGCACATTGTTGAGGTGGTTCTTGCTGATCAGATACCGGGTGCTGATGGCATCGCCCAGGTACACATCCGCTTGCTCGAAGGCTACGGCGCCAATGGCTTCGAAGGTCGAGGCAAACAGCTGCAGGTGGGCCCGAGGGTAAAACGCCTGCACGGCGGCGGGCTGCATGTAGTGATAGAGCATGGCCACGCGCTTGCCGGCCAGGTCGGCACTCAGGGCCTGGCTGTCCCCGGTACGCGTGACCAGGGTCGGCTGATCATTGGCATAGGAGCGCGACAGCACCAGTTGCGGGTCTGCGGCCTCGTAACCATTGGCCGAACCGAGGAAATCCACCTGGCCTTGCTTAAGGGCTTCGATCACCTCATCGCGCGTGTCATAGCGCCGTACCTCGACGGTGATATTCAGCGCCTGGGCCACCAGCGCCGCGTAATCGGCGGTGATCCCTTCCAGCTCGTCATTATTGTTGCTCAGGTCGAACGGCGCGTAGTCCGGCGCGGAGACGCCCATCAACACGCTGCGCCGCTCGCGCAGCCAGCGCCAATCGGCTTCGTCCAGCTCAACGCCGGGGTTTTCAAGGTGGGAGTGGCCCAGCAGCCGCAACGGGTGCGCTTCATCCAGGGCCACCGCGAACAGGGGCAACAGGGCCGCCAACAGAATGGCCGCGAGTCGGGCAAACGCGGAGGCGATCATTTCAAATCAGATGATTGCGCTGGGCAAATTTGGACAGGTGCACCACCGATGACATACGCAGTTTCTCCTTGAGACGCGTCTTGTAGGTGCTTATGGTCTTGTGGCTCAGCAGCATGTCTTCGGCGATTTCCTTGTTGCCCAGGCCCAGGGCCAGTTTCTGCAACACCGTCAACTCACGATCCGAGAGCGCCTCCACCATGGCTTGCTCGGTAGATTGCAAATCATCGCGCCGTACCGAACTGGTGGGCAAGCTGGGGAAGCAGCTGTAGTTGGACATCACCGCCTTGATAGCCTTCTGCAGTTCGTCCAGCTCGCCGGTCTTGGCGACAAACCCCATGGCCCCGGCGCGCATGCAGCGGGTGGAAAAAAACACCGCCAGGTAGGAGGTCAGCACAAGGATCTTGCACGGCAGGCCAAGCGCCTTGATCCGAGCGATCACCTCCAGCCCGCCCAGCTTCGGCATTGCCAGGTCGAGGATCACCAGATCCGGGCGCCCTTCCCTGGCCTTCTGCACAGCATCTGCACCGTTGCCCGCCTCATCGATCTCAGTAAAGCCTTCCTGCTTCAACAGATACCGGACCGTGGCCCGGATAAATGGATGATCATCGACAATTAACGCTTTACTCATATAACTCCCCTGGGAGGACAAAGTACGCTGACACATCACACGGGACTCGGGTACCTGTGAGAAATGACAGTTCCGACAAGCGGTACTGCCTTTCCCCTCAGGACGCCAGCCAGGCAGTGCCTGGTCCCTTCAATTGAAAAACACCTTGACCCTATAAAGCCGTACCTTTGCCGCCGGCCAGCCGCAAGCGCGCAACCTTAGCAATGAGGTGGCGTATTATTTGAAGGGATACTCCTGACTGAATGTAGGACTTTTCCTCACAAAAAAGCATAGCCCCGTGGGCCTGGCTATGCCTGGCGGGGGGTCAGTCAGTGGTACTCGGGCTCCAGAAGGCCTGTACCACCAGCGTCGAGGTGGAAATGCGCGCAACCAGGGCATCCAGCTCGTCGCCGTCTACCGAGGTGGCCACCAGCGTGGCCTCGATTTCCACTTCGTCGCTGCCGAACGGCCGGACGTCGACGTCGCTGGCCGGGTAGTTGCAGCGCGCCAATTCGGCCTCCAGCAAAACCATGACCGCCTGCTGCTGGCTACGCCGCGCAATGACATAGAGGATGTTGGTCACCTCCGCCGACACCACGTCCAACGGCTGGCGGTTGATGTTGTTCACGATCGGGCGCAGCAACGTGTTGGCCGCCAGTACAAACAGCGTCCCCAGCAGCGCTTCGAGGATCAGGTCGGCGCCGGCACATGCCCCCACCGCCGCCGAGGCCCAAAGCGTGGCGGCGGTGTTGAGCCCGCGCACATTGCCTTCTTCGCGCATGATCACGCCGGCACCCAGAAAGCCGATACCCGATACCACATACGCGACCACTCGCACCGCGCCCTCCGCGCCGCCCAGGCGGTTGGCCATGTCGACAAATATCGCTGCGCCCACCGCCACCAGCACATTGGTGCGTAAACCCGCCGTACGCTGGCGATATTGGCGCTCGAAGCCGATCAGCCCACCGAGGATAAACGCGGCGGTGAGGCTGATCAGGGTATCGATCAGGGAATTGAGGTTGATGTTGTTGATTGCCTGCATAAAAAACTCCATGAATGCCTGAGCAAATTGAAACCACCGTTGCTCCCGATGGAGGCCCGTCAGCCGTCCCTCACAAGGGCCAGGGGTGGTCGATACAGCGTGTTACTGCCAGCCAAACTTACGGATGCGGCCCCCCTTTACTGCCGGGGCCAGGCCCCTATACGCCAGCAGAATCAGCGGCAGGAACACAACGTACAGCGACGGCAGCGCCTGTAATGCCAGGCGACGGAAGTGCCGGGCGATATGCCGGGTCTCGCAGGAAGCCGGCGAAAAACGCTTTCACCAGAGTGAGGTTCATGGTGTGACTCCTGCGTGAGGAAAAAACCGTCATGCAGGTACTGCCCATCCGCGCCACGCCTGTCAGACAGGCATAGCCGGCGGGGCCCGCCTGCCGTAACAGGCAAGCGCGTCCGTAGCATCCCGAGTCAACTCAGGTGCAGGTCAGCGTCGATGAGAGGGATCAGGCAGGCGCCAGGACTGGCCGCTGCCGGGATGCCGCTTCTCGCTAGGTGGCGAGACAACGGCATCTGGAAAATGCGCGTTACCTTGCCAAGTATGGGCCGGTTACCGAGACCGGCTGACAACTGTCACTCGAACAAGTACCCACTGAGGGTCTCCGCTATTGATGAAAACGCGCGAAGCTTACGCGCCGATTACAGGAGAGTAAACCGTAGGAAATTTTCCGCATGGGGAATAAGAATATTCTTCAGGACGGGTTCAGGAAGCGATTTTCAACCCTCCCCAAAGCCCGCTCCCACAATGGAAGAGTGGACAACCATGGCTACTGCGCCTCGGCCCGATCCCGCGCCACGCGCCTCAAGTAATCATCGACCTGCCCACCGGCCAGCGCCTTCACCTGGATCGCCACGCGGTTCACCTGGCGCCCCATCCTGATCCCCTCCCGAGTCCGCACCGTCACGTACCCCAGCTTGGGCCAGAAGCGCTCAGCCTTGGCATTGCCAAGTACCACGGTCAGCCGTAGCCACTCGGCGCCCTGTGTCACCGCCCATGCTTCAAGATCCACATGCAGCCGCTGCGCCAGCCCTGTGCCGTGCAGGCGCGGGTCCACCAGCAGCAAGCCGATATGCCACACGCCCAACGCGAGCAGGTCCGCGGCGATATTGACCACGGCGACGAGTTGGCCTTGCCCATCACGGTAGCCCAGCCAGTACATCCGGCGGCAGCGCCAGCCTGGCGGCAACTGGCCCTGCAGTTCCTCGCGGGCCTCGTTGGGCGTGGCCGGTTCACCGTTGACCGCCAGGAAGTAATCCGGCGCCTGCGCAAAAAACCGTTGCAGCTCAGCCTCATCGCGGCCCCGCAATTCAACCACCCGAATGCCCTCGATGGAGCAACCCGGTAACGCCTGTGGATCAACGTCCCTGTTCATGGCCTTTCAATCATCGCGCGTCAGTACTTCCAGCAATTCAATCTCAAAGCGCAAATCGCTATGGGGTTTGATATGCGCGCCCATCGAGCGCTCGCCGTAGGCCAGGTGCGCCGGCACGAACAACTGGCGCACGCCCCCCACCTGCATGCCCATCAGGCCCTGGTCCCAGCCCTTGATCACCCGCCCGGTGCCAATCACGCACTGGAACGGCTTGCCGCGCGCCCAGGACGAATCGAACACCGTGCCATCGACCAGGGTGCCAGTGTATTGGGTGGTGATCAGCGCGCCCTTGACCACGGCCTTGCCGGTGCCTGGGCGGATATCGGTGACTTGGAGGGTGTCGTCGCTCATGGAGGCTCTCGTTGAATGCGCAAAGGCTGGGGTTTTCCCAGAATCAAACGCGTTTGGCAAGGCTGATCGCCAGCCGCCCACTGCGCGAACGATGCACCAGCAAGGTCTCCCGTGGATACAGGCACGCGCTGTAAATGCAGCGGCTCCACGCGGGCGGGCTGCTTCGGCAACAGCGGTGCAGCCTGCTCGAACAACTGTGGGCCGATCGCGCTCAGGTAACCCTCGACTTCACTGAACGAAGGCGCGGGGTCGATGGGTTGAACGTGCTCATGGCACTGGCTCCATGTTGATGAAAGAGGCATCAACATGGAGAGCGACAGGGGTTATTCGGTGTTAGACAGATAGCGTGGCAATGCGCCCTTCACGACACCAGACACTCCCCTCCTCAAGGCTCGAGCATGGCCAAAAAGGTCTTCGACTTTGCCAGCATCCCCAGGTCCTGCAGTACATCATTGACGGCATCGAGGGTCCCCAGGTCCTCTGGACTGCCGGCCCCATCGACCACATGTTTCAACGCGGTCAAAAACGCCACCCTGCCCGAATCCATGCGGTCTGACTTGGTCATCTTGGACGAGATTCGCTTACGGGCAGCAGCCATTTTTTCCTCTAGATGAACGCTAAACTCATTTTTTGTCATGGCCAGGCTCCTTACTCATCTATGCGGTGGACACATGCACCAGCCTACGGTGGGTGTAAGGGCTTGCCTACTGTCAGAGTTCACAGGTCCATACCAGTTGGTTTTTAGATACGTAGCGTCGTGAGCGACTACGTTAATTGATAATAACGTGTCGAACACATTCCGTTGTGGCAAGGAGGCTTACTATCAGGAGCATGTCACGCCAACTACCCTTAATTGAATGGCATGTTGGTCCAGCCCCTCATAACAAGGTGTAAATCCCACTCATAGCTTTGCTTCCCGACCGTGACTTTCAGATCAAGTAGTTTTCACCTACAAAACAACGCGACCTTCCTTAGCCAAAAATTACAACCTGCCTATTCCCGCCCCGCGAAATCACGTTCACGCTGTAAAAAGCCAATCAATTATTAATGGACAATACCAAAATGACTATCGGATCAGACTTCAATTACCCTGCAGACATCGCCACAAAACTCCATAGAAAAAAACGCTCTTCCAAAAGTAAGTGGACGGCAACCTTTCCAAACCCGCCAGATCTGTGTTTTGACTACCGCACTCTATTAGAACAAAAAAACGGAGTGGCACAAGCAACAGAGCCCCGTCATAAAATCTGTGTGATAGGCGCAGGAATTACAGGCCTAACAACCGCACGAGAATTACACAGGTGCGGGTTCACCAATATCACCCTGATTGAAAAATCAACGCGTATTGGCGGAAGACACCTTACGGCACTTGGAAGCAACAACACCAACACCCTTGGCAGACCCCCATTTGAAATGGGTGCAATGAGAATGCCTTTCTTCAACAAATCAAATGAACAACCAAAAGATGGGCGCTCGCTTATGGCGTATTACGCAAATGAGTTCGAACTGGCCCACTCAAATTTCCCGAACCCTGGTAGTCCATGGGTCCGATCAACTGGAATCTACCTCCAAGAAGGATGCATAGATGACAACGATCAACCAATAATGCTGATCTGGAAAAACACGGATGGAAGAACACCACCCCCAGGCAAGACCTTAGGGGTTGTCTTCGCAAAATGGACGGCATTCGCCGAGCACATGACATCAACAATCGCCCACTACTACGGCACTGACAAGTGGGAAGACTATTGGGCAGCTATCGTAAAGAGATACGAAGGCATTACATTTCGCGACCTTGTCAAAACACCAACGATTAACGCTTGGAACGCTAACGATCCTGGTAATTTTGGAGGTATGGGAATGACGGCAGAAGAATCAGCAATTTTTTACTCTATCGGAATCGGTGACGGTAGCTGGGGAGCATTCTATGACATATGTTCTCTTTATCCGATACGCACAGCCATATTCGGATTCAGCAGTCATCTCCAATTAATTCATGGGCGTGTAAATCCCGATGGCACGCCTATACCGTCCCCCTATTTGAATGCTCCTGAAGTTGTCGATTCAAAAGGACTAAAATTCAATAAGCCAAATTATATAGGCCTTGCATCTTTGGCAGAGTCTTTACTATTTATAAAACCGACCGAAACCCAGGAGTCTCTATACGAACACTTGATAAAACGAGAATCCGGATTACTCACCAGCAGTTCAGTAACGAAACTGGAAAAACTAAAAAACGGGCAAATCCGAGTTCACTACACCTGGCATCCCATTCAATCAAAAATCACAAACTCATATTTTATCGACTTCGACTCAGTGGTAATGACGCTACCTTCATGGATAATAGAGACGCAGATTCTTCTTGAAAACTTCAATCAGGACATGCTTCCATTTGAAATTATTGCAGCGTACAAAACCGCGCACTGGGAGACCAGTTGCAAGGTCTACGCCCCCCTCAAAAAAACGTTCCTATCAAATAACAAAAACATCCCACAAGCGATAGTTACCGACAGTTTCATACATGACGTATACACTTACCGCTACAACGAAAACAGCACCTATGATTGCATACTTCTCAGCTACACATGGGAAGACGACGCCACAAAATTGTCTTCATTCAGCGACAACGAACTCGTCGAAAAATGCATAGAAGAACTTGACAGAATCCTCCTGAAATCAACAAACATAAAAGAACGAATATCTCCCTACATAGGGCACAAACAAGCACTTGTTCAACGCTGGATGAAAGACAAGCACTCCTTGGGTTGCGCAAAACTCTATCGTGCGGGCACGTATTATGATGCTGTCAGCCTTATGAAATACAACAGAGACTTTTCATACACGTCGGGACTGTATCTTTGCGGCGAGTCATTTTCCGTTGACGCGGGCTGGACAGAGCCATGCTTCAGAGGCGCTATAGACACAGTGATAAATATTTGCAACAAAACCCACGCAAACTTCAACGGCGATTTCACAATGCAAGATTACCCCGAGTATATAAATAAAAATTAAAGACTCAACAGAATCAGACTACATCACGACAGGAATCATCTGACTTCCATTTAAACACTTCATCACTTCTTATAAACATTCAACCATCCCGGTTGCATAATAAGAGGTCACCCCCATGCAAGAACCGACAAGCCCTACCCGCGTTGCTGTTATTCAATTTGCTCCGCAAGTCGGCGTTTTCAATAGAGCCGAAAACCTGCGTCAGAGCCTCGAACTAGCAAACGAAGCAGTGAACGGTGGCGCCAACCTGATCGTTCTGCCCGAACTCTCCAACTGCGGGTATTTTTTCTGCAGTCGCAAAGACGCGTTCGATCACGCTGAAGCGATACCGGACGGGCCAAGCGTGCGGGCGTGGATTGATTTTGCATGCAGGCATCAGGTTTATCTGGTGGCAGGCCTGAGTGAGATTGAAGGGGTGCAGTTGTTCAACACTGCCGTGCTGTTGGGACCCGACGGATTCATAGGCAAATATCGGAAAGCACATTTGTGGAACCTGGAAAAGCTTTGGTTCACTCCTGGCGATACAGGCTTTCCGGTATTTGAAACCCCGATCGGCCGAATCGGTCTGCTGATTTGTTGGGATATCTGGTTCCCGGAGGTGCCGCGAATTCTCAGCCAACAGGGCGCCGATATCATTTGCAGCCTGAACAACTGGGTGTGGACGCCACCACCGCTTTTTGACGAGGCAGGCAAATGCATGGCGTCGTACCTGACCATGACTGCAGCCCATGTAAACAACGTGTTTATCGCCGCAGCCAGCCGCATCGGTGAAGAACGGGATGCTCGCTACCTCGGATGCTCGTTGATTGCTGGAACCAACGGTTGGCCGATTGGCGCCGTAGCTTCGGCCAATCGGCAGGAAATTCTGTTTGCCGACATTGACCTCACGAGTGCCCGTAGCGCCCCTATATGGAACAGCCTCAATGACCTGCAACGGGACCGGCGCAATGACTTATACGATCAGATGCTCGGGTATTCCCGACACCCAGCCCTGCCGCGCTGATCAGAGGGGACGTCATGGAAACTTCATTTACCAAGACAGCTCGCCCCCGTTCGTGGACAGATATAACAGTCCTTAGCCTCGCGTTGACCAGCATTCTATTGGTGATATGGGTTGTATTCAGTTATCGGGGGTCATGGCCTGGATACGATGAGATGGTCGTCAGCTTGCCGCATCCAGCAGCCTGGCTGCGCTGGGTGCTGGGAGATATCAGCGAGGTTGCCTTCTACAAGCATGAACTTGCTTCACTTGGTCTATTAGGCGGTGCTTACCTGGCTTGGTGGGCGAGCAAGCGCAATAAAGCCTGGCAGGGTTTTCCCATTTCCTATGGCACTGGATTGTGGCCTTGGCTTGTGACCAGCTCCCTGTTAGGGCTGCTGTTGAGCAATCTGCTATGGGGTTGGAGCATCACGGCAGAAACATGGCAACCGACGTTTGCAGCATTCGTTTCGTTGCCGGCAGCGATGGTGCTGATGTTTGGCGGTGGCTGGAAGGTCACACTCAACGCCGCGGTGCTTGGGGCATTGCTGGTTACGCCGATGTGCTTGTTGATCGTCAACTTTGTATGCGTGCCACTCGGCTTGCCGGTGGTCATCGGTAATGTGCTGGGCATGGCGGTGGGCAGCGTCATCGCGTTCATGCTGCTTCGCCGAGCCCCCTCAATAGTGCGCTCGGATTACGTCGCCCCAACCAAACCATTGCCGACCAGTCCACCCACTTATGGTGTCGTATGGAGTCTGCGCCGAGTACTAGCAGACTTCTCCGAAGCACCATTCTTTGGGAATGAACTTGCCAGTCTTGGTCTGTTGGCGGGAGTGTTGCTGGCCTATGCCCTGAACCCCATGAGCCCGGCGTACGGATCGGGACTGGTGTTGCACATGGTCGCCGCGCAGGCTCTGACGTCAGCGCTGGGTGTAGTGATATGGAGGCATCAATGGATCAAGCAAGGCTGGTATCCGACTTACGTTCCACTGGTCTCGGTGGTGCCTGCAGCAGTATTGACCCACGGCGGTAGCGGCGCCGTGATTGCCTTAAGTGCAACACTGGGTGCGTTAATCGCACCGCCGTTGGCGTGTGCTATCACCCAGCGGTTACCTGGACACTTTCACCCCTATATCGGCAATGTAATTTCAATGGCGATCAGTACGCTATTGGTTGTGCCTCTGATCGGTAAATTAATCACATAAGCTTGAGTGGTGAGGGGGTTCTACACCCCCCTCCCCTGAAATGGCGTAGATCCCCCCTGTCAGCAACCGACAGACCTTTACCGACCACATTGCCGAAGGTCCTGCTCGATCCTTTCCGCGCAATTGATCATTTGAGCCTGGCGAACAGCGTGCACGTCGTCCTCGCAAAAATGCACCACCCCCTCTAGTGCATTCGCACTCCGTGACGGGCAATTGATCTGCACTATCTTTAAGCCCGGGTGTCGTACTTCCCATGCGCCCCTCCCCCGCCCGGGACACGGATCGCCAACCACGGAGAAACCATGAGCCAGGACGTCTTAGCCAAAGAAACCAACCGCCGCCAACTGCAGCAGATCATTTCCGGTCTGTCCGACGGTGTGATACTGGCCGAGGTCGACCAGACCATCCTCTGGGCCAATGAAGCCGCGCTGACCATGCACGGTGTCAGCGACGTCCTGGCGCTGGGCGCCAACACCGAGCAGTACGCCAAGCGCTTCGCCCTGCGTTATCGCAACAACCACCCGCTGCCGCTGGACAGCTACCCGCTGAGCCGTGTGGCGGCCGGTGAAGAATTCAGTGATGTGGTGGTGGAAGTCACGCCCCTCGACGACGACCACCGCAGTTGGGTGCACCGCCTGCGCAGCCTGGTGCTGACCGATGCGCGCGGGGAGCCGGAGTTGCTGGTGCTGATCCTCAGCGATGCCACCGAATGGGCCAGTGCCGAACAACGCTTCGAGAAAACCTTCAACGCCAACCCGGCGCCCGCCGTAATCTGCCGCCTGAGCGACCTGCGCTATATCAAGGTCAATCAGGGGTTCCTGGAGATGACCGGCTACAACCGCGACCAGGTGATCGGCCGCTCGGTGTATGAACTGGATGTGCTGGAACAGGCCGAGCGCAAGGACCTGGCCATCCAACGCCTGAGCGAAGGGGCGACCATCCCGCAGATGCAAGCCGAACTGCGCCTGCCCGAAGGCGGCAGCAAGTTGGTGATCGTCGCTGGCCAGCCGTTGGACATGAATGAGGAAGACTGCATGCTGTTTTCCTTCACCGACCTGGAGCCACGACGCAAGGCGGAAATCGCCCTGCGCCAGAGTGAAGAACGCTTCGCCAAGTCGTTTCGACTGACCCCGGTGCCCACCCTGGTATGCAGCGCCGCCAACCGCCAGGTGGTGGATATCAACGAGGCGTTCATGAACATCACGGGCTACATCAGTGAAGAGTTGATCGGCAAGGCCATCGAAGACATCGACTTTATCGACAGCGCCCAGGCCTGCGCGCAGCTGTTCACTACCTTGGAAAAAGCCGGCAACCTCGATGGGCTGGACCTGAAGGTGCGCAAGAAAGGCGATGAGGTGATCGACTGCGTAGTCTCCGCCGACACCGTGATCATCCAGGACGTGCCCTGCTACCTGATGGTGTTGATGAACATCACCGAACGTAAACGCTCGGAGCTGGAACTGGTGGCGGCCATCGAAGAAGTGATGCAGGACGCTTCCTGGTTCAGCCAGACCCTGATCGAAAAACTGGCCAATGCCAAGAGCGTCAACAGCCCCAACCTGCCAAACGTTACCTTCACCGACCTCACTGCCCGCGAGCGCGATGTGCTCGGATTGATCTGCGAAGGCCTGGCCGACAAGGAGATCGCCTCACGCCTTAAACTGGCGCCGAATACCGTGCGTAACCATGTGGCGACGGTGTACTCCAAGCTGGGGGTGCACAGCCGTAGTGCAGCCATCGTCTGGGCCCGTGAACGCGGGTTGTTTGCCGGAGAAATGCGGGTCAAGAACAAGCGCTAAAAGTGCAAATGCACTAGTGAGGCTAGTGCGAATTCGCCTTATCGCGTGTCGTTGCAGTCCTTAACCTTTCAGGGTGAGCACAGGTCTTTGAACCTGTGCAGTCGCAAAACGACCCCCTTGAAGGAACCCACATGTTCACCCTCTCTCAACTGCGAAATTGCATCGAAGAAGGCCTGGCGCCGCTGACCTGCGAATTCACACTGTGCCGGGACGCATCGCTGACCCTCAAGGTCTACGACGCTCAAACCGGTCGGGTCGACCTGGTCGTGACCGGCATCAACACCAATCGGCTGCAGACCCCACAAGAAGTGGAAAAGATGGTCGAAGAGCTGCGCTACGAACTGCAAAGCAACAACATGGGCAAGCTCATGATCGATGACTTGCCTTCAACGACGAACCAATGAAATAGAACACCCCACCCGCGACGATAAACGCACCGAGCATGTAGAACATGTAGTGTGCCGGCAGGCTGGCCAGCACCAGCCCACACAATACCGGCCCCAGGGCGGCACCGAGGTTCGACAGGTTCTGCGCGCCGTAGTACATGCCCCGCAGGTGGTCCGGGGCAATCCGATCGATAAACATATACTCGGCCGGGAACACGATGATTTCCCCAATGGTGAACACCGCCATCGCCAGCACCCACCACCACACGCTGGTGGACAGCGCGAAACCGACCAAGCCCAGCATGAACATGCTCAGGCCGAAGATCAGCCAGCGGCTCAGGTGACGGTGGGAAATACGTCGGCCAATCACATACTGCAAGGCAATCACCAGCACGGCATTGGTGGTGAGTACGGCGCTGATCACGGTGTAGGTATATTCCGCCGTGGTGGTGGTCACCAGGTACTGCGACAGGTACGCGGTGAACTGGCCGAACACCACCGCACTGAGCAGGCCACCCAGGGTGAAGCACACCAGGCGATGGTCGCGCAGCAGCACGCCGCCAACGGCCAGGAATGACACCGGTTTTTGCATCGCATCGGCGGTAGCCAATGAGCGATCACCCCAGCGCCAGTACAGCAGGAAAAACCCCACCCCCAACAGGGCCGACAGAATGAACGGCAGGCTGATATCCAGCTTGGCCACCATCGCGCCAAACCACGGCCCCACCGCATAGCCGATATTGGTCAGGGTGTACTTGATGGAAAACACTTCACTGCGCGCCTCTTCCGGCAACAGGCTGGCGAAACCGGCCTTGACGGCAATGTCGATCACCGCATAAGCAAGGTTGATCAGGATCAGGCAGCTGTAGAACGTCCAGATATTCTGCGCGAGTACCGTGCCGACAAAGCCCAGCGCAAATAGCACGCTCAACCCGAGCAGCAGCCGATAGCTGTTGATGCGATCGACCAGAAACCCGCCATAGACGCTGAGCAGCGAACCGACAATCAGCGAACTGCCGATGACCAGGCCGACCTGGCTGATGTCCAGTGCAAAGTGGCTGGTCAGGTAGATCACGAGGTAGGGGAAGGTGATGGCTTTGGCCAGCGTCAGCATCAAGGTAGCCGACAGCAGCAGGTTCACGGTGCGGGGGTAGTTTCTTATTGTGGCAAGCATCCTGCTCTTTTCCTTGAAGGTAACGCGACCATTTCAGCCGGTTACCTTAACCCAGGAATCTCGAAAAAAGCAGGTGCTGCCACCGGCTTATTTCTTGACTGGGGTGATCTCGAGAATGGTGCCGTTGGTGGTTTTGAGCAGCACGAACTTGTCACCCACCCGTGCCCACTGGCTGTCTTCTTCGGGTTGCTTGAGGCCGCGCTTTTTCCAGTCGCTGACGGCCGACTCCTTGCGCATCAGGATATCCGGAGCGCGGTCGCCCTCTTTCAAGTCGCGGGTGTTGATGTTGGACGGCTGCACAGTTTCCTGCGGGGTATCTCCAGCCTGCACGACAAAGCTGGCGGTGGACAGGCTGGCGGCGACCAGCAGGCAAGCAGCGAGTGTTCTGGACTTCATGGGGGCTCCTTCAATGAATGACGCGTACCCAGGTTCCGACCGCAGGCACGGGGAATCATTCAGCCAGAAGTGAGCAGCACGAACTCCTGGCGCCGTCGAGGGCGAACAAACACGGCTCCGACTGCATGGGCATTGCCTGCGTGAAATTAATCCTGTAATTTTTCATGAAATTATTCGACATAAATTTCATGAGCCAACAAGAAGAACTCGCCACCCTGGCTGCGCTGATCCACGACCTGCGTAAGCACAAGAAGCTCACCCTCGCCCAATTGGCGCGAAAAATCGAGCGTTCGGTGGGCTTCCTGTCCCAAGTTGAGCGTGGCCTGTCGCGCCCGACCGTGGCGGATCTGACCGCCATCAGCCACGCCCTCGATGTGCCAACCACTTACTTCTACAGCCGGCCCAAACCCAAGGCCGTGGACTGGGTGACCCGCCCGAATGAGCGGCGCACGGTGTATTACGCCAATGGCATCACCGACATCCTCGTCTCGCCCAGCATGAACGGCGCGTTCTCGATGCTCGACAGCCTGCTGGCCCCCGGCGCCAACAGCGGCGAACAGAGCATGAGCGACCGCGCCGAGCAGGCCGGTTTTGTACTGGAAGGCGAGTTGACGCTGTGGGTGGAAGGCGAAGCCGAATCGGTGACCCTGGGCCCCGGCGACAGCTTCCACTTGGCCAGTTACGCCCATTGTCGCTATGCCAACCTGACCGATCTGCCCGCCCGCGTGCTGTGGGTCTACAACTAGGAGCAACACCCGTGAAAAGCCATGCCTCCACGTTACTGGCCGAAGTACGGACCTTTCGCCAGAACCATCCCGACGTGCGTTACGTCGACCTGATCGCCCTGGACATCCCCGGGCATTTCTACGGCAAGCGCTACCCGGTGGAGATGCTGGAAAAAGTCGCCGCCGGCGGCCCATTGAAATTGCCGCAAAATGCCGTGCTGCTGGGAACTCAGGGCGGGCTGTTCAAGATCGGCGACTACTGCTTCAACGACGGCGACCCCGACGCCAACCGCCGCCTGGTGCCAGGCACGCTCAAGCCAGTGAGCTGGGAGAGCCAGCCCCTGGGGCAGATGCTGATCACCTCGGACGGCACCGAGGCGCCCATCGAATTCGAGCCTCGGGAAGTGTTGGCCAAGGTGCTGGAGCGTCTGCACCACAAAGGCATTCACCCGGTGGTCGCGTTTGAGCTGGAGTTCTACCTGTTCGACCGCAAGCTCGACAATGGCCTGCCGCAATATGCCCGTGACCCGTTGAGCGACGACGCCGATGACCAGCCCAACCTGCATATCGAACGGCTGTCACGTTTCTCGCAAGTGCTCGACGATATGGCGCAAACCGCCAAGGACCAGGGCATCGACATCACGGTGATCACCGCCGAACTCGGCCCTGGCCAGTTCGAGATCAACTTCGGCCACTTGGACGATGGCCTGCGTGCCGCCGACTGGGCCGCCCTGTTCTGCCGCAGCACCCGTGGCGTCGCGCTCAAGCATGGCTACCGCGCCAGCTTCATGGCCAAGCCCTACCTGCAATTTCCCGGCAGCGGCATGCATGTGCATGTCAGCCTCTATGACGGCGCCGGCAATAACTTGCTCGCGGCGCACCAGCAGCAACCCCTGCGCCATGCCGTTGCCGGCTGCCTGGAGTTACTGCCGCACTGCATGCCGATATTCTCACCGAACCACAACGCCTTTCGCCGCCTGGGCGGTACGGTCAACGCGGCAACCCGTGCGAGCTGGGGCTTTGAAGACCGCGATGCGTGCGTGCGCATTCCCGAGTCCGACCCACGCAACCTGCGCATCGAACACCGCCTGGCCAGCGCCGATGCCAACCCGTACCTGGTGCTGGCGGCGATCCTGGCCGGGCTGGAACATGGGCTGGAGGCCAAGCGCGAACCCATCACACCGCTGAACGAGGACCGCACCAGCGGCGCCGACTTCCCCCTGGAAATGCTCGACGCCGTGCGCGCCATGCAACATCACCCCGTGGTACGCGATAAGCTGGGGGCGGAATTTGTCGACGTGTACTGCGAAAACAAGCGTCAGGATCACTTGGCGTTTCAGCAAGAGATCAACGCGCGGGAGTACCGCTGGTTTCTCTAACCCCCACAGGAATCACCGATGACCGACCAAAGCGCCCCGGCCCTCAAGGAAATCTTCAACGTCGAACGCCTGCAACACATCGCCACCGAAATGAGCGCGGTGTATCCGGCGTTCGACGCCAAGGGTTTCCTCAAGCATGCGAAGGCCGGGTTGGCCGAGTTGTCGGTGATGCAGCGCATGGCGCGGGTCAGCGAGAGCCTGCACGCGGTAATCGCGCTGGATTACCCGCAGACCCTGAAATTGCTCTACGCCTTGGCGCCGCGCCTGAACAGCGGGTTTGTCAGCCTGTTCCTGCCGCACTACGTGGCGAGTTACGGCCGGGATGACTTCAAGCGCTCCATGGCCGCGCTCAAATACTTCACCACGTTCGGTTCGGCCGAATTCGCTATCCGGCACTTCCTGTTGCACGATTTCCACCGCACCCTGGCGGTGATGCAACAGTGGTCGCGGGATACCAACGAACACGTACGTCGCCTCGCCAGCGAGGGCTCGCGGCCACGCCTGCCCTGGTCGTTTCGCCTGGCCGAAGTGCAGGCCAACCCCGAGCTGTGCGCGTCGATCCTAGACAACCTCAAGGCCGACAGCAGCCTCTACGTGCGCAAGTCCGTGGCCAACCATCTCAACGACATCACCAAGGACCACCCGGACTGGGTGCTCAGCCTGATTGAAGGCTGGAACCTCGACAACCCCCACACCGCCTGGATTGCCCGCCATGCACTGCGCAGCCTGATCAAGCAAGGCAACACCCGGGCACTGACGATCATGGGCGCAGGGGCCAAGGCCGAGGTGAAGATTCATCATTTGAACGTCTCCCCGGCGGTCATCAAACTGGGCGAGCGCATCAACCTGTCGTTCAGCCTGGAGTCCACCGCCGCCACCGCGCAAAAGCTGGTGGTGGACTACGCCATCGACTATGTCAAAAGCGCCGGCCACAGCGCGGCCAAGGTGTTCAAGCTCAAGGCCTTCACGCTGGCGGCGGGTGAACATCAACGCATCAGCCGCGAGCAGCACATCCGCGAACTGACCACGCGTAAGCACTACCCTGGCAGGCATAAGGTGCATGTGCTGGTGAATGGGGAGCGATTGGGCAGTGCGGAATTCGTATTGCGCGATTGACTCGATTCAACCAACGCCACCCATCAAAGTGGGAGGGGGGCTTGCCCATGACCGAATTTTTGTGGCGAACGGGCTTGTTGTGGCGAGCGGGCTTGCCCCGCGTTGGGCTGCGAAGCAGCCCCAATAAAGCAGAATGCGGTGTATCAGATATTGCCGGGGCGGCTGGTCTTGGGGCTGCTTCGCAGCCCAACGCGGGGCAAGCCCGCTCGCCACAACAAGCCTACTAGCCACAACAAGCCCGCTTGCCACAATAAGCCTGCTAGCCACAACAAGCCCGCTTGCCACAATAAGCCCGCTCGCCACAGGGGCTCCAGTTTGCTGCGCGACAGCGCCAAGTTGGAGATTTAGCGGAGCCTCCCACATTGTTGATCCGGTTTCTTCAGTTGGATTCGCCGAGCAGCAGCGGCTGCTCCCGCGCGCACAACTCCACCACGTAATCCCACAACACCCGCAGCCGCACCGACTTGTGCAACTCCCTGCGCGAGCTGATCCAGTAGCTGCGCTGAATCCCCTCCCCCGGCAGCAACGGCACCAGGTCGGGGTCGCCGGCGGCCATGAAGCACGGCAACACGGCAATCCCCAACCCCGAGCGTGCCGCCTGGTGCTGGGCGATCACACTGGTGCTGTGGAACACCACCTTGGGGTTACGGCAGAAACTGCTAAGGAACTTCAATTCCTGGCTGAACAGCAGGTCGTCGACATAATCGATCCATGAATGGGCCGCGAGGTCTTCGCGTTTTTCAATCGGTGGCGTGCGCGCCAGGTAGGCGCGGCTGGCGTAGAGGGCCAGGCGGTAGTCGGTGAGCTTGCGCGTTACCAGTTGGTCGACGCTGGGGCGTTCGAGGTGAATACTGATTTCCGCTTCGCGGTTGAGAATGCTGACAAAGCGCGGCACCGCCACCAGCTCGACTTCCAACCCTGGGTAGCGCTCGAACAGCCCGCCCATGCGGCTGGCGAGGAACATCACGCCCAGGCCCTCGGCCACGCCCAGGCGGATCTTGCCTAGCGGGGCGGCGCTGTGGGTGAGTTCGTCTTCGGCCAGCAGCGCGACGTTTTCCATGGCTTCGGCGTGCTTGAGCAAGGCTTCGCCAGCAGGCGTCAGCTCGTAGCCCTGGGCGTGCTGCACAAACAACGCCGTACCCAGGCTTTTCTCGATGGCCTCGATATGCCGCGCCACCGTGGCGTGGGTAGTTTTCAGGCGCTGTGCGGCAGTCAGCAGGCGGCCGCTGCGCTGCAACTCCAGGAAATACCGCAGGTCATTCCAGTCGAACATGTCGCCTTTCTCCCTTGGGCATAAATAATGACTTAAGCCTCGCCACAACAAGCTCGTTCGCCAAAGGGGCTGGCGCCTACCGGCAGCGCTGTTTAAAAACGCACAGCAGCTGGGTAAAAACTAACATTTTTAAGACGAAAACTAACAACTAGGATGGAGCCAATAAGAAAAACAAGCGAGACCTCAGATGCCCATTGCAGCTGCGCAATACGATTACGTGGTAGTAGGCGCCGGCCCCGCGGGTTGCCTGCTGGCCAATCGACTGTCCGCCAACCCCGCCCACCGCGTGCTGCTGCTCGAAGCCGGTGGTCGCGACAATTACCCCTGGATCCATATCCCCGTCGGCTACCTGTTCTGTATCGGTAACCCGCGCACCGACTGGTGCTTCAAGACCGAAGCCCAGGAGGGCCTGCAAGGCCGCGCCCTGAGTTATCCACGCGGCAAGGTGCTGGGGGGCTGTTCCTCCATCAACGGCATGATCTACATGCGCGGCCAGGCCCAGGACTATGACGGCTGGGCGGCGGCAGGCAACGCCGGCTGGGCCTGGAAAGACGTGCTGCCGCTGTTCAAGCAGAGCGAAAACCATTTTGCCGGCGGCTCGGAATTCCACAGCGATGGCGGCGAATGGCGGGTAGAACAACAACGATTGTCGTGGCCGATCCTGGATGCGTTTCGCGACGCCGCGGCGCAGAGCGGCATTGCCAACATCAGCGACTTCAACCAAGGCGATAACGAAGGCTGCGGCTACTTTCAGGTCAATCAGAAGGCCGGGGTACGCTGGAATGCGGCCAAGGCATTTCTCAAGCCGATCCGCCAACGGCCTAACCTGACCGTGCTGACCGAGGTGGAGGTCGACCGTGTGCTGCTGGAGAACGGCCGCGCCTCCAAGGTACTCGGGCGCCAGCACGGCCAGCAGGTCAGTTGGGAAGCCCGCAAGGAGATCGTGCTATGCGCCGGCTCCGTCGGTTCGCCGGGTATCCTGCAACGCTCGGGAATCGGCCCCGCCCATGTGCTCAAGCCGCTGGGCATTGACGTGGTGCATGAACTGCCGGGTGTCGGCGGCAACCTGCAAGACCACTTGCAACTGCGGCTGATCTACAAGCTGGAAAACGCCCGCACCTTGAACCAGATCGCCGGCACCGTGTGGGGCAAGATGGGCATGGGCCTGCGCTACCTGTATGACCGCAGCGGCCCGCTGTCGATGGCGCCCAGCCAGCTCGGTGCGTTTGCCCGCTCCGGCCCGGAACAGACCTCGGCCAACCTTGAATACCATGTACAGCCGCTGTCCCTGGAGCGTTTTGGCGAGCCGCTGCATGCCTTCCCGGCCTTTACCGCGTCGGTCTGCGACCTGCGCCCGCACAGCCGTGGCCGCATCGATATCCGCTCAGCCAACCCGGCGGATGCACCGCTGATCCAGCCCAATTACCTCAGCCATCCGGAAGACTTGCGCGTCGCTGCCGATGCCATTCGCCTGACCCGGCGCATTGTGGCGGCGCCGGCCCTCAGCCAGTTCAAACCCGTGGAGTACCTGCCCGGCGATGCGTTGCAAACCGAAGAGCAACTGCACGAAGCCGCCGCGCGCATCGGAACGACTATCTTCCATCCCGTGGGCACCTGCCGCATGGGCGATGACAAGGACGCGGTGGTCGACGCGCAACTGCGCGTGCATGGCGTGCCCGGCCTGCGCATCGCCGATGCCTCGATCATGCCGCGCATTACATCCGGCAATACCTGTTCACCGACGCTGATGATCGCCGAGAAAGCCGCGCAGTTGATCCTTTCACCGAATACTGCAGGAGCCAGCAGCCAACTCGAGAAAAATGCAAAGGCGCCACGTTCAGCCAGGTTTCCCGCGTAATCGTTGACGATTTTCGCGAGCAAGTCCGCTCCTGCTGAGGAACGGAAAACAGACCGGCGCCGAGGTTGGCGCCGACAGTGGAACAACAATAAATAATCACTGTGAGGGATACCCGATGTCAGAACATGCTCAAGTCCTGGGCTCGGCGGTCAGCCCGAGTACCGCCAGCGAATCAAGGAAAGTCATTTTCGCCTCGTCCCTGGGGACGGTGTTCGAGTGGTATGACTTCTTCCTCTACGGCGCCCTGGCGGCGGTGATCAGCAAACAGTTCTTTGCCGGGGTCAACGACACCACGGCGTTTATCTTTGCCCTGATGGCCTTTGCTGCCGGCTTTGTCGTACGACCGTTCGGCGCCCTGGTATTCGGTCGCCTGGGCGACATGATCGGACGCAAATACACCTTTCTCGTCACCATCATCCTGATGGGCGTCGCGACCTTTTGCGTCGGGCTGTTGCCCACTTACGCCAGCATCGGCATCGCGGCGCCGATCATCCTGATCGTGCTGCGCATGCTGCAAGGCCTGGCGCTGGGTGGTGAATATGGCGGTGCGGCCACCTATGTCGCCGAACATGCGCCGGTCGGCAAACGCGGTCTCCACACCAGCTGGATTCAATCCACTGCCACCCTCGGCCTGCTGCTCTCGCTGCTGGTGGTGCTGGCATGCCGTTACTTCACCGGTGACCAGTTCGAAGTCTGGGGCTGGCGCATTCCGTTCCTGTTTTCCATCGTACTGCTGGGCATTTCCACCTGGATCCGCATGAGCCTGCATGAGTCACCCGCCTTCCTGAAGATGAAAGAGGAAGGCAAGGCGAGCAAGGCGCCGATCCGTGAGTCCTTCGGCAAATGGGAAAACCTCAAGGTGGTGCTGATTGCGCTGTTCAGCATCAACGGCGGGCAAGCGGTGACCTTCTACGCGGCGCAGTTTTATGTGCTGTTCTTCCTCACGCAGTTCCTGAAGATGGACCCGGCCCTGGCCAACATGCTGTTGATCATCAGCGTCGTGATCGGGGCGCCGTTCTTTATCTTCTTTGGCTGGCTCTCGGACAAGGTTGGACGCAAGCCGGTGCTGATGCTCGGCCTACTGCTGGCCACCGCGTTGTACTTCCCGATCTTCAAGAGCCTGGCGCACTACACCAACCCGGCGATGGACCAGGCCAGCCACCAGGCGCCAATCACCGTACTGGCCGACCCGGCCACCTGCACCTTCCAGTTCGACCCGGTAGGCAAGGCGCGTTTCGACAGCCCCTGCGACAAGGTCAAGACCTTCCTGGTCAAGCAAGGCCTGCCCTACAGCAGCGCCGCCGCCCCGGCCGGCAGCCCGGTGCAAGTGAGCGTGGGTGAAGTGCGTATCGATGGTTTTGACGAAGCCGCCCTGCGTGGCGCGGTGGCGCTGGCGGGTTATCCGACTTCGGCGGATGTGGCCCAGGTCAACAAGGTGATGGTGGTGGTGCTGATCGTCGCGCTGATCCTGATCGCAGCCATGTGCTACGGCCCGCTGGCGGCACTGATGGTGGAACTGTTCCCGACGCGCATCCGCTACACCTCGATGTCCCTGCCTTACCACATCGGTAACGGCTGGTTTGGTGGGTTCCTGCCAACCGTGTCGTTTGCCCTGGTGGTGTACACCGGCGATATCTTCTATGGCCTGTGGTACCCGGTAGCGGTGACTGGCGTTAGCCTGATCGTGGGGATGTTCTGCCTCAAGGAAACGCGGCATGTGGATATCGATAACAACTAAACCGATCTTCTGAACACAGGAGATCCCCTGTGGGAGGCTGCCCCTCCCACATTTTTTCCAGCGCCACACAAATAGCTGTATATCCATCCATATAAAGGTTGATCATTTCCCGTCTTTTGCCCATCCTGCTCCCCATTCAACTCTGTATCGAATGGGCTGACCATGCGGCTGTTCCTCTGTGAAAAACCCTCCCAGGCCAAGGATATCGCGGCCGTGCTCGGCGCCAGTCGCCGTGGCGACGGTTGCTGGCTGGGCAGCGGAGTCACCGTCACCTGGTGCATCGGCCACCTGCTGGAAACCGCCCCGCCCGACGCCTACGACGCCAAGTACAAACGCTGGGTGCTCGCCGATCTGCCGATCGTCCCGCAAACATGGAAAATGCGGGTCAAGCCCAAGACCGCCAGCCAATTCAAGGCGGTCAAGCGCCTGCTGGGGGAAGCCCAGGAACTGGTGATCGCCACCGACGCCGACCGTGAAGGCGAAATGATCGCCCGGGAACTGGTGGAACATTGCCGTTATCGCGGGCCGATCCAGCGGCTATGGTTGTCGGCGCTGGACGACGCCTCCATTCGCAAGGCCCTGGCCGCACTCAAGCCCGGTGCCGAGACCTTCAGCCTGTATCACTCGGCGTTGGGCCGCTCCCGCGCCGACTGGCTGATCGGCATGAACATGAGCCGCCTGTTTACCTTGCTCGGCCGTCAATCCGGCTACCAAGGCGTGCTGCCAGTGGGGCGCGTGCAAACCCCGACGTTGCGCCTGGTGGTGGACCGCGACCGCAGCATCGCCGACTTCGTGCCGGTGGCGTACTGGGCGATCGATGTCGACCTGCGTCATGAGCACATGACGTTCACCGCCCAATGGCGCGCCGCCGAGGACGCCTGTGACGACCAGGGCCGCTGCCTCAACCCGCAACTCGCCCGGGACGCCGCCGACGCCATGACCCAGGCCGCCCGCGCACAGTTGGTGAAGTTGCGCACCGAACGCATGCGCGAAGTGGCCCCCCTGCCCTTCGACCTGGGCACCCTGCAGGAAATCTGCTCGAAGAAGCTCGGGCTCGGCGCCCAGGAAACCCTGGATATCGCCCAATCCCTCTACGAAACCTACAAGGTCATCACCTACCCGCGCAGTGACTGCGGCTACCTGCCATTGAGCCAGCACAGCGAAGCGCCGAAGATTCTCGCCGCGCTGGGCCGCGCGGATGCGGCAGTGAACGAGTTGATGCCGCATATCGACCCCCAGCGCCGCTCACGAGCCTGGAATGATGCCAAGGTCAGCGCCCACCACGGCATCATTCCCACCGGGGCAGGCAAGGACGTTGGCCAACTCACCGGCAAGCACCGCGCGGTCTACACCCTTATTCGCGCGCGCTACCTGGCGCAGTTTCTGTCCAACCACGAATACGATCGCACCCAGGCGGATTTCGACTGCGCGGGCCAGGCGTTACGCGCGGTGGGCAAAGTCGTGATCGAAGCGGGGTGGAAACGGGCCTTGCCCGAAGCCCTCGCACCGGCCAAGGGGCGCGAAGCCCCGGCCCCCCAGGCCTTGCCAACACTGGTGCAAGGCCAGGAATACGCAGTGGCCAAGGTCAACCTGAAGGACCTGTGGACCCAACCGCCCAAGCCCTTCACCGAAGGCGACCTGATCAAGGCGATGAAAAACGTCGCGAAACTGGTGGAAGACCCACTGCTCAAACAAAAACTCAAGGACACCACCGGCATCGGCACCGAGGCCACCCGCGCCGGCATTATCCAAGGGTTGCTCGACCGGGGTTACCTGGTGAAGAACGGCAAGGCACTGTCGGCAACCCCGGCAGCCTTCAGCCTGATCGACGCGGTACCCCGCGCCATCGCCGACCCCGGCACCACCGCGATCTGGGAGCAGGCGTTGGACATGGTGCAAAGCGGCGAGATGAGCCTGGAAGAATTCGTCGCCAAACAGGCGGCCTGGATGAGCAAGCAGGTGGCGCGCTGCAACGGCATGCGCATGACCATCATGGGGCCGGCCAGCCCGGCGGGCCGAGGCGCCGCACCGTGGAAAAAGAAGCGCAAGGCCGCACCCCGCAAGACCGCCGGCAGCCCCAAGCGCGGCAAAAAGCCGGCGAATGCGGGATGAAAGGTAAAAAAAACCGGCGAATGACGTTTTTCGACGGGTTTAACGCCGCTTTGGACCTTGCCGCCGCGCGGGCCGTCTAGGATTCTGTAGGGGGAGCCAGACTAACTAAAAAAAACCGGAGTGGTCGCCATGAAAACCGTTGCACAAGTGCTCAAAGCCAAGGACCAGAAAAACCAGGAAGTCCATGTCATCAAACACGACCACACCGTGTTTGAAGCACTGGTCCGGATGTCGGAGAAAAACGTCGGGGCCTTGCCGGTCGTTGAGGATGGCGTGGTGGTAGGCATCATCAGCGAACGTGATTACGCGCGCAAAATCATGCTCAAGGGTCTGTCGTCGGTCACTACAAAGGTCCATGAGGTGATGAGCTCTCCGGTGATCACCGTCGACACCCATAAAAAGGTCGATGAGTGCATGAACATCATGACCGACAGTCACCTGCGCCACCTGCCGGTTGTCGAAGACGGCAAACTGCTGGGCCTGCTCTCCATCGGTGACTTGGTAAAAGAAGCCATTGCCGACCAGGCCGACCTGATCAAACAGCTGGAGCAATACATCCGCGGCGAATAGGGGACCCCATGCTCGACACGCTGGAACATCAAGAGGATCACCTCGACACCCTGCACCGGGCCCTGGCCGAACGGCGCTTTCTGGTGTTGACCGGTGCAGGGATCAGTACGTCGTCGGGGATACCCGATTACCGTGACAGCGAAGGCGTACGCCGGGGCAAGGCGCCGATGATGTACCAGGAGTTCCTGGCCACACCGCAAGCGCGACGCCGTTACTGGGCGCGGGCAATGCTGGGTTGGCCGCGAGTACGTATCGCCCAACCGAACAACGCCCACCGCGCGCTGGCGACCCTGCAGCAACGCCAGCGCATCAGTGGCCTGATCACGCAAAACGTCGACACCTTGCATGATCAGGCCGGTAGCCACGATGTCATCGAACTGCATGGCAGCCTGCATCGAGTACTGTGCCTGGATTGCCAGCTACGCAGCCCCCGCGATGGCGTTCAGCGGCAAATGGAAATCGCCAATCCCTACCTGGCGCAGGTGCATGCCGTCCAGGCGCCTGATGGCGACACCTTGCTTGACCCGACCTTCGAAGAGCAGTTCCAGGTACCCCACTGCCCCCATTGCGATGGCGAACGACTGAAGCCGGATGTGGTGTTTTTTGGCGAGAACGTCGCGCCGGCCACGGCGGCCAGGGCGATGGCCGCAGTGGCGCAGGCCGAGGGCTTGCTGGTGGTAGGCTCTTCGCTGATGGCCTATTCGGCATTTCGCCTGTGCAAGGCGATGGTCGAACAGGGCAAGCCGGTGATCGCCATTAACCTGGGCAAGACCCGAGGGGATGAGCTCTTGCAGGTGAAAATCCAAGCCTCTTGTGAGCGGTTGTTGCCTTTGCTGGCCGAGCGGCTGGGAGCCTAAAGACACCACAGATCAACCCGTCGAAGGGGGCGGTGCGACGATTCGACTTACCCCCTCCCACCAGGGTCAAGTGCTGAATGGCCACTTGGCGCCGGCGACTAATCAGCACAAAAAATGACGCCCAAGTCACCTTCTCCTGCATCCTCCCGTCCCCACGGCGATTTATGTAGTGATCGAAAATAATCACTACATAACCGTTGACGTAACCTTTTTGTCCTTGCATGATCTAGACGTCTCCCGGATCGGGAGCGTTGGCAACAAGCGTTTTGAACAAGCTCGTCTGACCGCCGAGCTGTTTTTTCCGGATGTGCACTGCCCACAAGGCAGATTGATGAAGCTGACCGGCCCGAAAGGATCGGTACAAGGAGCTCAAACGCTGCTTGTCTTCGTTATGAAACCATTGCGTAGCAGTTCATCAGCAAGACTACATGCATCAGGTTCAAGACCCTGCCCGTATTCGGCAGACAGTCGCTGACGCCCGGTTTTCGGAACCGGAGACAACTTAAACGTGTATTAACGAATCAATTGATAGATCGCCAACTGGTCAAGGGGCTTACACATGAATCTGAACAACCAACCAACTATCGATGAATTGGCTGATATGTTCGCAGCGCAGAAAGACAAACTCGACGACCATATCCTGTGGATTGGTAAATCGGGCGAAGTCAAAATTGACTGCCTGGCGCCCCACACCGAAGAAGCGGAGTTCGACCGCAATAACCGTGAACTGGCGGCGCGCCTGCGGATGTACCGCCGCGGCCAGGGTTATGTCGGTAAAAAAGCGGCTGCCGATCGTAACTTTATCGAGCAGGTGTTCCATACACTTAATACCGAATGGCAGAACATCAAGGGCCAATCGCAAGTTAAAGTGATTGATAAATACTGCTGATAAAAAATCATTACAACATTAAGTCCGCCCGGTTAGCCGAGCGGACTTTTTTATGCGCGCGATTATTTTTTATTCATATAAACCGGCGCTGACGCAAGCGTCACAGCGGGAACCGGCCCTTCCCCGCCTCATCGCGAAAGATGTCAAACAACGCCTGCGCGGCGGCTGACAGTTCATACCCCGGCTTGGTCAACACCCCAATCGGCCGCTCTATCACCGGGTCGGTCAAGGTAATGCAATGGGCTCCCGCCTCCCGCATCTGCTGCGCACATAACGCCGGTACCGCGCTGACGCCCAAGCCGCTGGCAACCATCTTGCCCACGGTTGCCAATTGGTGGCTCTCCAATGCCACCGGTAGCTTGCGTTTTAAAGCGCCCAGGTGTTCTTCGAGCATCACCCGTACCGTAGAGGGCCGCTGCAAGGTAATAAACGGTTGCTCCAGCAGGGTTTGCCAATCGATCTCGGCGTACTGCGCCAACGGTGAATCGCCAGGCACCACGGCAATGAAGCGGTCCAGGTACAGCGGGGTAAAGACCAGTGACGAGCCTTCCGCCGGCTCAAACGCCACGCCCAGCTCCACCTGGCGGTCGCGCACCATTTCCAGCACCTGTTCGTTGATCAGGTCGTGTACCGTCACATTCACCTGGGGGTAACGTGCGCGGAATATCTTCAGGATCGGCGGCAACAGGTTACCGGCGAACGACGGCATCGCGGCCACCGTTACCCGCCCCCGCTGCAGGGTGAACAACTGGCGCAGTTCGTCCTCGGCATTGTCCCAGTCAGCCATCAGCCGGCGTGCCAGGGGCAGCAGGGATTCGCCCTCGGGTGTCAGCGCGACATTGCGTGTATTACGGCTGAACAAGCGCCCGCCCAGCCCTTCTTCCAGGCCCTTGATGGTCAGGCTCAAGGCCGATTGGGAGAGGTGCAGGCGTTCGCAGGCAGCGGCAAAACTCAGGCTCTGGGCCACGGCAAGAAAGGCACGCATCTGTTTAACTGTCATGAGGCTACTCCGTAGACGGCTCGACTATGCTGTTTTCTAAATCAATCAACCTTAAAAAACAACTTAACAAATCAATCCGTCGGCGCAACACTTCGTTCAATGGCTGGACCACAAACAATAAAAGAGGTGCATATGGCAGGTTTCGATAAACGCGTGGCGTCCTATGAAGAAGCGCTGGCAGGCCTGGAAGACGGCATGACCGTGCTCGCGGGTGGTTTTGGCCTGTGCGGCATTCCGGAAAACCTCATCGCCGAAATCAAGCGCAAAGGCACCCGCGACCTGACCGTGGTTTCCAATAACTGCGGTGTCGACGGTTTCGGCCTGGGCGTGCTGCTGGAAGAAAAACAGATCCGCAAAGTGATCGCCTCCTACGTCGGTGAAAACGCGCTGTTCGAGAAGCAATTGCTCAGCGGCGAAATCGAAGTGGTGCTGACTCCCCAAGGCACCCTGGCGGAAAAAATGCGCGCAGGCGGTGCTGGCATCCCAGCGTTCTTCACTGCCACCGGTGTCGGCACGCCCGTCGCAGAAGGCAAGGAAACCCGTGAATTCAATGGCCGCCCCTACCTGATGGAAGAGTCCATCACCGGTGATTTTGCCATCGTCAAGGGATGGAAAGCCGACCACTTCGGCAACGTCATCTACCGCCACACGGCCCAGAACTTCAACCCGCTGGCCGCCACCGCCGGCAAGATCACGGTGGTCGAAGTCGAGGAAATCGTCGAACCGGGCGAGCTGGAACCGTCGCAGATCCACACCCCTGGCATCTACGTCGACCGGATCATCTGCGGCACCTTCGAGAAGCGCATCGAACAGCGCACCGTCCGCAAATAATCCACGTCCAGAACAATAAGAGGAAGTCACCATGGCTCTCACCCGCGAACAAATGGCTCAACGCGTCGCCCGCGAAATGCAGGATGGTTTTTACGTCAACCTCGGCATCGGCATTCCGACCCTGGTGGCCAACTACATCCCCGAAGGCATGGAAGTGATGCTGCAATCGGAAAACGGCCTGCTTGGCATGGGCCCGTTTCCCACCGAAGAAACCATTGATGCCGACATGATCAACGCCGGCAAGCAAACCGTGACCGCGCGTATCGGCGCCTCGATCTTCTCCTCCGCCGAGTCCTTTGCAATGATTCGCGGCGGCCACGTCGACCTGACCGTGCTGGGTGCGTTTGAAGTCGACGTCCACGGCAACATCGCCTCGTGGATGATCCCCGGCAAGCTGGTCAAAGGCATGGGCGGCGCCATGGACCTGGTGGCCGGCGCAGAAAACATCATCGTGATCATGACCCACGCGTCCAAGGACGGTGAGTCCAAGCTGCTCAGCCAATGCAGCCTGCCGCTGACCGGTGCGAACTGCATCAAGCGTGTACTGACGGACCTGGCCTACCTGGAAATCGAAAATGGCGCTTTTGTCCTCAAGGAACGCGCACCTGGCGTCAGCGTTGAAGAGATTGTGAGCAAGACCGCCGGTAAACTGATCGTCCCGGACAACGTTCCAGAAATGCACTTCCAGTGAGGACTGATTCCATGCAAGACGTCGTGATTGTCGCTGCCACCCGCACCGCCGTGGGCAGCTTTCAAGGTTCGCTGGCCAGCATCCCGGCACCGGAACTGGGCGCTGCCGTGATCCGTCGCCTGCTGGAGCAGACCGGCCTGGACCCGGCCGAAGTCGATGAAGTGATCCTCGGCCAGGTGCTCACCGCCGGCTCAGGCCAGAACCCGGCGCGCCAGGCCTCGATCCTGGCCGGCCTGCCCCATGCCGTACCCGCCCTGACCCTGAACAAGGTCTGCGGTTCGGGCCTCAAGGCCCTGCACCTGGGCGCCCAGGCCATCCGCTGCGGGGACGCCGAGGTGATCATCGCTGGCGGCATGGAGAACATGAGCCTTGCTCCCTACGTGTTGCCTGCTGCGCGCACCGGCTTGCGCATGGGCCACGCCAAGATGATCGACAGCATGATCACCGATGGCTTGTGGGATGCGTTCAATGACTACCACATGGGCATCACCGCCGAAAACCTGGTGGACAAATACGGTATCAGCCGTGAAGCCCAGGACGCCTTCGCCGCCGCGTCCCAGCAAAAAGCCGCGGCCGCCATTGAAGCCGGGCGCTTTGCCGATGAGATCACGCCGATCCTGATTCCCCAGCGCAAGGGCGACCCGATTGCCTTTGCAGTGGATGAACAGCCGCGCGCCGGCACCACCGCCGAATCCCTGGCCAAGCTCAAGCCGGCGTTCAAGAAAGACGGCAGTGTCACCGCCGGCAACGCCTCCAGCCTCAACGACGGCGCTGCTGCGGTGCTGCTGATGAGCGCGGACAAAGCCAAGGCCCTGGGCCTGCCGGTGCTGGCCCGTATCGCCAGCTACGCCAATGCTGGCGTCGACCCGGCAATCATGGGCATCGGCCCGGTCTCGGCGACCCGTCGTTGCCTGGACAAGGCCGGCTGGAAACTGGGCGACCTGGACCTGATCGAAGCCAACGAGGCCTTCGCCGCACAATCCCTGGCGGTGGGCAAAGAGCTGGAATGGGACGCCGACAAGGTCAACGTCAACGGCGGCGCCATCGCCATCGGCCACCCGATCGGTGCTTCAGGCTGCCGCGTACTGGTGACCCTGCTGCATGAAATGATCAAGCGCGACGCCAAGAAAGGCCTGGCGACGCTGTGCATCGGTGGCGGCCAAGGCGTGGCCCTGGCACTCGAACGCAGCTGATAAAAGAGCAACACTGAAAAGGCCCGGCTCCACGAAAAGCCAGGCCTTTTCTTTACGCGGCTTCCCTGAAAAAACACAGTCCTACTGTGGAAGGGGGCTTGCTCCCGATAGCAGTGGGTCAGCTACAGATGTATTAACTGACCCACCCTCATCGGGGGCAAGCCCCCTCCCACATCAGCTCTTCATTGCCTGTCAGATTGAGGCACGGCAAACACCGCATTAGCCCGTGCGACTACCTTCTCCCCCACCCGCAAACCCACGGTGGCAAACGCCATCTGCCGCCCCCGCTTGTGATGCTCCAAGCGCACGGTGATCCACTCCCCCACCTGTACCGCTCCCAGGTAATCAACCGTCATGCTCGCCGTAATCAACGGCAACGGCGGCTCACTGGAAAACGCCATGGCATACCCCATGCCGATATCCGCCAGCGTCGCCAACACCCCGCCATGCACCGTGCCGCGTCCATTGGCGTGACGGTTGTCGGCACGCAAGCCGATCTCCAGTTGCAGGCCCTCTCCCCGGCAATACGCCGGGCCCAGCAGGTCAAGGAGTGGACTGCTTCGGGGCAGCGAGACAAAACCTTCAGGCACAGCGTGAGCGATCATGGCGAGTACGTCCCTGGAATAAGGCTTGAGGTGTACGCCGGGTCCGAAACGACGGCCATCACCATCAGCGCTGCAAATCCCCTGGGATGCTTTGCGTTAATTGGCCAGACCCGTTTTAATCGCCGCCAATGTCTCCTGCACACCTCAAGGAATCGCAATGCGCCACCTGGACGGCAACTCCCACCCGCTCCGCATGCCTCTGATGATCTTGTTCGCCGGCCTCGCCCTGGCCGGCTGTTCGCCCAAGGACCACTCCCGCGCCACGGTGATCAGCGGCGAACAAGGCCGGGCCGGCGCGCAACTGGCCTATGAACATGAGTTGACCCTGGCCCTGCCTGGCGCCTTGCTCGCACCACGCATGCAGGCCACTCGCGAAGCCTGCGAGTCCGCGCGGTTTGGCGCCTGCAATATCCTCGGCATCACCGAAGACGGTAATGGCGGCGAGATCATCCTGCGCATCGCGCCTGGCGGCGTGGAACCGATGGTCACCCTGGCTGCCGAAGGCGGCAAACTCGGACAGCGCATCACCCGCGCCGAAGACCTGGCCGATGCGGTCGCCGATGTGCGCCGTCGCCAGGATCGGCTGCAAGCCCAGCAGCAACGCCTCGACGAACTGGCCAAGCGCAAAGACATCACCGTCAGCGACCTGATCGCCTTGAGCAAGGAGCAAGCGGGCATCGAAAACGAGTTGCAGGCATTGGCCCAGGTCGCTGCCGGCCAGCAACATCGCCTCGATACCAACCGTGTAACGCTGAACTTCCGCTCCTCCGACGGCGCGAATCCAGCGTCACGCTTCAGCCGGATGCTCAGCAACCTGGGCACGAACCTGGTGGACGGCACCGCAGACGCCCTGGAGCGCGCCAGCTACGTGCTGCCGTTCGTGATCCTGGCGTTTCCGGTGGTGTGGTTGTGGGTGTGGCTATGGCGCAGATTCGTTGTGTCGCACAGGCTTGCTGTGGCGAGCGGGCTTGCCCCGCGTCGGGCCGCGAAGCAGCCCCGGAATCAGGAGCCAAAAGATACCTGATACACCGCATTCTGCTTTATTGGGGCTGCTTCGCAGCCCGACGCGGGGCAAGCCCGCTCGCCACGACAAGCCTACTAGCCAGAGCAAGCCTACTGGCCAGAGCAAGCCCGCTCGCCACAGTGATTCGGTGTCAGCGCTTCATACAACGCTGATACCGCTCATCCACGCGCTTGGCAAACCACGCCGTGGTCAGGTTACGGGTGATCTTCGGGCTCTTGAGCACAATGCCCGGCAGGATCGCCCGGGGCAGCGGCTTGCCAGCAGCTTTGTCGGCCAGGGCAAACACCCGTGTGTAGAGGGTTGTTTCTTCAAAATCCAGCTGCTCACCCTGCTCCAGTTGGCTACGGATGCTGGGGTTGCGCATGTCCAGCTTCGCGCCCAATGAGCGCACCGCCAGTTCGGTGGTGCCGGGCAACAAGGAACCGTAGTTGATCAGGTCGCCATCCAGCGCCAGTTCTTTACCCGAGACACGGCTGACCGCAGCCTGGAACGCCGCATTACGGCTGGCGTACCAACCCGCATTGAAGTCGGCGAAGCGATACAGCGGCTGCTCGTAGCTCACCGGATACCCCAGTAAATGGGCGATACCGAAATACAGGCCGCCACGCCGGGTAAAGACCTCGCGGCGAATCGTCCCCTCCACCGTGTAGGGATAACCCCGCGCGTGTTTTTGCGCAAAATCGATGCTGACCTGCATGGGCCCAGCAGTGTGCACTGGGTTGAAACCGCCAAACAGCGTGTTGCCCAAAGGCACCATGCTGATGAAATCGTCGAAAATACCGCTGAGGTCTTTCTCTGTGCGCGCGGCGTTCAAGCGATCGGCGTAGGACTTGCCGGTGGGTGAACGCAATTGCAGCGCACTGCGTACGACAAATGCCGGCACATGGACCTTACCGGCACGGCGCAGGATTTCATCCTGGGCGATCTTGCCCATGCCGGGTACTGCCGGGTCGACCTGGTAGGTGGACTCTTGCTCGGTCACCGCCAACACAGCGCAGATATTTTCAGTACTGGGGTAGATATTCTGGGTGTCGAAGGCCGTGTAAATGTCTTGGGCCCACCCATTCCGGTCCGCCACCGTTGAGGGCAGCAGTCGCACGATCTGCGCTTTCACCTCAGCCTCGCTGCGCTCCGGCTGTTGCGGGGCCCGCGATGTAGAGCAGCCGGCCAGCACCAGCAAGGGGGTGAGGCACAGGATCAGGCAGCGTACGGACATGGGGCTTCCTTGAAAGACAATGGTCAGGCATTGCGGGGTTCGACCGGTAAGTCTAACGCGGGTTCGCCAATCGCCCCTCTCGCCCTCCCAGGTCGAACGTGACAGGATCTATCAACGACCATTCCTACACGGAGTTTGAATGCCATGCTTAGCCTGAACTTTTTCGTCACCTGCCTGATTGTCGTGCTGATTCCCGGCACCGGCGTGATCTTCACCGTGTCCACAGGCCTCACGGCCGGCAAGCGCGCCAGCGTCTTCGCCGCCCTGGGCTGCACGGCGGGCATCCTTCCCCACCTGCTGGCGTCGGTGCTTGGCCTGTCCGCGCTGCTGCACACCAGTGCGCTGGCCTTCGAAGCGTTGAAGTACGCCGGCGTCGCCTACCTGTTGTACCTGGCGTATGCCACCTGGCGGGATCGCTCGGCCTTCGCCATGAACGACGCGCCAACGGTCGCGACTGCACACAGTTTGATGGTCCGCGGTTTCCTGCTGAATATTCTCAACCCCAAGCTGACCATTTTCTTCCTGGCCTTCCTGCCCCAGTTCGTCACCCCAGGCAGCACCGCGCCCGCCCTGCAAATGCTGGTGCTGAGCGGCGTGTTCATGGCGATGACCTTTGCGGTGTTTGTGGTCTATGGCCTGCTGGCCAACGGGTTCCGCCGTACGGTGGTCGAGTCGCCACGGGTGCAGAACTGGTTGCGGCGCAGTTTTGCGGCGGCGTTTGCGGGGTTGGGGCTGAACCTGGCATTTGCGCAGCGTTGAAAGCTTACATTCGCCGGGCCGCCAAGCCCTTTCGAGCTGGGCCGAAAGAAGACGAAACGTCCCACCCAATCGCCGGATAACCTCTACTCCCCTTCCCTGAGAACATCTGCAAAGTCCCTCGCCTGAATACACAGTGCGAGGGATTGCAGATGGCGTTTTTTATTGAGGCCCCGATGGCGGGGGCTGCCGCTTGAACCCGGCCATTGGCAGGTTAGTCCTGACCCCAATGGACGTGAAGACGGTCGACGTTGAAGGCGTCTTCCGCGACTTTCGTGAATGCCTCAACACCTTTGACACCTGGGCGGCGAGCTTCTGGAGCTTTTCGGCACTCGATGTCGAGCAGGTATTCAAGGTAGGGGATGAGGTGGCGCTGGTCGCACCGACGACCCGTTCCCTCAATCCGAGCAGCACCGTCGCCACATGCCGGGCCGATGGCACGCTGACGCTGGTGCATATGTTCCAGAGCACGCGCTTCGTCCCCATCGGCAATACACCGGTGGTGCTGCAACGCGTTGATCCAAACGGCGGCCCGCTGGGTGAGCCGATCCAGCACACCATCGGCCCAAGCGGCATCCTCGAAATCACCGAGTGCGATCGCAACCAGCAGTACCAAATCACCTTCTATCCCAACGTTTCCAAGGATCACGTCAAAGCGCTGTATGCGTCTTATCAGTCGGTGATCGCCGAGCTGGAAGCGCGCCTGCGTGAAGAGTGGGCCGGCGCTTTCCAAGCTCAGTGGCAAGGCTATACGGACGCCAGCCCACTGGACCGGCGCAGGCTGCTGGAGACCGCGTTCCTAAGTGGTATCGGCAAAGCGCTCTACAGCCTGTGGGACAACATTACGCAGCTGTATGAGCTGCTGAAAGACATCAAGCCCAACAGCGAAAAGCTGCTGCAATACCTCTCCCAGGCCGAGCTCGATGAGCTGTTGAAGCTGGGCAACGACAAGATCGCCCATGGCCTGCTGATGCTCAGCGATGAGCCGCTGCTGTTCATCTATGTGTCGGCGATGGTCAGTTGGATGCGCCTGCTGCCGCCCCCGCAAATGCATGAACTGTGGGGCGAGATCACCGGTGAGGTGCTGATCAACCTGCTGCTGATTTGGGCGACGGCCGGGATGGGGGTTGCGGTGCGCCTGGGCTCCCAGGTGCTGAGCCAGGTCAAGTCCGGACGGGCGCGGGAGCTGCTGCAGTTGCTCGCCAAGCAGGTTGCAGGACCGACGTTGGAGCCCCATGTGGCAGCGGCGAAACCGTTGTTGCTCGGCGGCTCGATGATCTCGAAGTCTGTACCTGTTGCACCGCTGAAGGCGGGTGAGAACCTGGTTTCAAACTCGGTGCCGGCAGTTCGAAACAAGAGCCAGCAAACGGTATTGGTCCGGCAAGAGCACGTGGATGATGCGCCTGTTTCGGGGAAAAACCCTGCGGGGGATGCTGCCGCGTCTTCGGATAAAACCGTAACCAACGGCTGCCCGGTGTCGATGGTTACCGGCGAGGAGCTGCTCACCCTCACCGATGGCACGCTGGACGGGATCTTGCCGTTCGAGTGGACCCGGTTGTACCGCACCAGTGCGGTGGAAGTGGATTGCGGGTTGGGGTTTGGCTGGAGTCACATTCAGGAAACACGCGTTATCGTTGACGTTTTTCGCGAGCAAGAACTAGGCGTCCCCCTCGCTCCTACAGAAGGCGATGTCCGCTTAACTGAACGGCATTAGGGCAAGCCCGCTCGCCACAGGGAGATTGGTCGGGGGATGAGCACATCAAGGCGTCGTCCCCACCCAACGTCCGCGGCGCCCTAGGACTTGAACCGGCCCACCAGCCCATTCAACTCCGCCGACAAGCCGGCCAGCCGCCCCGAGTCATCCTGCGCAGAATTGGCCAGGCTCTCCACCAGCCGTGCCTCGTCGTAGATCTGCTGGATATGCCGGTTGATCTCTTCGGCCACGCTGTGCTGTTCCTCGGCGGCGGCCGATATCTGCAGGTTCTGGTCGCGAATCTCGTTGACCGACAACTGGATGCCTTCAAAACTGTCCCGCGCGCTTTCGATGGACGACACACTGGCGCGGGACAGGTCCAGGCAACTGCTCATCTTCTGCGTCACTTCCTCGGTCTTGCTGCCGAGGGTACCGAGCAGTTGTTCGATCTCGCCGGTGGAGTCGGAAGTGCGCTTGGCCAGCGCCCGCACTTCATCCGCCACCACCGCAAAGCCGCGGCCTTGATCACCCGCCCGGGCGGCTTCAATGGCCGCGTTGAGCGCCAGCAGGTTGGTCTGTTCGGCAATCGCACGGATAGTGCCAATGATCTGGTTGATGCTGCGGCTGCCGGCCTCCAGCTCGACCATGGCTTCGGACGACTCGGTCAAGCGGCGGCCGAGCCGGTTGACGTTGTCCGTGGTCATTTCGATCTGCTGCTTGCCCTCGGCCACGCGGCGATGGCCGTTCTCGGCGGACTCCGCTGCGCCGCTGCACGACCGCGCCACTTCATTGGCGGTGGCCACCATTTCATTGAATGCCGTGGACACCAGTTCGACCGCTTCCCGCTGGCGCCCGGCGGCTTCGTTCATGTTGTGCGCCACTTCGCTGTTGACCCGTGAAGCGTCCTGCAAGTTGGTCGACGCCGCGCCAATATGCTGGATCAGCTGGCGGATCGCCGCGAGGAACTTGTTGAACCAACCGGCCAGTTCAGCGGTTTCATCCTTGCCCTGCACCCGCAGTTCGTGGCGCAGGTCTCCTTCGCCCTGGGCGATGGATTGCAAGCCGGTGCTGACCTGACCGATCGGCTTGACGATCACCTTGGAGAACGCCGCGGCGATCAGGCCAAAGATCAGGACCAGCACCGCCACGATGATTGTGGTCAGGTAGGTCATGCGCGTGGCGGCGGCCATCACTTCGTTGTATTCGATCAACCCCACATAACGCCAGCCCAGGCCGGGGGAGGTCCAGATATTGGCCATGTAGCGCACGCCATCGATCACCACTTCGGTCGATCCCTGGGCGGTCTCGGCCAAATGTGCGTACGGCGCGCCAAGGTCCTTGAGCGGCTTGAAACTGTGCTTGGCATCGCGAGGGTCAACCAGGACCACGCCGTCTTCGATCAGCATCACATAGCCGCTTTCGCCCAGCTTGATACTCTTGACCAGCTCGGTGAGGTTCTTCAGCGACACACTCACCACGAATACGCCCTTGGCCTTGCCGGCGTTATCCAGTAGCGCCCGCGCGGTGCCGACCAGCGCGACGTCATCCTTGTCGTAATAGTAAGCCGGGGTGCGCACGGTCTTGCCGGGGCTGGCCATCGCCGCCTTGTACCAGGGGCGCGTGCGCGGGTCGTACTTGGCCAGTTGCGGGTCGTCGGGCCATTTGACGTAAGTGCCGTCTTCCAGGCCGATGGACAGGATCGCCGCAGAAGGATGGGTCGCGCCAAAACGCGCGAACCGTTCGATCACCTGCTGGGCCTGCGCCGGCATGGGCTGGCTGGCGGCGTTGTCGGGTCGATAATCCTTGAGGGTGTTCACGGACGTGTATACAGGATCTGCCGCCATTTGATCGACGTTCTGCAGCGTACCCTCGAAGAATTGCCGGATATTGCCATCGATCTGGCGTATCTCACGGGTACTGCCATCGATGAACTGATCGACTGCCTGGGTTCGCGTATTCATCACGGAGATCACCGCGACCAGGCTAACCGGGATAAACGCGACAGATACAAACGCAAGGACCAGCTTATTCTTTATTTTCATCGAGACGACCATCAGCGGAGAGGGCGGCCAAATCGCCGAGACACTGCGATTTGCTTTCACCGATGTTTCGGCTCGCTTGGGTTAAAGCTTTAGGGTTTTTTGTACACAATACAATTCTGGATTGTTCTGTATCCAATTGGCAGGCGATGCGCCGAACAACGCTGCGCATCACCTGGGATATCGACGCACAAGGGACCGCTTCAGTCCGCGATGGCGTTCAACGCAGCCAGCGCCTCGTCCGGCACAGCCCATTCGCCCACCGCAAGGTTTTCATGCAAATGGGCCACCGAGGAGGTGCCCGGAATCAACAGGATATTGGGCGAGCGCCGCAACAACCACGCCAGCGCCAATTGCTTCGGTGTTACGCCCAGCCCCTGCGCAACGCTGGATAAGGTCGAAGACTGAACCGGAGTAAATCCACCCAGCGGGAAGAACGGCACATAGGCAATGCCTTCCTCAGCCAGGGTGTCGATCAAGGCGTTGTCGTGTTGATGGGCGATGTTGTACAGGTTCTGCACGCAAACGAACTTGACGATGCGGCGTGCCTCGGCCACTTGGGTCGGCGTGACATTGCTGATGCCAATATGGCGTATCAACCCCTGGTGTTGCAGTTCAGCGAGGGTGTCCAACGCGGCGGCGTTCGAGCCTTCGCACGGGCCCATTGTGGAATGCATCGAGCGGAAGTTGACCACGTCCAGCACCTCCAGCCCCAGGTTGCGCAAGTTGTCATGCACCGCCTGCGTCAGTTCTTCCGGGGTGGACGCCGCCAGCCATCCACCTTCAGCGTCACGACGGGCGCCGATCTTGGTGACTATCGTGAGGTCGTGCCGATAGGGATGCAGGGCCTCGTGAATCAGTTGGTTGGTGATATGCGGCCCATAAAAATCGCTGGTATCGATATGGTTGACGCCGCAGGCGACCGCCTCACGCAGCACGGCCAACGCGGCGTCGCGGTCCTTGGGAGGGCCAAATACGCCAGGGCCTGCCAATTGCATCGCGCCGTAACCCATGCGGTTGACCTCGCGGTCGCCCAGTATGAATGTCTTGCTGTTTTTCAAACCTGTCATCGGGGTCGCCCTTGCTTCAGCGGAGTAAGGCTCTAATATGAAGGATCCTTCAGATATTGGAATTCGCATTCCGTGAGCACCCTCAAAGCGTCCTTGAAGCCAAGAAAAACAGCGGTTCAGGCGCGCTCAGCCGCGACTGTCGAGGCCTTGCACACGGCAACCCTTCAGGTTTTGACCCAGCAGGGCCTGATCCGCTGCACAACCACCCGGGTGGCCGAGCGTGCCGGCATGTCGGTGGGCAGCCTCTACCAGTACTACCCGAATCGCGACGCGCTGCTCGCCGCCGTGCTGGCAAAACACCTGGAGTGGGTGGCCGAGGCGGTGGAGCAGGCATGCGCTCGCCATCGGCAGGTGCCGGTGGCTGAGATGGCCGCCGGCCTGGTCACGGCATTGGTGGCCGCCAAGTTACGCGACCAGGGCGCGTCCAAGGCGTTGTATGCCATCGCGGGCGAGCGGGGTGGTGCGGAGCTGGTCGCCCGCATCAATACGCGCATGGTGGCGGCCATCGCCGCGATGCTGGAGACCGCCCCCGATGCGCATTTCGAAGACCCGATCCTGACCGCCGGGATTTCGCTCAGCGCGATCGTCGGCCCGGTCAGGACGTTGCTCGAAGGCAATGCCTCGCCTACGTTCGAAGCCGGTCTTGAACAGCAGACCACGCTGCTGTTGCGGGCTTATCTGCAAGTCCATGGGGGGCCCGCTGCACTTAAGGCGTAGGGCAAGCGTGAACGTGATTACGCACGGTCAGTCCGTTTGCAACGGGGCGGCCGCGGCCAGGATTTCAGCTGTCTCGATCACCCTGGCGTAGTCCATCGCCAGATTGCTCAGCGACAATGCATGCACGTCCTCCGCCGGCCACAGGCGCCCGGCCAAGTCGGTTTGATCGAACGTGTAGCAGGCGTCCGCCGCCACGATTACCTCGAAGCCGAGGTTGCCGCCGGATCGCGCCGTGGCTTCAACCGAGTTGTTGGTGATCACCCCAACGATCACCAACTGCTTGATCGAGCGCACATGCAGCCAACGCTCCAGGCCCGTGGTGGTGAACGCATCCGGGACGTTCTTTTCCAGTACCTGCTCATGCGCCAACGGGCACAAGGCCGGCTGGAATTCACAGCCAGGCTGACCCGGCCAAAAGACCGAGTCGGGAGAGCGAGACATATGTCGGACATGGACAATGGGCCGCTGGGATCGCCGCCACGCGTTGAGCAGGTGCTGCATCTGCAACTCGGCGTGCGGGTTGTTGCGTCGCCCAAGCCTGGGATGGTTCATGCCCTGCTGCATGTCGATGATCAACAAGGCGGCGTTTGTCGCTAACGGTTCCATGGCAGCTCCTTTGACTGGCGAGAAGCGCAACATATCAGTCGATACATGGGCCATGGCAGGGATTTATTCGAAGCCCGCAGCATTTCCCATTACACTGCGGCGCAAAATTTCAGCAAGGATGCTTTGGATGCGTGTGTTATTGAGCGGTGCGTTCCTTTCCATGACCCTCACGGCTCCCGTGATGGCCGAGCCGCGCTCATTCTCGGTCAATGACCCCAGCGGTCAATACCTGGTGGAGGTGTTGTTTCCAGAGGTGCCGCAAGACCTCCGCCAGCCGGCCCGTGCCCTGGTTACCGTGCGTGACCGGGCCACCCTCCAAACCCTGCAACAGCTGCAAACCCCTGCCGCCAATGTGCCGCTGGATCGCAATGGCAAGACAGACAGCGACCATCTGGTGGGTGCCTACGGTGTGTTGTATTTCGCCGATATCAACGCCGACGGCCGCCAGGACCTGGCTATCCGCAATGGCGAGGACGCCGAGGAGAGCCTGCAGTACCACTACGATGTGTACCTGCAAGACCCGCACAAGCCCCAATGGGTGCTGAACCGGCCATTGACGGAGCTGGCGAACGAAACCTTCGGCGGCATGTTTTCGGTGGACAAGGACGGCATCATCCATTCGCAAACCGACCGTGGCTGCTGCTGGACGCGCTCCAGCCGCCTGCAAATGCGCGAGGGTGAGTTGGTGCGACTGGATGCCTATACCCAGGAACAAGTGCCGCCCACCGAATACGGTGAAAACTCCAGCATGCCCAGCGGCTACATGCTGCGCACCACCGGTGTATTGAAGGACGGCAAGTGGCAGGAAACACCGCGCCTGGAAGGTCCCGTCAACGAAGATCCGCAGTATCTGGCCGGCACCCTCGACGGCAAGATCCCGGTGGCGCTCTGGTATCAGCAACAGGGCGCCGTGTTGATCGGTGAGCTGCGCTACACCAAGAGTGGCAGCGGCAAGCCGATCAAGTTGGTTGGCGACCAAAGCGACTATGACGACAAGCCTTTCGTCTACCTGCACGAATATACCGATGATGGTCATCAGACCGGCATTTGGCGGATCACCCGGGAAACCGTCGAGCCTTATCACTACAGCGGCACCTGGGTCAGTTCCGCCAAGGGGCAGCCGCGTGAACTGGCCATCCAGTTGCGCCCGGAAGACCGTGAACCCGAGTACGAAAAACTCAGTGACGTCGCCCGTGACCAGCGCAGCGGCCACTACCAGATGCGCGATGACTTCCTGGGCCGCGACGGTGATCTGGACCTGGAGATCCTGCCCGAGCGTGATGCCCAGGGCCGGGAGCTTGCACGATTGACCCTGACACTCAACGCCGCTGGAACCTCAAAAACCATCGCCAGCGCGCATCACACGGTTGCGATGGAAACCGAAAACCTGATTATCGTGCCGGAACCCCTGGCGTCTCGGCGCGTTGGCCCGTACCACATCCAACTGGTGAAAAACTTCGCGGTGATCGAACACAACTCGGCGCCGGATAGCCAGGATTACTTCACCGGGATGTACCGCAAGCAGCCTTGACCCGCGCGTCTTCCACCTTTTGAGGCTCAGTGACACCCAATGCCACTACACATTCGCCTGGCGCGACTGGATGACGCGCCGTTATTGCCCGCCATCGAGCATTCTGCCGCCCAAGCCTTTCAACTGATCGATGGCTTGGGCTGGCTGGCCAGCGCAGGCACCTTGACCGTCGAGCGTCATCGGCAGTGGATCGCGCTGTCGACCTGTTGGGTGGCGGTCGATGCCAACGATCAACCTCAAGGATTTCTGTGCGCAGAACGCCAGGGCGACGACCTGCATATCCATGAGGTGTCGGTCGCTCGGTCGCTGCACGGCCAGGGCTGGGGGCGCAAGCTGGTTGAGGCGGCGATGGACGCTGCGCGCTCACAGGCACTGCGCGCAGTGACCCTGACGACGTTCAGGCAGGTGCCGTGGAATGCACCGTTCTACCGTCGCCTGGGGTTTGAGCTGCAAGCCGAGGCGTCATTGGATCAGCGCTTGGCCGGGATGTTGGCAGACGAGTATGCACACGGCTTTGAGCCCGGCAGCCGCTGCGCCATGGTGTGGCGGGTGGCCAGAGCTTGACCACCCGACGACCTTTCAGCCCGGCCCCCGACTTTGCTGGATGCGGTGGGTCGCCTGTCAGCGATTGAAACGTTCAACCAATGCATATTGGGTGGACGCGGTGCGGGTCAGCTCCTTGCTCAGGTCGGTGGATTGATGCGCCTGGACCGAGGTCTGGTCGGCCAGTGTGGCAATGGTTGTGATGTTGCGGCTGATCTCCTCGGCCACGGCGCTCTGTTCCTCGGTGGCGGCGGCGATCTGGGTGGTCATGTCGGTGATGTGGGACACCGCTTCGCTGATGCCCACCAATGCCTGGTCGGCCTCAAGCACCCAAGCCACGCCTTCCTGGGCCTGGCGATGGCCGTTCTCCATGCTTTGCACGGCATTGTTGGACGACGCCTGGAGCTTGGTGATCAGCCCGTGGATCTGGGTGGTGGATTGCGAGGTGCGTTGTGCCAGCTGTCGGACTTCGTCGGCGACCACGGCAAATCCGCGCCCCATCTCGCCGGCACGGGCCGCTTCGATGGCCGCGTTGAGGGCCAGCAGGTTGGTCTGGTCGGCGATGCCTTTGATCACATCGACGACGGTGCCGATTTCATCGCTGTCCCTGGCCAGCTGCGCCACGGTGACACCCGTTTCGCCGACCACCGCGGAAAGCCGCTCGATGGCTTCGCGGGTATCCCGCGCCACCTCACGGCCGCGCCCGGTCAGCAAGTTGGCTTGCTGGGTGGCATCGGCGGTGCGCTGCACATGGCTGGCGACTTCCTGGGTGGTCGCGGCCATCTGGTTGACGGCGGCCGAGACCTGCTCGGTTTCGACGCGCTGGCGGTCCAGGCCGGTGGAGCTGGCCGTGGCCAGTCGGTCGGATTGCCCGGCCAGCGCACTGAGTTGCTCGGCGCTGTCCTGCAAACGGGTCAGGCAAGTCTTCAGGCGCGCGTTCTGGCTGAGGAACGCGGTTTCCAGGCGTGCCTGGGGACCGGCTTCATCGCTGTACATCTGTGCGATCAAGGCATCGGAGGTGGATGGCTCGACGCCGACCAGCAAGCGCAGGGTCGCGCGCTGGCGCCACTGTGAGCAGAGCAGCGCCACCGGAACCGCGACGCCCACCGCCACGGCAATGGCCAGCGGCGCGCTGAGGAACAGCCCACCCACCGCGCCGGCAAGGCCGGTGGCGATATACGGCACGCAGCTCATCAAGGCCGGCGCCCAGGTGTCCAGGGCGGCCACGGCGGCTTTACCCTGGCTCAGACGCCGATACAGCGCCTGGGCACGCCGGATCTCATCGGCGGTCGGCTTGACCCTGACCGACTCGAAACCCACCACGCGGTTGCCCTCGAAAATCGGCGTGACATAGGCGTTGACCCAATAATGATCGCCGTTTTTCGAGCGATTCTTGACGATGCCCATCCACGGCAGCCCCTGCTTGAGCGCACGCCACATATGGGCAAACACGGCGGGAGGCACGTCGGGATGGCGCACGATATTCTGCGGCGCCCCGATCAGGTCGGCGCGTTCAAAACCGCTGATATCGACAAAAGCATCGTTGCAGTAAGTGATCATCCCATCCACATCGGTGGCGGAAATGAGCTTCTGCGAAGGCGCGAGGGAAATCTCGCGTTGTGTCACTGGCTGGTTATTGCGCATTCGACTACTCCCTGAATTGCTAGCAGGTCATCGGCAACCGTACAGATAAGTTGATGGTATTTCGTCTGACAAGTGCTCTGGCGTGGCTTTATACCGGCGTCGATAGCGAATCAGCCTTGCCTGTCGGCGGCCGAATGGCGAAAGCACAAGACTTAAAACGCAAATCCCGGATAATGGCGGCCAATTTGAAGTTCGCTATTTTGGTAATCCCGCATGGAAATTAAGGTCAACTTTCTCGACAACCTTCGACTTGAAGCCAAGTTCGATGACTTCACGGTGATCGCCGATCAACCGATTCGCTATAAAGGCGACGGGTCGGCGCCGGGGCCATTCGATTACTTCCTGGCCTCGTCAGCGTTGTGTGCGGCGTATTTTGTGAAGCTGTACTGCCAGACGCGCAATATCCCCACGGAAAATATCCGCCTGTCGCAGAACAACATCGTTGATCCGGAAAACCGCTACAACCAGATCTTCAAGATCCAGGTCGAGCTGCCTGCGGACATTTCCGAGAAGGACCGCCAGGGTATCCTGCGTTCCATCGACCGTTGCACCGTGAAGAAAGTGGTGCAGGCCGGGCCGGAATTCGTCATCGAAGAAGTGGACAACCTCGACGCCGATGCCCAGGCCTTGTTGATGCCCGGCAGCCCATCCGACGCGGGCACTTATATCGCGGGCAAGGACCTGCCGCTGGAGCAGACGATCGCCAATATGTCCGGGATCCTGGCCGGCCTGGGCATGAAGATCGAGATCGCCTCGTGGCGCAATATCGTGCCCAACGTCTGGTCCCTGCATATCCGTGATGCGCACTCGCCGATGTGCTTTACCAACGGCAAAGGCGCGACCAAGGAAGGCGCCCTGGCGTCGGCGTTGGGCGAGTTTATCGAGCGGCTCAACTGCAACTTCTTCTACAACGATCAGTTCTGGGGCGAGGAATTGGCCAACGCGCCGTTCGTGCATTACCCCGATGAGCGTTGGTTCCAGCCGGGGCGCAAGGATGAACTGCCGCCGGAAATCCTCGACGCCTACTGCCTGAAGATCTACAACCGCGACGGTGAGCTGCGCGGTTCCCACCTGTTCGACACCAATTCCGGTAACGAAGAACGTGGCATTGTCTCGCTGCCGTTTGTGCGCCAGTCCGATGGCGAGGTGGTGTATTTCCCGTCCAACCTGATCGAAAACCTCTACCTGAGCAATGGCATGAGTGCCGGCAATACCTTGGCCGAAGCCCAGGTGCAGTGCCTGTCGGAAATCTTCGAGCGCGCGGTCAAGCGTGAAATCATCGAAGGCGAGTTCGCGCTGCCGGACGTGCCGGCCGAGGTGCTGGCGAAGTACCCCGGTATCCTGGCCGGTATCGAAGGCCTGGAAGCCCAGGGCTTCCCGGTGCTGGTCAAGGATGCGTCGCTGGGCGGTGAATTCCCGGTGATGTGCGTGACCTTGATGAACCCGCGTACCGGAGGCGTATTCGCCTCATTCGGCGCGCACCCGAGTATGGAAGTGGCCCTGGAGCGCAGCCTCACCGAACTGCTGCAAGGCCGCAGCTTCGAAGGCTTGAACGATTTGCCGCAGCCAACCTTTGAAGGCCATGCAGTCACCGAGCCGAACAACTTTGTCGAACACTTCATTGACTCCAGCGGTGTGGTGTCGTGGCGCTTCTTCAGTGCCCAGTCGGATTACGAATTCGTCGAGTGGGACTTCTCGGGCCAGGGTGAAAACTCCAACGCCGAAGAGGCCGCGACCCTGTTCGGCATCCTCGACAACATGGGCAAGGAGTCGTACATGGCGGTGTACGAGCACCTTGGCGCCACGGCCTGCCGCATCCTGGTGCCGGACTACTCGGAAATCTACCCGGTGGACGACCTGATCTGGGATAACACCAACAAGGCCCTGTTTTTCCGCGCCGACATCCTCAACCTGCACAGCCTCAGCGATGCCGAGCTCAAGGCCCTGGCCGAGCGCCTGGTGGAGAGCGAGCTGGACGACTACACCGATATCACCACCTTGATCGGCATCGAGTTCGACGACAACACCGCCTGGGGCCAGTTGACCATCCTGGAATTGAAGCTGCTGATCTACCTCGCGTTGCAGCAGTACGAAGACGCCAAGGAACTGGTGGAAATGTTCCTGCAGTACAACGACAACACCGTCGAGCGCGGCCTGTTCTACCAGGCGGTGAACGCGGTGCTGGAGATGGAACTGGACGAAGACCTGGAACTGGCGGACTACGAGGCCAACTTCCGACGGATGTTCGGTAACGAGCGGATGGACGCCGTGATCGGCTCGGTGAATGGCAGCGTGCGTTTCTATGGCTTGACGCCGACCAGCACCAAGCTGGAAGGGCTGGATCGGCATCTACGCTTGATCGAGAGCTACAAGAAACTGCACGGCGCGCGGGCCAATATCACCTCGGCCTGACGCACTGACCCGTGTGGGAGGCGCCACTACCTCTTCGAGATAGTGTTGTCGCGCATGCCTATGCCGTTCAGTTAAGTGCACATCGCCTTCTGTAGGAGCGAGCTTGCTCGCGAAAAACGTCAACGATAACGCGTGTTTCCTGAATCAACGCGGCGCCTGTGAGTTCTTCGCGAGCAAGCTCGCTCCTACAAAAAAAGCCTTAACTGAACGGCATTGGGGCTTGCCCCTCCCACCTGGGATTCATGGGGGCTGGAGGATTTATATCCGGGCCAAGGCTTGCGCCAGGTCCGCCCGCAGATCCTCGACATCCTCAACCCCCACCGACAACCGCACCAACCCATCGCCAATACCCAATTGCGCGCGCGTGGCGGCGGGGATGCTTGCGTGGGTCATGATTGCCGGGTGTTCGATCAGGCTTTCCACGCCCCCCAGGCTTTCGGCCAAAGCGAAGATTCTGACGTTTTCCAGGAAGCGCCGGGCGCCGGCCAGGTCGCTGTTCAAATCCAGCGAAATCATCCCGCCAAACCCGCGCATCTGTCGACGCGCCAGTGCGTGCTGGGGATGGGACGCCAGGCCGGGATAGTGAACCCGCGACACTTGCGGTTGTTGTTCCAGCCAGGTCGCCAATTCCAGTGCATTGCTGCAATGGCGCTCCATGCGCAGGGCCAGGGTTTTCACGCCGCGCAGGGTCAGGAAGGCATCGAAGGGCCCGGCAATCGCGCCGACCGAGTTTTGCAGGAAGCCCAGGCGTTCGGCCAGTTCCGGGTTGTCGCCAACGATGGCGATGCCGCCGATCACGTCGGAGTGGCCATTGAGGTACTTGGTGGTGGAGTGCACCACGATGTCGAAACCCAGCTCCAGCGGGCGCTGGATCCACGGGCTGGCGAATGTGTTGTCGGCCACGCAGAGGATGCCGCGGTCACGGCAGATGCGCGCGATGGCGCTGAGGTCGGTCAGGCGCAGCAACGGGTTGCTTGGGGTTTCAACCCAGACCATGCGCGTGTCGTCTTGCAACGACGCTTCAAACGCCGCGCCATCGCTCAGGTCGACAAAGCTGAAACGGTGCCCCGCACTGCGCTGGCGCACCTTGTCGAACAGACGAAATGTGCCGCCGTACAGGTCGTTGCCGGAGACGATATGGGCGCCTGCATCGAGTAATTCCAATACGGTGGAAATCGCCGCCAGCCCCGAGGCGAAGGCAAACGCCTGGCTGCCGCCTTCGAGGTCGGCCACGCAGCGTTCCAGGGCAAAGCGCGTGGGGTTATGGGAGCGGCCGTAGTCGAACCCCTTGTGTACACCGGGGCTGTCTTGCAGGTAGGTGGAGTTGGCGTAGATCGGCGGCATCAGCGCGCCCGTGGTCGGGTCGGGTGATTGCCCGGCGTGGATCACGCGGGTGGCAAACGCGCTTTTATCGGGCTGACTCATGCAAGGGACCTCCGTAGGTGATTGAGCAGGTCGACTCGGGTGATCAGGCCGTGGAAGCCCGAGGCGTCGGCGATGATGGCGACCAGGCCGCGATCCAGTTCCGCCTGCAATTCGGCCAGGCTGGCGCTGGGGGCCAGGGTTTGCACTTTATCGGTCATGGCGCTGGCGACGATCATCGAGAAATCCGCGGCGTCATGGTGCAGGCCCAGCAGGATGTCGGATTCGTCGATCACCCCCACCAATGTCTGTCCGTCCACCAGCACCGGCAGTTGCGAGACATCGGCCAGGCGCATGCGCTGGAAGGCGGTGAGCAGGGTGTCGTCGGGGCTCACGCTGATCACGCGGCCATCTTCGAAGCGGCGGGCGATCAGGTCGCGCAGGTCGCCGTAGTGCTTGTATTGCAGCAGGCCCGCATCCTTCATCCATTGGTCGTTGTAGACCTTTGACAGGTAGCGCGTGCCGGTGTCGCAGACGAACGTGACCACGCGCTTGGGCTCGGTCTGCGCACGGCAATAGCGCAGCGCGGCGGCGAACAGGGTACCGGTGGAGGAACCGCCGAGAATGCCCTCGGCCTTGAGCAGTTGGCGGGCGTGGTCGAAGCTTTCTTCATCGCTGATGGAATAGGCTTGGCGCACGCTGGAGAGGTCGGCGATCGACGGAATGAAATCCTCGCCAATGCCTTCCACCGCCCACGAGCCTGGCGTTTCCAGGCGGCCACTGCGGCTGTATTCCGCCATTACCGAGCCCACCGGGTCGGCCAGCACCATGGCCAGGTCGGGTTGTACGCGCTTGAAAAAGCGGGTCAGGCCGGTGAGGGTGCCCGCTGAGCCGACCCCCACCACAATCGCGTCCACGTCGTGCTGGGTTTGCGCCCAGATTTCCGGGGCAGTGCTGGTTTCATGAGCCAGGGGGTTGGCCGGGTTGTTGAACTGGTCGGCGAAGAACGCGTCGGGAATGCCCTTGGCCAGGCGCGCGGCCACGTCCTGGTAATACTCGGGGTGGCCCTTGCCCACATCGGAGCGGGTGATATGCACTTCGGCGCCCATGGCCTTGAGGTGCAGCACTTTTTCCGTGGACATCTTGTCGGGCACTACCAGCACGACCCGGTAGCCCTTGGCCCGGCCTACCAGCGCCAGGCCCAGACCGGTGTTGCCGGCGGTGGCTTCGATAATGGTGCCGCCAGGGCGCAGGCGGCCGTCGCGTTCGGCGGCGTCGATCATGGCCAGGCCGATGCGGTCCTTGATGGAACCACCGGGGTTTTGCGATTCGAGCTTGAGAAACAGGGTGCAGAGGCCGGTATCGAAACGGCTGACGCGTACCAGCGGCGTGTTGCCGATCAGTTCGAGGACGGCGGGGCGGGAAGGCGTAGGCATGTCGTCACCTGGTTACGGGATGGGCGTAGGGTGGGGGACAGCAAAAGGAAAAGCATGGCTTGGAACATAGGCCGGTATCGGGCGGCTCGCAACCGAGCGGTCGGCTGGGTGTCTTTTTTTGGCGCATGGGCGACGCTCGGGTGCGCCATCAACGAGCAGGCCCGAGCACCTGGATGGGCACGCGAGCCCGCTCATCACAGCGTTTCGGCCTTTGGCCTGGGGTTTGCTTTAAGACAGGTCAACTTGGATACAAGATGGGAATCCCTATGCAGAGCGTTATCGGCTGGACCCTTGGCGAATGGCACGCGGCCTATCGCAGCGGGGCGATGACCCCCGACCGGTTGTTGAGCCTGGCGGCGCAATACAGCGCGGATGACAGCGCCTGGATTGCCCGCGCACAACCTGAGCAATTGGCCATGCAACTGGCGCAATTGAACGACAGGCTGGACGCGGTGGGCGGCGATATCGACAAGTTGCCGCTGTACGGCGTGCCATTCGCCATCAAGGACAACATTGACGCGGCGGGCTGGGACACCACGGCAGCCTGCCCGGAATTCGCCTACAGCCCAACGTCGGACGCGACCGTAGTCGCCAAACTGCGAGCGGCAGGTGCGATTCTGATGGGCAAGACCAACCTGGATCAATTCGCCACTGGCCTGGTGGGCACGCGCTCGCCGTATGGTGCGGTGGGTAACAGTTTCAATGCCGATTACGTCAGCGGCGGTTCCAGCTCCGGCTCGGCGTCGGTGGTTGCCCGCGGGCTGGTGGCGTTTGCGCTGGGCACCGACACCGCAGGCTCGGGCCGAGTACCGGCAGGGTTCAACAATATCGTCGGATTGAAACCGACCAAGGGCCGGTTTTCGAATACGGGCCTGGTGTCGGCCTGTCGCACGTTGGATTGCATCTCGGTGTTCGCCCTGACCGTGGAGGATGCCGCCGCGGTGGCGCAGGTCGCACAGGGCTATGACGCCAGCGACGCATACTCGCGTAGCAACCCCTACACGGCGCCGGTGAGCGTGGGTGCCTCGATCAAGCTGGCAATACCGGCGAGCCTGGAGTTCTTCGGCGATACGCAGAACCAGGCGGTGTTCGAGCAGGCGGTCGAGCACTTCAAGGCGTTGGGCGCGGTGATCAGCGAGGTGGATTTCAGTGCGTTCAAGGCCCTGGCCGACCAGTTGTATTCGGGTCCCTGGGTCGCAGAACGCACGGTGGCCCTGGAAGGCATGCTCGAACACCAGCCGCAGGCCATCAACCCGGTGGTGCGCGGCATTGTCGAAAATGGCCTCCAGTACAGCGCCTGCGATGCCTACAAGGCCGAATACCTGCGGGCCGAACTCAGTCGCCGCATCAACGACACCTTGGCGGGGTTCGACGCCTTGCTGGTGCCGACCTCGCCGACGATTCGCACGCGCGCCGACATGGTGCTGGAGCCGGTGCGCTACAACGCGCAATTCGGCTACTACACCAACTTCACCAACCTGGCGGACCTGTCGGCGCTGGCGCTGCCGGCGGGCCTGCGAGCGGACGGTCTACCGTGCGGCATTACCCTGCTCGCACCGGCCTGGCATGACAGCGCCCTGGCGCACCTGGGCCAGCGCTGGCAGGCCAGCCTTGAGTTGCCGCTCGGCGCAACCGAACGCCAACTGCCGGCACCCGCTGCTGCCCAACAGGCACCCGGTACCGTGCGCGTGGCGGTGGTGGGCGCCCACCTGAGCGGCATGCCGTTGAACTTCCAACTGACCACACGCAACGCCGTGCTGGTGGAGCAGACCCTCACGGCCAGCACTTATCGTTTGTATGCGCTGCCCGGCACTGTGCCGCCCAAGCCGGGGCTGGCCAGGGCGGAAGGTGGCCGATCGATCATCGTCGAGCTGTGGGACATGCCTATCGCCCGTTTTGGCGAGTTCGTCGCCGAAATTCCCGCACCGCTGGGGATCGGCACCCTGATGCTGGCGGATGGACGCAGTGTCAAAGGCTTTATCTGCGAACCCTGGGCCCTGGCGGATGCGCTGGATGTCACTGAGTTTGGCGGCTGGCGCGCCTATGTCACCAGCAAGGGGTAAGCATGCCGCTTTCAACGCTGAAAAAACCGCGCGAGCGCCCGGACAGCCTGGCCGAGCAGATCTATGCGCAACTCAAGGCGGATATCTTCGACTTTCGCCTGTTGCCTGGCGACCGTTTCAGCGAGGGCGAAGTGGCCGAGCGCATGAGTGTCAGCCGTACACCCGTGCGCCAGGCGCTGTACCGCCTGGAACGGGAAGGCTACCTGGCGGTGTACTTCCGCAGCGGCTGGCAGGTGAAACCGTTCGACTTCACCTATTTCGAAGAGCTGTATGACGTGCGGATCGTGCTGGAACTGGCCGCTGTCAGCCGTTTATGCGCGATGGAGCAACCGAACCCGATCTTGCAAGGGCTGCAGGCGACCTGGCTGGTGGAGGAATGTGAGCGCCTGCAGGACAGTCAGGCGGTGTCGGCGCTGGATGAACACTTTCACTGCGCCCTGGTGCAAGCCACCGGCAACCGTGAGATGGCACACATGCACTACGCCCTTACGGAAAAGATCCGCATCATCCGGCGCCTCGACTTTACCCAGGCTTCACGCATTGCGGCGACGTACGAGGAGCATGGGCAAATACTCACCGCGATCCTGCAACGGCGTGTCGATCAGGCGCAGCACTTGCTCAAGCGGCATATCGAACTGAGCAAGCAGGCAGTGCGCGAGATCACCTTGCATCGGTTGCAGATGGCCAAGCCGCGCACGCCTTGAGCAAGCCCGTAGGCGCGAGCTTGCTCGCTCCTACACAGGCATCATTGTGCCAGGGCGGAGAGCGGCTGCACCCGTGCAATCAGCGCCGCGCTGGCCCGCTGCATGGGTGCGCGCAATTCGCTGCCGATCAAGCCCTGCAATGCCAACGCCGCTTTCACCGGTGCCGGGTTGGGCTCCATGAACAACGTCTGGATCAGCGGCAGCAGCTGGAAAAACGTCTGCCGCGCTTCGGCCAACTGGTTATCCCGCACCTGCTGCCACAGCGCCACAAACTGTTCGGTATGCACGTGGGCCGACGCCGCGATGGCACCGCTGGCACCCAGGCACAGCGCGTTGAAGAGCTGGATATCCTCGCCACACAGCACATCCACTTCGCCACTGGCCAGCAGTGCCAGGGTATTGCCGAGGTTGCCGCCACAGTCCTTGACCGCCTTGATGCGCTCATGGGCGACGATGTTCAGCAGGGTGGCCTGCTCGAAGGTCACGCCGGTGCGATAGGGGATGTCATAGAGAATGATCGGCACACTGGACGCATCGGCCACCGTACGAAAAAACGCTTCGAGGCCGGCCTGGGAAGGGCGGATATAGCTGGGCGCCGGCACCAGTAAACCGGCCACGGGGCGCTTGAGGACTTGGTCCTGGAACTGCAGCAATTCAATCTGGTTATTGCCCGCCAGGCCCATCACCACACGGTGCGCCGGCACCCACTGCAACACGGCATCGAGCACGGCCAGTTGTTCCTGGCGGCTCAGCGACGCGGCTTCACCGGTGGTGGTGCAGACCATGATCCCGGCCACGTGCTTTTCCAGCAAATGCTCAACCAAACGGCGCAGGCCGATAAAGTCGAGGGCGCCGTCGTGAAACGGCGTGACCACGGGAACCCAGATACCTTGAAACGCTGACATGCTCTTTCTCCTGATGGTTGACCGATTAAGTCACCGCCAGAAGGGCAGAGGGAATTGTGCAAGGGGAGGGTGTCCGTCGCGCTCAATGTCCTGTCAGCTCATCTGACGGGACAGCGCGCCCCGGTCACATGAGCGACTGTTTCTTCGATTTGAGGGCGTGTGCAGCGCAACCTTGCGCCTTGGCAATCAAGCCAATGACGGAAAAGTTAACCAGCGACGTTGCGCACATGAGCGGGCACACCCTGAAGAAGGCCTCCATCTTCAGGGTGTGTGAGCAAATGTGTCAACCTGATTGAAGGTGTTTTTCACCTTGTGGACGGTTACTCGAATTTATCGATGCGTGTATCGGAGTAGAAAAACTCATTCTTGTCCGTGCTCGACTCCAGGAAGTACGCATAGTCCGTCAGGTAGAACAGGTGGTTAACCCGGTTGTATTTGTCGTTGTCGTTGCGGCACGACAGGGCCTTGGCGCTGCCCAGCAGGTTGGGGTTGAGTTCACTGGCCGGCAATTGGCGCTCGACCACGCAGCGCGTGATGGTCTGTTTGTCGTAGTTGCCAATCACACTGTTGAGGGTCGAACGGGTGCTTTGGTAGACCAAGGTGTCGCCCACCGGCAGGGCTTTCCAGTTACCGGTGAAACTCAGCTGGGTCGTCGTCGTGCTTTCGGCCATGCTGCCGCCGAAGGTGCTCTTGGACACCAGGTCGATCAGGTTTCGCCAGCTTACCGATTGGGATTCGTAGCCTTCGCCACGCAGGGCGATCGACAGCTGGCCGCTGGCGGCGTCGCGGCTGATGAACTGCTCACTGGTCGAGTTACTGGTCTTGCCTTTCATGGTCGAGGTGCCCGTGAAGTGCACGTACTTCAGGCTGCGGGTCGGTTTGTCCTGGTCAAATTGCGCCAGTGCCGCCAGCACCGGTGGCTGTACCGAGCCCAAGGCGATGGTCGCCGGGGCCTTCAGGCGCGGCTTGAACAGTGGCAGCGCGGCGATCTTCTCGGGGGTGGCGCAGACGCTGTTGAACAGCAATTCATAGTCGGTATCGCTGCCGACAATGTTGCGTGGCGTCGGGAAACTGTCGACCCGGCCGTCACTGACCCGATTGCGTGCATCCAGGTCATAGCCGGCCAGCTCCTTGTAGGTGCCGTTAGCGCAGGACACGGCAAAGTGCTCGCGCTTTTGCGCGTAAGGCGCGTCGTAGGGCAGGTCGTTGAGCACCGTTGGGTTATCGAAAGCCGCCCAGAAGCGGACTTCGCCCTCCACGGTCTTGATGCTCGCGGCGTCAATCAGTACCCAATTGCCACGTTCATCCGTCTTGACCAGGCGCCAGTCTGGCTTGGGGGTCTGGGCGCACGCGCGCACGAAGGTCGGGTTGGCGGCCAGCTTCGCGTGCAGGTCGGCTGACAATTTACGGGCTTCGGTGTAGCGCCCGGCCTTGAGTGGGTAGACCCGCTGCGAACCGTCGAGGTACAGCAAGGACAGTTGCGGCGAAGAACACGCGGCCTCGAACTGCATGGTGCGGCGTGCACCCGGCGTCGACAGCGGCATCAGCAGCTCGAAACTGAGCAGATCGCCTTCGCGCACGATGCTGTTTTCCACCAGCGGCTGGGCGAGGGTGTCGGCGAGCATCTGGTCGACTTTGCTGGCCTGGGTGGCGCAGCCGGACAGGGTGGCAAGGCCGCCCACTAACAAAAGGGTAGAGAAAAAGCGCACAGGAGCCTCTTTGAGTCCATTCAGGGATGTAAGGATGACGGCAAGTGGCGCCGAATCTTTAGCGTGCAGGGTGTGGCGGGGGCAAAGTCTAGTCAGCGTGGCGCGCTCTGTACAACGCCTGTGCAGCGGCCTTTGGGCCGTAGAGTGCCCCAAGGCGCTGCCGGGTGTGTTCAGCGATTGGCGATTGCGGCCTCAATCGTGGCGATGTCGATCTTGGTCATGCTCATCATCGCCTCGAAGGCGCGCTTGGCCGTTGCCGGGTCCGAATGGGTCACGGCGGCCGACAGCACGCGCGGGGTGATCTGCCACGACAACCCCCACTTGTCCTTGCACCACCCGCAGGCACTCGGCTGGCCGCCGTTGTCGATAATGGCCTGCCACAGGCGATCGGTTTCGGCCTGGTCATCGGTGGCCACCTGAAACGAAAATGCCTCGGTGTGCGGGAACGCCGGGCCGCCGTTCAGGCCGATACACGGGATGCCCATGACAGTGAAATCGACGGTCAGGACGTCGCCCTGTTTCCCCGCAGGGTAATCGCCAGGCGCGCGGTGGATGGCATTGACCCGGCTGTCCGGGAAGGTCTTGGCATAGAAATTCGCAGCCTCCTCGGCGGTGCCGTTGTACCAGAGGCAGAGGGTGTTTTTATGCGTCATCTCAGGACTCCACGGTGGATGGGTGTGTGGAGTCTAGACAATGGGCTGAGGCGCGGCAGTCGCGCTTGTCGGCCTGGGACAGCCCTTACAGCTGGCGTTCGATCGCGGCCTTATCAATCACCGACCAGACGTGGGCGATCTTGCCGTCGACGTATTCATAAAAGACATTTTCGGAGAACGCGACCTTCCGACCGTTGATCGGCAAGCCGAAGAACTCACCCTTGGGCGTGACGTTGAAATTCAACCGGCTGGCGAGGGTGGGCGGGTCGGCGACCAGCAACTGGATGTGGAAGACCAGGTCGGGAATTTCGCGAAAGTCCCGTTCGAGCATGGCGCGGTAACCGGCGACGCCCACGAGGCGGCCATTGTAGGTCACGTCCTGGTGCAGCAGATTGGGCAAGCGTTCCCAGTCCTGCTGGTTGAGGCAGTGGATGTATTCGCGGTAAAGACTGGCCAGCGCATTTCTGTCCATCTCATTCATTTCGAACCCTCCGTCAAGCCCGTCGCGCCATCAACAACACCGTTGCCGCTGCCGACAACAACCCCGCACAGCAGCGATTGAAGACACGCTTGCCCCGCGGCTCGGCAAACCAGCGGCGCATATGCAGGCCCATATAGGCATAGACGCTGATCGCGATCCATTCCAGGGCCAGGAACAGCGCGCCCAGCACAGCGAACTGCGGCGTGATCGGCTGGCCCGGTACCACGAACTGGGGGAGGAAGGCGGTGAAGATCAGGATGGCTTTGGGGTTGCCTGCCGCCACCAGGAACTCCTGACGCGCCAGTGCCCACAGGCTGACCTTGGCGGTTGCTGACTCCGCGTGCGCCTGTGGATTCGCACCCCACAGTTGAAACGCCAGATAAAACAGATACGCCGCGCCCAGAATCTTGATCCCGTAGAACAACAACTCAGAGGTTTGCAACACCACCGCGAGGCCGGCTGAGGCAAGGGCGATCATACCGGCGAAGGCGAGCAAGCGGCCAATGCCTGCCAGGCAGGATGTGCGGTAGCCGTAGCGCGTGGAGTTGCTTACGGACAACAGGTTATTCGGGCCAGGCGCCATGTTCAGGGCGAAGCAGGCGGGGAGGAAGAGGGCGAGGGTGGCGAGGTCCATGGCGGCTCCGGGTTTGAGCGGACGGGGAGGGGCGAGGATAAGGGGGTTGGGGGCGGTTGGACAATGTGTGTACGGCCAACACGCCTGGCTTTTTTGCGGGATGGATCATCGGTCAGCCCCCCTTCAAGCTCTGTAAAAAGCTTGGGCAATACTGGGGGAAGGCTTCAACAACATTTGACGTTAGCAAACACCTCGAGAAGAAAGCATGTTTGGAACGGAGCGGCCGGCTTTTCTTCAAGTCGTCTTGAATCCCGTCCGAGAGCATCGCGCCCTTTTTGAAGCATTGTCTGATGCCCAGGTAGAACAAAGTACGCTATCGGTCTGCGGTGAATGGTTCGACGCAGCAGCCATCTGATCAGCTCGCACTGCGCTGATACGCAACTGTGGATGGGAAGACCGGTTCGCTTGGTCGTTGGCACGACGATACCTGTGTCCTGCGACTAACCAGGGGCCATTTCTCGCAGCAACGCGGCTCGCGATGAAATGGCAACAGACCCTAGAGCTGAAAGCGCGAGATGTTCTCTCGCAATGTCACGCTGGTGCGTGCCAATCCTTCGCTTTCCTGCTGAGCGCTGCGGAAGGCGGCAGCGGATTGCTCGGCGCTTTCGCTGACGGTCACGATGCCCCGGCTGATCTGCTCGGCAACGGTACTCTGCTGCTCGGCGGCCGCGGCGATTTGGTGGTTCATGCCGTTGATCCGCTCGATCATGGTTACGATCGTGCTTACCGCGTCACCGGCCTCGGAAACGCCGGACACCGACTGCGCACTGGAGCGTTTGCAGCGTTGCATATGCTGCGAGGTCTCGTCGGCAATTTTCTGCAGACTGGCGATCAGCCCCTCAATCTCTGAGGTGGCCTTCTGGGTACGCTGTGCCAGGCTGCGGACCTCGTCGGCTACCACCGCGAAGCCGCGTCCAGCCTCGCCAGCACGTGCAGCTTCGATGGCTGCGTTGAGGGCCAGCAGGTTGGTCTGGTCGGCCACCGACTTGATCACCTCAAGCACGCCGCCGATATTGCCGGTTTCATTCTTCAGCCGGCTCATGGCAATGTTGGACTGTTCGATTGTCTCGGCCAGCTCGCCGATCATGTTGACGGCATCTTTGGCCTTCTGCTGGCTGTACAGGGCCGCGCTATCGGCATCGCTGGCGGCACTGGCGGCGGATTCGGCATTGCGCGCGACATCCTGCACGGTGGCGGCCATTTGGTGAACGGCGGTGACGATCTGCTCGACCTCGCACTGTGCCATGGCCACGCTTTCGGCGTTTCTCAGGCTCGATTGGCTAAGTTCCTGGCTGGATTCGGCCACGCTCTGTGAGGACAGGTTTATGCCCTTGGTCATGTCCCGCAGGTTCTCCTGCATGCTCAGCAGGGCGGCCATGATGCTGGCTTGTGGTGGCTCAATCGTGCGCTCGCTAGCGCGCAAATCGCCCTGGGCAACTCGTTGGGCGAGCTGGTTGAGTTCACTCGGTTCGGCACCCAGCGCGCGCAGCAGGTTGCGGCTGATGACGTAGCCCAGTACCGCTGCTAGTAAGACGGCCAGCGCAGTAATGGCGAGCAACAGGTTGCGTTGTGACAGATAGTCTGCGTCATTTTCGCTGACCTGCAGGTCTGCCTTCTGGTTGGTGTAGCGCAGGAATTCGCCAATTGCCTGGGTCAGCTCGGCCAGTAAGGGTGTGCACTGCTCGCTGACCATGCGCAGGGCCTCGTCGTTTTCACCCTTGAACAGGTGTTCGGCAATGGTGTGTGCTACCGGTTTGTAGCGGCTCTCGACCTTCTCGATGGTTGAGAACAGTTCACGTGCCTTGGGCGACACATCATCATGGCTATCAATTGCCTGGCGTAGCGCGGCGAGGCTGCCGGCCACCATTTGTTCGTTGATGGCAATTGCGCCTCGCTGCTGTCCTCTCGCGGTGACATTGCTGTTCAAGGCGATGTTACGCAGGGCAATCGCGCGCTGGGCGGCGGCGTCGTTCAGTGTGTTGGCGAGGCGGGCGCGCGCATCAATGCCATTAACGTAGAGAAAAAAGTCCTTATTGCTGTTAGCCAGGGCGTACAGCGAGATAGCGGCGATCAGCAGCATAAACGCGAGCAGGCTGGCGTAGCCGGCATAAAGACTGGTCCGTGTAGAGAGCCGGGGAGTGTGCGATGGCATGATGTACCTGCATAGTGGGAGGAGCGGTTTAGGGACACCTGCAAGCGTATGTATTCGCCCTTGGTCCGCATCCTGCGCAGGTATTCTTTTGTCCGACGGCAACCAGTCGCGGTGTTATTTTCTGGCTAGTCGAAACTTGTACAGATTTTAGTATTTGTACAAGTCTTGTACAACTATATTGGTGTGATGTCGTCATGGCATCACTCAATCCCGATGAACGGTCAGTAACCTCCGATTTCTGGCAGGCGCGGGAAATAGAGGCCTGGCTATCGGGCTGATGACTGTTTGGGGGCGATACAGCCCAAGGCCATCTTTGGGCCGATAGAATCCTGCGAGCGCTGTAAAAATGCGTGGCGTAATTTCTGTACAGGTATTTTGTATGGGGATGAGCTAGGGCGCGCTAATTGTGAGCATGCGCTGCGCTAGGGGCTGTTGCCGTTTCATCGCGAGCCGCGTTGCTGTGAGAAATGGCTCCCGGTTATGGGGGACGAGTTCATTCTCGGATCTCCATGCGAGATGGCGGGGGAGGTTTGCCCAACGTGCGGCGAGGAGGTTATGCAAATGGCGAGCGATGGCGTTGACTGCCCCACTTGCGGGATATCCATGCCGGCTGGCCGAGCATGAGAGGGGCTGGCGGATTCATCGACATGAACGTCTGATTGGTCGATTTTGCCAGCGGGGTTTGAGCAGCGCCACAGCCGGCCATTTATAACAAAATAACGCCCGTCCGGAGTTCTAGGGTTCATGAACCTAGCTCCAGGTGTGCGACCCTATTTTTCATCTTATACCTGTCGATATAGAGAGCAGCCGTTCAAGCTGTGGACACGTTTAGCCGCGTCCAACCCACCCTGTTTACAAATACCTGCTGACACGAAGGATCCTGTGCATGCTCCAATCCCTGCTCGACAAAATCTTCAGTCGTCCTCTGACTCAGGAAGGATTTGCCAAAAAATTTATCGAGTCAGCCCGCAAGGCTGGCTACAGCGAGGCCATGGACTTTCAGGCTAGCGAGTTTCGCATCCGTCATAACAATGGCTCGTACTTCAATCTTCATAACGCCTTTCGCGACTATCAAAATGGAGACAAGACCCAGAAGGCCGCAATTCTGAATGGGTACGTATCGACTCTGTTGGAGTCTGGCCAGAGAACCGGGACGGTCTTTGAAAACGTGAAAGCACAATTACGTCCGGTGATTCGAAATCTTGCCATGCTTGAGGAAGTTCGACTGGAGCACGCCAGAAATGGTGGCGACAAGCCGCACGATGTCGTTTATCAGTCCTTGGGCCGCGACTGTGTGATTATGCTTGCCGTCGACTCTCCCGAGTCCACCGCCACCCTTACGAGAGGCCCTGAAGCGCAGTGGGGTGTCACAATGGATGAGGCAGTGGCGATCTCCATTGAGAACTTGCGCGATGCTACGCACGAGGCCTTCGGTGAGATCATCCCTGGGCTCTACGCCGCGCAGTGGGCGGACGGATACGACAGCAGCAGAGTCTTGTTGCCAGATGTTCTACAGCGCGCACCCGTTAAAGGTCGACCGGTGTTCATGATCCCCAGCCGTGACGTCTTGATGGTCACGGGCGACAAGGACGAGCAAGGCATCCGTCAGATGGTCGAGCTTAGCTTCAAAGCGCTTGAGAGGGGCAGGGCAGTCTCCACCGACATTTATACCTATGACGGGCGCGATATCGTCCCATTTCACCCTGATGATGAAGGGGTCAATAACCGTCTGGCCACGCTGGAACATTTGCTGCTCCAGGGTAGCTACAGTAATCAGAAAGAGTTGCTCGATAAGGTCAATCTGGAAACGAGCGTCGATGTGTTTGTTGCCTCGTACCTTCTCTACGAGCTGTCTGACCAGAACGGCAAAACCGTATCGATGAGCGCTTGGACAAAAGGTGTGCCGACCCTATTGCCCAAGAGTGATCGCATCGTGTTGGTTGAACCCGTTGAGGGTGGGGAACCTACAGTCAAAACCGTTCTATGGAGCGAGTTTGAATCCGAGCTTGGCGATCTGCTGACTACAGAAGCTGGCTATCCACCTCGCTATCGGACACTAGGATTTCCTTCGGCAGAGCAGCTGAATCGCCTGACTGCCTTGTGATCGCTGCTCAACTAATCTGGCGCTGCGATGGAGGTATGAATGCCCGACACTTACAGCACGCATGATCATGCGAACCGCAATCAGACAGAAATCCTCGCCAGCAACCATTGCGCTTGCTTTGGTTGCTATGCGGTATTTCCTGCTTCTGATGTGACACGGTTTACTGAGACCACGGCATGGTGTCCAAAATGCGAGGCTTTCAGTACGGTCGTTGGCGATGCCTCCGAGCTGCCTTTGGATCGAGAGTTTCTGGAGGTAGTTCACGATCACTGGATCGGGCCTCAAGATTGGTTGGATGAGATAGCGGCGCAGACTCATGCGATCGCAACTGCTGTTTACAGGCAGACAAGCACAACGATGGATGAGGAACGAGTTCGTCCTTGGTGGAAGTTTTGGCGATGACACTCCCAATTATCCAGCGATTGCATGTGATCAGTAGGAGTGACCGCTTTTGGCCGGTTGCCTATCTCTAAGGGCTGCAGTCGGCCAAGAGCAGACGTTCGAACCTAAGGTAATGCGATGAAGAGAACAACAAGAATGACTGCACCACTGACCAGTAACGCAGCAACCCAGCCTGGACCTGGCTGGACGTTTGACCCTGATCGCATGATCCGAATAGCCGATTGTCATTCGATCATCGAAGTTCTTCGCCACATCAAACACAGTGGGCCGGAATGGGTGCATCGTAACGTCCACATTTGCTTTCCCGGCCCATCAAATGCCTGGGCTTTGGTGTACCCGCTTCAGAATGCCAGTGCCCCGTACTTTGACTTCATGTATACCCACAAAGAGCCGCCTCAGGAAGCACTGTCCGCACTGCTAGGGAAGTATCCACAGTGTTCCGTCATCGACTGGTCGCCCGGACGCTTGGCCTGCATCGAAGCTCAGGGGGTAGATGTTGAGACGCTCGCTGAAATTATCCGGGATCTAGCTGAAGCTGCTTGGGATGAGCACATCACGTTCGTCGATGCTTCGTACGAGGAAATGGGTAAAGCGTGACCCAAGAGCGGACAGTCGACCTTAGCTTCTCAAGCGCGTGCGCAAAGACCACGTCTTGGGCAACAATCGACCAGACGGGAACGGAACGCAGGTCACCATAATCGAAGGAATGTTTGTTATGAGCCACCTTAACAACGACTTGAGGGCCGATTTCGTTGAGGCACTTGAGGAAATCTCGACGCTGATGTCCATTGCATACGACCAGCTCGGCCCTGTACCGGAAGACCATGCATTAGCTCAGGCAGGTTTAGAGAATGGTGGTGAAATAGTTCTGGATTATGTCGATCACAACGAGGCTGGAGTAGCGTTCGAACACCTGCTTTACATGATTAACGAACCACCGCTCGTTGTTTCTGAAAAATGCATAAAAATTTTAGCTCGGATCGCGAAGTCCTTGAGGATGCCATTCACGAGGTGACAAAAATTTACCCACCTGAAGGTCAGCTTTGGGTCGATTACGGCCCTCGCGACAGGCAGAGATCGGCCAAAAGCGGCGTTCGATCCACTACCTTCCAGCCGAAAAGCGGAAACTTCCCGATCTATGAAAGCTAGTCTCTAAGGGTACGCATTATTTCCTCGACCACATGCTTCGTGTATTTCTCACTGGGGTCAGTTTCCGGTGTGTCGTTACTGCGGAACCATTCACCTTGATCGAATGCCTGGTAAAGCGAGAAAGCGGGCTGAGGCATATCGTTAGTCATGCCAACTTCAACCACAGCATTTATGATCCCGTTCATAACGCCGTCGCAAAAATCATAGGGTAGAGATCCTTGTAGATAGCCTTCCGCAACCGCGACGGACAGTCCGTTCAGCACATCATGCGGTGCAACGCCGAACCTTTCGCAAATGGGGACTAGATCACTCAGCGTTAAACCCTCTGCTTCCGCTTTCATCGACAGTTCCTTGAGTTCGACCTTCGATAACACCATGATCATGAGCTTCTTCCGGTTAGGTGCGAAGGTAGCGCTTACAGAGTGGGCGCACAGCGGTGCCACACTTCAATTCCATGCTGCAATACGGATTCATGGTCGGTCAACTTCAACTACGGCAATGTCCGCTTCTGGCCGAGGCTGTGTAAAAACGTTTTTGAGCGCGTCAGGTACTCCAAACCGGACTGGAAATCGCGTTTCTACGCGAAATCCACATCTGCAGACGTGCCGATAAATTTCAGATTTGACGTATGGGGAATAGGTGGAATAGAGGTCAGACCACGTTTTCAATAATGGTGGTCTGACCCCTATTTCCTTTACATACACGCGCCGATTTATTCCCACTTGCCGGGCGCTTACAAATGCTGGCTAAACAGGAGTGTCCCGTCATGGTCGCTAGCAGCCCTCCCCGAAGGGCCGCCATGGGTCGATTCTGTTGAAAAAGTCGGCTTTGAATTCCGCGGGAGAAAAGTACGCGCCTGAGATTGAAATCTGAATTTTTGGCAGACCGTTCCAGGACTCGGAGTTCACGTTGCCGCGTGCAAATGAGGTGTTTTCATCCATCAATATTCGAGTGTTTCGGGAAAGCCGACTTTTTCAACACAATCGGCCAAAAGGTGACGCTTGCTCGATTCCCTTCCTGTTGGTAGTAGATGGAACGATAGCTCTGTCGTCCAGCAACCGTTGGACACGTGTAATACTCCAGCCAGTGAACGCATCGGAGGGACATTTCTGCAATCGAGACCTCGCCCGTGGTGCTCAGCTTCCAACGAGACCTTCGAAAGATCTGGCCTCTATTCGCAGCTATATCAGCGGGCGGATCGTGGTCAGCGCACCTCTCGTACCATTCATGATGGCGGTCTGATACTGTCTGCATTTTCAGCAGGGAGCTTTACGACGTGAATGCAGCGAGTCCTTATCAAGTAACGGTGTTGTTTCAACCAGAAAACCAGAATAAAAAATATGAATCTCTTTTTTTGGAAATTGATACGGGGCAGATTAAACTTCCAATGTTTCAGAGGGAGTTTGTTTGGGAGAAAGAGCAGTCGGCAAAATTGATTGACTCAATACTTAAAGGCTTTCCTATTGGGACCTTCATCTTTTGGAAAACTCGCGAAGAGCTTAGAAGCTATAAAGAGGTAGGGAACCATATTCTACCGGACACTCCAAAAGGAGATTATGTTCAATACATACTGGATGGGCAGCAGCGAATAACCTCGCTTTATGCTATTCGAAAGGGGCTTCGGATTAGCAAGGATGGCAAGGAAATAAATTATCAAGATATTTACATTGATCTATCTGAAAATTTAGAGCGTGAAGAGTCTATAGTCAAAATATCCCGTCTTGAGGGAGAGACGAACCTCATCTCTGTTCACAGGCTTTTGACTTGCAAGTTCACTGATTTAATGGACGAGTTTACAAAGCCTCAGCTAGAACTGATGGAGTCTTACAAAAACAGCCTTACAAATTATGATTTCCCTACGATCACCATTCGTGATTATCCGATAGAAGTGGCTTGTGAGATTTTCTCCCGAATTAACACCGGAGGAAAAGCACTGACAGTTTTCGAAATAATGGTCGCGAAAACCTATGATGAAAGTAAATCTTTCGATTTGGCAGAGCGTTACGAAATTTTGAGGGATGGTTCTGAAGACGAAAAAACATGTCTCAGGACGGCCAAGTACGAAACACTTCCTCCGTCTCTAATTATGCAGTGCGTAGCCGCTATCACGACACGCGCCGTGCGTGGGCGGGACATTTTAGGGATTAAGCGAGAAGACTTTATCGCGAGCTGGGCACCTATGAGTGCCTCTCTCTTTACAGCAGTAGATTTTCTTCGCACAGAAATAAGGGTTCCCGTTTCTCAGCTCCTACCCTATCCGGCGTTGCTGATCCCTCTGACTTATTACTTTCACGCCACCAAGAACCGTAAGCCAACAGCTCCACAAGCTAGGCTGCTTGAGCAGTTTTTTTATTGGGTTGGATTAACGGAGCGATACGGGTCGTCTTCTGACTCTGGGATCACTGAAGACTTCAATAAGATGGATATGATATTGGCCGGAAAAACGCCGGACTATCCTCAGTCAGAGCTTCGTATTGAAAGCAAGGATATAGCGCAGACTTATTTCTCTTCTGGCAATTCCTATTGTAAGTCCATATTGTGTTTATTGGCATTTAACCAGCCAAAATCTTTTGATACAGATGGCGTGGTAATACTTGATAATAGCAATCTCAAAATTGCGAGTAGCCGTAACTATCACCATTTTTTTCCTACCAGATACCTAGCCACTGCCATGCCGGATAGGGATGCAAATCTGGTGGCCAACATAACATTGATTGATGGTTACTCTAATAAGCATCGCATCAGCAAAAAGGCACCGAGTGAATATATCTCTGCTTTTTCATTGGAGAATGGAGCGATCCAGCAGACGCTCATAAGCCATTTGATTCATGATGTTGACGGCTATGGCGTGACGTCGGATGACTACGACAGATTTATTGAGCGCCGGTCTAATGCTATCGCATCTGCACTAAACGCAAAGCTGCTCGGATCTTACTAACAGTAGAGTTTAGCGTTTTCTGCGGCTTGGAGGGCCTCACTGTCTCAGCGAGGCCAAACCTTAGCTATCGACATTTGTTGAAAATCCTTGATTGCACGCGGGCTGACGTATCTACTGCTCAGTACATGCAATATGGCGATTTACCGTTCGCAATTTATGGAGCAGTAAGCAATTGCTGGGGCAAGTGGCCATAAAGCATCTGGCACCAGTCTTTAACCAACTCACCACAGCTTTCGCAGCATTTAAAGTGTCCGCTTTTGGCCCAGAGTGTGTAAAAACGCTTTCGTATCTTGATTGCGTCAAGCATACGTTCATGGGTGGTGCGATTGCCCAAGCGTTTGCCACGATAAACATTACTGACGTTCCATAGCGGTTATGGAGCGGTTTAGCGCCTTCTGGAGCAGAGAAAACCTAGGCTTTATGTCGCCATCGCCTTCAGCAGGCCTGCTGTACCGATGATGTTCATCACCCGCTTCATGTTGTAGGCGAGCACATTGAGACTCATCTCCGCGCTTCCCCCGACCAGTTTGCGCGTCAGGAAATGCGTTGAGCCCATCCATTGTTTGAGCGTCCCGAAGGGATGCTCAACCGTCCTTTTTCGGATTCGCATCATGTCCGGTGCATGGTTCAACCGACGCTGCATTTCCTCCAGCACCGCTTCATGTACCCAGCGCCTTACTCGACGATTTTTGCTCGGTGTGCACTGCGTTTTCAGTGCGCAGCCTTGGCATTTCGAACTCCAGTAACAGTGCATATTCATGCCTTTCTCAATACTGGAGAAGCGCCAAGGCAGCGACTCTCCCGCCGGACAGATGTATTCGTTTTTCGTTGCGTCATAAACGAAAACATCTTTGTCGAATCGACCATCCGCCTTGGCGCTTGAAGTCATCGGCTTTGGCACGTAGGCAGTGATGTCCGCGTCGTGACAAGCAAGGATTTCTTCACTCTTGAAGTAACCTCGGTCAGCGACCACCGCCAACGTTTCTGACGCCATGGCATCGCGAGCCTGCTTCGCCATCGAGCTGAGTTGATCGCGGTCGGAACCGTAGTTGGTGACCTCATGAGCAACGATCAAATGGTGCTGAGTATCGACCGCTGTCTGCACGTTGTAGCCGACGATTCCCGTGCCGCGCGTCATCATGGAGCGGGCGTCTGGATCGGTCAGTGAGACCTGTTTATCCGGCGATTCATTGAGCTGGATTTCGATCGCCTGAAGCTCTTTCATTTGCGTCTTCAGCTTGGTGATTTTCTCTGCCAGCCGCACGGCGCTGGGCTCGGAGGCTGTAGGTTCTTGCCGATCGGCAGCATCGAGTGCCGTCAGGTAACGGTTGATGCTCGATTCAACTTCTTCCATTCGCCGCTTCAGTTTGGCGCTGGTGAAATTGCGGTCACGATTGTTGACTGCCTTGAATTTGCTGCCGTCGATGGCGACCAGACTTTCTCCGAACAGTCCCAACTGCTGACACAGCACAACGAACTGGCGGCAGACGCCTCGGATGGCCTTGCTGTTGTCTTTTCGGAAGTTGGCGATGGTCTTGAAATCCGGCATCAAACGCCCGGTCAGCCACATCAGTTCGACGTTGCGTTGGGCTTCCCGCTCCAGGCGTCGACTCGACTGAACCCGGTTCAGATAGCCGTAGATGTAAATCTTCAACAGGATCGCGGGGTGATAAGCTGGCCGGCCCGTCTCTGCCGGTATGACACCGTCAAACCCAAGTTTGGCCAGGTCGAGTTCGTCGACGAAGACGTCGACTACGCGCACCGGGTTGGTATCGCTGACGTAGTCGTCAAGACTCTCGGGAAGTAAGGTGCTTTGACCGCGATGTTCGCCTTGGATGAAGCGCTTCATTGACGATTCCTGAGTTAAACACCCCGGAAAATCATAGCAAAGGTGTATAGCGGCATAGGCTCCCTGACAGAGGTGGACTTCAGTTACCCCCTCTTACTGGCGAACAATTTTTGAGGTGCTGACGATGGCCCGCTTACAGGTTGTAAAGATTGACTTAAGTGAGGTGACGAATTCTGACGAACTCCATTCCATCTTGAAAGATGCACTCGGATTCCCTGGCTGGTACGGCTGTAATTGGGATGCTTTCTGGGACGCAATTACGGGACTTGTGGAAATGCCCATTCACTTGAAAATCTCAGGGTGGAATACTTTATCCAGACGTTTACCGGGAGATGCGAAGCTGATGCAAAAAATCCTTGAAGACATGAAGATCGAGTATCCAGAACTCGCACCAGATGTGGAGTTCGACTAAACGATTTTTAGGCCGACATTTGGCCGGAGCCACGTAAACCGCCAGCCTTCCTCAGGAAAATTTTCAGTAGATCCCGCAGCGAGATTCTTGGCTCACTGCCGTTGGCTGGCTGCACCATCTGTTTTTACACACTCTGGGCCGCTTGCTGCCCCTCACGACAGGCAGCAATCGACCCAGGGCAGCCTTTCGGCACCGGCAGAAGTCGGCCGTTTGGCGCTGAGACTGCCTACAGTCATTAGCTGCTGCTAGTATCAAGCGCTCAACCTATCTAGCCCCTGCACCGATTCACGTTTACTATATTTCCAACTCGTATTACTGCGGCTGCTGAACCCGGTACTCACGAGGATATAACGATGAAAAGAACCCGCGCCTGGAGACGTATGCAGGCCCGTAAATGCAGAGGCGACAATACGGTTCGTCCGCTGGAGTTCAAGCCAGAAAAGAATTGGAAACTGATGTACACCCGTGCAGCCAAACTGTACAGAGCACACCAACTCGGGATGAGCTATCCCATCCGCACAACCCGCCAACTACTGGATCAAGAGTGACTAACCTCCTGTTCGTCTGTAGCCGTAACCAATGGCGTAGTCCTACTGCGGAAGCGATCTGGCGCCGTCGTCCCGGCTTTAATGCCCGTTCAGCAGGAACCAGTCCAAATGCACGTAAACCTATCAGCCCAGCGGATATTCGCTGGGCAGATGTGATCTTTGTCATGGAACGCAAACACCTTAATCGTCTTCAGGCTGAATACGCCCGCCTTCTTGAACACAAAAGGCTCCACTCTCTCGATATTCCAGATGATTACTGCTACATGGATCCTGAACTGGTGGGCATGCTTGAAGACATTGTGACGTCCTACCTCACCACGTAGGCTTCATGCGGGAACGACTGTCGCAGGAATGGTCGCGGATAAGCCGGCGGGCCGATCTAGACCTTCTATTGCGTTTAAAGATCAAGCTCACACCCATTAGCCGCCATTTGTGACGGGCCACTAACGGCCAGAAGCAGTCACTATTGGCCCTGTTAAAGTACCTCTCTGAACACAACTCACGGACGGCTTCATGGAACGACTCCATCCTCGTGGCATCGATGCAGACGGTTATATCCTCACCGTGCCCAACGTCGAGATACAGCCACAGTTTCAAGATTTACTGGTGGACGTTTGCATGACGCTCACTCGCTCGGAACCTCTGCTGGACGGGATTTATATTTATGGCAGCGTCGCTAGAGGCGACGCCGTGCTGGGGGTTTCTGACCTTGACCTAACCCTTGTTCTGCAGAGCACTCCTACGTCGCAGGATCTCGAAATGTTCGAGTCGAAAAGGCGCACGCTGGAAAATCGGCATACCGAAGTCATCAAGATCGATTTCGACATCGGTAGTCGTTCTGAAGTATTGGCGGCAAACAATCGATTGAGCTGGGGGTATTGGCTCAAGCATCACTGCCGTTGCTTATGGGGGAATGATCTGAGCAAGCGCTTCGACCGGCTCAAGCCGTCGCGTGATATCGCCATTGCCGTGAATGGTGACTTTGAATCCGAATTGACCCGGTATGCCGATCTTATCGATCAGGCGACCACACCGACGCAATCGCTACGCTTGCAACGGGAAGCCTCGCGCAAACTAATCCGGTCAACTCAAGTACTTCGCTCTGAAAAGGACCTGATGTGGCCGCAAACACTCGAAGAACATGTCGAGCTGTTTGTTCAGCATTACCCGTGTATGAGCATGCAGATCTCTTTTTTCTTGTCCCAGGCAAGGAGCCCGTATGCTAAGCCAAAGGAGTTTACGGCTCAGCTCCATTTTTTTTTGACCTGGATGGCTACAGAAACCGGTTAGGTCCATTTTTACCTACAAAAAATCAGCAATTACAAGTGGTTTCTCTGTGGCAAATATTGACTCGTAAATTGCTTCGTAGGGTGCCTCACGAGCCAACCAAGCGCCGGCGCTGTAGGCTCGAGCCTTACAGAAAAACGATAGGTGCCTCTCATCTCCGCGCTCGAAAAGTCTGAAATACTGCACCTCCATTTCAGAACAAAGGTTGTCGAAAAGCACTGGATCTAGCTTTGACAGCGTGACCATAATTTCGGCTGGATCTAGCCCGGCGTCACTCGCCGCCCATAGGACAATACGAGTAGCCACGTCCAATTTTTTGCTTGGAATGATCGCGTCCAATGCATGTTGAATATTTGGGTAGCTGGATGCCAAACGTGAAGGCATGTCTTTTTCCTGACCCGCTTTAGATGGAATGTGAAAGACCTGAGGTTGTTTGTCTAATGCTCTTTAGATTGTTCACACAACCTGGACCCCATAGCTGCCGGTGACAGCCGCCAGAAAACGGTCAGAGGAAGTGGCCGATAGATGCCAAGAACTTTCTAGGCTGTGTCCTCGCAGGAGTGTGAGCTTGCCTTCGTCCATAAGTATGTCAGTAGTTTGGTACAGTCACCATGCGTCATATAATCGGCTTATATGCATCGAAAAAAACAGAGCATTTGGGTCCGCTAGACCCAGAAGACCGAGTTACTTTTAGGTCTGACTGCTTTCATACGTTTGGATATTTTTCCCTTATAGCACCTGCTTTTGAACGATATGCACAAAGAGATGCAGGGATAGGCATTGAATCAATGAATGTAACGTTCCGCTTGAGAAATGACGATCTAGCTGACGTACTGGCAATTTTGAACGATCTCGAAACACAGCTCTGTCAGCAACCAAAGAGTTGGCAGGAGTATCTCGGTGAAATCCAACATCCAGGGCAAGAAAAGCGGCCAATCAAACCGCTGTTATTCAGACGTCGAGCCGTTCGGATTGTCGAAAGATTGCGAGCGTTAATGCTTAAAGCCCAAGCCCACGATAAATGCTTGGTATATGGAAATGGTATTTTCTACCGAACACTGTGCGGTATAAAAATGCCACCCGGTACCGTGTACTCCTAGAGCCGAGCCTACGGTTCAAGCGTTCTCTTCACTTGTCGAGGACGGGATAAACCCTATCCGTTAATCAAACGAAAGGATCCAGCCAAGTGGCAACCGCTGGCCGGTTTTCGACCGTACGAAAGCCTGAAAACAGCCAGGAGCAACCGTCTAGGATATTTCATATAGCCCACCACCAGGCTTGCCTGTCACCACCAGAAAGTCCTGACGCGCCAGTGCCCATAACCCCACAGGTCGAAGCCGGCGGGGAGGAGGAGGGCGCCGGTGGCGAGGTCCATGGCGGCTCCGGGGCGGGGTGTCGATCATGCAAGGACATGACCGATCAGGGGGCTTAACCGAGCGCCTGTTGCTTGGCAATCTCCTGGTTGCGCAGAATGAACCGTTGCAACTTGCCACTTGGGGTCTTGGGCAGATGGTCGACAAACTCCATTTCCCGCGGATAAGCATGTGCGGCTAGACGCTGGCGTACATGCAGGCGCAGTTCCTCCGCCAACTCAGGGCTTGGCAGGTAGGGTGTGTTCAGCACGACAAACGCCTTTATCAACTCGGTGCGTTGCGGATCGGGTTTGCCGATCACGGCCGCCTCGACCACCGCAGGGTGTTCGATCAGCGCGCTTTCCACATCGAACGGCCCGACGCGGTAGCCGGACGTGGTAATCAGGTCATCATTGCGGCCGACGAAGCTGATACTGCCGTCGTCATTGAGCTCCACAATATCGCCGCTCAGGTAATAGCGCCCTGCAAAGGCCTGGGTGGGCATGCCGAGGTAGCCGTCGAACCAGCACAACGGCGAGCGCTCGCGATCAACGGCCAGTACGCCCGGCTGGCCGGCTGGCAATTCCCGGTGTGCCTTATCCAACACGACGATGCGGTATCCGGGCACCGCATAACCCGCTGAGCCTTCGCGGACCGGGTGACGCAAACCGTGGTGATTGCACAGCACCATGCCGATTTCCGTTTGCCCATAGTGGTCGTGAATCACCACGCCAAGCTGTTCGGCAAACCACCGCACGACTTGCGGGTTGAGCGGTTCTCCGGCGCTGCTGACGGCCCGCAGGCGCCCACGAACGGCGTCGGCGAACTCGGCCCCCGCGGCGATCAGGAAGCGGTAGGCGGTGGGCGAACCGGCCAGGTTGTTGATTGCGTACTTGGCAATGATGTGACGGGTACTTTCCACCGTGAAGGGGCCGTCGTAGAACAGCGTTGCATACCCACAAGCCAGCGGGCCGGTCACCGCGTAATACAAACCATAGGCCCAACCCGGGTCAGCCAGGTTCCAGAAGCGGTCGTCCGCACGCAAGTCAATCGCATCACGCATATAGCCCTTGAAGGCCAGAATCGCGCTTAACGGCACCTCCAGCGGTTTGGCCGGCCCGGTGGTGCCAGAGGTACACATCAACAGGAACGGCGCACTGGCATCCAGCAGCACCGGCGCGCAATCGTCAGCCTGGCGGTTCAGTGCGCTCCAGAAGTGGTGATCAGCGGGGTTCTGTGGGGCGCCACCGGTCACAACGATGCTGGGGCAGTCAGTGACGTCGTCCAGCTTCGGACGGTTGTGCGGGTCGGTCACGATCCAGCGGGCGTTCGAGCAGTTCAAGCGTTGTTCGATGGCCTTGGGGCCGAAGGCCGTAAACAGCGGTTGGTAGACCGCGCCGATGCGCCAGGTGCCCAAAATGGCAATCAACAGTTCAACCGTGCGTGGCATCAGGCCGGCGACGCGATCGCCCGGCTTGACGCCTTGTTCACGCAAGAAATTGCCGAAGCGCGCCGCCTGGCGTTGCAGGTCGCGAAACCTGTAGCGCTCGGCATGGCCATCCTGCGCTTCGCAATACAACGCCACGGCCTCGCCGTGGGCATGCCGGTCGCAGCATTCGACGCAGGCGTTCAAAGCAGTAAGTTCGCCATGCAAATCCTGGGTGGCGCTCTGCAGATAATCGAAGGATTCAACAACGTGTTCATAATCGCGCATATCGACACCTGATTATTATTGTGGGGATCGGTCTTGCGAAAACCCCAGCAGCCTCTACATGCAGGCATGGCAACGGCTGGCTGTCGCCACCGGCTGGGGTGTGTTCATGGGGCTAGCCGTCCATCATGTCGGCTGCTTGCTGGGTGGCCTGGCTGGTTCGCGTGGCCAACTTGCGGACTTCATCGGCGACCACTGCGAAGCCGCGTCCGGCTTCGCCTGCGCGCGCCGCCTCAATGGCTGCGTTCAGCGCCAGGAGGTTGGTCTGGCTGGCGATGCCCTGGATGGTGGCAACAATCTGCGTCAGCTTGCTCAAGGTTTCCTGCATCATGCGGTGTTGCTGTTCCTGAGCCTCGCGTAGCGCACGCTCTTCATGGCTGGCATGGATATCCGTAATGGCGCCCACGACTCTTTGCGGGGAGCCATCGTCCGCGCGCCGGGTTTGGCCGCGGCCGCGAAACCAGCGGTAAGTGCCGTTGTTGTGCTTGAGTCGATAATCCACGTCAAACGGTGTTTTGCCGCTGCGGTCGTCGACATGGGCGACGAACGCAGCGATAGCCCGTTCGCTGTCGTCGGGGTGCAGGCGCGAGGTCCAGCTTTCCAATGTATTGGGAAACTCCTCGACCGTGGTGTACCCCAGCAGTCGGCGCATTTGCGATGACCACCAGATGGTATTTTTCGGGTTCGCCGGGTCGCCGGCCACGACCTCGATATCCCAGAGCCCGTCATGGAGCATTTCCCGGGAGATGTCGAAGCGTGTCGCCGCCAGTTCCAGCACCTCGTCTTGCAGGTGTTGTTGGTGAATGTCCCGCAGGCTGCCACCCATCGCCACAGGCAGGCCTTGCGCATCGCGGCGTGAATCACCGCTGATCCTGCACCAGCGATAGTCGTCGCCCGATGGGGGCTGTATTCGCACGTCCAACACAAACGGCGTACGCCCGCTGCGATCGGCCAGGTGCCTGGCAAGGGTATCCAAATGGCGTTGACGGTCGGCCGGATGGAGCTGTTCGTTCCAATGGCCAAGCTGATCAATGCCCGGAGCCAGGATCGACGCAGACCCCGTCCACCTCATTGCGCATGCCAGTGACGGTGCAGCGGTTCCATTCACCTCCAGCTCCCAGAACAGTTCACCTGCGCCGTGGCTGACCAGGGCCCAGCGAGCCTCCCATTGCCGCAAAAGCGCGTCACGGCAGGCCACGCGCTCGTCCAGTTGGGTGACTTCCTGTGTCAGCGCGCGTGCCTGTTCTTTCAGGGCGCTGCGCTCTTGCAGCAATTGTTCGACGCCGGTCAGGATGCGTCGCAACAAAGGGTTGTTCGACGACAACGGCGTGCATGCCTGGTCAGGCTGGTCCAGTCTGTCGGCAAGCGGCGCCAAGACCCAGCGGGTGGTACGGCTAAAAAAGAGCATGGTGTACCTCTACCGGGTCAAGTCGGTTGAACCGCCATGGGGGGCGTGGGGCGTGCCGATAAGGCCTCGGTGTCAAAGGCCGTCGCCGCCGGCAGTGCCTGCCAGGCCAGTGGGCCGGCGGCTATTTCCTGGGCACTCAGCAAACAATGGTCGAGTTCGCGCTGCAAGACGCGGGTGTCGAGCCCCTGGCCGATGAAGACCAGCTCCTGTCGGCAGTCGCCGACAACGCTGTCCCACTTGGCCATGATGCCCTGCAACCGATATTCGTCCCGCGGCCATTGCGATGGCTCGATGAAGTTCCACCAGCGCCCGACATAATCCCACTGGAACTGCTTGCCGCTTTGCGCCAGCAGGCCGATTTCCAGGTGGCGGCTGGCGAGCCAGAAGTAACCTTTGCTGCGCAACAAGCGACCGTTGCGCCAGGGCTTCTGTAGAAACTCGAGCAAGCGCTGGGGGTGAAAAGGCGCACGCTCCCGGTAGACCCAGGATGTCACGCCATAGGTATCCGACTCGGAGGCCGGCGTATCGGTAGCTTCCATTTTACGCATCCAGCCCGGCGAGGCTGCGAGGCTGGGTAAATCAAACAGATGGGTGTCGAGGAGGCTGGACAGCGCGACGTTCCCGTGAGCCATCGGCATGATCCGCGCGCTCGGGTTCAGGCCAGCGAGGATCGCATGCACTGCCTGGTAGCCGGGCTCGTCGATCAGGTCCCGCTTGTTGACCAGAATGACGTTGGCGTACTCCACCTGTTCGATCAGAAGATCCGCCAGGTGACGCGTGGACGTGTGCGCCTCGGTGTCGGCGCGGGCAACGGTATCCGTCGATTCCAGCAGCGCCTGAAATTGGCTGCCATCGACCACCGTCACCAGTGTATCAAGGCGTGCCAGCTCGCTGAGGCTGAAGCCTTCGGTGTCGAGGAAGGCGAAGGTCTCCGCGACCGGCATCGGTTCGGAGATCCCCGTGGATTCGATAAGCAGGTAATCGAAGCGCTGCTGACGTGCCAGGTCACTGATCTGTTCCAGCAGGTCGGCGCGCAGGGTGCAGCAAATGCAGCCATTGCTCATCTCGATCAACTCATCGCGGCCACGGTGCAGCGAGACGTCGCGCTGCACCGATTCGGCATCGAGGTTGACTTCGCTCATGTCGTTGACGATGACCGCGACCCGCAGTCCTTGGCGATTTCGCAGGATAGCGTTGAGCAGGGTGGTTTTTCCGGCGCCGAGGAAGCCGGAAAGGACCGTCACCGGCAGTCGGCCCGCCTGGGCGCCTTCAATCATGCGTTCACCGCTTGGGCACCGGGGGCCTTATCCAAGTAGCTTTCGAAAAGATCGACCACGACGTAACCGTCATCTGCCGCGTCACCCCATAGATCTTTCACGCGAAACTCGACGTGGTAGGTAGGCTGATGGGCTGCGCTCAAGCCGCCGTGGCCAATGGCGTCGGGGAAGGGCCACTGCTCTGAGGTGCGGTGCAGGACCACGCCTTCCTTACCGCGCACGTAGGCCGGCATGCGGATATGCCCCGCCACATATTCGTCTCGAACCACAACCCGATCGCCCACTTCGAAGGGCGGCCTGCCGGTGATCGCCGGGCGACCTGTCGCATGGGCGGGGTTCGCCAGCTTGAAGTGGGAACCCAATGCCTGATCGAGCTCCGCCTGGGTGATAACGCCCGTTTCCACCAGCAGCGTGGCGGTCGCGATGATGTAGCGTTCGTAGTACTGGGTGCCGACATGCTGGCGAACGTCCAGGCGTTCGACGGCGTGACGCACTTCGTCCACGCTGAACTTTTTCAATTGGTCAACGCCGACAAACATCAAGCTATAGGCCAGGTGTTCCCAGTCCTGCTTGAAAACCTGTTTGTAGCTGAGGCTGTTGATGGTGTGCGGCACTTTGCCAAAGCCTTGGAAACCGCCGAGATCGTGAAAGCCATCCATAATGAAAACTCCGCAAGTTGAACGATGATGAGTTGTTTTTTCTCAGCCAACGCGTGGCAGGGCGACGCCAATCAGCACGTCTTTGGTCACCAGCTGTTGAAGCTGTTCTTCACTCATGTGCTCAGAGCCTTCAGGCCTTTGCGGCAACACCAGGTAACGGCTTTCGGCGCTGGTATCCCAGACTTTGATGACCGTGTCGCTCGGCAACTCCGTCCCCAGCTCGCGCAGTACGGTGCGCCCCTCCCGGACCAGGCGCGCACGAAACTCAAAGCCCTTGTACCACTCGGGTGGCAGGCCGAGGACCGGCCAGTTGGTGCAGGAGCACAGGCTGCAGACAATGACGTTCTTCACCCCCGGTGTATCTTCCAGGGCGACGATGTATTCGCCTTGTGGGCCGGTGTAGCCGAACTGCGCGCAAGCGGCTGTTCCGTCCTTGAGCAGCAGCGCCCGGAACTGCGGATCGACCCATGCCTTGGCGACCACGCGAGCGCCGTTCTCCGGGCTCCAGTCATGGGCCATCAATTGAGTGAGCTGCTCGACATAGCCCTCTGGGATGAGTTCCTTGCTCTTGAGCACTTGAAACAAGGCCCATGCTCTCTCACCGGGGGTCGAAGGTGTCGCGGTCGTGGAAATCGATGTACTCATGGGGTAACTCCTATCAGTCAACGCGGTTGAAAAGTCATTGCAACTTGCCGGTCTTTCTTATCGTTCTTCAGGGGGTGGCGGCGCCTGTAAAAGGCTCAGAGCGTGCGCCAGTCCACCGAGGCTTCAAACGCCGCCGCCGCTTGGTAAATCGTGCCCTCGGCGTAGTGTTTTGCGACCAGCATCAGCCCGACGGGCAGGCCGTCCAGCAGGCCACACGGAATCGACATGGCCGGATGCCCGGTGATGTCCTGTGGCGCGGTATTGCCGATCATTTCCAACGCGCGAGCCACGTACTCCGTGATCGAGCAGTTCGCTGGCGGGTGGGGTTGGGCCGTGATGGGCGTGGTCGGCATCACCAGCAGGTCATAGGTTTGCAGCGCTTTGTCGTATCCCTGCCGGGCAAAGCGTGCAAGGTTCTGGGCCTTGGCGTAGTAGCGTCCGTTGTAGCGCGACAGGCCGTATTGGCCGACGAACATGCAGAGCTTGAGCGACGCGGATAATTGGTCTGCGTGCTCGCGCCAGCTGGCTTGTTTGTCCAGCAGGCCGACATCGTAAAGTCCTTTCCAGTTAAAGCCTGCGCCGTTGCCATGCATCATCTGCATGGTCAAGCCTTCGCAACCGATGGGGTGCCACAGCAACCCCGCCAGGTTGTGCTCGGGAATGGAGACCGGCTCGACATGAGCGCCCAACGCCTCGAGTCGGGCGATGGCGTCGCGCACTTTGTCCGCCACGCGAGGGTCCTGGTTGGCAAGCGCGAACCCCTCTTGCAGCACCCCGATTCTGAGTCCGCTCACGCCTTTTTCCAGGTAACTGCAATAGTCATCGACCTGAGGCGCCGCCTGGCGCGGGTCGAGTCCGTCTGCACCGGCCATTGCCTGCAGCATCAGCGCGTTGTCGCGTACGTTACCGGTGATGGGGCCGACATGATCGATCGTGGCTTCAATCGCCATGACGCCGGTGTAGGGCACCAGGCCGTGGGTGGGCTTCATGCCGTAGGTACCGCAGAAGGCCGACGGGATCCGAATGGAGCCGCCTTGATCGCCGCCCACGGCGATGTCCACCTCACCGGCCGCAACCAATGCCGCGCTGCCTGATGAGGAACCGCCAGAGGCATAACCGTGGCGATGTGGGTTGTGCACCGGGGCTGGATCGGAGGTGTGGCTGCCTCCTGAAAGGCAGTAGTGCTCGCAGGTGGCTTTGCCGAGAATGGTCGCCCCCGCATCGAGCAAGCGGGTGACCACCGTGGCATCGAACCCCGGGACGAAGCCTTCCAACGGCGCTGCGCCGTTCATCATGGGGACGCCTGCCAGGGAGATATTATCTTTGAGCGCGACGGTTTTACCCGCCAGCAGGCCTTCGCGGGCACCATTCACTTCTGTTCGGTAGTACCAGGCGTTCAGAGGGTTTTCCTTGGCCGATGGGCGATAGCCTGAACTGCGGTCGTAGCGTATTGGCGGAACGAAATCAGCCAGTTCGTCGACCAGGTCGTAGGCGTCGAAACTCGGTTGCATCAGTTCCAGGTAGGACGCTGCCTGTTCGTGCGTCAGTTGCATGTGCAACTGGGTCGCGATGTCTAAAACCTGGTCGAGGGTAGGGCGAGTAATGGCCATGATTTTCCTGTCTTTTGATCGATGATCGACACACCGGCTCGGGATTGTTCGACAACCGTTTCGAGCCCGTGGGACCCACTGAGTCCGGGTCGCAATGGAGATAAAATTAGGCCGCTATGGCCGTATTTGCATGGTTGAGCAGGACACTCATTTGGTTGAAAAAGACATCTGCACTCAGAAGATAAAGATCAGATCGCTGCGCGTGCCGATAATAAAAAAAGCGAGGCATTGGCCCCTGCGCGCAACGGTTCGAAACCTCCCGGCAACATTCCCAGCACCAGCACACTTCGATTCGGTTTCATGATCAAATCCCTGCCAAAAAGGTGGCCCCCACCCCATGCGCTAGAGATGAGGGACCAAAAAATAATGGGGTGAACCCGGCGTCAGGCTGGAGGGAGGAGCGACGCCCTCCAGGACAGATGGGTCAGCGTTGAGTGTCAGGTGGGCGCGACAACGGCATCCCGCAACATGCCGGTGTGCGGATGACAGTTGATGTACTCGAATACCTGGCTTTTGGCGTCCGAGACCGATACCTCGTGGTACAGCCGCAACTTTTTCAACCCCGCGGCCACCCGAAAGAACGTCACGAAAATACGCAGGTGGGTAGGGTGCGATTCCGCCCAGCGTTCGAGTTTCTCGAGCGAACGCCAGTGACCGATGTTGTAGCTCACGTCGAGGAAGTTGCCGTCCAGGTCGATATTGCGTACGAACCGGTTGCTGTAGCAGCCCAGGGGCTGGCCGTTGTCGCGCAGGAAGTCCATGCCGTCCTGCAAGGTCGGCAGGATCTCGTCGAGGTACAGGGAGCGCTCCTCAGCTTCGGCATCCGCCCAGTCCTGGCCTGAACGAATCAAGGCGATGTTGTCATGCCCCATGATCACCACCCGACCACCTTTGGCAGGGTCACCGGCGACCACTTGCAGCTCGTTCGTGGGCTTCATCCAGTCTGTCTGGGATATCGGGAAACGGTCGCGCATCGATCCCCAGTAACCGTGCTCCTCGATTTCGCCACTGGTGCTGTCCATGACTGCGCCGACACCGGGCAGGTTGTCCTGGAAGGCGTAGAGGGTCTCAAACTGCTCGGCCCGCGGCGCGCTGATCTCACGAAAATAACCAAGGCCTTCACCGAGGCGGTCCTGCGAGGTCCACCAATCGTTGACCGCGGCCGAACGCAACCAGCGGCAGTGGGCGGCCGGGTCTTTCCAGTAACCCACGACCATCAAATTATCGAAGCCGCTGCTGTCGGTGTGGTGGGTCAGGTCGTGGGTCTGCGGGCCATCCGGCAGGCTGAAGCTGCTCACAATATGCCGCATGGCCTGCAGCGCGGCCTCGCGTTGTGCCTCGCCGCGATACTGCACGCCGAGATAACCCATCACCACTTGCTGCAGTTGTTCGTCAGCGCGTGCGACCCACATTGGGAAGGGGGGCTGATACTCTTCGGGCACGCGACGAGACAGGGTGCGTGGGCATTTGAGATGTGTGTCGATCGCAGATTCCATCTTGGGCTCCTCGTTATTTTCATTCAGGCATGCGGGTAGGATTCAACGCCCCGGTGGCAGGGTGGGTCTCCCGCTGTCGGTGCAGCAGCTTCATGGCCCCCCATTCGATCAACCAGTACACCGACTCTTCAGGCACGAGGTCGCGCGTGTGCAAAGGCCAGGAAGCGTCCGGCAAGGGGTGTGAACGTTGTCGATGCATGGGGTGCCTCATCAGTGCGGGGATGAGCTGCTGTGAGGTGAAAACTAGGCGGAACGGCGATGGGTCGCTTTGTTCGTCAGGACAACCGTTTGGTTGGAAAAGACAACGCTGGCACTGCCGGGCCATGATCGGGGTTGGTGCACCCAGGCCGAAAATGTGAGGCCCTGTGCCTCTGAATGGGGATGGCGGGCGCTTCAATCTCCACCCCGGGCTGGCGCCACCTCGATGCAAACCTCGTCGTAAAGCCCTTGGGATGTCCCTGCGTGTGCTTGGCCTGTTAATTGCTAACGGTGACAAACAGTTACACATCATCGAGCTCTTTTGCATTGCCGTACCGAGGTCAGTGCCATGAACCCAAGCACTCAGTATTCGACCCTTGCCGTTGCCGCACCCCGTCGCTTTGAATATTGGAAGGAAGTGGTTTGCCGCCATTGTCTGACGGCCGATAGCAAACCCTTGTCCCAGAGCAGTTTCGATGGTGCGCTCGCCGTCAATACCTTAGGCGATCTGGACATCTGTTCATTGTCATCGCCCCTGCATTATTGGGAGCGTTCCGAGCGCCACCTGCGCAGCGGTCCGGCCGAAGAACTGTGGTTGGGTTTCTCTCGAAATGGCCATGGTCAAATTGAACAGGGCGGCCGGAAAGCCAATCTGGCGTCGGGCAATTTGTTTCTTTATGACGCAACTCAGGCGTTTCGATTCAGCTTCGGTGGTACCGAAAACCACCTGGTCCGTATTCCTCGGAGCTTGCTCGTCGAACGTCTGCCGCGCATCGCGGACTACACCGCAATGGTCCTCGACGATCGGCGCCCTGGCGTAATCCCATTGCGGGAAATGTTACGTCAGGCCGCAAGTACGCCGGCATCGTTGCAGGACGAGGCCATCTCGAACCGTTATTCCAGTGCTTTGCTCGACCTTCTCGTCATCAGCCTGGAAGTGCAGGACTTGAAGACCACCCATGAAGAACTGGATCTCTACGGTCGCATCATGAAGTACATTCAACGGCACCTGACCGAGCCGGACCTGTCGATTGAAGTCATCGCGCAGGCCCACAACGTGTCCACCAGAACCGTTACACGCGCCTTCGCACGCTATCAGAAGACTCCCGTGGCCGAGATTTGGAAGGAGCGCCTCAACGCCAGCCGCGAAGCGATTGAACGCGGCCAGGTGCGCAGTGTTTCCCAGGCGGCACTGGATTTCGGGTTTTCTGATTTTTCCCATTTCAGCCATGCGTTCCGCAAGGCATTCGGCGTTGCGCCCAATACGCTGCTGCATCGAAATTGAGAGGGGGCGAGCGATCGAGCCAGGACCGCGCTTCAATCAGTCAGAGGCTGGCCTTTATCCGCGAGGCCGGCTCGTACCGACATGTGCGCGCGCAATACGTCAGTCGAACTTGACCAGGTCCTTGAAGATCAGCGGCCCCCAGCTGTTTCCGCGCGCCTGGACCAGCAGGCCACCTTCCGAAAGCCCGCCCAGTCGCAGCGGCGAGAAACCGAGATTGTTCGCAAGCGCAGCAACCTCTTCCGCCGCGCTGTCATCGTCGCTCGCCAGGAACACGACTCGCCTGCCGCCCTGGACCGCTGGATCCTGGTCAAGGACGGCAGCGACCAGATGGTTGAAACCCTTAACCAGTCTGGCCCCCGTGAGGGCCTGCGCGATGACCTCGGAAGAGGGCTGTCCTCCCAGTGTTTCTGGGGGCACGCCGTAAGCATTGGTCACGTCGATGATGATCTTTCCCGTCCAGGTTGGCAGCGCCTGTGCAACATCCCCGTGCGACTCGTACCGGACCGCCAAAAAGAGGATGTCCGCCTTGACGGCCTCCGCCAGCGTTGTGGCCGTGATCTGGGGGCCGATCGCGGCAGCCAGGGATGCAAAGCTTTCCGGAGCGCGAGTGGTCGCAACGGATACGTCGATGCCGCTTCGGGCAAAGGCCTTGGCAAGCGCTTGGCCGAGCTTGCCGAAGCCGATAATTGCGTAGCTCATAGCGTTTCTCCTCAGGTTTACCACGCCCAGCCGCTGCGAATATCGAATCGAGTGAGCAGCCGGGCGTAGCAGGTCAGATTTGGGCCAGGCCGCCGTCGACGGCGACCTCGCTGGCGGTCATGAAGCTGCTGTCGTGCGATGCGAGAAAGGCAGCCACCGCGCCGATCTCCACTGGATCGGCCATGCGCTGGAGCGGATTCATCGAGGCGAAGACCTTCATGCCTTCCTCACCTAGCGCTGCCTTCGCGAGTTCGGTGGCCGTTGGCCCGGGCGACAGCACGTTGACTCGGATGCCGGTGTCCTTCAGGTCTTGCGCCCAGCTGCGCGCGAGGTTGCGTACGGCCGCCTTGCTCGCGCTGTAGGCACTGAACGCCGGGGCGCCGGTGGTGCCGGCGCTCGATCCGGTGAGGATGATCGAACCGCCCTGGCCCATCAGCGGCAGCGCCTTCTGCACCGTGAAGATCAAGCCCTTCACGTTGGTGTCGAAGACTTCGTCAATGTGCTCGGCGGTGATTGTGCCGAGCGCAAGCGGGCTTCCCGCCCCGGCATTGGCGAAGACGATGTCGAGGGTTCCACGCTCGGCCTTCACCGCTGCGTAGAGCCGGTCGAGGTCGGCCTGATCAGAGACCGAGCCTTTCACCGCACGGACGTTGGGGCCTAGCTCGGCCACGGCGGCGTCGAGCGCTTGCTGCCGGCGGCCGAAGATGAAGACGAACGCGCCTTCCTCGATGAAGCGTTTTGCCGCGGCGAGGCCGATGCCGGTAGCGCCGCCGGTGATCACGGCGGTCTTTCCATTCAATCTGGTCATGACGTGCATCCTTCGTTGGAGTTGTACCCAAGCAGGAAATCGCTTGCTTGAGACGAGGATGCGGTGCTAATAACCTAAGGACAAGTATGCACCTTTTGGTAAGTATCAAAAAATGACCAGGAACTCTGAAATCTGCGGTACCGGTTGCGGGCTCAACGCCACGCTGCGCATCATCTCGGGCAAGTGGAAACCGCTGGTCTTGTTTTTCCTACGCGACGGCCCGAAGCGCTACGGCGAGCTCAAGCGTTTGATCCCAGGCGTCAGCGACAAGGTGCTGATCCAGCAATTGAAGGATCTGGAAGCCGACCACGTGCTGGCGCGGACCGATTACAAAGAAGTGCCGCCGCGCGTGGACTACACGCTGACGCCGCTGGGTCGCAGCCTGGCTGAGGCGATCGTGCCGCTGTGTACCTGGGGCACTGAGAACGCGGCGGAAATGGCAGGCATCTTCGCCAAGCGCGACGCTTTGCCCGAGGTTAAAGACTGAGCGCCTATCACGCCCTTTCACGTGACTGACGGCGGGCGCTTCAGTCCGTCGAGCGTGCTCAATACCCGCCGGACTCGATCTGCCACAGACATATCCCCCTCCAGCATCAATACCGTACAGGGCAGGGCAGACAGCCACTGCTGATGCCTGGCCAAGCTACGTCCAGGGGCGTCTCCCTCGTCATACTGAGCCGCCCACGCCAGAAACTCGGGCCTTGCTTGTCCGAAACGCTTGGCTTCTCGATGTTCCAATCGCGCCAACCTGAGTTCGGCAGGAAGATAAAGAAACACCACAAGGTCAAACTCACTTTCAAGCGGCTGGCCCCAGCCCATGATGGATCCGGCCACCACGGTGCGGCCATGCGCGTGCATTGCTTGTCGCAAGCGCGCGCCTCGCTGCGTTTTGTCTGCCAGGTGCTGATAGGGCGGGTCACTGGGTAGCCACAAATAGTCATCGGCTTCCAGGTGCGTCGCGCTCAACGCCTTGCCTAACGCATCGGCTAAGGTCGTGGTGCCGGTACCTGCCGCGCCGGTGATCAAGATGTGACGTGCTGTCTCTTTTGTCATTTCGCGTTCCGCCACCCGAGGACGAGTTTGCTCGCTGCGATAAGTGAACCGTGCGCCGCTGATGAGCGGGAGGCGTCGAGGGCGGCTTTAATATCTCGCCCGCTGGCTGACCACCTCACCGGTCGCGGCATCTTCCAACCAGACTTTGATTCGATTCAGCCCAATGTACTCCGAGCGGGCGATGATCTTCTGGCCGGGTTTACCCTCAAAATCCAGTTCTGCAAACATGAAGTACCGAGGCAAGCGGTATTCCAGCTGGATCTTGTATTTGCCGGGTATAAGGATGGCGCGCTGGGGCGAGTCGTTCCTGTAGTAGTACGTGGAGAAGGGGATGTTTCCGACCTTCTTATCGTTGATCCTGATGATGTTCAGGTCGGCTTGGCCATCCAGCAGGTGCCGTTGAGGCCGCCCCGCATACGTGTCGGTTTCGACGACGGTATAGCGCGACTCATCGCTCGCGTCGCTGGCGGTGACATTCGAGTAGGCGGGCATTTCGGCACAGCCGTGCAGGCACAGCAACAGCATCAAAAACGGGAGGGCAATCTTGCGCATTTAGACAGCCTGCATTTATCTGATGGAGAAAAGTCGGTGTTCAACGGATGACGACGCGACCCCCTTGTACGGGAATGTCGCGCGCATCCAAGCGGGGATTTATGGCTGAGCGGTCCAGACGGCCAGTTCATAGCCGTCGAGATCCGTGAAGTGGAACCTGCTGCCGCCTGGGAACGAGAAGGTCGCACGGGTGATGACGGCGCCCACGGCTTCAAGCCGTCGCTGGGTGTCATCGAGGTCATCGGCGTACAAAATGATCAAGGGGCCGCCCGGGCGAACGGGCTCGCCGGTGGTGAAACCGCCCGTCAAGCGGCCATCGCTGAATTCGGTGTACGTCGGGCCGTAGTCGACGAAGGTCCAGCCGAACGCTTCGCCGTAGAACGCTTTGCTGCGGGCAATGTTGGCCACATTGAATTCGATATTGTCGATCTGTCGATCGTGACCGCGAACGCTCATGGTTGCCTCCCTGGCGGATGTTTAAGGCGGCGAGTGTAACGTATCTGATACCGAGGTAAATATTCCTGCAGCTTGATCTGTTCGCCGATTTCAACTTCGTGGTCGAAACCGGCGCCCAGTGCATTTAGAACGTGTACTTGGCTGTCAGGCCGAAGCTGCGGGGGTTACCGTAGGTGTCGGTGGAACCCCAGATAGGGCTGGTGCCGATGGCGGAGTAGTAGGTGCGGTCAAAGAGGTTGTTGACGTTCACTTGCAGGTCCAGGTGCCGGGTCACCTGGTAGCCAGCCATGACGTCTGCGACGGCATAGCTGCCTTGTTCCAGGCGGTAGCGACTGCTGTCAGCGAGGACGACGTCGTTGTACATGCGACTCTGCCAGTAGACGTTGCCGCCGATGCGCAGTTTTTCCAGTGGGCCCTGGAAGCGGTACGACGTCGTGAGCTTGAACATCCGTTCTGGGGTGTCCGTGTCGAAGCGCTGGTTTTTGTTGGCGGCGTTGGTGTCCTTGATGTAATGCACGCGGGTGTAGGTGAAACCGCCGCCGACCTGCCAGTTCTCGGTGAGTGCGCCTTGCAGTTCCAGGTCGATACCCTGGCTGCGCACCAGCCCGGAGGCGTCGTAGCAGGTGAGCTGAGGGCAACCGAGCTGGGTCGCGGCTTGGGTGGCGCGGTTCTTCTGGTCGATCTGGAACACCGCCACGCTGGCGTTGAGGGCACCGTTGAAGTACTCGCCTTTGAGGCCCACCTCGTAGTTCTCGCCAACAATCGGCTCCAGCACTTTGCCCGAGAGGTCCTTGCTGCTTTGCGGGGTGAAGATATCGGTGTAGCTGGCGTAGACCGAGTGATGCTCGTCCAGGTCATAGATCACACCGGCGTAACGCGTCAGGTTGCGGGTGACTTTGTAGTCGCCGTTACCCTGGCGATCGTCGTAGTCATACCAGTCCAGGCGCCCGCCGAGAATCACTTTGAGCGGGTCGGCCAGGTTCAGGCGGGTGGTCAGGTAGACGCCGTCCTGGCTGGTGATGGCATGGCCTTTGCCATTGCGCACGAAGTCCGGTTTTGCACCATTGAGGGGATAGTTGGTGTCATAGGGGCTGTATTCCTTGGAGGTGGCGTCGAGGATGCGCTTGCTGGTCCCGACCACTACTTCGTGGGTGCGACCGAAGGCTTCGACCGGGCCGCTGGCGAAGGTGTCGAAGGCGTACTGTTTGTCGTCCTGATGCGACTGGTAGGCGGTTCTCGCCAGTGTGGTCCGGTAGCGCGACTGGTAGGTGCCGGTGAACACGCCGTCCAGTTGCGAGGCGGAGCCGGCGAGGTTGAGTTTCCAGCCATTGTCGAAGCGATGCTGCACGTCGCCGAACACCGTATTGATCGTCAGTTTCTTGTTTTCCCAGTCGCTGCCGGGGTTGGTGGAGCGGGGCAGGTTCAGGTGATGGCCGTCGGCGCCCAGGGGCAGGCCGCCCCAGAAGTAGTTGGTCTGGTCTTCCTGTTGCGAGAACCCCAGGGTGGCGGTGGTGTTTTCGCTGAGGTCGGCCTCACCAATGGCGTAGAACAGGCCGTGGTCGCTGGTTTCCTTGTCGCGGAAACTATTGGCATCGCGGTATGAGCCAACCACCCGGCCGCGCAGGGTGCCGCTGTCGTTCAAGGCGCTGGAAGCATCGAGTTCCCCGCGGTAGTCATCCCAACTGCCGGCTGCGCCGGTAATCGACACCTGAGGGGTAAGGGTTGGGCGCTTGCGCACGAAGTTGATTGCCGCCGAGGGGTTGCCGGCACCGGTAACCAGGCCAGTGGCGCCGCGGATCACCTCCACGCGGTCGAACATCGCCAGGTTAGGTTGCACACTGTTGGCGTAGCCGGAATAGGCGCTGGGCAGGCCGTCGAACATCATGTTGTCGATGTCGAAACCGCGCGATTTGTAGGTTTGCCGGCCCGGCCCGCTGGCTTGGCTGAGGAACAGCCCCGGCGTGTTCTTGACCACGTCGTTGACGCTGGTCATGGCCTGGTCGTCCATGCGCTGACGGGTGATGACCGTCACGGCTTGGGGCGTTTCGCGCATGCTCAGGGGCAGTTTGGTGGCGGTGGCCATCTCGCCGGTGGTGTAGGACTGCGTGCCTTCGGTGGTGTCGCCAAGCTGTTGGCCGGAGATTTCGGTAGCCCCCAGTTCCAGCGGTGCTGGTTTTTCAGTGTCGGCTGCGAAGGTCGCCTGGGACGTTGCCAGGCACATCGCCATCGCCATAAAACTGGGTGAAAAAACCTTGCCGCCTGGGTGTTGAACAGACATGAACCTGACTCTCCCTGAATACCATTCCTGGCAAATAGTAAAGCTGTTGATAATTGTTCTCATCAGCTTGACAGATCAAGGCGGCCAAAAAAAGCCTTGGGGCAGAGAGGGTTAACAAGTTTTTCACATGGCAGGGGCGCGGCTTTTGCCCATGAGCCCGTCGCAGGCCGCCTATCCGGGCGGTCTGACGGCGCGCTCAACTGGATTTACGAGCGGGGTATCACCCAGGCATCAGGCCTGTTCTGATCAGCCGTAGAGCCCTGCTGATGCCCAGGTCCAATCCAGGCTGCAGGCGATCACTTCGGCGAACATATGCAGCAGGATCGGCACCCGCAGGCCACCGCTGGCGATGCGTGCAAGGGCAAGGATGCACCCAACGGCGAATATCAGCGCCAGGGTTGGCCAGTTGCCGTATTGAGTATGCAGGCTGGTGAACAGGGCGGAGGTGGCAAGAACCGAAACCCATTTCCACAGGTGGCTGCGTTCATAGGGAAACAGACGCAGTGCGTAGTGGCGCATCATCAGTTCTTCGGTGATAGGCGCCAGGATCATCAACGAAGCCAGCTTGATCAGCGTTTGCCAGGTGGTCAGGCCGGCAAACAGCTCAGCCATGAACGCTTCCCGTGGCAGCCCCAGCACCGCAACCAACAGGCCACAAAGCATATAGACGGCGAAAACGCTGATGGCGCCGACACGCAGCGGTCTGCGCAAGTCGTTGCCGCGAAACGTAGCGCCCAGATCGGCCCGATGTTGCCAGGCGAACAATGCACATAGCAGCAGCGCGACAGGACCGAGGGTGGTGATGAATGCCCCGTAAGCCTGGGTGGCGGGGGGCGCCAGCAACAATCCGGGAATCGTGCCGAAGATGAAAATGAATGCCGCCAGCACGAACATCCCGAGGCGCTTGAAGAACGGAAAATTCGCGGGGACGCCAGCGGCGAGGTGGGTGTCGGAAGGGGTGAAAACGTGGGTCACGGTCGCTCCATGCGTACGATAAAGGGTGAGGCATAATGCCATCATTCGACTGTAGGAGCATACAAAGTCGAAATGGCAGTGATCAAAACGGCGCAGATGATCCTGGGGGCGATGGGGGCCGGACAGTGTTCGGCCCCCATCGCCAGGGCACCGGCCGCGTGAACGCGGTGTCGCAGTCTTCGCGCTCACGTCACAGATGGTCTGCATCCACCACCGCCTGGGCAAACGCCTCGGGGGCTTGCAGCGACGAGTCTGCGGCGTGTGCATGGTGAGCCTCCTACGGCTTGGTGTGCGTATGGCTCACAGTTGATCGTGCTGCTGTATCCGGACTGTTTCAGCACCGACGCCGGGTTAAACCCTATGTATCGCAGTGGCTGCCGTACACACTGCGATACACAGGCGAGGTCAGAATTTCATTCTCATGCCGGCGGCGCCTTGGCGACCGTCAAAGGCGTTGCTGTCCAGGTTGCTGTTGTAGCCCAATTCGCCGTACACGCTGAAGTCCTTGGTCACTTGTAGCGTGGTGCCGACACTGAGGCCCAGGGTGGTGGACTTCTGCTCGGTGTCGATATCGGTCACCCCGTTGAAGGTGACGGTGTTCTGCCCGGCGGAGGTATGCCAGATATTGGCCCGTGCATAGGGCAGCAAGGGCATTCCACGGACCTGGTAGTCGCCGCGCAGGCGTACACCCAGGCGCGTGGTGAGGCTGGTGTCGGCGTTGTAGGACACGTCGGAAATTCCGTCATTCTGGCTGTCCAGGTGGGTTTTGCCGACGATCGCTTGGGCTTCGGGTTCCACCACCCAGTTGCGCGTCAGCGGGAACGGCCAGCCCACTTCGGCCGAGGCCGTGACGTTGTGGCCGCGGGTCTTCATCTTCACGCCACGGTCCGACTCGTTGTTGCCGTCGAAACGGGTGCCCATCAGGACCAGGTCGAGGTAGGCCTGGTTGGCGCCGATCAACGTCCAGTAAACCCCCAGGCTGTCCCCGCGCAAGGTGGTGTTGCCAGCGTCCTTGTCCTGCCAGCCGAGGTTGAAGCCCTTGATATCGCCTTTGAGCCTGCTGTGGCCGACGAAGAACCCGGCGTGCTGCACCTGGCCGTTGTCATGGGTGTGGGTATACACATCACTGCCCACCTGGAAGCCCGTCACCGAGCTGTTCAGCGTCGGGCTCACGGCACCGGCGAAACTCTGGCGGCCGCTGTTGCCATAGACCCGGCCCCAACCGGCCGTCGACGCATCGAGTTGCTGCGGGCGCTGGTCGCCCATGCGTTCGTGGAAGGTCGACAGCATGGCCTGGACGACTTGTTGCGTAGCGGGGAAGAGCGCTGCATAAATCGGCACTTCCGGACGGTAGATCGGGATGGGGGTGATACCTGGGTTGGTCGGCAGGTCCGGGGTGTCTTCCACCGGATTAGGCAAAGGCGTCACCGGGCCTTCGGGCTGCGGTTCCGGGGTCACCGGTATCGTGGAGCGCAGGTAATAGTTTTCCGCCGTGCCCGCCGTGACGCCGCCCTTGAACAGGAAGTATTCATAGGCTCCCGCCGATACCGGGGCGGCCAGGGAGAAACTGCTGGTGGTACCGGTTGCACCGTTGAGCGCCTGAACCACCTGGATACCGTCCTGCAAGGTCTCGGCGCCGGCTCCGCCGAGGTTGCTGACGCTGATGGCGGTGGAGCCCAGGATCGCTCCCTGGCTGATCACCAGCTTGTCAGCGGCCGAGCCATCACTGCCCAACTGACTTTGCAGCGCGAGCCGGCCGCCGGTGCTGTTGTAGTTGCCGTGGACTGTCAGGGTGTCGGTGGCACTGGTGCTGCCGGTGGTCATGTCGATCAGGCCGCTGTTGTTCAGGTTCGCCAGTTGGCCGGCGGCGGAAGGCGATATGGCCCCAGCGGTGGCTGACAGCGTGCTGGTAGGATCGATATTCAGGGTCCCGGTCAGGGTCAGCAGGTCACCGAGGACCAGTTCGCCAGCACCCAGGTTCAACTGCGAGGCGTTGGTGAGATTAACGTTCTCCCATTGGACGTAACGCGACGGAGTGGCTGATTGCGTTGCAACGAAATTGAGCGTGTCGTTACCTGGCCCACCGTCGATCTGCGGGGTAGGGGACAGCGTTGTTTCCGTAAGGGCCGTCAGTACCACTTTGTCGTCACCGGCGGACATCCGTATTGGACTGTGGATGATACCGGCGCGGGTCCAGAGCAGGGTGTCATCGCCGTTACCCATGCGAATCTCCGAACCGGCATTTGCACCCACCTCGCCACCTGAAACCTCGATCAAATCATCGCCGTCGCCCAGGCTGATCGTGCCACCGATGGAACCGCCACGGACGTAAATGCGGTCCAGGCCAAAGCCCGTCGTCAGGTTGTTGACGATCCTGCCGCCGTGCATATCAAACACGTTATTGTCCAGCCGCATGTTGACCGACCCGATCAGCCCGTCGGTCATCAGCGCGTCGTCGCCGTCATCGAAGATCCCGATAATGGTGCCGCCACTCATGGTAAACCGGTCATGACCGTCACCCTGGGACACGGAATCAACGGTCCCACCGCTTTGGGCGTAGCTGTCGATCCCGCCCCCCTGGCTGATCGCACCGGCCTTGCCACCGCTGATCTGTATGACATCCGTGCCTGAGCCCTGGGTTACGGAACCGACAGTTCCCAGGTTAAGCCGAAAGATATTGCTCCCGTCGCCCTGATTCAGTGCGCCGTCGATTCCTGCCGTCGCCCCATTCACATCCACGAGATCGTTACCCGCACCGAAGGTGACGTTGCCGGTGATCCTTCCGCTGTCACGGATGTCGAGGGTGTTGTTGCCCGCGTTGTCGGTGAAGCCCGGCGCGGTGCCGCTGTCGCAGGTGGAGGTGTCGTCGCCGGAGGTGATGTTGATCGTACACGCCGCCTGGGAGAGAAGCGGCCAGGTCGTCAGAACCATCAATGACAGGATGCCCGCGTACAGCCAAGCAGGAGTGGGTGTGCGCATGATTCGTCCTCGCAGCAGAGGCATGTTGTTCACGCACCTGGTATCCAGGTGCGGTCCGAACCATGGCAACAACGAACGCGATACGGATCAGGGACTGCGGCTTACCTGCATCTGAAAACACCGGCCAATGCAAAGGGTTGGCATGGCTTTCTCGACTGCACCTCAACCAGTGCAGGGCTTTTTGCACCTTAGACGCACATTGCGTAGGCCGCTACTGTCAGAAATAACAGGTATGGACGAGTGGAAGGCTAGATCAACACGATCTCATAAGGATCGCGTATACGCTCCAGCAGCACCTGGGCCAGGATTGGCGCCAGGCCAATGGCCGGGTCACCGACCAACTGGCTGGCGAAGGCATGGACGGCGTGCAATTTACGCGCGACGCTCCAGGTGTCGAGGCGCACCTTGCGTGCGCGCTGCCAGGGGATCATCGCGCTTTCCCGCGCCGGCCAGTGCCACGCCCAGATCGGCAGCTCATACAGGCACGCGCCGACCAGGCTGCACGCCTTGGCGCTGGCGCGGCCGACGGCATCGTGGTCGTCATTGCCATCGTTGCGCCAGGTGGTGAACAGCACATCACCGGGTTGCAGGTAGCGCGCAATAAATTGGCTCATCGCTTGTTCGTGAGCGGCCAGGCCAGTGTCGCGGAACCCGCCCCGAATCCACTTCAGGCTGTGCAGCGGCATGCCCAGGCGTCGTAACGCTTCGACGCTTTCCTGGGGCCGCACCACGCTCAAGCGGCTGGCGGGCCACACATGGGAACCCGGATGGCTGGCGCTGCCGTCGGTGATGGAGATCAATTGCAGGGGGTGTCCGAGGGTGCTCAGGCGTTGCAGCAAACCGCCGCAGCCCAGCACTTCATCGCCAGGGTGGGGCGCGACAATCACCACGCGCGCGCCGGCCGGCACCAATGAGTTGAGTTGAATCGCGGGGATCTGCGCCAGCTGGGGCGCGCTGTTCCAGATTTGCGCGGGACCGCGACGGATTTCGCTCAGGGAAGCGGGCTTCATGGGTGTCACATCCTTGTCGGTTGGTGCGGGTCGTGCCCGTTGTCGGTACGACTCTCGTTATTCGCCGCAGGCTCCGCCGCGACGATTGCTCGGCACTCCAACCCTGGAGTGCCGGCAAGGCTTCCTCAGCATAGTCAAGGATCGAAGGTTTTCACATCGAGTCACCCCGTTTTTTAACGCAGCCCCTCCAGGGTCGCCACCGAATGGCCTTCACGGCTCCACAGGTCGAGCAGGAAATCCTCTTCGTGGTGTTGAACCACAGAGCGCATCGCCAGGCGTTCATGGAGCAGGGCATGTACCTGTTCGGCGGTCTGCGGGCAACCCTCGATTCGCGGGCGCCAGTGGCAGGCGAGCAACTGGCCGTCGTCGGTAAGGCTGGCGAGGGCGCGCTCGATCAGGCGGCCCAGGTCGTCGGCATCGAGGTAATAGCACAGTTCGCTCAGCACAATCAGCTCGAAGCGGCCGCCGGGCCATTGCTCCGGCAGGCGGCTTTGCTCGACGTGGGCGTGGGCAAAGCCCATCAGGCGGGTCTTGGCCAGTGCCACGGCGGCGCTGGCGGTATCGCAGCACACCAGGCGATCGCAACGCGGCGCCAGTTCGGCACTCAATTCGCCATTGGCGCAGCCGGGTTCAAAGATCGAGGCGTAACGTGGGCGGGTCAACACGGCCAGGGTCAGCGCGCGTTTGCGCCGTTCATACCAGCGCTGTCGGAAGGCCCATGGGTCATCGTTGTCGGCAAATAACTGATCGAAATACGGCGTAGCCACGCTCATACAAACACCACTTCAAAGGGTTGCAGCAAACGTTCCACCACATAGGGCGCCAACACCGGTGGCAGGCCGATATGTGGGTCGCCCTCCAGTTGGCTGGCAAACGCATGGATAGCATGGCGCTTGCGCGCCACCACCTCGGGCGCCAGGGGCAGTTTGCGCGCACGGTGCCAGGGCACCTGGCTGTCTTCGGGGGTTGCCCAGTGCCAGGTCCACACGGGCAGTTCGAACAGGCTCGCCCCCACGGCCAAGGCGGCCTTGGCGCTGGCGCGGCCGACCGCTTCATGGTCGCAATGGCCGTCCTCGCGCCAGGTGGTGAACACCACATCGTTGGGCTTGAGATAGCGCTGGATGAACGCGGCGAGCGCGGCTTCCTGTGCGGCGACCCGGCTGTCGTCAAAGCCCGCGCGCAGCCATTTCAAGCGGTGCAGCGGCACGCCAAGGCGGTGCAGGGCCTGGGCCGATTCCTGCGGGCGCACCACGCTCAGCCGTTCCGCCGGCCAGCGTCGCGAGCCAGGGTGACTGGCACGGCCATCGGTGACTGAGATCAGTTGGATCGGCCGGCCCAGCGCGGCCAGGCCCTGCAGCAGGCCTCCGCAGCCGAGCACCTCATCGTCCGGGTGCGGCGCAATGATCACGGCGCGATGGCCCTCGGGCACCAGTTGCTCAACGCTGATCAGGGGCAACTGCGCCATATGGGGCGAGGCCTGCCACTGATGCAGCGGGGTGCCTTGGCCCACAATGGGATTGGGTTTCATAACTGCCACCTCCCTGGGGCGCCGCCCGCCACCTGCTCGCCGAGGGCGGCCAGGTCGCGTTCGGCATGACTTTGACGCACAAACACCGGTAAGTCCGCCATCAGCTGGGCGAAGTGCGGGTCCTTGCAATAGGGCCCGGCACCGGTCGCGCGACCGACGTGGCGCATCACCTGCTCAACCGTATCCTCGAGGGCGGCGCGCACTTGCTGGGCCAGTTGTCGGGCGTCGGCCTGCGGTTGCCGGTCGATCTGTGCGGCGCTGGCCCGCAGTACGCAGGCTGCGCTGTTCAACGCGCTGTCGACCGCGCCCAGGTGGGCCAGGGCATGGGGCTCTGGGCGTTTGCTGCACTGCGCGCGCAGCACTTCGGCCAGGCGCTGTGCGGCGCCATACCAGCACGCGGCAATACCGATGCCACCGTGCCAAAAACCCGGGCGCGCCAGGTAGTCGCCCGGTGCGCCGACGGCGATGCCCAGGGCATTGTCGAAAAGGATCTCGACACTGCCCGTGGCCGCCATCCCCACGGCGTTCCAGCCCTCATCGGTCACGGTGATGCCTGGCTGATGCATCTGCACCGCGACCAGCTGCTGGCGATCCTGTTCATTCCAAGCGGTGAGCAGCCCATGGCTGACCACCGCCGCGCCGGAGCACCAGGCTTTACGCCCCTCAAGGATCAAGCGCGAGCCATCGCGGCGCACGCGGACCTTGGCCGTCGGCGGTTCGGCTGCCCACATGCCCCATGTACTGCCCAAGGGCGGCAAGGGGCTGCGCAGTTCGGCGATAATTGCCAGGGCATCGGTATGGCCTTCGAACAACTTGCACAGGCGCAAGTCATGCCCGGCTACCTGCGCCAGGCCGCTGAGGCGCTCCAGGGTCTGGCCGCTGCCGGGCAACGGCAACTGATCCAGGCCTTCTGCCTGAAGCGCCTTCAGGGCGGCGCCGAGGGCCTGCGTGTCCGCATAGCCTGGGTAGCCTTGAAGGAATCCATGCAAGGCCATGTCACACCTCGTCGTCACGCTGCAATTCAAACAGCAACAGCGAACGGCCGGTGACCGCGTATTCATGTTCGAACTCAAAGCGCTCCTGGCCGCGTACCGCTGGCTGGTTGGTATCCAGCATGCAGGTCCAGAACTCACCTTGCGGCACCGGCGGCAGGCGGAAATTGACCATGTCATGATGGGCATTGACCACCAGCAACAAGGTGGCATCGGCGCCCGCGCGGCGAATCCCGGTTTCCTGGGCGCGACCATCCATCAACATGCCCAGGCAGCGACCATGGCTGTCTTCCCATTGCTCGGTCGTCATCTCGTTGCCATCCGGTGACAGCCAGGTGACGTCCTTCACGCCGATATCTTCGTTGTAGTCGCCCACCAGGAAGCGACCCCGACGCAGGATCGGATAAGCCATTCGCAGCTTGATCAGGCGTTTGACGAACTTGAGCAGCGCCTTGCCGTCGTCGTCCAGGTCCCAGTTGACCCAGCCGATTTCGCTGTCCTGGCAATAGGCGTTGTTATTGCCGTGCTGGGTGCGGGCGAACTCGTCCCCGGCCACCAGCATCGGCGTGCCTTGGGCCAGCAGCAGCGTGGCGAAGAAGTTGCGCATCTGGCGCAGGCGCAGTGCGTTGATTTCAGGGTCGTCGGTGGGGCCTTCGACGCCGTGGTTCCAGGACAGGTTGTTGCTGGTGCCGTCCTGGTTGTTTTCGTCGTTGTCTTCGTTGTGCTTGTCGTTGTAGGAGACCAGGTCGTGCAAGGTGAAACCGTCATGGGCGGTGATGAAGTTCACCGAGCTGTACGGGCGACGGCCGCGATGGTTGAACATCTCGCCGGAGGCGGTCATGCGCCCGGCAAAATCTGCAAGCTGGCCGTCGTCACCTTTCCAGAAGGCACGCACGGTGTCGCGGAAACGGTCGTTCCATTCCACCCAGCCTGGCGGGAAGTTACCCACCTGGTAGCCGCCGGGGCCGCAGTCCCAGGGTTCGGCGATAAGTTTCAACTGGCGCAGGACCGGGTCCTGGCGACAGGCGACGAGGAAACTGTGGCGCTCGTCGAAGCCGTCACGGTAGCGGCCGAGGATGGTCGCCAGGTCGAAGCGGAAACCGTCGACGTGCATTTCGTTGGCCCAATAACGCAGCGAGTCGGTCACCATCTGCAGGACGCACGGGTGGCTCAGGTCGAGGGTGTTGCCCGTGCCGGAGTCGTTGATATAGAAGCGCTTGTCGTCGGGCATCAGGCGATAGTAAGAGGCGTTGTCGATGCCGCGCATGGACAGGGTCGGGCCGCGCTCATTGCCTTCGGCGGTGTGGTTGTAGACCACGTCGAGGATCACTTCCAGCTTGGCTTCGTGCAGGTGCGCGACCATCTCCTTGAACTCGGCGATCTTGCCGCTGGCCAAGTAGCGTGGGTCGGGGGCGAAGAACGCGATGCTGTTGTAGCCCCAGTAGTTGGTCATGCCTTTTTCCAGCAAGTGCTGGTCGTTGACAAAGGCGTGCACGGGCAGCAGCTCGACCGAGGAAATGCCCAACTGACGGATATGCTTGAGCACGTCATCTTCCATCAGGCCGGCGCAGGTACCGCGCACCGACTCGCCCACCGATGGGTGGCGCATGCTGATGCCACGCAGGTGGGTTTCATAAATGATCGTACGGTCCCAGGGCACACGCACGGGCTGGTCGTTGCCCCAGGTGTGCGCCGGGTCGATGACTTTGCATTTGGGCACGAAGGGGGCGCTGTCGCGTTCGTCGAAACTGAGGTCGTCGTCCGGGTGGCCGATGGTGTAGCCGAACAGCGCCTCGGACCATTTGAGTTCGCCCACCAGCTGTTTGGCATAGGGGTCGATCAGCAATTTGTGGTGGTTGAAACGATGGCCGTTGGCCGGGTCATACGCACCGTACACGCGGTAGCCGTAAATCAGCCCGGGGTGGGCGTCGGGCAGATAGCCGTGGAAGATTTCGTCGGTGTATTCAGGCAGTTCGATGCGTTCGATTTCGACTTCGCCGGTATCGTCGAACAGGCACAGCTCGACTTTGGTGGCGTTGGCCGAGAACAGGGCAAAGTTGACACCCAGGCCGTCCCAGGTCGCGCCCAGGGGGAAGGGCAAACCTTCGCGGATCCGCGATGGCTCGTGGGCCGGGGCCGCTTGGTGGTTATCGGCTTTGCTCATTGTGTTGCTCCTGCAAGGGTCTTTTTTCGGGCCGAACGCGGCCGTGCTGACATGGTTCAGCTGACAATCGGGAAAGTGAAATGACCACCTGCCGACCGTATCGGCAGGTGGCTCATGAGGTCACGAGGCTTAAGGCTTGGGCTTTTTTGGCGCCGCCGGCTTTTTTGCCGCCGGGGGAGCCGGTTTGCTTGGGGCCGCTGCCGCAGGCTTGGCTTTCGCCGCTGGCTTGGGCGCGGTCTTGGGCTTGGCGGCCGGCTTGGGTTTGCTCGGCGTCAGCGCTTCGGCCTCTGCCAGCTTGCGCGCCATCTCCCAGTGGCGTGCATCTTGACCGTGGGGCTTGCCCTCGGACTCCCAGATTTGATGCGCCAATTCGCGAATGCGTTTGTCTTCAGTACTCATCACAATGCTCCTCACAGAAAATTTTCAGCTTTCTTGATCATCAGGATTGATAAAGACATTGACCGGGAAATCCCCCAGCGCAGTGCTGATCAACAGCTCCTTGTCTGGTGTGACTGCGACTGTATGAAAAAGTCCCTTCCAGTTTTCGGTTGGCGCGGCGAACGGTAATTTCACCCGTGTATCGCCCCAAACCCGCGCATTGATCTGGGGGTGCACACCCTTTTCAAGCAGGCGATGGGGCCAGCGTGGCACCACCACCAGCACGCGTTTGCCCTGGTGCTCGCGGCAAAATGCAACCACGTGTTCGGCGTGTTGGCCCACCACATCCAGGGGCGTGTAGCGGCCCTGTTGAAACACCTCGGGGTGGGCCTTGCGCAAGGCCAGCGCCTGGGCGATCACCGCCTGTTTGACCCGCCCGTCACGCCAGTTGAACAGCAACTCGCCGAGGTCGAGTGGTGCATTCAGCGCACGTTGCCGCGCGTTGAAATCCACCGGGCGACGGTTGTCCGGGTCCACCAGGCTGAAGTCCCAGAACTCATCGCCCTGGTACAGGTCCGGTACCCCAGGCACGGTAAGGCGAAGCAAGGATTGCGCCAGCCCATTGACCGCGCCGGCAGGTGCGATGGCCTGGGCGGCACTGGCGATGGCGGTGCGCAGGGGCAGGCCGTCGTCGCTGAGCAGCAGGCGCGAAAGGAACGCTTCTACCCCTTGTTCGTAGGTGTCGTTGGGGGCGCTCCAACTGCTTTGCAGCTTGGCTTCGCGCAAGGCTTTCTGTTGCCACTGCCACAGGCGCTGTTGATAGGCCTGGAGCGCTTCACGGTCGTCCAGATGCAGGTCCAAAGGCCAACTGCCGAGCAACACTTGATAGAGGATCAGCTCATCACCGGCCGACGGGCTACTGGTGTCATTGCGCAACGGCGCCGCGAGGGTGCGCCAGTGCTCCACCTGTCCGGCATACCACGGTGCGCATTCGCTCAGTACCGCGAGGCGTGCGCGGCTGTCTTCACCGCGCTTGTGGTCGTGGGTGGCAGTGGCCAGCAGGTTGTCGGGGAACGTCTGCAGCCGCTGTTGGTTGACGCGGTGGAAGTCTGTCACGGGGGCGCTGAACTGCTCGGTACTGAAGCCCACATCGTTGCGCGACAACAATACCGCCGAGCGATAGAACGCGGTGTCTTCCACGGCCTTGGCGGCCGCCGGCGAGGTCAGTTGCTGGAAGCGCACGCAGGCGTGCTTGAGTATCTTGCGCTCGCGACCGACGGGGCGGTCGCGCCAGGGTTGCCCGCCCAGCCATTTTTCCAGGTGATCGAGCACCGGCCAGTCGCCCTCGCTCAAGGTGCTGCGCGCACCGGCCAGGGCCTGCTGGAAAAAGACGTCGTCGCGCTCGCTGCGGCCTCGGGCGCTGATATAGGTGCGGTACACCGGGAAGTGCACGATCAGCTCCTGCAAGGCGCGGCGAATGGCGCCCAGGGTCAGGTCGCGGGTCATCACATCGTCACGGGCCACTTGCAACAGGGCCTGGGCCACGCTTTCAAAGTCGCCGCCCAGGGAGCCATTGAGAATCTGCTGACGCGCCAGCCGAGCCTCTTCGATAAAGGCTGAGGGCCGTTCGCTGTGTCGGGTCCACAGCTCGGCCAGCGGTTCGAAGCCCTGCGGGTCGTGTTGCAGCAGCGACAGTTGGTTCATGAATTCGTAGCCGGTGGTGCCGTCCACCTGCCAGTCTTCGCGCAGGGTTTCGCCTTCGCCGAGGATTTTTTCCACGAAGATCGGCAGATGGCGCTGTGGCGACAGTGAATCGACACGCCGGCGCAATTTGCGGCAATACCCGCGCGGGTCGGCCAGGCCGTCGATATGGTCGATGCGCACGCCGTCCACCAGGCCCTCGCTGATCAGCTCGAAGATCTTGCCGTGGGTGGCTTCGAACACCGCGCCGCGTTCCACGCGCAGGCCGCCCAGTTCGTTGACGTCGAAGAAACGCCGCCAGTTGATATCGTCGGCCGCGGTGCGCCAGCTGGCCAGGCGGTAGGCTTGTTGTTCGAGCAGGTGATGCAGGCGCTGGAAACCGTCGGGTTGGCGCCCATCGAATTCGCCCAGGCGGTGTTCGATGGCCTCGCGTACGGCGCCGTGGGTAGCACGCTCGACCAGTGCCTGCTTGAGCCAGGCGGCTTCGGCGTAGGCGTCGTCCTGATAGGCGAGGGCGCTGAAGCGGTCGGCGAGGGGTTTGAGCTGTTCATCAGCGCCGAGGATCGCCGCGTAATCCCGTGGGCAGACCGGAAAGCGATGCTCGTAGTGTTCGACGTAGAACGTGCCATGGGCGGCGTCAAAATGCAGGGTCAGGGTGCCGGTTTGCAGGGCTTCGCCGTAGTCGCTGCCCAGAAACGGCATGAGCAATTGGCCCTTGAGCAGCGGGTCGGGGGAGTGCCACTGGATGTCGAAGAACTCGCTGTAGGGGCTCAGGCGGCCCCATTCGAGCAGGTCGAGCCACCACGGGTTGTCGGCGCCACCGACGGCCATGTGGTTGGAGACGATGTCGAGGATCAGCCCCATCTTATGTTCACGCAGTGCGGCGACCAGCCGGCGCAATGCCGCTTCGCCGCCCAGTTCCGGGTTGACGCGGGTGGGGTCGACCACGTCATAGCCGTGCATCGAGCCGGCGCGGGCGGCGAGCAGCGGCGAGGCGTACAGGTGGCTGATACCCAATTGGGCAAAATACGGCACCAGTGGCACCGCGTCGTCCAGGGTGAAACCTTTATGGAATTGCAGGCGCTGGGTTGCGCGCAGGGGCAGTACGTTCATCGGTCACGCTCATAGGCTTGGTTGCGCGCGACGGCCAGCAGTTCGAGGCGGCGGGCGGCGCCGGCATTGTCGAGCAGGCTGGAGGCTTCGCCGGGCAAGCGACGGCGCCAATTCGGGTGGGTATCGGTGGTGCCGGGCAGGTTGGCTTGTTCTTCAAGGCCCAGCGCATCTTCCAGCGGCAGCAACACCAGCGGCGCGCGGGTATGCCCCAGGTAGCGCACACTGGCGTCGATCATGTGGTCGGTCTCATTGCGGATTTCATCGATGAAATTCTGCGGGTCCTGGCTCAGGGCCTGGCGCAACGCCTGGCGCTCACGCAGGCGGTGCTCGCGCCATTGCTCCACAGTGGGGGCGTCGATCAGGCCCAGTTGGACGTTCCAGTCGATATCGCGGCTGTGCCACCAGCCATTGAGGGTCGGCAAGTCGTGGGTGCTGGTGGTGGCCAGCGCGTTGTCCGGCCAGTCGAGGATCGGCTTGAACTGGCCATCGTGGCCTTGTTCGAACAACAGCACGCGCATGCCCAGGATCGAACGGCCAATGAGTTTTTCACGCAGGCCGTCGGGCACGGTGCCGAGGTCCTCACCGAGCACGATGGCCTGGTGGCGGTGGGATTCCAGGGCGAGCAAGCGCAGCAGGTCGTCCACCGGGTAATACAGGTAGGCGCCTTCACGAGGCGAGGCGTCCATGGGAATCACCCACAGGCGTTGCAGGCCCATCACATGGTCGATGCGCAAGCCGCCGGCATGCGCAAAGTTGGCCCGCAGCATTTCGATAAAGGCCCGGAAGCCGTTGCGCTTGAGGCCTTCGGGGGAAAATGCGGAAATCCCCCAGCCTTGCCCGGCGCGGTTGAGAATGTCGGGCGGCGCACCCACGGTAAGGTCGGCGAGCAACTCATCCTGGCGACTCCAGGCCTGGCTGCCACCGCCGTCGGCGCCTACGGCCAGGTCGGCGATCAACCCGACACCCATGCCGCTGCCACGTGCCGCCTGTTGCGCGCGCTCCAGGCAACGGGCGATCAGCCATTGGCTGAACGCATAAAAGCCGATATCGGCCGCGTGCTCTTCAGCGAAATGCACCAGTGCCGGGCTCTGTGGCGAACGCCATTCCTGCGGCCAGTGGCGCCAGTCGAGTGATTCGCCCGCGGCCGCGCGTACGGCCTGCACCGCTTCGAAGCGGCAATGGTTTTCCAGGGCTTCACCGCCAGCCTGTCGGAAGCTCAGGAAGTCGGCGTGTTGCGGGTGGTGGCCGTGGCGGAAGTCTTCATACAAGGCACGCAACAGGCGCTGCTTGGCCTTGGCGGCGGCCGGCCAATCGATCAGGGTGTGTTGTTCCAGGGCGTGCAGTTCCTCCGCCAGGCCGCAGGCCTCAATGGCGTTACGGACTTCACGTTCGCCGAGGACGCAGCCAGGCGATGCATACAGGCTGTTGAGAAATAACCGGCTCGAGGGCGAGTACGGGCTATAGCGCTCGGGGTCGGCACTGAACATCGCATGCATCGGGCTGATGGCCAAGGCATCGGCGCCGCGTTCGGCGGCCGAACGGGCCAGGTGTTCCAGGGCCAGGGTGTCGCCAAAGCCACCGTCGCCGAGGCGGCGCAAAGAATACAATTGGGCACTCAGGCCCCAGGCGCGGGCGGTGGCGGTGTCGACTGCTTCGGCGACGCTGTAGCAGTGAGTGGGGGCCACCGCGAGGGTGAAGGTCTGGTCGTCGATATGCACCTGGTGATAGCCGAGGGCGATCACTCCGGGCAACACGGCGTGGCTGTCCAGGCGCAGTTGCAGGGTTTCGCCGTCTTCCAGGTGGACGCGGCAGGGGGTGTCGGGCGCAAAGAAATGCCCGAGGTCCAAGCCATCGCCGCTGTCGACGGTCATCAGGGGTGGCAAGTGTTTGTCTTGTTGCACCTGCTCCAATTCAAGCAGGCTGGCATCGACCTGGGCATCGTTGTCGGCCGGGTGGCCCAGGCCTTTTAATACCGCGCGCAAGGCGTCGGCTGTCACGCGTTGCGGGCGGCCGTTGGCGTCGATCCAATCGACGGCCAACCCCGCTCGGCTGGCGAGTATTTCCAGGTTCGCTTCACTCAAAGGTGCTCTCCAACAGGGGATAAGGTGACGCGCGCGCTGAAGGGCGCCAGGTGCGGGCCTTCATGGGCGGGCGTTTGGAACAGAAGCTGCGGCGGCGCGGGGCAATCGAGGGGCGCACGGCTCAGGTTCAGATCGATCTGTAACAGGCTGCCATTGCCCAGGCGCCAGCGCGCGCTGACGGCGCCGTCTGCCAGCACGTGCGCGCCCAAGGCCACGCTGCCCGGCAGGTGCGGCACGATATGCCGGTGGCGCAGGCTCAGCAGCTGGCGGTAGAAGTGGGCGTGTTCGTTTTCCACCAGGTTCGGCGCCGATTGCACAAAGGTGGGCAGCGCGTTGGGATCTGGGATGTGTTCGCGCCGTTCGGGGTCCTTGAACGCGGCGAAATCGGCGAATTCATTGCGCCGGCCCTCACGCACCGCTTCGGCCAGTTCGCCATGGTGGTCGGTGAAAAACAGGAACGGCTCGCTCGCGTTGACTTCATCGCCCATGAACATCAGCGGGATCATCGGTGACATCAGCAACAAGGTCGTGGCGGCCTGCAACGCCTGCGGCGAGCACAGTTGATGCAAGCGTTCGCCCAAGGCGCGATTGCCGATCTGGTCATGGTTCTGCAAGAACGCCACGAAGGCCGTGGGTGGCAAGTCGCCACTGGGTTCGCCGCGCTCATGGCCGTGGCGGGTGGTGTGGCCTTGGTAGATAAAGCCTTCGCTGAGACAACGCGCCAGTTTGGCGGTGGGCTCCTGGGCAAAGTCGCTGTAATAGGCGTCGGTTTCGCCGGTCAGCAACACATGCAACACATTATGAAAGTCATCGTTCCATTGCGCGTCGAAATCGTGCTTCAACAGGTGGGCCTGGTTGAGTTCGTTTTCCAGCACCAGCCACACATGCCGGCCGGTGTCCACCTGTTGGCGCACGCGGTGGGCCAGCTCCTGCAGGAAACCGGGGTTGTCGATGGCGTGTACCGCGTCCAGGCGCAGGCCGTCGAAGCGGTATTCGAGCAGCCACATCAGCGCGTTATCGAGGAAAAAATCCCGCACTTCGCGGCGATTGAAGTCGATACCCGCGCCCCAAGGTGTGTGCACATCCTGCTGGAAGAAGCCCTTGGCGTACTGGCCCAGGTAATTGCCGTCAGGGCCGAAGTGGTTGTAAACCACGTCGAGGATCACCGCCAGGCCATGTTCATGGGCGCTGTCGATCAGGTGCTTGAGCTGTTCGGGGGAGCCGTAGGCGGCGTGCGGTGCATACGGCAGCACCCCGTCATAGCCCCAATTGCGCTCGCCGGGAAATTGCGCCAGAGGCATCAATTCGATTGCGGTGACGCCCAGCTCGGCCAGGCGTGGCAGGTGTTTCTCGACACCGGCGTACCCACCCATCGCGCCGACGTGCAGTTCGTAGATCACCGCTTCATGCCAGGGGCGGCCTTGCCACTGGCTGTGTCGCCATGGGTAGGCGAGCGGGTCGACCACCAGGCTCCAACCGTGCACGTCCGAGGCTTGCGCCCTGGACGCGGGGTCGGGAACATCCATTTCGCCATCGATGTTGTAGCGGTAGCGCGTGCCCGCCGGGCACTGGATCTCTATCTCGAACCAGCCCTCTGCCTGAGGCAACATGGCGAGGGACCGGCCGTCTTCCAATTCAACGCTGACATAAAACGCGTCTGGCGCCCACAAGGCAAAACGCGTGTGTTGCGCGTCCAACATGATTGCGCCGTGGGGCCAGGTTTCCAAAGTCCGTAACGGCATCTATGAAGACCTCCCTTGATTATTTAGTGGTTTTCCCCAGAGCCTTGGCCACCAGTTGTTCGTAGAGTTCGGCGTAGGGTTCTACCGCCTGGCACCAGTTGAAGGGTTGGGTCATGGCGCGGCTGCGCATGGCATTGAGCAGGCCTTTGTTGGCGAACACCCTGAACGCACGGCTCAGCGCTTCCTCATAGCTTTGCACCGTGGACTCATTGAACAGGAACCCGGTGACGCCATTCTCGATGGTGTCCGCCAGGCCGCCGGTATTGCGTGCCACCGGCAGCGAGCCGAAGCGTTGGGCGTACATCTGGCTGAGGCCGCAAGGCTCATAGCGTGAAGGCATCAGCAGGAAATCGCTGCCGGCGAACATGCGGCGTGCATCGGTCTCGTTGAAGCCAATGCGCACACCGACTTGGCCAGGGAAGCGCAGCGCCAGCTCACGCATGGCTTGTTCTTCCTCCGGCTCCCCGCGCCCGATAATCGCGATCTGGCCGCCGTGCTCGACGATAAAGCTGGCCACTGCTTCGGTGAGGTCCAGGCCTTTCTGGTAGACCAGGCGCGAGACCACGGCAAAGAGTGGGCCGGTGGAGTCATGCAGGCCGAACAGCTCACGCACGTGGGCAGCGTTGATTGCCTTGCCTTCCCAGTCACCGATATTGAAGTTGTGGGTCAGGTGCGTGTCGGTGGAGGTTTCCCAGCTTTCATCGATGCCGTTGGGAATACCACTGAGCAAGCCTTGCTGGGTCTTGGCGGCGAGGAAGCCGTCGAGGCCGCAGCCAAATTCCGGGGTGGTGATTTCCTGGGCGTAGGTGGCGCTCACCGTGGTGATATGGCTGGAGTACGCCATGCCGGCCTTGAGGAACGACATCTTGCCGTAGAACTCCATGCCTTCCTGTTGCAGGGCATGGGGGGGAATGCCCAGTTCCGGGGTCGAGGCCAGGCTGACCACGCCTTGATAGGCCAGGTTGTGAATGGTGAACAGCGTTGGCGTGCGTGACCCACGCCAGTGCATATAGGCCGGGGCCAGGCCAGCTGGCCAGTCGTGGGCGTGCACCAGGTCCGGGCACCAGTGGATCTGGGCGAGGTTGGCGGCCATGTCGGCGGCGGCCAGGCCCAGGCGGGCAAAGCGGATATGGTTGTCGGGCCAGTCACGGCCGTTGTTGGCGCCGTAGGGCGTGCCTTCGCGCTCGTAGAGCTCGGGGCAGATCAGCACGTAGATGACGAGGCCATCCTTGAGGTCCATGCGCCCGATCTTGCACGGCGGCAACGCGGCGTGGCCGCCGAGTTCGCCGATGATATGGATCGGGTTGTCGCTTTCCATCACCTGCGGGTAGCCCGGGATCAGCACTCGTACATCGTGCAGGTGCGCCATGGCGCGGGGCAGGGCGGCGGAAACGTCGCCCAGGCCTCCGGTTTTGACCAGGTCGGCGAATTCAGAGGTGACGAACAAGACTTTCTTTCGGTTCGGGTTCTGACTCACGATCGGCCGCACAGTGTTGGGCAGGTCGGCCAACGAGGTGGGCCCCCCTGCCGGCTTACTAAAACGCTCTCCCTGAGTCTCTACAGCGGCACTGATCATAATTCTCTCCCACGTGTTGGTCGGCTAACGGCCCGCTGCCACTAGCTCCGAAGACCGCATCCTGCGGCCAGGCGCACAAGCGTTATACAAACTGGCAAGGCTTATGCCAGATGCACGGTCAGCTGAAATAGATTGGATGGACGGGCATCGGCTGTGAACTGCGTGCGCTCGCGCCACCTTAAAACTGGACCTACGGCAGAGTTGTAAAGTTTCGATTTTTTGCGGGGTTTTTGTTTTGGAACGGACCCATCAGTCATGAGTCTAGGACAGATCCCAGAGCCTGTAGGGTTTATGTGGGAATTTTGTAGGACAAAAACTTGTAACGAGGGTTGTGGCGAGCAGGCTCGCCCTGCGCTGGCGTGCGAAGCGCTCCCAAACGGTTTTGGCGGCTTGCACCCCGTTGCCAGTTTTCAGGGCCGTTTCGCGCCCCACCGCGGGGCAAGCCTGCTCTTCACAGAGAGGGTATTCCCATCATGAGTGCAGGCCGCCCCTTATTGGTGCGTCAGCCGAGTAGGCGAATGGGCGCTCCATCAGCCCAAGCCTGGATGCTTTCGATCATCTGCTGATAAAACTGCCGGTAGTTCTGCTCACTCACATACCCCACGTGGGGCGTGGCCAGTACGTTGGGCAAGTGGCGGAACGGGTGATCGACCGGCAACGGCTCTTCGGCATACACATCCAGCGCAGCGCCTGCCAGGCGACCAGCGGTCAAGGCCTGCACCAGCGCCTGCTCATCCACGATAGGCCCGCGCGCGGTGTTCACCAGCCGTGCGCTTGGTTTCATCCAGCCCAGCGCCTGCGCATCCACCAACCCGCGACTGCGTTCGCTGAGCACCAGGTGAATGGTCAGGATGTCGGCCTGTTCGAACAGTTCGCGCTTGCTGACCCAGGTCACCCCGGCTTCGGCGGCGCGCTGCGGCGTAAGGTTTTCACTCCAGGCGATCACCCGCATGCCGAACACCTGGGCGAACTGTGCGACTTTCTGGCCGATGCTGCCTAGGCCGAGGATACCCAGGGTCTTGCCGTACAGGTCGCCGCCCAGGCCCACTTGCCAGTGGCCGGCGCGCAGGGCATTGGCTTCGGCGAGCAGGTTGCGGGTGGAGGCCATGATCAGCGCCCAGGTCAGTTCCGGCGCGGCGTGCTTGTAGCTGTCGGTGCCACATACCTGGATGCCCAGGGCCTTCGCGGCCGCAATGTCGATGGCGGCATTGCGCATGCCGCCGGTCACCAGCAGCTTGAGGTTCGGCAGGCCTTGCAGCAGGGGTTGATCGAAGGTCGAGCGTTCGCGCATTACGCAAATCACCTCGAAGCCTTTCAGGCGCTCGATCATCGTGGTGGTTTGCGCCGGATAATCGTGCAGGAAGTGCACCTGGCCGACGGTGTCCAGGACCGACCAGTCCACCACGCCTTGGGCCACATTCTGCCAATCATCAATGACTGCAATCTGTACCGACATTCACGAGTGCCTCGAAAAAGGTTGGATTAAAGGGCGCTCAGGCCCTGCAACAGTGCGGTGTGAAACTGGGCCGGTTCTTGCGTTTTCGGTGCATGGCCTAACCCCGGGAATTCCACCAGGGTTGCATGGGGAATACCGGCGGCCCGAGGTCTTTGCCGATGGCGGTGGTGGCGGACGTGCCGATCAGCAGCAGGGTTGCCATCCGCAGGTTCTTGAATGCGTAATACACTGGCCGGGTGAGGATCATGTCGCAAATCGACGCCGAGTTCCATGCCACCAGCATATGGCAGGGGCGGTCGCTCAGGCCGGCATATCACGCTCGTCCCGTTTGGCCGCACGTCATGGCTGCAGACACCAGGCCCATGTGTATGTATTTCTGTTGATACACCGCACGATATCCGGCCTCATGGAATCCCAAAACACGCCCGTGAGGAAGTCGCAGCCCTCTTCAACCCCCAGCCAGTAATATGAGTCATACGGAACGGGTAATGGCGAACCGTATACGGTCCGCATAAACGATATGCCATCGGCATAATAGATACCTACAGCGCCAGGTAGTGATTTGCGCCAGGCGACGGCCTGGCTCCAATTCATTCCTGCACGATTTTCACGCAGTTGCCATACGTTGCTGACCTCTACACGGTATGACGCGGTATTGCCTGCCCTGTCTTCTACATCGATATAGGTGCTTCCGTTAGCCATGCCCCTGACCTTGCCGTCGTTTAAGTTGACCGTCGCGATACCTGGGTTTCTTGAACGGTATGAGTAAGGAGGCGAGCCCCCTTCTGCCTCGCGTATCTGGGCATTGCCCGGGTATTCCTGGCCGTTTCGTGGCCAGCCGGGAGCGACGATGGCTCGCCCGTTCAAAATCATGGTCGAGTTGCCAATAGTCAACGGCGGCGCTTTTAAAACGGAGTAGATCACCGGTGGAAACACGATCGCATCCGCCCGTTCTGGGCTGGTGCTGAACGCGGCCGAGAACTCCATCGTCAGCGTCGAAGCGTGGTCCAATTCATTGAGGTAAGTGGCCAGGATCGGATGTTCGTAGCGACCCTGGTTTATCCAGTCGCCATTGACACGATCACCCCCGCTGCCGTTTAGGAGGGTGATCGGGTAATTCACGCCGTTCTTTTTGCCTGTCAACGTCAGCCAAACCGGCCAGAACTCGGTAATAAAGTGCCAGGTGCCAATATGGGCGGTCGCCCCGTCAATCACTTTTGCCAGGTCGAGTATTTGGGTTTGTTGATCTGCTTCGTTGATACGGATGATGGTTTTCTGCAATTCATCCAACGGAATAGGCAGCACCTTCACGGTCAATATCTCAGAGTCCGGCGACGGTTCACCCCTGCGGGTGACCACGTACTTGAACGTCATGAACTGATCGCTATTGCCTATGTTGGCCGCAATGGCCTGCCGGGGGATGTCGAACACGACCTCTCCCGCTAATTCGTTGCCGAATTTGGCCGGGATGTCCGGCGAGCCTTGCCCTTGCCTACCGAGCATGGACACTTTGATGGAGTCGGTGTCGAGCATCCCCACGTAGCGCACCACCAGGTCGCTGCCATTCAGCGCATCCAGCGGCGCCAGCGTGGCCCTGCCTGGCCCGGTGATCGTGGCTCGGACCAAGTCCGGTGGTGGCAGGTCCATCAGGCCTCGGGCAATCAGCACGGACGTGATTTCGGAGTAACGCGTCGGTTCCAGCCCACGCTTGAGGGTGTAGGAAACAATTACGTCCTGATCAAGGTTGCGTTCGACAAAGACGTACGGCACCACGAACTCAGCGAGTTCGCCATCCCGGTGGACATCGTAGTCGACTTGGGTGCTGGCCAGCGGGCCTGTCCACCACAAGATCATCTGGTCGCCTGCGCGCGTGCTGGCGAAGGGGGCAATGACTTTGGCGCCATTCTTTACATCGTCCGGGTCCAGTTGAGCGCCCGATGCCTTTTCGATCTTGGGTGGGGGCATATCGCGTTTGGGCTCGCCCACTTGATAGGTTTCGCTCAGTGAGTCCTGCCCGGTGCGCAGAAGGGTGTAGAACACCTGCACGCGCAACCCGTCAAACCGCTTGATATCTTCACCCGGTACGGTGAACGAGAGCACGCCCTTGTCATTCGGGATGCTGTCAAACCGTTTGCTCTGCTTGTACTCAGTCGTGATGTTGGGGTTGCTGACCAACAGCGTGATCTGGATGAGGTCGTCGGGTCGCCAGGTGTCCTGTTCACGAAAGCTGACGGTGGCGTTGGCAGGGCCTGGGGGGATAATGTCGCCTACCGCCTCTACCACCCAGGGGGCGGGCCATTTCAGCGCTTCACCGATAACCGACAGGAACAGATTGTGCGAGCGCTTGGTCGGCTGCCCGTTACCCTCCAGCAAGTAGTGAACGGTTGCGCTGCCACTGGCAATGGCCTTGACCAAGGCATTCGGTACGTCGAAATAGTAAGTCCTGCCCCCAGGTAACACCTGATCGTCAATATGGGGTACAGAGCCATTTTCATTGGTCCCGGCCCAAATCAGAAAGACGCGCTCGTAGATCCGGGCATTGGCGGCTGAGACATAGAGCCCGATTCTTACGTGTTGATTGCCCAACTGAGCCAAGTCGATGGTGGGGGCCGTATCGGGAAAATCCAACCAGGGAGGGTCCAAACGATCATTGCGCAGGTACACCGATATCCAGGTTATGACCGACCACAGAGCCCTTGGGTCGGGACCATTGCCGGTGGGGCCTATCACTTGGAAAGCGACTGGCAATTGCTCGCTGTCGCCGACATCGATAATCGTCGGGTACTCCACGGTGAGCTTGATGTCAGACCCGACGTCAGCGGGTTGCACTCGGTACTCTATGATCACGTTGCCCCAGGCCAGCCGAAGTAGATCATAGGGCGCCATATTCTCCCAGTGTCGGAACGTTATCTGAACACCGAGCTTGGCACGGTCATCATTGATACCGTCAATTTCTACATCGGGCGGCAGCACCAGGACCAGTTTTCGATTGCCGGGCTGGGTGGGTTCCGGCGCGATGCCTCCTGGACGACGCAGATTGACGCGCAACCGCAACGGCATGGTTTCCGAAGGGTTCCCACTGAGACGGATGACCCTGACCTGTACCGGGTCGGCCCACGACTCGCGAATGAAATTTTGGGAGATCGTAAAGGGGATACGGGTCAGGTTTTCGTCGCCGTCGCGAATCTGGTTGAACGCCACCGCGACGCCTGCCCAGTAAAACTCAAAGCTGGTGCCTTTGGGCGTTGAAGGCGGACGGGCAATATGCACCACCAGGGGAATCTCGGTATGCCGAATGCCGATGCCACCATCGGCCCGCTCGTGGTCGCCTACGATAGGGGGTTGCAAGAGCCCAATCTCGACCGGTGGCAGATCGGGTACAAACGGATTGACCGGTGCAGGGTGCTTGATCATGAGGATTTCCTCGCAGGCGTATGGCGAAATTGAACCTCTGCGCGAGGACCGCTGACTACTGTCAACTCTGACAGGTGGCGACGAATGGAACGAGAAGCGGCCGGTGTTGAGACCACTGGTCGCTACCTGTCAACTCTGACAGTAGCCATGCCCCGCCCATCATTGTTTGATAACACCAACCGCTCAATAGCGTCGCTTGAGTGTTCGCTTGATCAGTCGGAGAGAATCCATGGACATTGCCCTGGCCCCCCAATCACCCCGCCAACCCAGGCAACTCGATCGCCTCAATATTCCGGGTATGAAGCAAAACGTCATTGGCTATGACGGGGGCGTTGGCCTCTGGTTGCTGACGTATGGCTTGACGGTGGTGGTGGACAGGAACTGGCTGGCAAGCCCGGGCGATGTGATCAATATCGTGCGCATGCCCGATATGCTGCAATTGGCAACCCTGATGCTCAAGGAGGGCGATGAGGCGGCCAACCATTATTTCTTCAGCATTGAACACAAGAACCTTCCTGATGGTGAGGTGCGGCTGGGGTACGTGGTGCATTTCAAAGAGGGAGGCGAGGCCGCTTCCTACACCTTGAGCGTGTTGGTGAAGACTGACCTGCCGGGTGGAAGAAACAATAATCCACCGTTCCCTGGCGTAGGGCATTCAGAGCTCAAGTTCACCCTGTCGACCACGATTATTGACCCTCCGGATGCCATACGCGGGGTAACGGTGACAGTTGCCCCCTATCCGAACATGCATGCCCGGGACATGATCCATTTCTCTTGGGCAAGCGTCCTTATCATCCAACAAGTGGCGGGGGTTGGCCGCGAAACCGTGTTCAACATCAGTCGTGACCAACTGATGGAAGGGGGCGACGGCACCGACCTGTTGGTAGGGTTTTTACTGGTGGACCAGGTAGGCAACACGTCGACGGACAGGTCCGCAGATACCAAGGTGCAGGTGAACCTGGATAGTACGCGGCTAGAGGGCCCGGCCATTATCACCGATGGCCCCGTTGACACTATCGATATAGAGCGACTCAATGGCGAGGACCTGCTCATCGAGATGCACAACTCTGCAGCCATCGCCCCGGCGGGAAGTCTGTACGACATAGACTTCCGGTCCTACCCGCCCAACGGGGGTGTGATTGTGCATCGTGATTTTGAACGGGTCATCACGGCTGGCAGGACGGTCACGCACAATGTCCCATATGGTGTGGTGCGTGCCGCTGCAGGCGGCCGGGTGGAAATCAAGTATGTGCTGAGGAAGCAGAATCCTGCCGTCGATCTGTATTCGAGAATCACCGTTGCGAAGGTATTCGGCTCGATTGTCAGGCTTGAGGCGCCTTATTTTGCCGAATACCCCGGCCATACGGTGCATCCTATTCCCAACTCCGCGCTGGTGAGTATTCCCTATTACCCATGGCGTCAAGCGCAGGATAAATTGACCCTGATCATGCGCTATGTCCGTGGATTGAATGATGTGGTGGTGTTCAGCGAGTCGAAGCTGGTCGGCGACTCGTGGCCAGAAGGCGCCCCCGTGCAGCGTTTGATCTACCGCCAGGACCTTGAACGATTCGACGGGTACAAACCGTACCTCTATTACGTCGTGGAGCCGCGGATTGTTGAGGGTTCTACGCCGGAGTTGAATGAATCGTTGCGCCAGTTGGTACAGATTGGCCTTCCGGTCAGCGCCGACAGATGACTATGTCCAAGGCCCCGTCAGATAGGCTACGAGGCCATAGCGCGCTGTTTTGGCGATAGAGACCATAAGCAAGAAGCGCCACAGGGGTTCGCGCATCACCCCGGCCACCAAGGTCAGGGGGTCGCCTATGATCGGCACCCAACTGAGCAACAACGTCCAGTGCCCCCAACGCGCGTAATGGCCGCGCGCCTTGTCCAGTTGCCGGGCACTCACCGGGAACCAGCGTCGCGCCTTGAAGTGATCCACCCAGCGGCCCAACAGCCAATTGACCAGCGACCCCAGCACGTTGCCTAAAGTGGCGATGCCCAGCAACCACCACAAGCTGTACTGGCCGCTGAGCAGCAAGCCCACCAGCACGGCTTCCGATTGCAGCGGCAGCAGGGTCGCGGCACCAAAGGCCGCGACGAACAGCCCGAGGTAACCAACCAACACCGATCAGTGCGCCGGGTACTCGGCGACCACGACATCCTGGCCGTCACGCGTCAGGCCAATGACCTGATAGGCCTCGGCTTGACCGTCCACTTCCATCCCCGGCGACCCCATGGGCATGCCCGGTGCGGCGATGCCCAGCAGGTCGTCGCGCTTGCGCAACGCCAACACCTGTTCGGCGGGGACATGACCCTCGACGAATTTGCCGTCGATGACCGCGGTATGGCAGGAACCCAGGCGCGGGGCGACGCCCAGGCGTTGCTTGACCGCGCTCATGTTGGTTTCGACGTGGTCATTGACCTTGAAACCGTTATTTTCCAGGTGGCTGATCCATTTTTTGCAGCAGCCGCAATTAGCGTCGCGGTGTACGTCGATGGGTATCAAGTCGGCGGCTTGGGCCAGGGCGGTGGTGAACAGGGCTGACAGCAGGGCCAGGCGCAAAGGGGTTTTCATGGAAGGTCTCGTCAGCAGGAGGTGGCCATTGGGATGGTGGCGATCATGACCACGTCATCGCGGGCAAGCCAGCGCCGCCGGTGCGCGACGCCAGTGGTAATGTTTCAAAATTATACGAAGTCGGGATTTTCCAGCCGGTGCTTGAGCTGGTCCAGCGCGATCGTGGACAGCTCGATCATGCGTTCATGCAAGCTCGCCAGTTGCAACTCCGTCTCATAGGTCAACACGCGCTTGAACAGCGTGCCGCCGTTATAGGGTTGCAAGACGTAGTGTAGGGAGCCGTCGACAGCCAGGGAGGTGAACACGGTCTTGAACTCCCCAGGCTTGTGCGCGATCTGCACGCGATAACTCATGGGAACCCGTACACCCAGCAGGTCGATGACCTCGGTGAAACGCGCGCCGGCGGGGAGTGAGCCGCTGGTGCCGGTCTCGGCACCAAGGGAGGTGGGGTGCCATTCGTGCCATCGATCCGGTTGGGTCACATAGTCATAGACGGCGTCGATAGGGGCCTGGATAAAACGTTCCTGACTGATCCGCTCCAGGCGAATCGACTGCTCAGCGCGCATGGCACACCTCCTGTGTGGCGAAACTATGCACCGTGAGCTGTCAGAATAGTCCCACTCCCGCGTATTGCACGGGAGTGTTTCATCCATTTATCAGCGCACCTTGAATCGGCTCATCAACGCAATCACCCGACCGTTCGCATCCAGCAGGCTTTGTGTATTGGTTTCAGTGGCATGGCCGCTTTGTACCAGCTCTTCGACCATATGTCGGATCTGCACCATGCTGCGGTTGATCTCTTCGGTCACTGCGCTCTGTTGCTCGGCGGCCGTGGCGATCTGGGTACTGAGGTTGTTGATATGGCTGACCGAGCCAGCCATCTCATCCAGGCCGCTGTTCACCCGTGCGGTAGCGTCCGCCGCCGACTGGCAGCTGGCCTGGGTGTTTTCCATGGCCGCCACGGACGAACTCACGCCCGTGGTCAGGCGCGCGAGCATCTCATTGATCTGCGAGGTGCTGGCCTGGGTCCGCGCCGCCAGCGCACGCACTTCGTCCGCCACCACCGCAAACCCACGGCCTTGCTCGCCGGCACGCGCGGCTTCGATCGCCGCGTTGAGTGCCAGCAGGTTGGTCTGGCCGGCAATCGCGCCAATGACCCCGAGGGTTTCAGTGATGCGCGCGGCGTCCTGGCGCATGTTTTCCACGGTGTGGGTGGCACTGGCGACTTCACCGATCAACGCACTGACGCTGGTAGAGGCTTCACCCACGACCACACGGGAGCGGTCGGCGTGCTCATTGGCGCGCTGGGTGAATGCAGCGGTTTCGGCGGCGTTGTGCGCCACCGTGTCGGCGGTGGAGCTCATTTCGGTGATCGCGGTGACGGTCTGGTCGGTCTCCGAGGCATGCCGCACCAGGATACTGTTGGTCTGCGCCGAGGTTTGCTGCAATTGCGCCAGGCCAGACGACATGGCCCCGGTGGCCAGGGTCACTTCGCCGATCATGTTTTGCAGGTAGACGATAAAGCGGTTGACCGAGTGGCCGATGGCGCCGAGTTCGTCTTCGGCGCGGATGGTGATGCGTCGCGTGAGGTCGGCGTCGCCGGCGGAGAGTGCGTCGATGTTGCTTTTCAGCGTTTTCATGCGCTGGACCAACTGGCGAATCGCATAGGCCGCCAGCAGCACCAGCAGCAGTACCATGGGAATTTGCAGCAGCGCCAGGGTGCCGAGCACGTCATCGCGCTGGGCGGTGATCAGCGAGGTGGGCAGGGCGGTCGCGAGGAACCATGGCGTGCCTTCGATCGGGCGCATGTAGAAGGTGCTGGCCACGCCCTGGTTGTCGAACTCGCTGCGTTGCAACTTCTGGTCACGCTGGCCAAGGGCTTTGCTGATCATGGCGGCGAACGCCGAGGTGCCGCTCAGTTCGCTGATGTTCTTCAGCACCACCGGGCTGTTGATACGTGTGCTGTTGCTGATGATCTTGCCGTCGCCTTCGACGATCAGCATTTGCCCGCCGATGTCTTTTTCCTTGCTCGCCACCAGGTCGTTGAAGAAACCCAGGGTCACGTCGATAGTGGCAACGCCATACGCCGCGCCATCACGCTGGATGGCCATGGCGCAGTTGGTGCGCGGCTCCTGGCTGGCGTCGTCCTTGTAGGCCGCGGCCCAGGCACATTGCCCGCGTGGCGCGGCGAGGCCGCCCTTGTACCAGCTCTGGTCGTAGTAGTTGGGCGCCGGGTCGCTGTTCCAGAAGGTGTTCACGGCCAGCTTGCCCGACGCATCACGGTGCCAGAAGGTGCTGTGCTTGTTGCGCCCGGGCGTGCGCTGGTTGGGCAGCGGCCAGATACCACCGCCGAACACTTTCAGCTCGCCATACTGGTCCACCAGGCCTGGCAGGACCTTGTCGATGGCATCGCTGTCGAGCAGGGGGATGGTTTGGGTGATGGTGCGTTGCTGGGCCTGGACTTTGTTCAACTCGCCCTGGATCTGTACCGCAACCTCGGCGATGCGATTGAGTACGACCTGCTCTTCAGTCTGGCGCAGGGTGGGCGCGACCAATTGGCCAATGCCCACGACGGTCAACACCAATAGCATCAGGACGAACAGCACCAGGAACACGGTGTAGCGAGCTTGGATAGAGCGCAGTGGGGGCATGGGGGTCGTCCTTACGAAGCGTTTATTGTCGACGCGGCTTTGTTAGAGCTTCGTAGGGCTATCGGCTTGGCGCGCAATAGCTTTAGGTACGAGGGTGCAAGGAAGTGGGAGCCCCTTGATAAAGGGGCTCCCTGGCAGGGCTCGTCAGATATCCAGCATTGCCATGACTTCCTTGGGGTAGCGCAGGCCAGCTGTGGCGTCGGCAGGGAAGATGGCGTCCAACGCCGCCAGTTCGGCCGGGGTGAGGGTGATCGATACAGCCGCTACGTTCTGTTCCAGGTACCTGCGCTGCTTGGTCCCGGGGATTGGGATGATGAAGTCACCTTGCGCGAGCACCCAGGCCAAAGCCAATTGCCCGGCGGTGACGCCTTTGTCAGCCGCCAGGCGTTGTACCTGTTTCACCAGTTGCAGGTTTTTCGCAAAGTTATCGCCCTGGAAACGTGGGCTGAGACGGCGATAGTCATCGGCGCCGAAATCGTTCGGGCTTTGCAGGGCGCCGGTGAGAAAGCCCCGGCCCAACGGACTGTAGGGCACGAAGGCAATGCCCAGGCGTTGGCAGGCGGCCAGGCAGCCGTTGTCTTCCTGGTCGCGGCTCCACAAGGAATATTCGCTTTGCAGCGCGCTGATCGGGTGCACCTTGTGGGCGCGTTCCAAGGTGGCGGCGGACGCTTCGCTCAGGCCCAGGTAACGCACCTTGCCTTGCTTGACCAGTTCGGCCATGGCGCCGACGGTTTCTTCGATGGCGACCTCAGGGTCAATGCGGTGCTGGTAATACAGGTCCAGTGTCTCTATGCTCAGCCGCCGCAACGTGCCGTCGATGGCCTCGCGGATGTACTCGGGACGCCCATTGACGCCGCGCCGCGCCGGGTTCGCCGGGTCGCGCACGATGCCGAATTTGCTCGCCAGGAACACTTGCTCGCGTTTGCCGGCAATCGCCTGGCCGATCAGTTGTTCATTGGTGTGCGGGCCGTACATGTCGGCGGTGTCGAGGAAGTTGACCCCCAGTTCCAGCGCGCGATGCAGGGTGGCCGTGGCCTCGGTGGTATCGGTGTCGGGGGTGTAGAAGTCGGTCATGCCCATGCAGCCGAGGCCGATGGCGGAAACACGTGGGCCGTTTTTACCGAGTTGACGAGTGTGCATGGGTGCAGCTCCTGTTGAGGTAGGCGCCTATTGTTACCCTCGACAAAACCGGGATAAACCGGCTAAAAGCACTATCACTATTCGTAAAATCTAAATAATCCATAGAGGTGGCGAGATTTGGACCGTTTCAACGCAATGCGCGTGTTTACCCGGATTGTCGAGTTGGGCGGGTTCGCCAAGGCGGCCGACAGCCTGCAACTGCCACGCGCGTCGGTGACGATCCTGATCAAGCAACTGGAAGCACACCTGGGCGTGCAGTTGTTGCAGCGCACGACGCGTCAGGTCAGTCCGACCCTGGATGGCACGGCGTATTACCAGCGTTGCGTGCAATTGCTGACAGACCTGGAGGAAACCGAAGCGGTGTTTTCTACCCGCAGCCAGAACCCGCGCGGCACCCTGAGCATTGATATGCCGTCGGGTATCGGGCGCCTTATCGTGATCCCCGCGTTGCCGACGTTCACCTCGCGTTACCCGCAGATTGAACTGGAGATCAGCCTTAATGACCGCCCGGTGGACCTGATCCGTGAAGGTGTGGATTGCGTGCTGCGCGGTGGCCCGGCCCTGGACGAATCACTGGTGGCCAGGCCGCTGGCAATGATGGACCAACTGACCTTGGCCAGCCCCGGGTACCTGGAGCGTATGGGGGTGCCCCAAACCCTGGACGACCTGGCCCGGCATCAGATGGTTGAGTATGTGTCCAGCGCCAGCGGCAAACGCTTCGGGCTGGAATTCGCATTAGCGAACGAGTTGCGGAGCGTCAACCTGGCCAAGACTGTCGCGGTGAACAGTTCAGACGGCTATTTCTCTGCTTGCGAAGCCGGATACGGGTTGATCCAGGCCCCCCATTATCATGCGATGCAGCAACTGGCCCGGGGGACGCTGGTGGAAGTGCTGCCACACCTGCCAGTCCCGACAATGGCCCTGACGGCGCTGTACCCGCCGCACCGCCAGTTATCACGGCGGGTGCGGGGGTTGTAGGAGCGAGCTTGCTCGCGAAGAACTCACAGGCGCCGCGTTCATTCAGGCAACACGCGTTATCGTTGACGTTTTTCGCGAGCAAGCTCGCTCCTACAGAAGGCAATGTACGCTTAACTGAATGTCATTAGAGCAAGACCGCTCGCCACAAAAGTCCACTCGCTTTGCACGCTGAATCACAGATTTAGCGCCCCACACAAGCTTGATCACCGCTCACATCACACCGTGAGCGGCACCGCAATCAACAGGATCGCCGTGCCATGGGTCAATATCGCCGCCAACACGCCGTAACGCATGCGCACCAACGCACAGGCCAGCCCTTCGATCAGAGTAAACAGCAACACCGGCCAGCCCAACTGAGTGACGCTCAGGGCCAGGAATGCATGGCAGGCCGCAAAGGCCACGCCACTGATCAAGGCCGCCCGTAATGGCGTCAGTTGCTGCTCGAGATACCCCTGCAAATAACCGCGAAACAGCACTTCTTCCAAGGCGTTGGCGCCATAAGCCAACACCACCATGCCCGGCAGCCATACCCAGTAGCCAGGGATCCCATGCGCCTCGATGCCCTGATACAGCCGCAACGGCACTCCGATCAGGCAGCCCACGACAAGCCCCACCGCAAGGCCCAGCGCCCGATGCCCCCTGGACCAGACAACCCACCGCGACCATTCCGGCGCCATTTGGGCAAGCAGCGCAATCAGCAGCAGCGACAGACCACCCAGCGCCGCCAGCACAAACGTATTGGCCGTGAACGCAATCTGCACGGCGTCACTGAGCGCCCACAGCCCCAGCGGCGTCATGACATCGCGCATCAGCACAAAGGCCACCAGCAGAATCAGGATACGCATCGCCGGCAATGACCTGGGCGTCAGCACGAACCACAGGCCGAGCAGCAGCACGCCCGGCGCCACGTAAGCGGTGTAGTGGAGCAATACCGCCATACCTTGGGCGATCATCGGCGGTTCAATCGTGGGTGACGGCCGTCAGTTCGATCCATGGTCATGCCCCCTTGTGGCGACGCTGCCATTCATCCACGACATCGCCCAGGGTCTTAGGCTGCTCGTTGCGGATCCAGGCCATGAACGGCCGATCGAACCTGAACCCAGGGCCGCAGTGTTCGAGCATGAAACGGCGCACGTTCTGAGTGTTTTTATAGCGTGGGGTGACGGGGGTGCTACGGGTGATGGGGTCGCTGTGCCAATTGAAATCCATTTGCCTGTGCCTCTGATCCCTCGGGAGCACGCAGCATAGCGCCAAAATGCCACTGCGGGCGCCGCTCAACCGACGCCCACAGTGGTTTTTTCAGCGCCCGGTCAGGCGAAACTGGCGTCTCGCGTGTTGACGAATAGCGCATAGATCGAATGGCTGCCGGCCATGAACAGGCGGTTGCCTTCGCGGCCGCCAAAGCACAGGTTGGGGCAACGCTCCGGCAACGAGATGTGCCCGATCGCCTTGCCCTGCGGGTTGAATACGCGCACGCCATCGAGCTTTTCCAGGTCAGCCTTGGGGTCGCCATTCCCACCCCAGCCACACCAGAGGTTGCCGCTCTCGTCGCACTTGATACCGTCCAGCGCGGCGTAATCCAGGCCTTCGATGTGTTTGCGGCGTGCGCCGAGGGTGCCGTCGGCGTTGACGTCGATCGCCCAGATCAGCCGGTTGGGCTTGGCCCGCCCCTCCACCACGTACAGGGTCTTTTCATCCGGCGAAAAGCACAGCCCGTTCGGCCCATTGAGGTCCTCGATCACCCGTGTGACCTTGCCGCTTTCGCCGTCGATACGATAGACCCCATGGGGCTGGGTGGGTGTGATCTTGTGCCCTTCGTAGTTGTTGCCGGTCTGGAATGGCGGGTCGCTGAACCACACCGAGCCATCGCGCTTGCACACGATATCGTTGGGTGAGTTGAAAGGTTTGCCGTCATAACTGTCCGCCAGCACGGTAATGCTGCCGTTGTGCTCGGTGCGGGTGATACGCCGCCCCTCGCGGGAGGTGGTCGAGCCTTCGCACACCAGCAGCCGGCCCTGGCGATCCCGGCACATGCCGTTGGAGAAGTTGGCATTGTCGCGGTACACCGACAGGCTATCGGTCACTTCGTCCCAGCGCACGATGCGGTTGTTGGGAATATCGCTGAGCAGCAGGTAGCGGCCATCGCCGATCCAAACGGGCCCCTCGGCCCAGCGCAAACCGCTGGCAAGCCGTTCGACGCTGGCGTTGAACAGGCGCAACTCGAGGAAACTGTCGTCGAGCACCTTGATCAGTGGGTCGGGGTAACGCTGGCTCAACGGCTCCGCCGCTTGCGCTAACTCGGGCAGATTGCCCAACACAGCCACCGACGCCGAAACCGCCAGGGAGCGCTTGAGAAATACGCGGCGGCTGTGGTCGGTGCGGGCAGGCAAAGGGGGAAAATCCATGGGTATCTCCGTTATTTTATTGTTAGACGGGACACTAGTTTTAACCTGTGATGAGACATCGTACAAGATAGAAAACCTCGCCAACCCTCCACAACCCAAGCCAATGCGCAAATTGTCTAAATTTTACTTTCCAAAAGCCCTGCGACTATTGCAATGTTGTACGACAACATGACTAGCGACATGTTGCCCGTACACCTCCCCACAACAATAAGGAAACACCCATGCAAAACGTCAAAGTGCTGATCGGTTTTCTCTGCCTGTTCAGCGGGTACGTGGCCGCTGCCCCTGCCGCCGACAAAGACGTCGCCCAAGCGGTCGACCACCTGACCCAGGCCATGCTGCATAAAGACCTCAAGCAGCTCCAGAGCCTGACCGCCGAGAACCTCACCTACGGCCACTCCAGCGGCAAGATCCAGAACAAGCAGGAGTTCATCGCCGATATCGAGACCGGTCGCAGTGGCTTCAAGACCCTGGAAATGCAGAAGCAGACCATCACCTTGAGCGGCGATACCGCCCTGGTGCGCAACCACTTCTCGGCCCTGGCGGTGAACAGCGGTAAGGAAGTGCCGACCGAAATCGAGAACTTCCAGATCTGGCAGAAGCAAAAAGGCCACTGGCTGCTGATCGGTCGCCAGGCGTTTAAATTCTGATGGCTAGCGGTGAGCCATCGGGCTCACCACTGCACCACCTTGCGCACCTTCACCAACGCCTCGCGCAGCGTCGGCATGTCCACCGAACCCAAGGCCAGGCGCAATGCATGGGGCACGTGGACCGAAACGGCGAAGGGCTCGGCGGTGGAGACGGAAATGCCGTCGCGCTGCAAGGTCATGGCCACTTGATCGGCGCGGGCCTCTTCCGCCAGGGGCAACCACAGGAAATACGATGACGGGTGGCTGGTGTAGGCCACCCCCTTCAGTACCTGCGCCGCCAAGGCTTGCCGCGCCCGCGCATCCTCGCGCTTTTGTGCTTCAAGTTGCGCCACCGTGCCATCCTCGAGCCAGGCAACCGCAATCGCACTCATCACCCCCGGCACGTTCCAAGTGGTAGCCATGATGGTGCGCTCCAGTGCCTTCACCCAATCCAGAGGGGCGGCGATAAACCCCACGCGCAGGCCGGTCGCGACACTTTTCGACAACCCGCCCACGTAGACCGTGCGCTCCGGCGCCAACCTCGCCAAGGGCAGCGGCACGTCCTCGGCGAGGAACGCGTAGGCCGCGTCCTCGATGATCATCAGGTTGTACTGACGGGCAATCGCCACCAACTGCTCGCGCTGCGCCAGGCTCATCACCCAGCCCAACGGGTTATGCAGGGTCGGCATGCTGTAAACCGCGCGCACCGGGCGTTTGCGACACAAACCTTGCAGGTGGTCCAGGTCCGGGCCGTGGGCCGTGACCGGGATGGCGACGATCTCCAGGTGCAGGGTCTCGGCCAGTACTTTGAACCCCGAATACGTCAAGGCGTCGACAGCGATCACATCACCGGGCTTGAGCAAGGCCATCATCGTCACGGCCAACCCGTGCTGGGCACCGCTGACCACCAACACCTGTTCGGCCTCGACCGTCAGCCCTCGGTTCAACAGATGCCGCGCGACGGCGGCGCGCTCATGCAGGCGACCGGCGTGGGGCTGGTAACGCAGCAGCGCTTCGAGGTCGCCGGACAGCGCCAACTGGCGCAATGCGGTGCGCAGCAAGTCGGCCTGGCCCGGCAAGGACGGGTAGTTGAAATTCAGATCGAGCATGCCCGCCGCTACGTTCATCTGCCCGCTGCCCTGCCCCGGCGGCAGCGCGATTTCGCGCACAAAGGTGCCCCGGCCGGTCTCGCCACTGACCAGGCCCATGGCCTCCAGCTCGGCATATACCCGGCTGGCGGTGACCAGCGCCAGGCCATGCTCGGCGGCCAGTTGGCGGTGGGTCGGCAGCCGCGTGCCGGGTGGCATGCTGCCCGAGCGAATGGCCTCGGCGAAGCGATCGACCAACGACTTGTAACGCGCGCGCGGCATAAGCGATGTATCCATGACAATTTTTTGATTGTCTTTATCTTCGACCCTAGGATGCCTCCCACGCAACTCATCCTTTTCGGACGCCTCTCATGGAACGTACATCCCCCCTGCGCACCCTGGATGCCAGCACCCAAGGCTGGATCAACGGTTTTATCGGCGTGGTGATCTTCAGCGGCTCGTTGCCGGCCACGCGCCTGGCGGTGATGGAATTCGACCCGGTGTTCCTGACCATGATCCGCGCCGCCATCGCCGCTCTATTGGGGCTGGCCTTGCTGTGGCTGTTCAAGGAGAAACGCCCCGCGCGCCATCAATGGAGGCCCCTGGTCATCGTCGCCCTCGGCGTGGTCATCGGCTTTCCCCTGCTCACTGCGCTGGCGCTGCAATACGTCACCTCCGCGCACTCCATCGTCTTCATCGGCCTGCTGCCGCTGGCGACCGCGGTGTTTGGCGTACTGCGCGGCGGCGAGCGCCCGCGCCCGGTGTTCTGGCTGTTTTCGATCCTCGGCAGTGTGCTGGTGATGGGTTACGCCTTTGCCCAAGGCTTGAGCGCCGCACCTGCGGGTGATGTGCTGATGCTGTTGGCGGTGCTGGTGTGCGGCCTGGGGTATGCCGAAGGCGCCACATTGTCGCGCAGCCTGGGCGGCTGGCAGGTGATCTGCTGGGCGCTGGTGGTGTCGTTGCCGGTGGTGGTGCCGTTGAGCCTGGTCATGGCGCCGCCTGGCTTCAGCGGCATCAGCCTGCCGGCCTGGCTGAGCCTGGGCTATGTGTCGCTGTTCAGCATGTTGATCGGCTTCGTGTTCTGGTATCGCGGCTTGGCCCAGGGCGGCATTGCCGCGGTCGGCCAGTTGCAGCTGTTGCAACCGTTCTTCGGCCTGGCGCTGGCCGCGGGCGTGCTGCATGAACAGGTCAGCCTGGGCATGCTGCTGGTGACGGTCGCGGTGATCGGCTGCGTAGCCGGGGCCAAGCGGTTCGCGCGCTAACGCTGCGGCGCGACCATCTTGAACTTGATGTTGATATCGTCGGACACCACGCTGTTCCCGGCCCACTCACCTTCGCCGATCTTGAAGTCGCCGCGCTTGAGAATGAACTCCCCGTCGAACACACCGATGCCATCCAGCTCCTTGAGCACCACGCTGAGCAGCACCGGACGCGTGGTGCCCTTGATCGTCAGGTTGCCACTGATTTTGAAGCGGTTATCGCCCAGGGCCGTGATACCGGTGGACTCATACACGCCCACCGGATAGGCCGCGGTATCGAACCACGAGACCCGTTGCAGCTCGTTGTTCGCATCGGCGCTGCCGGCATCGATACTCGCCAGTTGGATCTTGAGCAAGGCATGTCCGGTCTCGGGCTTTTGCGTGTCAAAGCTCAGCGTGCCTTCAAAGTCGCCGAAGGTGCCATACACCCGCTGCCCCAACTGCGTATAGGTAAAACTGATCTGGCTGGCGGTGCGGTTGACGTCCGTGTACTCCGCCGCCTGGACACAGCCGATAAATCCAAGGACAACGGCCAACGACAGCATTCGACGCTTCATGCCACGCTCCGCAAAAAAATGGATGTATTCCCATCAGGTGCATGTCCTGCTAAACAGAATAGTCACCCACAACAATAAGGACGCCGCATGCACGCCCCTTCGCTACAGGACACCACCGCGCCGGAAGGCATCTGCTACGGCTGCGGCGGCAGTAACCCCCATGGCTTGCACATCAAGAGCCGCTGGGATGCCGATGGTGTCCATGTCGTCGCCGAACATCACCCCGAGGCAAAATACAGCGGCTGGCCCGACCTGGTCTACGGCGGCTTGATCGCCATGTTGGTGGACTGCCATTCCAACTGGACCGCCATGGCTTACCACTACCGCGCCGAACAGCGCGAACCCGGCAGCCTGCCGCGCATCGACTGCGTCACCGGCAACCTGGGCATCAAATTTATCAAGCCCACGCCGATGGGCGTGCCCCTTATCCTGCGCGCTCGGGTCGAGGGTGAGGTGGGGCGCAAAAGCCGTGTGGTCTGCGAGGTGTACGCCGGCGAGGTGCTCACGGCCATCGGTGATTCGCTGTTCGTGCGCGTCGATACACGCCAACTGGCCGCCGCCGCCCATGGCCGTGACAGCTGATCCTGGTCTACATTGACTGGCACCGCTAATCGAGGACCGAACCGATGACTCGTCTCACCGCGAAAGACTTTGCCCCCGAATTGCTGGAACTCTACGACGGCTATGCGCACGGCAAGATCAACCGCCGCGAATTTCTCGACCGCGCCGCGCTGTTCACCTTGGGCGGCCTCACCGCCTCGGCCCTGCTGGCCGCCCTGAGCCCCAACTATGCCCTGGCCGAACAGGTGAAATTCACCGACCCGGACATCGTCGCCGACTACATCACCTACCCCTCGCCCAAGGGCAACGGCACGGTGCGTGGCTACCTGGTGCGCCCGGCCAAGGCCGCCGGCAAGCTGCCAGCGGTGGTGGTGGTCCACGAAAACCGTGGCCTCAATCCCTACATCGAAGACGTCGCCCGACGCCTGGCCAAAGCCGGGTTTATCGCCCTCGCGCCAGACGGCCTGACCTCGGTGGGCGGCTATCCCGGCAACGATGAAAAAGGCGTGGAACTGCAACAGAAAGTTGACCCGACCAAGCTGATGAACGACTTCTTCGCCGCCATCGAATGGCTGATGCACCACGACAGCAGCACCGGCAAGGTCGGCATCACCGGCTTCTGCTATGGCGGCGGCGTGGCCAATGCCGCAGCGGTGGCCTACCCGGAGCTGGGCGCGGCGGTGTCGTTCTACGGCCGCCAACCGGAAGCCAAGGATGTGCCGCGCATCAAGGCGCCGATCATGCTGCATTACGGCGAGCTGGATACGCGGATCAACGAGGGTTGGCCGGCGTATGAAAAGGCCCTGAAGGCCGCCGGCACCACCTATGAAGCGTATATCTACAAGGGCGCCAACCATGGTTTCCATAACGATTCGACACCGCGTTATGACGAGGCAGCGGCGAATCTGGCGTGGGAAAGGACGCTGGGCTGGTTCCGTAAATACCTGGCCTGATCGCAATCCAAATGTGGGAGGGGGCTTGCCCCCGATGGGGTTGGGTCAGTCATAAGTATGGTGACTGACACACCGCAATCGGGGGCAAGCCCCCTCCCACATTGGAGCATCACCACATTCCAGTTCAGTGTTCCAAGGCATACCGGCGGCAATGGTTGAGATAGCCCTGCTCATCGCTACCCACCCACTCGGTACATCTATCAGGGCGCCAACTGGGCTGGTTCCACGGATACCTGGCCTGATCGCAATCCAAATGTGGGAGGGGGCTTGCCCCCGATGAGGCTGGGTCAGTCACAAGTATGGTGACTGACACACCGCAATCGGGGGCAAGCCCCCTCCCACATTGGAGCATCACCACATTCCGGATCAGTGTTCCAAGGCATACCGGCGGCAATGGTTGAGGTAGCCCTGCTCATCGCTACCCACCCACTCGGTACATCTACCAGGGCGCCAACTGGGCTGGTTCCACCGATACCTGGCCTGATCGCAATCCAAATGTGGGAGGGGGCTTGCCCCCGATGAGGCTGGGTCAGTCACAAGTATGGTGACTGACACACCGCAATCGGGGGCAAGCCCCCTCCCACATTGGAGCATCACCACATTCCGGATCAGTGTTCCAAGGCATACCGGCGGCAATGGTTGAGATAGCCCTGCTCATGACTGCCCACCAACTGCACCACACTGGTCCATAACCAGGACGGCGCATCCAGCTGTCTGGAGCGGTTTTGCTGCAACACCGCCATCCAGTCCTTGCGCGTCGCCCGGTCCATCTGCCGGGCATGGGCGATACCGACCACGCGCGCCAGGTAGCCGGCGGCGTGCATGGCATCGAGTTCACTCAGTTCATCCAGTTCCAGCTTCATGTCCTGGGGCAGCAGTTCGCGGATGAAGAAGCCATGATCCAGAAACCGTGTCGCCACCATGCGTTCACCCAAGCCCGGCGACAGTTGGCGCGCGCCCTCCACCACCCGGCGGCCGTTATCCCTGGGCATCTTCGCCCGCGCCGCGCGTGGTGCAGCGGCGCCGACGGCTTCCTTGATGTCGATCAGGCAGTATTCCTCATCGTCCTTGTCGCCCACCCCCAGCAATACGGCATAGCGCAACAGGCCCAGGGAACTGCAGCCCTTGACCCAATACGCCGAATCCAGCAGTTCGACCTTGGCGTCCTTGGGGCGGCCCTTGAGGGAAGTGACCAACTGATGGATTTCATCCGACGCGCAGACACTTTCCAGCGCATTTTTTTCCGCCCGCGACAGCGACCAGAAATGCTTGCCCAACGGGATGGTCGGTCGCACGTTGTCGATACGCTCGCGGGCCAGGCTTTTCCAGGTGCGCTCCACAGCGCTGCGCATTCCCGCCTTGACCTGGGACGGACGCGGCGGTGCCTCATCGGGCTTGTCCTTGAACGCCTGTTCGTAGCCCACCATCATTTCTTCGAGCATACGCGCGGTGGTCACCCCCGGCAGGTCCGAGCCGCGCGCGGCGGTGGCCAGGGACAGCGCCAGGCGCACCAGGTCGTGGGCCGGGTTGCCGATCACGGCCTGGTCAAGGTCGCGGATATGCATATCGATGCGCCCTTTGTTGTCACCGGTAGGCCCCAGGTTGCCGGCGTGGCAGTCGCCACAGATCCAGATCGCCGGGCCTTGAGGCAGGCGCCTGCCCATCTGGCTGTGCAGCCATTCGTAGAATTGCACGGTACTGCCGCGCACATACGCGTGGGCGGAGCGTGCCATCTTCAGGTTTCGCAGTTGGATCAGGTGGGGCATACGGGCGGAGGGACGCGGGATTTTCATTGATTAACTCAGTGCAGGTGTAGCGGTAGAACGCCGGCCCCGAGCAAATGTTTCATTATGTTTCAAAAATTAACTCAGACACGCCCACCCTCCTCCAGCAACCACGCCTTGAACGCCAGCATCGCCGAGGTCTCGGCCCGTGACTGCAAGCGCGTCAACCAATAGCTGCCGGTGCTGATGCCGACGTCGAACGGCTGGCGAATCACATCACTCTCCAGTTGCCGCGAGAACATCAGCGCCGGTGCCAGCGCCACGCCGATGCCTTGCAGCGCCGCTTCCATCATGGCCAGCGACGAGTCGAACACAATACTGCGCGGCACCAGCGTATCGGCGGGCAACCCGGCAGCCTGGAACCACAGGTTCCACTCATCGGCGCGGTAGGAGCGCAGCAACGTGTGCTTCAGCAGGTCGGCTGGCGCGTGCAATTGCTCGGCAAGCGTGGGCACACACAGTACGCTCAGCGGTGCTTCGAGCAACTGGCAAGCGTCGGTGCCGTGCCAGGCCCCGGCGCCGAAGCGGATCGCGTAATCGAGACCTTCGGCGGCCACGTCGACACGGTTGTTGTGGGTGGACAGGCGCAGGTCGATGAACGGGTAGCGGCTCTGGAAGTCCGGCAGGCGTGGCAACAGCCAGCCCACGGCGAAGGTGCCGACCGCTCCCACCGTGAGCACCTCACGGTAATGCCCGCCTTCGAACTGGCCCAAGGTATGGGCAATGCGGTCGAACGACTCGCGTACCACCGGCAGCAGGGTTTCGCCTTCGCGGGTCAGCATCAGGCCGCGCGGCAGGCGCTTGAACAGGGCGACATTGAGCTGCGCCTCCAGGCTTTTCACCTGATGGCTGACCGCCGCCTGGGTCACGCACAACTCGATGGCCGCGCGGGTAAAGCTCAAATGCCGGGCAGAGGCCTCGAAGGCACGCAAGGCGTTGAGGGGCAAATGGGAACGGAGCATGTTGACCCCAGATTTTCTAATGGCTGGTGCGAGATATCATCGTTTGCTCGTGACCGGCGAACTGCCTACATTGGCCTCGCCCGCGCAGGCTCTTCATTCAATCGATCATTCTCATGGAAGCCTTATCATGCCCCAACATTTATTGTCTGGCGTGCGTAATTTCACGGCCCTCGCGGTCTTTATCGCCGCCGGCAACTGCCTGGCCGCCACCGACCTGCAGGCGGTGGTGGATGCCAACGTCAAACCGCTGATGCAGCAGCAGTCGATTCCAGGCCTGGTAGTGGGTGTGGTGCGGGACGGCAAGGCGCAATACTTTAACTACGGCGTCGCAGCCACCGACACCCGCCAGCCGGTCAGCGAAAATACCTTGTTCGAAGTCGGCTCGGTGAGCAAAACCTTCACCGCCACCCTGGCCGGTTACGCCGTCGCCACCGGCGCACTCACGCTTTCAGACCCGGCCAGCCACTACCTGCCGGCACTGGGCGGCGGCCCGTTCGACCACATCAGCGTGCTCAACCTCGGCACCTACACCGCTGGCGGCTTGCCCCTGCAATTCCCCGCCAAGGCGGATAACAGCCAGCACATGATCAGCTACTTCCAGCACTGGAAACCCGACTTCGCCCCCGGCACCCAGCGCCTGTATTCCAACCCGAGCCTGGGGCTGTTCGGCTACCTGGCGGCGCAGAGCCTGAAGCAGCCGTTCGATCAGGCGATGGAGAAAACCCTGTTGCCCGCACTCGGGCTCAAGCACACCTTCGTCAAGGTGCCCCAGAGCCAGATGAGCCTGTACGCCCAAGGCTATGGCAAAGACGGCAAACCCGTGCGCGTCGGTCCCGGCGCCATGGACAGCGAAGCCTACGGCATCAAGACCAGCGCTGCGGACCTGCTGAAGTACGTTGACGTGAACATGCACCCGGCGAACCTGGATAAAACCCTGCAGCAGGCGATTACCGTCACTCACACGGGTTACTACAGCGTTGACGGCATGACCCAGGGCCTCGGCTGGGAAATGTACCCCTACCCGATCCAGCTCGATGCGTTGATTGCCGGCAACTCCACCCCCATGGCAATGGAGCCGCACAAGGTCAACTGGCTGACCCCACCACAAGCGCCCCGCGCCGACACCCTGGTGAACAAGACCGGCTCCACCAATGGGTTTGGCGCCTATGTGGCGTATGTGCCGAGCAAGGGCGTGGGCGTGGTGATATTGGCGAACAAGAACTACCCGAACGCCGAACGGGTAAAAGTTGCCCATGCAATCTTGAGTGGGATGGACCAATAGAGCCGGACGCAAAACCAATATGGGAGGGGCAAGCCCCAATGCCAGTCAGTTAAGGCACTTTGTAGGAGCGAGCTTGCTCGCGAAAAACGCCCAGGCAACGCGTTCATTCTCGATAAACGTGGTGGCCCTGAGTTCTTCGCGAGCAAGAACTAGGCGTCCCCCTCGCTCCTACAGTGAATCACCTGTGGAGTCGCGTTACATCCCCAGCCAGTGCGGCAAGGCCAGCGAGATGAACGGCAAGTACGTGACCATGATCAGGAACACCAACAGGATCATCAGCCACGGCAACGCCGCGCGGATGGTCTGCCCCAGCGTCAAGCCGGTCACCGCCGAGGTCACGAACAGGTTCAGCCCAACGGGTGGGTGCACCAGGCCGATTTCCATGTTGACCACCATCACGATGCCCAGGTGAATCGGATCGATGCCCAGCTTCATGGCGATCGGGAAGAAGATCGGCGCCAGGATCAGCACGATGGCCGAAGGCTCCATGAAGCTGCCGGCGATCAGCAGCACCACATTGACCATGATCAAAAAGCCAATCGGCGTAAGGCCCTCGGACAGCACCCACGCCGTGATTTCCTGGGGGATCTGCTCGGTGGTCAGTACGTGGGCAAAGAGCATGGCGTTGGCGATGATAAACATCAGCATGATCGCCAGGCGCCCGGACTCCAGCAGCACCTTGGGGCAGTCGCGCAGCTTCATGTCCTTGTAGACGAACAACGCCACGAACGCCGAATACACCGCCGCTACCGCCGCTGCTTCGGTGGGCGTGAACATGCCGCTGTAGATGCCACCGAGGATGATCACCAGCAACAGCAGGCCCCAGAACGCCCGGCGCGCGCAGCTCAGCCATTCGCGCAAGGTCGCACGTGGCTGGGCCGGCAGCTTCTTGATGCGCGCGACGATGTAGATCGCGACCATCAGCATCAGGCCCAGCAGCAGCCCGGGGATCACCCCGGCCATGAACAGCTTGCCCACTGAGGTTTCCGTGGCCGCCGAGTACACCACCATCACGATCGACGGCGGTATCAGGATGCCCAGGGTGCCGGCGTTGCAGATGATCCCGGCGCCGAATTCCTTCGGGTAACCCGAACGCACCATGCCTGCCACTGCAATCGAACCCACCGCCGCCACCGTCGCCGGGGATGAGCCGGACAGCGCCGCAAACAGCATGCACGCCAGTACCGCCGCAATCGCCAGGCCGCCACGGATATGCCCGACACAGGCGTTGGCAAAATCGATCAGCCGCTGTGCCACGCCGCCGGTGGTCATGAATGCACCGGACAACAGGAAGAATGGAATCGCCAGGAAGGTGTAGGCGTCGGAGGTCTCGAACAGCTTGATCGCCAGGGAGCTGACCGAGTCCGGGCTGAACATCAGGATCGATACCGCCCCCGACAAACCCAGCGCAATGGCAATCGGCACGCCCAGGAACATGAACACGAACAGCAGCAGGAACAGACAGAGCACGGCCATCAGTGACGCTCCTCATGGCTGCCGGCCAACTTACTGGCCTCACCGGCCTCATCGGCCAACCCCAACCCCACCTGACGGCGGGTAAAGATGCGGTAGAAAATTTCCAGGTAGCGGATAAACACCAGGGCAAAACCGATGGGCACGATGACCACGATGTCACCCACGTCGATGCCGAACTGGTCGAGGTCTTCGGCGCCGATATGCGCCGTCATTACCGCGCTGACCCACTTGTAGCTGGCGACCATGAACAGCCCGGCGTAGGCCAGGCAGCAGAGGCACGCGAGCATGCCGAGCACGCGCTGCACCGGGCGCGGGGTCAGCTTGACCAGCGCATCCACGCCGAGATGGCCAGCGGTGCGCACGCCGTAGGAAATACCGAAAAAGATCAGCCAGCCGAACATGGCCTTGGTCAGCGCCACGCTCCAGGTCATGTCCTGGGCCCAGGTCATGGTGGCGTCGCCCAGGGCACTGAAGACGTTGCTGCTGAAGGCCCACTTGTCGGCCAGGGCAAAGAACAGCGTGTAGATGTTGTTGAGCATGACGTAGACGAATGTCACCAGGGTCATGGCGGCCAACAGGAAGGCAATAACGCCTTCCTCCAGGTGCTCCCAGACGCGCCTTAGCGTTTGCATGGCAAAACCTCGCGAAAACAAATGAGATGTCAGGGTGGAAACCGGATCGAAATGTGGGAGGGGCGGTGCGAGGATTCGACTTGTCCCCGATGGCGGTGGGTCAGATATAGATAAGGTAACCGTCACACCGCTATCGGGGGCAAGCCCCCTCCCACAGGGGATCTCGGTACGCCCTGGCATTACTGGTTGGAGGCATCCGCCGCCTTGATCAGATCAGCCCCGATCTCCCCTTCGAACTTCTGCCACACCGGGCGCATGGCTTCGCGCCACAGCTGGCGTTGCGCGGGGGTCAGCTCGATGATTTCGCTGGTCTTGGCGTCGATGATCTTCTGCTTGGCCGACTGGTTCAGCGCTTCGGCCTGTTTGTTCACCTCGACAGTGACCTCGACCATGATCTGCTCCAGGGTGCTGCGAATATCCGGTGGCAGGCCGTTCCAGAACTTGGCGTTGGTGATGACCATGTAGTCGATCAAGCCATGGTTGGACTCGGTGAAGTACTTCTGCACTTCGTTGACCTTCTGGCTTTCATAGTTGGACCAGGTGTTCTCGGTACCGTTGACGGTGCCGGTCTGCAGGCCCTGGTACACCTCGGCAAAGCTCATCTTGCGCGGGTTGGCGCGGATCGCCTTGAACTGCTCTTCCAGCACGCTGGAAGCCTGCACGCGGAACTTCAGGCCACGGGCATCCTTGGGTTCATGCAGGGCCTTGTTGGCCGAAAGCTGCTTGAGGCCGTTGTGCCAATAGGCCAGGCCGAGGATGTTCTTGTCCTGCATCGAAGTCAGCAGTTGCTTGCCCTGGGCGGCCTGGAAGCGGTCGACGGCGGCCAGGTCGTTGAACAGGAACGGCAGGTCATAGATCTGCACTTGCTTGGTGTATTGCTCGAACTTGGCCAGGGACGGCGCCAGCATCTGCACGTCGCCCAGCAGCAGCGCTTCCATTTCCTTGCCGTCACCGAACAGCGACGAGTTGGGGTACACCTCGACCTTGACCTTGCCCGGCAAGCGTTCTTCGGCGAGCTTCTTGAACAGCAAAGCGCCCTGGCCCTTGGGGGTGTTTTCAGCGACCACGTGGGCGAACTTGATCACGATCGGGTCGGCCGCCTGGGCCAGGCCCGCGGCAAACAAGGTGGCGGCGCAGAACAGCGCCCGAGAAAGCTTGAGCATGGAAAATCACCTTCTTATTGTTGTGTTGTAGGGCAAGGTGCCTGATATGACGCGTGTAGTGAATTTCGAATTTTTGATACCTGCGTTCGGCCATGCCGAACACCAATCCCAAGAAAAAATGGAGAACCCCTGTGGGAGGGGGCTTGCCCCCGATGGCGGTGTGTCAGCTTGCACACTTGTCTCGGACCTACCGCTATCGGGGGCAAGTCGAATCGTCGCACCGCCCCTCCCACATTTGATTCGGTTTCGTCAGCTATAACTGTGCAAGCAACCGTTGCGCACGCAACAGCACCGGCGCATCCACCATCTGCCCATCAATCTGGTAAGTCCCTGCCCCATGGGCCCCGGCATCCACCACCCGTTGCGCCCAGGCCAGGTCTTCGGCGCTCGGCGCCATGGCGGCATGGATCACCGCCACCTGTCTGGGGTGGATACACAAGGCCCCGGCAAAGCCCATTTCATAGGCATGCCGGATCGAGCGGCGCAGGCCCTCGGGGTCGTCGATGGCCGGGTGGACACCGTCCAGCGGCGCGACCAGGCCCGCGGCGCGGGAGTGCACGATCAGCGCCAGGCGGGCCTGGTCGAGGGCGAACTGCGCGGCCGGGGTATGGCTGCTCAGGTTGAGGTCCAACGCCAGGTCCAGGCCGCCGAATGACAAGCGCTGCACCTGCGGCGCATGGGCGATCTCGGCCACGGCCAGCAGGCCCTTGGCACTTTCGATAATCGGCCAGATCCCTTTGCCCGTGGCGGCTACCACCGCCACCTGGGCCGCGCTTTCCACCTTCGGCAGCAGCACGCCGGCAACGTTTGCATGGGCCTTGCAAAACGCCACATCGGCAACGTGCTCGGCGTGCTCGGGCGCGTTGATACGTACCCACACCTGGGCCTCTGGATGTGCCTGCAAAAACACCCCAAGGTTATCCCGCGCCTGACGCTTGAGCGGTTCTTCCACCGCGTCTTCAAAATCTACAATCACCGCGTCGGCACCACTGGCCAACGCTTTGGAAAACCGCTCCGGGCGGCTGCCGGGCACAAACAGGGCCGAACGAGCTAGAGACTTGGGCATCATGGCTTCCTTGTTAGATAACACCGCGCGCGCGCAGGCTGTCGATGGCATCGCCCGAATACCCGAGCTGGTCGAGAATGCCCTGGCTGTGCTGCCCCAGTGCGGGTACGGCGTCCATTCGTGGGGTAAAGGCGGCATTGCGTGCCGGTGGCAGCAGCGAGGGCAAAGGCCCCGCCGGGCTGTCGACTTCACGCCAGCGGTCACGCGCCTTGAGCTGCGGGTGGTCCCACACGCCCTGCATATCGTTGACGCGGGCGCTGGCGATCTGCGCGGCCTCCAGGCGCTGGATCAGCGCTTCGGCATCCAATTGCGCAAAACGGTCGACGATGATCTGACGCAACACCTCACGGTTGGCCGAGCGCTTGAAGTTGGCGCTGAAGCGCTCATCCGTCGCCAGTTCCGGGGTAAGCAAAACCTTGTCGCAGAACGCCGCCCATTCGCGCTCGTTTTGCAAGCCGAGCATCACCGTGCCGCCGTCGCCGGTGGGGAACGGCCCATACGGGTAGATCGTCGAATGCGCCGCGCCGGCACGCGGTGGCGGCGGCGCACCGTCAAAGGCGTAGTACATCGGGTAGCCCATCCACTCCACCAGGCTTTCAAGCATGCTCACGTCGATGCGGCTGCCCTGCCCGGTCTTGCCACGCAATAGCAACGCCGAAAGGATGCCGCTGTAGGCGTACATGCCGGCGGCGATGTCGGCAATGGAGCAACCGGCCTTGGCCATCTGGTCGTCACCCGGGCCACCGGTCACCGACAGGAAGCCGCCCTCGCTCTGGATCAGCAGGTCGTAGGCTTTCTTTTTCTCGTAGGGCCCGCCTTCGCCATAGCCGGAAATATCGCAGACGATCAGGCGCGGGAAACGCGCATGCAGCGCCTCGAACGACAACCCCATGCGCGCCGCCGCGCCGGGTGCGAGGTTCTGCACCAGCACATCGGCGTCAGCCAGCAGGCTTTGCAGAATGTCGCCCGCCTCGTCGTGCTTGAGGTCCAGGGTCAGGCTTTCCTTGGAGCGGTTGGTCCACACGAAATGCGAGGCCAGGCCACGCACACGCTCGTCGTAGCCACGGGCGAAATCACCGGCACCGGGGCGTTCGACCTTGATCACGCGGGCGCCGAGGTCAGCCAGTTGACGGGTGCAGAATGGCGCGGCAATCGCGTGTTCCAGGCTGACAACGGTAATGCCGTCCAGCGGTCGTTGATTAGCAGTCATGACGGTTCCTTAAAGCCAATGGGCCATGGATGCGGCGTTGCGCAGGTTCCAGACCTTGTCGATCAATGCGTGGGCCTGGGCCGGTGAGCGCGCGCCGCTGAACTGGGTCAGGCGCTGGAATTTATCCGCCAGCTCCGCGCGGCTCAGGGTGTTGCCGGGGTCGCCCTTGGGCTCGTCGATGGCGCCGTGCAGCGAGCGGCCATCAACGGTGCTGACGAGGACCCGGCCCAGCCAGCGCTGCGGGTAGGCGCCGTCGACTTCGGCGTCGAGGGCCATGCTGACGTTGTCGCGAAAGGCCGAAACAGCAGGATCGCTCAGTGCCCACTGGTGGAACTCGGTCAAGCCGGCCTTGCCATGCACAGCGATCAGGCCGAGCACGGTGCCCATGGAGAACTTGGCCTGATGCACGCTGGTGGGCACCGTCACGCGCCCGAGCACATCGATGGCGCCTTGGTGCACGCGGGTTTCCACATGCGCGATATCGGCGGCGCCCAGGCCTTCACGCTGCATCACCTCCAACAGCGCATCGGCGGCAGGATGGGTATGGCGGCACGAGGCGTGAAACTTGAACGAGGTTTCCAGCAGCGCCCAGCGACGGCCAAGGTCGGCGGACAACTTGCTCGGCTCGGCATCCGTGGACATGCCCGCCGCCAAGCCCTGGTCGCCTTCGAGGATATTGCGCGCACCGGTCAGGCCATCGGCCGTCAGGTACGCGGCGAGCAAACCGTCGGCGGCCGCCTTGGCCGTGTGCAGTTGCTTGGAGTCGGCGGCATCGCGCAGGAACTCCCACAGCCCGGCGGCCTGGGTGCCGGCGCTGCCGAGCAGATTGATGAACTGTTCCTGGTTGAAATCCAGCAACTTGCCTACCGCCACCGCCGCCGCCAGGGTGCCCACCGTGGCCGTGGTGTGGAAGATGCGGTAGTGGGAGCGGCCCATGAATTCGCCGATGCGGATCCCGGCTTCATAACCCGCCACCGAGGCCAACAGCAGGTCGCGGCCGGATTTGCCCAGGTCTTGCGCGGCCGCCAAGGCCGCCGGAAACACCACGGTGGCCGGGTGCAGCACCGAGCTGTTGTGCAGGTCATCCTGCTCCACCAGATGGGACGAGGCGCCATTGACCAGCGCGGCAAAATACGCGCTGCTGCTGCCGCCATTGACGATCACCTGCGCCGGGCCGCTGCTCGGCCCCATCTTCTGCGCATAGCGTTCAAACAACGGGATCGGGTGCGCGCCCTGGCTGGCCAACGCGGAGGCCAGCCAATCCAGGTACAGGTCTTCGGTGCGCGCCAGCACGGGCTCGGGCAATTGCTCGTAGGCCAGGTCGGCCAGGAACCGACACAGGGCTTGGGTATGGCTCATGCTCGGGCCCTCAGAAGCTGCGTGGCAGTTCGAGCAAATGCTCGGCCACGTAGGACAGGATCAAGTTGGTGGAGATCGGTGCCACCTGGTACAGGCGGGTCTCGCGGAATTTGCGCTCCACGTCGTATTCGCAGGCAAAGCCGAAGCCACCGTGGGTTTGCAGGCAGGCATTGGCCGCTTCCCAGGACGCCTTGGCCGCCAGGTACTTGGCCATGTTCGCGCTGGCCCCGGCATTGGCGCCGCGGTCGTATTCGTCGCAGGCACGCCAGCGCATCAGGTCCGCCGCTTCGATTTCAATGTGCGCTTCGGCAATTGGGAACTGCACGCCCTGGTTCTGCCCGATGGGCCGGCCAAACACCACGCGGTCGCGAGCGTAGGCACTGGCTTTTTCGATGAACCAGCGGCCGTCACCGATGCACTCGGCGGCGATCAGCGTGCGTTCGGCATTCAGGCCATCGAGGATGTATTTGAAACCCTTGCCTTCCTCGCCAATCAGGCTGTCCAGGGGCAGTTCCAGGTTGTCGAAGAACAGCTCGTTGGTTTCGTGGTTGACCATGTTGGCGATGGGTTGCACGGTCAGGCCATTGCCGATGGCTTCGCGCAGGTCGACCAGGAAGATCGACATGCCCTCGGACTTTTTCTTCACCTCGGCCAGCGGCGTGGTGCGCGCCAGCAGGATCATCAAGTCGGAATGCTGCACCCGTGAGATCCACACCTTCTGGCCGTTGATCACATACTTGTCACCGCGTTTGATCGCAGTGGTCTTGATCTTGGTGGTATCGGTACCGGTGGTGGGCTCGGTGACACCCATCGATTGCAGGCGTAATTCGCCGCTGGCCAGCTTGGGCAGGTAGAAGCTTTTCTGCGCCGCGCTGCCGTGACGCAACAGGGTGAACATGTTGTACATCTGGCCATGCACGGTGCCGGAGTTGCCGCCACAGCGGTTGACCTCTTCAAGGATCACCGAGGCCTCGGCCAGGCCCAGGCCCGAGCCGCCATACTCTTCCGGGATCATCGCCGACAGCCAGCCGGCATCGGTCAGGGCCTTGACGAAGGCTTCGGGGAAGCCTTTTTCCTCGTCGATCCGGCGCCAATAAGCGGCATCGAATTCGGCGCACAAGGCACGCACCCCTTCGCGGATGGCATTGAGTGCTTCGTTGTCGTTCGGGTTCATCTAACGGCTCTCCGCCTGTTGTTCTTGGATTATTCGAAATGCACTTCGGCCAGCTGGGCCAGGCCGTCCGCGTTACCGGCCCACAGCGCGGCAACGCCTGGCTGCGTGACGTGCCCGCCTACCTCGAACGGCTGAGGCGCGATCAGTGGGCGCACCCCGCGATAGCTGAAACGACGCAAGGTGGCTTCAGGGTGGGCGCGGCAAAACGCGCGCAGGCTCAAGGTCGCGATCAGCGGGCCATGTACCACCAGCCCGGCGTAGCCTTCGGTGCCGGTGACATAGGGGTAGTCGTAGTGGATGCGGTGGCCGTTGAAGGTCACGGCGCTGTAGCGAAACAGCAGGGTCGGCGTGGGGGCGATCGTTTCGTGCCATTCGCCTTGGGCCAGGGCCTCGCCGCTGCCCTGCTTGGGTGGCGTGGGCTCGCGGTAGACGATGTCCTGTTCTTCGCGGATCGCCAGGCGGCCGTCCTGGGAATAGTCGTGACGCACCGTGACAAACAACAGTGAACCGCTGCGGCCGGTTTTCTCCTCGACCTGGGTGATGGTTGACACCCGGGTGGCCGCCTCGCCGGCACGCAGTGGGTGCAGGAACTCGATCCGCCCACCGGCCCACATGCGATTGCGCTTATCCGCCGGCGGCAGGAAGCCGCCACGGGCCGGGTGGCCGTCGGTGCCCAGGGCCGACTCGGGCAGCGGGTCCTGGAAGAAACACCACTGCCACAGCGGCGGCAGATCCTGGCCCTGCTCGGGGACGGCTTCGCCAAGGGTGGCGGCAATGCGTTTGAGCAGGTTATGGCTCAGGTGGTCGTGGGCGGTTTCGCTTCGGCCGATCCAATCAGTGGCGCTCATCAGGTACAGGTCCTCGGGCAGTGAGTATCTGCCCCGGATCATGCAAGCGCCTGGCCGTTCTGAGAATTTGCATTTCAATAAACCAGCGTTCGGCTATGCTGAACGCCAATCGTCCGATCTGTCCCCTCTTGTGGCGAGGCAGCAAGCCCCCGCCACAGGTGGTCGTACACCTGGAGTTTTGCATGCACTTCGATCTCGCCGACCTGCGCCTGTTCATCCATATCGCCGAATCCCCCAGCCTGACCCAGGGCGCCAAGCGCGCATTCCTCTCGCCTGCCGCCGCGAGTGCGCGGATCAAGGCCCTGGAAGGCCAACTCGATACCCGCCTGCTGTACCGTGACAGCCGTGGCGTGGAAATCACCCCGGCGGGCGAACGCCTGTTGCACCACGCCCGGCTGATCATGCGCCAGGTGGACTACCTGAAAAGTGAGTTCACCCAATATGGCGTGGATTCCGCCGGGCATATCCGCATCTTTGCCAACACCACGGCGGTGACCGAATTCCTGCCCGAGGTGCTGGCCGGTTTCCTGTCACAGCGCCCCGGCGTCACCGTCGATCTACAGGAACGCTTGTCGCGGGATATCGTGCGTGGCGTGCTCGATGGCACCAGTGATATGGGAATCATCGCCGGCCCGGTAGAAGCGGCAGGCTTGCAGGTGCTGCATTTCAGCACCGATGAGCTGGTCTTGATGGTGCCGGTGGGCCACCCCTTGGCCGGGCAACCCTCGGTCACCCTGGAACAGACCCTGGCCTACCAGCATATCGGCCTGCACGAAGGCAGCACCTTGCTCAGCTTCCTGCGCGAGCACGTGGAGCGGATCGGCAAGCACTTGTCGCTGCGCATCCAGGTCTCGAGCTTCGAGGCGATCTGCCGGATGGTCGAGGCCGGCGTGGGCATTGGCATCATCCCGGAGTCCGCCGCCGTCCGGCACAGCCGTACCATGCAACTGGTGGCGGTGAAGCTGGATGAACCCTGGGCGATTCGTGAGCGCAGCATTCTGGTGCGGGAGCTGGAGGCATTGCCGGGCACGATCCGCGCCCTGATCGCAACCCTGATGCCGAAGAGCGCCTAAGCTGAACAGTCACCCAGCCAGAGGAGACACCTTATGCAACTTGAAGGATCCTGCCACTGCGGCGCCGTCACGTTCAGCCTGAGCAGTGCCCACCCTTACCCGTACCAGCGTTGCTACTGCTCGATCTGCCGCAAGACCCAAGGGGGTGGTGGCTACGCCATCAACCTCGCGGGCGATGCCAGCAGCCTGAAAGTGCGCGGGCGCAAACTGATCTCGATCTACCATGCCCGGCTCAAGCCAGAAGGTGCCAGCCGGGCCCATGCCAGCACCGCCGAACGGCATTTCTGCTCGCAGTGCGGCAGTGCGCTATGGCTGTTCAGCCCGGAGTGGCCGGAGCTGATCCACCCGTTTGCCTCGGCCATCGACACGCCGTTGCCGGTGCCGCCGGAGCATACGCACCTGATGCTGGGCTCGAAGGCGCCGTGGGTTGAAGTCAGCGTGCGCAAGGGCGACCTGCAATTTGATGAATACCCCGAGGAATCGATTGCACAGTGGCATGAGCGACTGGGGTTGACTCGTTAACAATCTTTGACAGTTTCCCGACAAAGCTTGCAAAGATTGTTGGACGGCCCTCCCCTAGCATTCGAGCGTCCAAACAACCATCCGGGTGCTCTTCATGTTTCGCACATTGCGCGGTATTCCGTTGCTGGGTTGCCTGTTGGGCAGTATCGGTTGCCATGGCCAACCCTCTGCCCCGCCGCCGATTGCCAAGGGTGACTACAGTGCGATCATCCGTTATCTGCAAGCGCGCATTCCACGGGAAATGGCCCGGGAAAATGTGCCGGGGCTGTCCATCGCGCTGGTCAATGGCCAGGAACTGATCTGGGCCCATGGCTTCGGCCTGGCGGACAAAGCCCGTGGCGTGCCGGTAACCCCCAACACGGCATTTCGCGCAGGGGCCATTTCCAAATTGCTCACCGCCACCGCGGCCCTGCAATTGGTAGAACAGCAACGGCTGGAGCTTGATGCACCGATCCAGCACACCCTGCGCGAGTTCTATGTGCGCTCGCGCTTTCATAGCGACCAGGCGGCCGCCGACCGCGATATCACCCTGCGCCGCCTGCTCAGTCATCAGTCGGGCTTACCCAGCGAGCACCTGCGGGACCTGCGCAGTTCCTTCGCCATGAGCCAGATGCCAATGCGCGTCTCGGGGGTGTGGCTGAGCAGCCCGCCAGGATCCCAGGTGGCCTATTCCAATCTCGGTTATGCGCTGGTCGGCGCTGCGATTGAGCGCAGCACCGGCAAGGACTTCGAAACCCAGCTGCAAACCAGCCTGCTCAAGCCGTTGCGAATGAGCCAGTCGAGTTTTGTCGGCACCGGCACCCAACTGGGCTACCGCGCCCTGGGTTATCAGGACGGCAGCGCCAGCACTGACGCCCAGGTGCGTGACCTCGCCGCCGCCGGTTTATGGACCAGCCCCAAGGACCTGAGCCACTACGTGCAGATGCTGTTTGCCCAGGGTATCTACCGGGACCATCGCGTAGTGGGCAGTGCCTCCATCGAACAGATGTTCACCCAGCAAAACACCGGGAACGCCCTGGACTTCGACTGCCAGATCGGCCTCGGGTGGTTTCTCGCCCCCTGTGGCGACGAGCCGGTCGCCCCCGGTGTACGCACCTACCAGCACAGTGGCGGTGGCGACGATTTTGCCGCGCAATTGACCCTGCTGCCGGACCCGCAACTGGCGGTCATCATCATGGCCAACGACAGCAACGCCGAAGACATGGTGGTCGCGCTGTCCAACGACGCCCTGCGCCTGATGCTCCAGGCGCAGACAGGCCGCCCTGTGTGCGCCGATAACTGCGCGGCCCCCACCCATGGGCTCAAGTTGCGCCAGGTGCCGGCAGCCGTCGACCGCAAGCGCCTGGCTGGGTTTTACGCTACGGCCTGGGGCGTGTTCCGCATCCGGGACGAGCACTCGCGCCTGTCCGGTGAGCTGTCGGGGTATACCTTTGACTTGCTGCGCGATGAGGACGGCTGGCTGCGCGCGCAGAAAAAGTTCCTCGGTTTCTGGCTCGAGGATCTCGGCGAACTGGGGCGTGTGCAACTCGACGTCGTCACCGTACAGGGCCGGCAAATGCTGACTGCGCGCAGCCACGGCCAGCGCATTGCCCTGGGTGAGCGGATCGACCCGCCAACCCTGCCCCTGGCCTGGGCCGACACCATCGGCACCTACCAGGTACTCAACACCCATGAGCCTGACGCGCCGCTGAGCGGCGTCAGCGTGCGCCTGGAGGACGGCTTCCTGGTAATCCGCGGGCAACTGCACGACGAGCCGCTGACCGATTACATCCTGCTGCCCGTGGACAACGCCCATGCCGTATTGGCCGGCAACGGCTATGGCCTGGGCGACACCGTCAGCCGCCAGGTCAACGGCCTCAGCGCTTCGGGCTACGCCTTCAAACGCACGCAATCGCCGCACAAACCGCTGATTTTTTAACCCTGGAGGAACACTGTACTGTGGCGAGCGGGCTTGCCCCGCGTTGGGGCGCGAAGCGGCCCCATTACAGGCGATGTGTTTTTAACTGACACACCGCGGTGCCTGGTTTTGGGGACGCGGCGCCTGTAAGTTCTTCGCGAGCAAGCTCGCTCCTACAAAAAAGCCTTAACTGAACGGCATTAGGGCTTGCCCCCGATAGCGGTGTATCAGTCAGCTAACCTGTAACTGACACACCGCTATCAGGGGCAAGCCCCCTCCCACATTGGATCTCGGTTGCCTTCGAGGATCAGCGTCAGGCCGTGGTTGCGAGTTCTTCCAGTTGGTCCATCAACGCCTGCGGCTTGAGCACCAGCACGTCACTCTCCAGCGCATCCAGCACCACTTCGGCGGTGTTGCCGATCAGCGCTCCGGAAATCCCGGTGCGTGCGACAGTGCCGATGATCGTCACCGCGGCCTGGAGCGCGTGCGCCGTATGCGGGATCAGCACATCTGCCGGGCCTTCCTTGATATGAAGGTGCGCGTCATCCACGTCGAATTCGGCCTGGAACGCCTGGCATTGCTCGCGATAGCGCGCCTCGATGGTTTCCTTGAGCTGGAAGGTCGGATCCGCCGCCGACAGCATGGGCGACGGATGGGCGCTGATCACATGCAGTTGGGCCTTGGCCAGGCTGGCGATATCAAAACCGTGGTCAATGATCGAGTGGTGCAGTGCGCGGTGTTCGACATCGCTGTTGCCCACGTCGATGGCCGCGAGGATTACGCCGTCGGCCCACGGCGTCGAGGTCTTGACCAGCAGGACCGGCGTCGGGCAATAGCGCAGCAGCTTCCAGTCCGCAGGCGTCAGCAGGGCCTTTTTCAACGGGCTGTCGGGATAGTGCTGCTTGATCACCAGCCCACAGCCTTCGGCCTGCTGCACGTCGATGATGGTTTTGTGCAGGCTGTCATTCCAGGCTTGCTCGGTGGTGACGCTATAGCCGTCACCCTGCAAACCGGTCTTGAGCAGGCTCAAGAGCGCCGAATGCTCGTGTTTCCTGTCGCAGACCAGCAAGTGCAGGTGCGCGTCGGTGACCCCGGCGATCAGCTTGGCGCGCTTGAGGGCCAGGCTTTCCGAATGCTCGGGCTCGATGACCACCAGGATGCTGCGGATAGCTTGCATGGTCGGGATCTCCAGAAAAGGGGCGTTAGACAACTATAGTTGCTGCTCGCCAGCCGTCATGTTGATGCACATCAAGGCCAGTGGCTGGTGGTCTGCGGCGTGGTCGGTATAATCGGCGCCCTTTTGTGACCCTTTGCCCGTGAGCCCGATGAACCTGCCCGAAATCCACGAATTCCTCGGTTGCCCCACCCCCGACGCCTGGGTGCAGGCCGCGCTGGCCGATCAGGACACCCTGCTGATCGACCACAAGAACTGCGAATTCAAGGCCGCCAGCACTGCCCTGAGCCTGATCGCCAAGTACCACGGCCATGTGGACCTGATCAACATGATGTCGCGCCTGGCCCGGGAAGAGCTGGTGCACCACGAGCAAGTGATGCGCCTGATGAAGAAGCGCAAGGTCGAGTTGCGCCAGTTGCATGCCGGGCGTTACGCCTCCGGGTTGCGCAAGGTTGTGCGTAGCCATGAACCGGTCAAGCTGGTGGATACCCTGGTGGTCGGCGCGTTTATCGAGGCGCGCAGTTGCGAGCGTTTCGAAGCCCTGGTACCGCATCTGGACGAGGAACTCGGCAAGTTTTACTTCGGCTTGCTCAAGAGCGAAGCGCGGCACTACCAGGGTTACCTGAAGCTGGCCTACCAGTATGGCGACGCCAAGGACATCGCCCAGGTGATCGAGCGGGTGCGGGCGGCCGAGCAGGCACTGATCGAGTCACCCGACGTCGAGTTCCGCTTTCACAGTGGCGTGCCAGCCTGAGGCCACGGCGACGCCGATCAGCGCGGTGATCCCGGTCAACAGCAGGATCACCGTTTGCGTGCCCCAGGGCGCCGCCAGCAACGCGATCAGCAAGCCCGCCAGCGGTTGGGCCAGGTTGTTGAGCAGGGTGAGCACGCCCACCGTCTTGCCAAAGTCCTGCACCGGTATCACGCGCTGGCGGGTGCTGCGCAGGTACACGTTGAACATTTTGTCGAAACCGGTGACCAGCAAGAAGCCCACGGCATAGGTCATGAGCCCGGGGCTGAGCGCGGTGATCAGCGCCCCGAGTGCAATCATCGAATACGACAACCCACCCAGTACCTTCAACGGCAGGCTGCAGCGCGCCAGGTAAAACAGAATCGCGATGGTCACCACGGCCCCCGCGGCTTGCAGCAACGCATAGGCGTCCTTGTCGGCGGCAAAGTGCCCCGTGACCATTGCCGCCGAAGTCGCCAGCGTCACACCGATGATCAGGTTGACGCCGACCGCCAGGGTGATGATCCGCTTCAATTGCGTCAGGTTGCGGATATGCCGGAAGGCAATGCGCAGCGGTTGCAGCCAGATATCCTGGTGTTGCTCGAAGGTTTCCAGGTGCACCCGGCTATGGCGTTGCCAGATCAGCATCGCCAGGTCTGCCAGGACAAACAGCCCGGCAACCCCCAGTACCACCCAATGCCAGGCCCACACTTGCAGCATCAGCGCCGCGACCAAGGGGCCCAGCACCAGGCCGCTCTGGTCGGCAATCTGCGAATAGGACAACGTCTTGGTATAGCTGTACTGCCTGAAGATGTGCGGCATCAGCACTTCCCGCGCCATGATGCCCTGGGTGGTCAACACTCCACACAGCGCCGACAGCAGCACAATCCAGTAAATGCCGTCGAACACCCCGTACAGCGCCACCGCGACCACGCAGGCCAGTGCTCGGTAGACCTGGCTGATATGCAGGATGCGGACTGGCGAGAACTTGTCGCACAATGCCCCGCACACCGGGAACGCCAGGTAGCGCGGTAGCGACTCGAGAAAAAATGCCAGGCCCGCCCAGCTCACGCTGTTGGTGGTCTGGAACACGATGAGCGGCACGATAAACAGCAGAATCTGGTCCGCCAGCCGTGACAGGAACAGCGAAACGAAGAACGCCAGGTAATCCTTGCGCATACAACTCCCTGTGAATGGCGTTAAAGATTGCAGGCTATTTGTTAAAAACTCTTAAAAGCATGAAGCTTGGTCACCCGCTACGGGCCAAGCGCTGCTGTCGGGCAGCTTGCCACCTATAATGCCCGCACTTCAATCGGCGTCGCATATTGAGAACGTATGGAAAACCTGGGTCTGGGCAAGGTCCTGCTCGTTGAGGACGATGAGAAGCTGGCAGGGCTGATCGCGCATTTTCTGGCGCAGCATGGCTTTGAGGTGCGGGTGGTGCACCGGGGCGATTTGGCCTTGGCGGTGTTTCTCGACTTCAAGCCCAAGATTGTCGTACTCGACCTGATGCTGCCCGGCCAGAGCGGCCTGCATGTGTGTCGCGAGATTCGCACGGTGTCCGACACGCCCATCGTGATCCTCACCGCCAAGGAAGATGACCTGGACCATATCCTGGGCCTGGAATCCGGCGCCGACGATTACGTGATCAAGCCGATCAAGCCGCCGGTGCTGCTCGCACGCCTGCGCGCCCTGCAACGTCGCCAGTCACCGGAGCCAACGGTGCGCGGCGCCGTGGAGTTCGGCCGACTGTCGATTGACCGCAGTTGCCGGGTAGTCAGCCTGGGGGAGGAGCAGATCGACCTCACCACCATGGAATTCGAATTGCTGTGGTTGCTGGCCAGCAACGCCGGCAAGATCCTGTCCCGCGATGACATCCTCAACCGCATGCGCGGCATCGCCTTCGATGGCCTGAACCGCAGCGTCGACGTGTACATCAGCAAACTGCGCGGCAAACTCAATGACAACCCGCGTGAGCCGGTGTGCATCAAGACCATCTGGGGCAAGGGTTATCTGTTCAATCCATTTGCGTGGGAGGTCTAGATGCTGCGCCTGTTTCTGCGCCTGTATGTGATTCTGGCCCTGGGCCTGGCGGGGGCTATCTGGCTGGTCAACTACACCTTCGATGAGCTGATGCCCGAAGCCAACGAAACCTATAACCGCGAAGCCGTGCGGGGTCCGGCGTATGGACTGGTAGAGCAATTGCGTCCTCTGCAAAGGGACGCGCGCCAGGCCCGGCTGGCCGAGTTGCAGCCCCATTACGGGCTGCGCCTGAAGCTGGTGCAGAAGGATACCCAGGCCCTGACCGAGCGTGAACAGGCGCTTTTGGACAAGGGGCAGCTGGTGGTGCGCGGCGACTTCATGGAGTTTCTCGCGACCATCGACGGTAGCTCGCAACTGCTGGAAATCAAGTTGCCGGAAGAGCCCAAGTGGCTGTACCTGTGGGCCTATGGTTTCCTCGGGGTGTGCCTGGCCATCGTGCTGTACTTCTGGGTTCGACCCCATTGGCGCGACCTGGAACATATCCGCCTGGCCGCGCAGCGCTTCGGTGACAACGACCTCGGTTCGCGCATCCTGCTGCCGCGCCGCTCCACCGTGCGCGAGCTGGCCGGGCACTTCAACCAGATGGCCGAACGCATCGAAAGCCTGATCGCCAACCAGCGCGAACTGACCAACGCAGTCTCCCATGAGTTGCGCACGCCGATTGCGCGCCTGTCGTTCGAGCTCGACCAACTCCGGCAACAGGCCGACCCGCGCCAGAGCCGCGCGCTGATCACGGACATGTACGCCGACTTGGGCGAACTGGAAGAAATGGTCTCCGAGCTGCTGACCTACGCCAGCCTCGAGCGCGGCGCCACCCAGGTCACCCGGGAAAACATCGAAGCCCACAGCTGGCTCGACAGCGTGATTGGCAGCGTCGCCCTGGAGGCCGAGGCGGAAGGTGTGCACCTGTCACTGCGCACCTGTGAAGTCGACATTATCCAGATCGAGCCACGTTTTATGGCGCGCGCGGTGATCAACCTGCTGCGCAACGCCATCCGTTACGCCGACCGCCGCGTGGAAGTGTCACTGGTCAAGTTCGGCAGCGGCTACGAAGTGCGGGTCTGCGACGACGGCCCTGGCGTGCCCGAGGAGGGCCGGGCAAAAATCTTCCAGCCGTTCATGCGCCTCGACGCCAGCCGTGACCGCCGCACCGGCGGCTTCGGCCTGGGCCTGGCGCTTGTGCAGCGGGTATCGCAGTGGCACGGCGGCCAGGTGCAAGTGCTGGATTCGGAGTGGGGCGGGGCGTCGTTTCGGATGACGTGGGCGTACGCCGAATAAGCCTCCCGCGGGTCATCCTGTGGCGAGCAGGCTTGTTGTGGCGAACGGGCTTGTTGTGGCGAGCGGGCTTGCCCCGCGTTGGGCTGCGAAGCAGCCCCAAAACCAGGCACCGCGGTGTGTCAGTTAAAAACACATCGCCTGTAATGGGGCCGCTTCGCGCCCCAACGCGGGTCGTTGACGTTTTTCGCGAGCAAGAACTAGGCGTCCCCCTCGCTCCTACAGAAGGCGATGTACGCTTAACTGAATGGCATTAGGGCAAGCCCCCTCCCACATGTTGCTCCCCGTATGTTCGCGATTAATGCAGTGCCCGCACTCGTTCGAAAGTAGCATTCGCACCCCCATCCCAAGAGCCTGCTGGTGAGCTACGACATCAATCCGCTGGGGTTCTTCTACCCCTTTGATGCAACGCGGTCCCCTGTGGGAGGGGGCTTGCCCCCGATGGCGGTGTGTCAGTCACAGCTGTTTGAGCTGACACTCCCTCATCGGGGGCAAGCCCCCTCCCACATTTGGATTTGTGTTGTCAGTCGGCGAACGCATCCCTCAGGAACGCCGGCGCGATATAGCGCTGGTAGTGCGCCTCGGACAGGATGAAGAACTCACGGTCGATGGCATCGCGCAGCTCTGGGAGCGCCCAGTCGCGAAACTCCGGCAGCAGCACCATGCCATAAGCCTCGAGGTTGTTGATCACCCGCGCCCCACGGGCAATCAACTGGTACGCCCAGCAGTACTCGGACTGGTGCGGCACAAAGCGAATCTTGCGTTGCTCCAGTTGCCCACGCAGGGTCTTGGGGTCGAAAACCTCCAGCTTGCCGGCCATCACCTGTACCAGCAGCTGCTCAAGCCTTAGCCATACCGCGCGTTTTTGCTCTTCGTTATACCCATTCCATTGGATCACTTCGTGGTGGAAGCGCTTGCAGCCGCGGCACACGAGATCGCCGTAAACCGTTGAGCACAGGCCTACGCAGGGGGTCTTGATGGTTTGATTGGACATGGGTGGCAACACACAAATCAGCGAAACAGTGCGCCATGTTAGCCCTTTGTCTAAGGTTGATCACCCAGCAAACTTAGTCAGGCAACTTACCTTTAGAAATTTTTTGCCGTAGAATCATCCGGCCTTGTAAGGCGCCAAACAATCCGCTGGAAGCTGTTTTCAAAGCGTCACGAGCACAGTCGTTCCTTCAGAACGGTGTTGGCGATGGTGATTACCCGGTAGGTAGTCCCAGCGCCAACCCTCATCAGCTCCGTTCTGCAGGCGTAAAACTTTGAAAGCAGCTTCTGTGAGGAATGCCGGCAGCGCTGGCTTTGCGGCCCAAAAAGCCCCCGAGCGCATGCGTGCCGTTCATTTCTGGATGAGCGTCCCGTGGGACCACTGATGAGGGTAATAACTGTGCTTGAAGCCTACCGCAAACATATCGAAGAGCGTGCAGCACTGGGTATCGTTCCCCAGCCGCTTAACGCCGAACAAACCGCAGGCCTGGTCGAGCTGCTGAAGAATCCTCCGGCTGGCGAAGAAGAACTCCTCGTTGACCTGATCACCAACCGCATTCCACCAGGCGTTGACGAAGCTGCCTACGTCAAGGCCGGTTTCCTGTCTGCCCTGGCCAAGGGCGAAGCCACTTCTCCCCTGATCGACAAGAAACGCGCTGTTGAACTGCTCGGCACCATGCAAGGCGGCTACAACATCGTGACGTTGGTCGAGCTGCTGGACGACGCCGAGCTGGCACCTGTCGCCGCCGCCCAACTCAAGCACACCCTGCTGATGTTCGATGCGTTCCACGACGTGGCCGAGAAGGCCCGCAACGGCAACGAACACGCCAAAGCCGTGATCCAGTCCTGGGCCGACGGCGAGTGGTTCAAGAACCGCCCGACCCTGGCCGACAAGATCAGCCTGCGCGTATTCAAGGTCACCGGCGAAACCAACACCGACGACCTGTCCCCTGCCCCGGACGCCTGGTCCCGCCCTGATATCCCGCTGCACGCCCTGGCCATGCTGAAAATGGCGCGTGAAGGCATTGTGCCGGACGAGCAAGGCAAGACCGGCCCGATGAAGCAGATCGAAGAAATGCGCGGCCAAGGCTTCCCGATCGCCTACGTCGGTGACGTGGTCGGTACCGGTTCTTCGCGTAAATCCGCGACCAACTCGGTACTGTGGTTCTTCGGCGACGACGTTCCTTACGTGCCGAACAAGCGCGCCGGCGGCTTCTGCTTCGGCAGCAAGATCGCTCCAATCTTCTACAACACCATGGAAGATGCCGGCGCACTGCCGATCGAATTCGACGTCACCAACATGAACATGGGCGACGTGATCGACCTGTACCCGCATGCTGGCAAAGTCTGCAAACACGGCACCGACGAAGTCCTGACCACCTTCGAAATGAAGACCCCGGTCCTGTTGGACGAAGTTCGCGCCGGCGGCCGTATCCCGCTGATCATCGGCCGTGGCCTGACCGACAAGGCTCGCGCCGAGCTGGGTCTGGGCCCTACCGACCTGTTCAAGCTGCCTGAAGCACCGGTCGACACTGGCAAGGGTTTCACCCTGGCCCAGAAAATGGTCGGCAAGGCGTGCGGCCTGCCGGAAGGCAAAGGCGTTCGCCCAGGGACTTACTGCGAACCGAAGATGACCACCGTGGGTTCCCAGGACACCACCGGTCCGATGACCCGTGACGAACTGAAAGACCTGGCGTGCCTGGGCTTCTCGACCGACCTGGTGATGCAGTCCTTCTGCCACACCGCGGCTTATCCAAAGCCGATCGACGTGACCACCCACCACACCCTGCCTGACTTCATCATGACCCGTGGCGGTGTATCGCTGCGTCCAGGCGACGGCATCATCCACAGCTGGCTGAACCGCATGCTGCTGCCGGATACCGTCGGCACCGGTGGTGACTCCCACACCCGTTTCCCGATGGGCATCTCGTTCCCGGCCGGTTCCGGTCTGGTCGCGTTCGCCGCAGCCACTGGCGTTATGCCACTGGACATGCCGGAATCGATCCTGGTGCGCTTCAAAGGCAAAATGAAACCTGGCATCACCCTGCGTGACCTGGTTCATGCCATTCCTTACTACGCGATCCAGGCTGGCCTGCTGACCGTAGAGAAGAAAGGCAAGAAAAACGCCTTCTCCGGCCGCATCCTGGAAATCGAAGGCCTGAACGACCTGACGCTGGAGCAGGCTTTCGAGCTGTCCGACGCCTCGGCCGAACGTTCGGCTGCCGGTTGCACCATCAAGCTGTCGAAAGAATCCGTCACCGAATACCTGAACTCCAACATCACCCTGCTGCGCTGGATGATCGGTGAAGGCTACGGCGACGCACGCACCCTGGAACGTCGCGCCCAAGCGATGGAAGCCTGGGTTGCCAACCCGGAACTGATGGAAGCCGATGCCGACGCGGAATACGCCGAAGTCATCGAGATCGACCTGGCCGAAATCAACGAGCCGATCCTCTGCGCACCGAACGACCCGGACGACGCCCGTCTGTTGTCCAGCGTTGCCGGCGAGAAGATCGACGAAGTGTTCATCGGTTCGTGCATGACCAACATCGGTCACTTCCGTGCTGCCGGTAAGCTGCTGGAGCAGGTCAAGGGTCAGCTGCCAACTCGTCTGTGGCTGTCGCCGCCGACCAAGATGGACGCTCACCAGCTGACCGAAGAAGGCTACTACGGCATCTACGGCAAGGCTGGCGCGCGCATGGAAATGCCGGGCTGCTCGCTGTGCATGGGTAACCAGGCACGTGTAGAGCCGAACTCGACCGTCGTATCGACCTCCACCCGTAACTTCCCGAACCGTCTGGGTGATGGCGCGAACGTCTACCTGGCGTCGGCTGAGCTGGCGGCAGTGGCCTCCACCCTCGGTCGCCTGCCGACCGTCGAAGAGTACATGGGCTACGCAGCGAAACTGGACACCATGGCCAGTGACGTCTACCGCTACCTGAACTTCGACCAGATCGCCGAGTTCCGCAAAATCGCAGCAAGCGCCAACATCCCGGTGATTCAAGCCTAAGGTGTGTTGATGTAAAGGACGCCGCGTATCGCAAGGTACGCGGCGTTTTTTTGTGCCTGGAATACTGTGGGAGGGGGCTTGCCCCCTCCCACACTACGCGCAAGCCCTCCCACACCATGCCTGCGTCACGCGTTGCTCGCCTCAAGCACCAACTGCACCGCGTCGTCGACACTCAAGCCGCTGAGCAGTACATGCGGCGCCAACGCTTCAGGCAGTACCTGCAACACCTCGCGGGCATCATGCCGCACACGGGCCAGCACCAGGCGCTTGCCCTCCCCCCGCACCTGGGCAAAAAACACCGCCAGCGCTTCGATACTGGTGCCATCGAGGTCGGGCGACTCTTCCAGGCTCAGTACCACCGCCTGAACGGGTGCCTGGCGCATCAGGCGCAAGGCCGCCCCCAGGATGCGCTCGGCGTTCGCGAAAAACAGCGCTTCACTGGGCCGCACGATCAGCACGCCTGGCACTTCCACAGCATCGGCATGGTGCTGGCGATCGACAAAATCATGACTGTCACCCAGGCGCCCGAGCACCTGGATGTCCGCTGAGGACATCTGGCGCAACATCAACATCACGCTGATCGCCACGGCGAGCAACAAGCCATCCAGCACACCCAGCACCAGCACTGCCGCCACCGCGCAGACCACCAGCAAGCGATCGCGTCGCCACAGGAAATAGCGCCCCAGGGGCTGCAGGCTCAAACCACGCCCCAAGGCATAGATGACTACCGCCGCGAGCACCGGCTCCGGCGTCAGCGCCACATACGGCAGCACCGTCAGCACGATCACCAATATCACCAGCGCCGCAACGATCCCCGCGAACCGTGAATAGGCGCCGGCCGCCTCATTGGCCGATGTCGCCGAATACCCGGCCCCCGCCGGCATGCCGTGGAACAACCCCGACACCAGGTTGGCCGCCCCCAGCGCCAGCAAATCACGGTTGGATGACACTCGGTCGCCATGCTTGAGGGCGAATGAGCTGATGGAGCCGTAGGACTCTGCGTACAAAATCATCACCAAGGCAAATGCCAGTTCGCCCAGGCGCAACCAGTCGGCAAACGGCAGTACCGGCAAATGCCCGAGTTCCAGGCGCAGGTCGATCATGCCGATCAGCGCCACGCCCTGGGCCTGCAGGCCCAGTAACTGCCCGGCCACGATGCCCAGCACCACGACCACCAGGCCACCGGGCACCCGTGGCAGGCGTGCGCACAGCCGCAACACCAGCAACGCCGCCGCCGCCACCAGCGCGGCGGGCCAGTTCCAGCGTGGCAACTGTTCGAGCAGTTGCGGCAGGAAGCGGATCAGGTTGTTATCGGTGAGATGGACGCCCACCACATTGGCCACTTGCTTGAGGATGATGGTCAACGCCAGGCCGAAGGCAAAGCCGCGCAACACCGGCTTGGCGATAAACGAGGTGACGCCGCCGAGCTTGAACAGCCCGGCCAGGAGAAAAAATACCCCAATGATCAGCACCAGCCCAAAGGCCAGGGAAAGCCTCAGCGCCGGGTCGTCACCGGCCAGGCTGGCCGTGGCCGCCGCCAGCACCGCCGCCGACGATGAGGTGGCCGAGACAATCGCAAAGCGGCTGCTGCCAAACAGGCCGTAGCACACCAGCCCGGCAAACAAGGCAATCACCCCGGCCTGGGGTGGCAGTGCGGCAATGCTGGAATAGGCCACCGCTTCCGGCAGCAGCAAACCGGCAATGGATAAGCCGGCGAGAATGTCCTGGGTGCGATTCGGCGGTATGACAACGGGCGTCTCGGTTGCAGTTTTCAAGCGGCCCCACTCCTCCTGGCAAAAACGTGCTCCAGCTTAGCGCTCATTGGCGTGTCGTGGTTGAGCCCCGTCAGGTTTTGCACGCGCAAAAAAAAGCCGATTCGCGGTGTGCGCGAATCGACCTTGTGGGGTACAGCCGGGTGTCAGGACAGCAGCGAGTAAATCAGCGCGGTAATCGCCACCAGGCCGACGGCCGTGACGAATACGTTGGACGCCTGCCCACGGTACTTGGCCATGGCCGGCACCTTGCGGATCGCATACATCGGCATCAGGAACAGGATCGACGCAATGATCGGCCCCCCCAGGGTCTCGATCATGCCGAGGATGCTGGGGTTGAGCGTGGCCACCATCCAGCACACCACCAGCATGAAGGCGGCGGTCATGCGGTCCAGGGTCTTGGCTGCAGGGCGGCGGCCGCTCTTGACCACCAGGCCTTTCAAGCCTTCGCTGGCACCGATGTAGTGGCCCAGGAACGACTTGGCAATCGCCACGAACGCAATCAACGGCGCCGCGAAGGCGATGGTCGGGTTGTCGAAGTGGTTGGCCAGGTACGACAGGATCGACAGGTTTTGTGCCTTCGCTTCAGCCAGCTGTGCCGGCGACAGGGTCAGCACGCAGCTGAACACGAAAAACAGCACCATCACCACCATCAACAGGTGCGCACGGGACAGGATCTGCGAGCTGCGCTCATCGGCATGGGCGCCGTACTGGCGCTTCTGGTCCACCGCAAAGGCCGAGATGATCGGCGAGTGGTTGAACGAGAACACCATCACCGGAATCGCCAGCCACAGGGTATTGAGCAAAGCCGACGGTGCCGGGACCACGCTTGCCGTGCTGAGAATGCCGCCGGTCCAATGGGGGATCAGGTACACCGCCAGGAACAGCAAGGCGACGATAAACGGATACACCATCAGGCTCATGGCCTTGACGATCACCTGCTCACCGCAGCGAACCACTGCCAGCAGGCCGAGGATCAGCACGAATGCCAGGATCGCCCGGGGCGGCGGCATGATGTGCAACTGGTGCTCCATGAAACTGCTGACGGTGTTGGTCAACGCCACGCTGTAGATCAGCAGGATCGGGAAAATTGCGAAGAAGTACAGCAAGGTGATCAGGGCACCGGCCTTGACGCCGAAGTGCTCTTCGACCACATCGGTAATGTCGGAGCCTTCGCGGCCGGACAAGACGAAACGGGTCAGGCCACGGTGGGCAAAGAACGTCATCGGGAAGGCCAGCAGCGCCAGGATCACCAGCGGCCAGAAGCCCCCCAGGCCCGCGTTGATCGGCAAGAACAAGGTGCCGGCGCCAATGGCGGTGCCGAACAGACCGAGCATCCAAGTGGTGTCCTGGTGGCTCCAGTTTGTGAGGGTTGCAGGTGTCGTTGCATAGCGTTCGTCGACGCTATTGGCCTGATCATTCATCCGGTCGGATCTCCGCATTTCCACAGCCGGGACGAGTCAGAAAAACCTGACAGGCAGCGCCCCAGCCATAACAGGGGCGCGATTGTCCGGGATTCTCCTGAAGAAGCAAAGACTTAGCTGAGGAACGGTTATGCGACGCAGACGCGCAGGGGCGGCTACAGGCGGCGGTTTTAAAGGGCTCTGGCGTGACGCAGGATAATCCGGCCGTGCACAATTCTATTGGGGCCACATACCTGTCTTGTGAATGAGCGTCGCACGGCAGCAGCCTGGCGCACGCAATGACTGCCCGTTGACAGCCCCACGTCCATCCCAGCATGATCGGGGCATGAACCTGACTCAGCAATGCCTCACCCGTACCACCACCACGACCGCTCAAGGCGGGTCGTGCGGTTGCCGTGGGTGCTTGAACTAGCCACACACAGAATCAACCCAAGGCCCCGCCAGCAATGGACGGGGCCTTTTTATTGCTCCGTCCTCCGGCCACCACCAGGAGCACTACAATGACTGACGCCCTACTGATCATCGATATGCAAACCGGCTTGTACGATGGCCCGGACAAACCCTTCGAGCGCGAACGCGTACTGGGCACCATCAACCACCTGATCCAAGCCGCCCGCAATGCCGGCGCTCCGATCTTCGTGGCCCGCCACACCGGCCCTGCGGGTTCCCCCATCGAAGCGGGCAGCCCGCCTTGGCAGGTATGGCCCGCGCTGGATGTCGATGAAGCGCGCGACCACCTGTTCAATAAAACCCGCCCCAGTTGCTTCCTGGGCACGGACCTGGCGCAGCAACTGCACGCTGCACAGGTCAATCAACTGGTGATCGTGGGGATGAAAACCCAGTTCTGTATCGACACCACCTGCCGGGTGGCGGCAGAACTGGGGTTCTCGGTGCTACTGCCCGAAGACGGACATACCTGCATGGACACCCCGACACTGTCGGCCCAGGAAATCATCGAGCATCACAATGCAACGTTGGCGGGGGCATTTGTAAAACGGGTGAGAGCGACCGAGATAGCGTTCTGACAATACAAACCCTATAGGAGCGAGCTTGCTTGCGACAATCGTAAACGCTATCACGCGAAACCTGACGGCCCCTCCCACCAGGTTTTTCGCGAACAAGCTCGCGCCTACAGTAATTTTTCCATCCAGACAAAACGCGCCGTCCTGCAAATCCCGCATACTCATGCCCTCAAACCCTTCAGGAAGAGCCTTCCGATGACCACCACTGTTCTGGTTCTGGTTGAAACCATCAACGAATACCTGCAAATCATCGAGAGCAACGACTTTCATGTGATCCTGGCACCGACGCCCGCCGAACGCGCCCAGGCCATCAAGACCCACGGCGGGCAGATCAAGGCCGTGCTGACCCGTGGCCCGCTGGGGCTGTATGCCGAGGAAATCGCCGCGCTGCCGTTGCTGGAGATCATTTGCGTGATCGGCGCCGGCTACGAACACGTGGACCTGCAGGCGGCGAGCAACCGCGGGATTGTGGTCACCAACGGTGCCGGGGTGAACGCACCGTCGGTGGCCGACCACGCCATGGCCTTGCTGCTGTCGCTGGTGCGCGGCATTCCGCAGACGGACGCGGCGGTGCGGCGCAGTGAATGGCCCAAGGTGATGCGCCCTTCCCTGGGCGGCAAGCAACTGGGCATTCTCGGGCTCGGCGCCGTGGGCCTGGAGATCGCCAAGCGTGCCGCCCTGGGGTTCGACATGCAGGTGAGTTACCACAATCGCCAGCCGCGCGATGACGTGGACTACACCTACTGCGCCAGCGCGGTGGAACTGGCGCGCACCTCGGACTTCCTGATCCTGGCCACACCCGGTGGCGCCGGAACTCGCCATCTGATCGATCGCATCGCCCTGGATGCGCTGGGCCCCAACGGCTACCTGGTCAATGTCGGGCGTGGCAGTGTGGTGGTGACCGCCGATCTGATTGCCGCCCTTGAACAGCGCCGTATCGGCGGCGCGGCACTGGACGTCTTCGACGATGAACCCAAGGTCCCGGATGCCCTCAAGCGCCTCGGCAATACCGTGCTGACCTCCCACGTGGCCGGCCTGTCGCCGGAAGCGGCCCACGACACCGTGCAGCGGGTGGCTGACAACCTGGTGGAATTCTTCGCCGGCCGACCGGTACTGACGCCAGTGACCTTGCCGCCGCCCAATAAATGACCGATCAGGCACGCTGATCATCATCCAACACGCTAACCTATTAAGCCGCCCCGACCTTGTCGTTGGGCGGCTGTGCGCATTAGATTAGGAAATAGTCCAAGGCCTTTAGAATAAGCAGAAGGGATAAGCATGGCGCTGAACGACCAATCGACCCAGATTCGCCCAGGCGAAGAACTTGATGCCAGCCTGATCGATCCCTACCTCAAGGCCCACATCCCTGGCCTGAGCGGCACGCCCACCATCAGTCAGTTCCCCGGCGGTGCGTCCAACCTGACCTATCTGCTGGAATACCCTGGCCAGGAATTCGTCCTGCGTCGCCCGCCCTTCGGGCACAAGGCCAAGTCCGCCCACGACATGGGCCGTGAATACCGCATTCTGAACCAGCTCAAGGATGGCTTCCCGTATTGCCCCAAGGCCTATGTGCATTGCACCGACGAGTCGGTGATCGGCGCCGAGTTCTACGTGATGGAGCGTGTCAACGGCATCATCCTGCGCTCTGAGCTGCCGGCCGAGCTGGGCCTGGACGCGACCAAGACCGAAGCCTTGTGCAAAAGCTTTATCGACAAGTTCGTCGAGCTGCACCAGGTGGACTACGCCGCCTGTGGCCTGGCCGACCTGGGCAAGCCCGAAGGCTATGTGGCGCGGCAGATTCGTGGCTGGAGCGACCGCTATGAAAAAGCCCTGACCCCCGACGCTCCGCGCTGGGAGGCCGTGCGCGCCTGGCTTAACGACAAGATGCCGGCCGACCACCCGACCTCCAGCATCGTGCACAACGACTACCGCTTCGATAACGTGATCCTCGACCCGCACAACCCGATGCAGATCATCGGCGTGCTGGATTGGGAACTGACCACCCTGGGCGACCCGCTGATGGACCTGGGCAACACCCTCGCCTACTGGATCGAAGCCGCCGACCCGGCGCCCGTGCAACGGATGCGCCGCCAGCCGAGTAACGCCCCCGGCATGCTCACCCGTCGCCAGTTTGTCGACTACTACGCCGAGCGCTCGGGCCTTGAGATCGACAACTTCGACTTCTACTACACCTACGGCCTGTTCCGCCTCGCCGGCATCGTGCAGCAGATCTACTACCGTTTTTTCCACGGCCAGACCCAGGACAAACGCTTTGCGCAATTCATCCAAATGAACACGCTGCTGGAGCAGATGAGCCTGGATGTCATCGGCAAATCCGCGCTCTGATCGCCTATAACAAGGAGTCCCCATGTCCAAGACCCACCTGTTCGACCTCGATGGCAAGATTGCTTTTGTGTCCGGCGCCAGCCGTGGCATCGGTGAAGCCATCGCCAAGTTGTTGGCCCAGCAAGGCGCCCATGTGATTGTGTCCAGCCGCAAGCTCGAAGGCTGCCAGCACGTGGCGGACGCGATCATCGCCGACGGCGGCAAGGCCACCGCAGTCGCCTGCCACATTGGCGAAATGGAGCAGATCACCCAGGTGTTCGCCGGCATCCGCGAGCAGTTCGGGCGCCTGGACATCCTGGTCAACAACGCCGCGACCAACCCGCAGTTCTGCAACGTACTGGACACCGACCTCGGGGCCTTCCAGAAGACCGTTGACGTGAACATTCGCGGCTACTTCTTCATGTCGGTGGAAGCCGGCAAGCTGATGCGCGAGAACGGCGGCGGCAGCATCATCAACGTGGCGTCGATCAACGGCATTTCGCCGGGCGTGTTCCAGGGCATCTACTCGGTAACCAAGGCCGCCGTGATCAACATGACCAAGGTGTTCGCCAAGGAATGCGCCGAATTCGGCATTCGCTGCAACGCCCTGCTACCGGGCCTGACCGATACCAAGTTCGCCTCGGCGCTGGTGAAGAACGACGCGATACTGAAAATGGCCCTGGCGCAGATCCCGCTCAAGCGCGTGGCCGACCCAAGCGAGATGGCCGGCGCCGTGCTGTACCTGGCCAGCGATGCATCGAGCTACACTACGGGCGTGTCGCTGAATGTGGATGGCGGCTTCCTGTCCTGAACACGTGCCTGGGAGCAAGGGCGCTTGCTCCCAGGCATGCCGGCAGGACTAGAAGTCCACGGGACTCATATCAATCTTGAACATGACAAGTTTGCCATCCTTGGACGTCGCACCTAATAACTTGAATAACTGGCCACGCCTCAACGCGTCGGAAACGCGCTTGGCCGCCAGCGTACCGGGTTGGGATAACGCCAGCACTTGCCGCACCCAACTGTCGGTCATTTGACGTGAGCTTGTCGTCCCTCCCAGGCTGACGTTGGCAAGCTCGCCGGCGGAGGTATAACTGACATGCTTGGCTTCCAGAATGTAGATATCGCCTGCCGGGCCTTCAAACACCCGATCAAAGCCATTCTGCCCACCTCCGTAGGTTCCGCCGGGAAGTACCGTATAGCCATCTTCCGTCAACCGGGCCTCATACATGGCTTCGTTCACTTCGCCCTTGCGCTTGTTGTCCCGGGCAGCGTCTTTTTCCCGCCACGTCTCAAGTAACGCCTCTTCGGCCAACGAGCGCCTTCTATCGGGATAGTGCAGTTGCATCGTTCGGCTGATACGCGCCACATTGAAGTTACCGTCTTTTGAGCACCTGACCGTGCCCAAACCTTGAAACGCATCGAATATCGGCATCCCCGGAGGCAATGGGCGGCGGTTTTCCAATGCGCTGCAGATGGAAGCCAGACAGTCATACGGGTAACCATTGCGCCAGATATAGGCATCGATCAGCGCCCCTTTTTGCGCCGTTGGCGCACTGCGGATAGCCGGCTCGCAAAACCCGACTATTTGACGCAAGTAGCCCTGCATATAGCGATAAACCCACTGGTCGATACTGCTATTACTCAGATCGACCGCCCCCACATGCCCGGCATAACCTTTGATATTCCGGACCGATTGAAAAAGATCCGAGAGTTGATCAACAGCCAGCATCGGCACCCAGCTATCGGGCGCGCCACCCATTTCAATTAAAATCTCTGCCCTGCCATGACCGCCTGCATCTACCACCTTCCAACGCAGCCATGCGCTATCGAAGTTCACTGTGCAAAAGCCTGTGCCCACCGGCAAATAATGTCGGTTGTCGTTTAACCTGAACAAGCCATCCCGTTCGATACGCCCGGCGCTTACCAGATTGCCTCCCGCCCCCACAGAAAACAGATGGGGTCGCGCATTCGGCACAGCACCTGATGGGTTGCCAAAATTGGCATCCATAAAATATTGCTCAGCCCCGATCATGAAGGCTCTCTTGCCGGAGAACGTCAGGGTGTCGGCGGGGGCCGGACTCACCGGCAACGTGTAGAGCCCCAGATTCCATACCGGATCAATACGCAGGGTCGCCGACAAGCTCACAGGGCTCGGTGTGGCGGTAAGCGAGGAAGACGAAGCACTGTGGCTCAATGACGATGCCGATGAGCTATGACTGAGGCTCGGGGAAGAAGAAGACGAACTGGCCGCAGAATGACTGCGCCAGGTGTTCGTCTGCGGCACCCGGTGAAGTGCAGGACCTCGTGGCAAGCGTGAATCCGGCGCTCTTTCACGCCATTCCCCGGTCTGCGGATCACGCACCGCCAGAACGGTCGTCCCGTCATCCAGGTTCAGGTAACTGCGCGATTCATATTCACGCAATCCAGTCGCTGGATCAGGTGCGGGTATGGGGTCACCGTCGGGGGCAAAAATAGCGTCTCGGGTTACGGCGGGGGTCGTCGGCAGATCGGTAATGCGCTGATAAGTCGCGCTCGGAACAGCTGCGGCTGGCCTGTTGCGCACGGGTATTGCTTCAGGCGGCAGGGGCCCGCCAGCGAAGTCAACGACAGGAAACGCAGTACGCGCACTGGGTGCCGCGCCACTGGGTCGATCGACCGGGCGCCCTGCTACCGGTTGCACGGAAGGGGAAGTAAATTGCTTCATAGAATGTCCTTAGACTATGTTGTTCAGCCGCCCGGAAGAACCACCTCGGCAGCTTATGGATTCAAGTTGAAACAGCCAGCTCATCACTGGATACCTGCCGATGCCTGTCAGCGTCCAATCTCCAGCAATCAGCCATGACGTCGTAATAAACAGTGCCCGTTGTCCCATCGGCCATGCCGATGCCCGTCACGTTAACGCGTGGCGTAAACACTGCGGCTCTTTGTCGGCAGTGACGCAAGGCCTTCAACAGTTGCGCAATCGAACTATTGCCCGAAGCGGCGACCCTGGCGAGATACACCTTGCCAAGGTCCAGCCTGACGTCGAAACGTCCGCCGTCCTTTGAATGAATCCGGATGTTTTCCAAGGGAACGTCGGGGTCGTCATACTTGGGGACCCTAATCGACACGCTGCCCACCTTGATGTGGCCAGGGCTGACAACAATGCTGTCGAGCTGAATATCTTCCGCCAGCGCTGTACAAAAGAAGTCCCAGGTCGATGCATCGGACTCTTTACTCAGCGCCTGCGGTGTCGATAGTTCAACGGTCGCCCAGGACGTCAGATAGATTTCGTATACCCCGCCCCGTCCGCATAGCACACAGGTTGCCAGCTGAGGCGCCGCGCCCAGGTGCACCCGTTGTGAGTGAGCGGTCAGATTTATGCTTTTAGGCGTGCGCGGCCTCAAGAACGGGTAATGCCCGTACCTCAGGTTCAACGAAGCCATTCCGTCCTTGATTCTATAACCTGGAGTGGCGAAATCACCGACGTAAGACTGCACCGGCGGTAATAGCCGGTACGAAACACCATCACGCATCACCACGACGAACTCAGCCTTCAACTTCAAGGCTGACGCTTGCAATGAACCGCCCACACTCGTCCACGTCGCTGAGGATTGCGCCGCGTATTCGTCCAGATAAAGCGTGCGGCCATCAGCCCACTCAAACTTTATCTTCGCGCCCGTGTAATCCAGGTAGTCGAAGTTGCTCACGCGTCGCGTGGCCACATGATAGGTGGTATACACCCCTGCCAATTCCTGGTTGTCATAGTCCACATACACACAGCATCGGCCCTGCTCCTGGCTTGCATGGGCATCAATGGCCGTCATCCCGTGGCCGCGACTGACAAAGTAACTGGACGTGCCTGCCGCCAAGGCAACCGACTGACCGGGGCCCAGAATAATCGGGGAGATCCTGGGTCCGGGAGGCGCCAGCACTTCCATGCTCACTTGCGGCTCCCCGGTCGGTTCCAACGCGTCAGGCAACAAGGGCGTTATTCGATAGCCGTCCTGCGTGAGAAAGCTGAAAAGTTCGTTGACCAGATGGCGTTTACCCTCACGCAACGTGTAGACATTTTCGATCCCGACACAAGGGCCTGGCAGTTCACCGTCCAGCCCCAGGGTAGACTCCACCTTCAGAGCGTTGCCCGAGATCCACCAGCGTTGAATCCGGCTGAAGGGCCAGTTGAGCATGATGAGGCTCCGCTGCTGGCCGTCCTCCTCGATGACGACATCCTTGGCGCTCTCAAGAATCTCGAAGTAGTCGGCGCCTGGACCGCCATTCACCCTGGCACTGCCCCGCTGTATCAACAACTGGTCGTCTCCGGCCATTGCGTGGGCCTTGTCGTGCTCCCCCTTCAAGACAATACGGTTGGCCTCGTTACTGCCGGTAATCACGCTGGAAGCGCCGGCAAGGGACGCAACATTCTCAATGCTCCACAACCCCATGCACTTGAGACCGTCGCGGCCATTGTCGGTCATCAATGTCACGCTGCCCGCCCCCAGGTTGACGTTGAAGCCTGCTGCACGCGGCCATGTCGCCTCGCCGAGAAAGCTCAGGGTGTCAGCCCCGGTACCGCCCACCAGCACCGAGATCGGCACCCGCCCTTCTGCGCCAGAAAAAGTATCCGGCGGTACCTCGAACATGAATTCGTCGTCCTGGCTGCCGCCCACCAGGTACTTGCGGCCACCGCTGTAGCGAAAGTGGTTCGGGCGGGTGGGCACCCCCAACACCGTGTCATCCCCGCCACCCAGCAGCCAGAGCACACCTTTTTCGGGCCCCTTCGTCCCCCAAGTGGCCTCGGGCAATAAATCGACGGCCCCTTCCTTGGTCGCATCGAAGTGGTCATCCACCTCGTGGATGACCGGTTCACGGACCAACGTGTGGGGGGCCTCACCCGCCTGCTCATCCCATTGATGTTTCCAGTGCCGTATCGTCTGCAGGTGGACCTCGAACGTGCCATTGACGATGGCCTGCACACTGTTCTTCATCTCACCGCCAAGCAATGCCCTGGCTTGGGCCTTGAGGCTTTCTGCGTATACAGTGCGCGCGCGGCTGGTCGTGTAGCGATCGAGTACGCCTTCATCCAAGTCGATACCGGTAAACGCGAACCAGCCGCTGCGCAGGCGCTCATGGGTGCTCAACTCGATGTAATCATCGATATCATCCACCACCCGGCACGCGGCATAAATCCGGGTACCGACAATCAGCACCGCTGCGGCGATAAGGCCTACGGGCCCGGTCGCGCTGAAGCCGGCCAACGCCGAGACGCCCAGTGCAAGACTGAGGGTTGCGCTGACGAGACTGAAACCGGCCTCGACGTAGAGATCCTGCGCCTGTTTGCCTTCTGCTTTCAGCGCGTTTGAAAGCGCAATGCCCGCCTGGGCAAGGTCAAACGGCACGGTCAATACCGAGGCGATCAATCCAGCACCACGGCGTAACAGCAATCCCGCGCGTGATGCACAGAACCCGCGATAAACCGTATGGCCGGCGCTCATCATTTTCTGGCCGATACGCTCCAGCGCCAACTCCACGCCGAGGGACGTCATTTCTGCGGAAAAGGCGCTGCCCTCGAACAACAGCTCGCCCGCATCCCCCGTTCTGAGCGCTTCGCCTATTCCTCGAATGGCACTGTAAAAACCGTAGAGCTGCAGCCCGGCTCCCAAGGTTTGGGCACTCCCGCTTCTAAGCTTATCGGCCCAGCCGGGCAGGCTTTCCATGGCACCCACGTCGTTGAGGTTGACGTCCTGTACCCGCCGCAGCAGTCGATCGAGCTTGACAATCGCCCCGTCCGAAACATCAGGCGTGCTCAACATAGCGGGCGCCCAATCCGAACGTAATGACGCCAGTTCAAACAGTGCGGCGGTGGCCTGGTCACAGGTTGCACTGCTGGCGGACGCCAGATAGTCCTTAAGGTGCACAGCAGAAAACGTGATCTGATCGATCAATGCCTGATCAGCTTCCTTGACACGATACCGCGCCACGTCAAGGTCCGCGCCCTCCACGCGCGCGCCCATATTATCCAGGGCCACGCGGCCAACCGAGATCTCACCGATACGCATCGATCCCCATGCTGCATCCAGATCCATCAAGGTCTTTTGACGCAGCTGTAAGGCAGACGCGCCTTCGTCCTGCAATTCTTCCATTACGGTACTCCAGTCACTGACGAAGAACGCTTCGTCGTTATCAACGCGAACACCCTGTGCGCGCACTGCGTCGATACTGAAGTGTTGAGACATGAACCTGAGGTGTATACGTAGAGCGTTGGTGAATATCCCGATCAAGCGTTCGGCGGTTGCTGGCGAAAACTCACCGCCAGGCGGTTCCAGCCACTGATGCTGGATACCGCCATGGTCAGGTCCACCAGTTCCTGCTCGCTGAACTCCACGCGCACGGCGCTGAAGAGTTCGTCTGAAACACTGGAAGTCGGCAGCATCGCCACCGATTCGCACCAGGCCAATGCCGCCTTCTCCCGCGGCGTAAAGAACGGCGAGTCACGCCATACGCACAGCGCGAACAAACGTCGCTCCGTCTCGCCGCGCTGACGCGCCGCCATCGAATGCATATCGGTGCAAAAGCCGCAGTGGTTGAGCTGCGAAACGCGGATCTTGATGAGCTCCAGCAGCGGCCGCTCGATGGACAGGCCAAAGGTGTTCGCCTCCAGCAGCAACATGCCCTTGAGCGCTTGTGGTGACGCGGTGTAGTAGTCCAGACGGGATTCCATGGGGCAGTTCTCGGGCAATGACACCTCAGCCTAGAACCCTCACGGTATAAGCCCTATAGCCAATTCGACGGTTTACCCAGGGACCATTTTGAGCGCGCCTCGCGAGCGAGTAACCTTGGCACAGAACGAAGACCCCGGGATGAAACATGGAACTGCACGTCATCATCAATGGCCGCAAGGATCTGGCCGAACAGCTGTACCAGCAGTTGCACGAAGCCATTGTCTCCGGGCGCCTGGCCGCCGGCGCGCAACTGCCGCCCAGCCGCTTGCTCGCCGAACAACTGGGGGTATCGCGCAAGACCGTATCCGACACCTACGCCACCCTGACCTACGAAGGCCTGCTGGTCGGCAAGACTGGCCGCGGCACCTTCGTCAACGCCCGTACGCCGCAGACCGAGCGCCTGCAAACCGCTACCGACCTGGCCTGCGCCGCCAACCTGAAAAAGTGGCAGTCACTGCCTTCGCCCATGCGCCACCCCACTCGCGACAGCACGTTGCGCTGTGAATTTATCGGCGGCGCCACCAGCCGCAACCAATTCCCCCAGGATGAATGGCGGCGTTGCACCCAGGACGCGTTGCGGCGCATCGCCCAGGACAGCGGGTTCTACAGCCAGCCCGAAGGGTTGCCGGCCCTGCGCAGCGCCATTGCCGGGCATATCGCGTTTTCCCGTGGGGTCAAATGCCGCGACAGCGACATCGTGGTCACCAACGGTGCGCAACAGGCGTTGGACCTGATCGCCCGCGTGGTGCTGGAACCGGGCAGCATCGTCGCCATGGAAGACCCCGGCTACAGCCCCGCGCGTCAATTGTTCATGGCGATGGGGGCCTTGGTCATTGGCGTTCCCGTCGATGAACACGGCATCCAGGTCGACCGGATCCCCGATGGCACACGACTGATCTACGTCACGCCGTCGCACCAATTCCCACTCGGCATGCCCATGAGCCTGGCACGTCGCGAAGCCTTGCTGGCCCGCGCATTCGAGCTGGGGGCGATCATTATCGAGGATGACTACGACAGCGAGTTCCGCTACGAAGGCCGCCCCACCGATTCCCTGCAAAGCCTGGACACCCGTGGCGTGGTCACCTACGTCGGCACCTTCTCCAAAACCCTGCTGCCCGAGCTGCGCCTGGGTTATGCGGTGCTGCCCCCGGCGATCTACGGTGCGGTGCTCAAGGCAAAGCAATTGACCGACCAGCACAGCTCCACATTGCCGCAATGGGCGCTGGCCAAGTTCATCAGCGAAGGCTATTTGCTCAAGCATATTCGCCGCTGCCACACCGTGTACGCCGGGCGCCGCGAGCGCATTTTGCAACGCCTGGCGGGCGACCTTGCGCCGTGGTTCGAAGCGGTGCCCACCGTGGCCGGGTTCCATATGGCGGCGTTGTGCAAAGTACCGGTGAATATCCCGTTGCTGATGGAATTAGCGCGCCAGGTGGAAGTCGGCCTGTACCCGCTGGACGTGTTCTTCCACGACACGCCGGTGCGTCCGGGCCTGATCATCGGGTTTGGGGCCATCGAGACCCTCGACATCGACCCGGCGCTGGACAAGGTGCGCGATATTCTCCAGCAGATTGGCTAAGGGGTTTTCCACCGGATTGGTCATTGGTCGCGCGAAAAACCCGGCGTACGGTGGGCAGGTCTCGAACTTCTCGGAAACGTCGCCATGAAACGCCTGCTCGCCACCACCCTGATGCTCGCCTCGCTCAGCGCCTTTGCCCACGAGCCCGTGTACAACCAGGAATCGATCAAGGTCCTGCAAGAACACGCGCTGACCAATGTGCCCGGCAAGAAAACCCTCATGCTCACCGTGGACTACGCCCCCGGCCAAGCCACCGTGCCCCATAGCCACACGGGCACGGCCGTGGCCTACGTGCTCGAAGGCGCGATCACTTCGCGGGTCAATGATGAGAAAGCGAAAACCTACAAGGTCGGCGAATCGTTCTACGAGCCGGCCGGCTCGCGACACTTTGAATCCAGCAATGCCAGCCAGACCCAGCCGGCCAGGTTGCTGGTGGTGATAGTGCTGGACGACAAGGCCGAAGTGCTGACCCCTCTTCCAAAATAATCAGCCGCACCCCCAATCAGAAGTTTGGGTGGGGTGCTGAATGTGGGAGGGGGCTTGCCCCCGATAGCAGTGGGTCAGCCATAGATGCATCCACTGACACTCCCTCATCGGGGGCAAGCCCCCTCCCACATTTTTTACCGAGTACACCAGGCACAACTCTGGTCGGTTCCAAGGCAGCCAAAGCCAGAGCAAAAGCAGACTCAGATCGACCTGATGTATGCAGATCCAAATGTGGGAGGGGCGGTGCGACGATTCGACTTGCCCCCGATAGCGCTGGGTCAGTTAACAAATAAGTGACTGACACTCCCTCATCGGGGGCAAGTCCCTCCCACATTTTTTAACTGCGGTTTGTCTGTGGCTCACGGGCGTTTGAACTGGCGGCGCAATTCTTCGATCTTTGGGCGGCACGCACACCCATCAAGGTGATCGTTGACCATCCCCATCGCCTGCATCAGCGCATACATCGTGGTCGGCCCCACGAACGTCCAGCCGCGTTTCTTCAAGGCCTTGGATAAGCGCACCGAGGCGGGTGAAGTCGGATTGCCGGTCCAGTAGGCCAGGTCCACCACTGCCGGACGCTCTTCAGGGCCGGGTTCGAACGCCCACAACCACTGCGCCAGCGAGCCGGTCTCGTCCACCAGCTCACACGCCCGGCGTGCATTGTTGATCGTGGAAACGATCTTCGCCCGATTACGCACGATGCCCGGATCTTGCATCAACCGCTCGACATCCGCCGCGCCGTACTGCGCCACCCGGCGAAAATCAAAGCCCTCGAACGCCACCCGAAACTGCTCACGCTTGCGCAGGATGGTGATCCACGCCATGCCCGCCTGAAAGCCCTCCAGGCAAATCTTCTCGTACAGCTGAACATCATCGGCCACCGGCACGCCCCACTCGCGGTCGTGGTATCGAGGGTATTCCGGCGCCGCCGTGCGCCAGGTGCAGTAGACCTGTCCGGTCTCATCGGTGCTCAGTCCTGGTGTATCCATCCATCACCTCACATGCCAGGTCGCGGATGATAAGCGAAAAAATTTCCACGCGGCCAACCGCTCAAGCGCCGCCCTCCACGACCAACTGGTCAGACCGGGACCTGTCAACCGACGAAGAATGACTTGTTATTTCAAAAATACCTGGCCTAGACTGGCGACGCACTGGACTTACCGGTATGACCACAACAATTAAGCCCTGGAACCACCGGGGCACCGAATAGAGATCACTCCCATGCTCAGATGGTGCTCGCGTTCGATTTTCCTGCAAGTCGTGATTGGCCTGATGCTCGGCATCGCCTGCGGCCTTGCCCTTCCCGAATTCTCCTCGCAACTCAAACCCCTGGGTGACGGCTTTATCAAGCTGATCAAGATGCTGATTGGCCTGATCGTGTTCTGCGTGGTGGTCAGCGGTATCTCCGGCGCCGGTGACTTGAAGAAAGTCGGGCGCATCGGCCTCAAGTCAGTGATCTACTTTGAAGTGCTGACCACGGTTGCCCTGGTGATCGGCCTGGTCATGGCCTTCAGCACCGGCATCGGCACCGGAGCCAATATCCACCTGGAACAGCTCTCCTCCGCGGGCCTGCATGAACTGGCCGACAAGGGCCAGCACATCAAGGGCACCAGCCAGTTCCTGATGGACCTGATCCCCAACTCGGTGATCGGCGCCTTTGCCGATAACAATGTGCTGCAAGTGCTGCTGTTTTCGGTGTTGTTCGGCAGCGCGTTGAACCTGGTGGGCGAAGCGGCTTCCGGCATCACTCGGCTGATCAATGAACTGAGCCACGTGATTTTCCGCATCATGGGCATGATCGTGCGCCTGGCGCCGATCGGCGTGTTTGGCGCGATCGCCTTCACCACCAGCACCTACGGGCTGGACTCCCTGCAACACCTGGGCAGCCTGGTGGGCCTGTTCTACCTGACCTGCTTTGCGTTTGTCGCGCTGATCCTCGGCCTGGTGATGCGCCTGTCGGGCCTGCGCATGTTGCCGTTGCTCAAGTACCTGCGTGAAGAGCTGCTGATCGTGATGGGCACCGCCTCCTCCGATGCGGTGCTGCCGCAGGTCATGCGCAAACTCGAACACCTGGGCATTGGCAGCTCCACCGTGGGCCTGGTGATTCCGACCGGGTATTCGTTCAACCTCGACGGTTTCTCGATCTACCTGACCCTGGCCATCGTGTTTATCGCCAACGCCACCGGCACGCCACTGTCGATGACCGACCTGCTGACGATCTTGCTGGTGTCGCTGATCACCTCCAAGGGCGCCCATGGGATTCCCGGCTCGGCGCTGGTGATTCTGGCGGCCACCCTTACGGCCATCCCGGCGATTCCGGTGGTCGGCCTGGTGCTGGTATTGGCGGTGGACTGGTTCATGGGCATCGGCCGTGCGTTAACCAACCTGATCGGCAACTGCGTCGCCACCGTGGCCATCGCCCGCTGGGAAAAAGACATCGACATCCAGCGCGCCAACAAAGTGCTGTACGGCCAGCAGGGTTATGCCTTCCAGGCTAAAAAGCCGGTAGTGCCAGCGCATCAGGAATTCTAGAGCGCTAACGCCTTCCACTGTAGGAGCGAGCTTGCTCGCGAAGATCGTCAACGATAACGCGGGCATTCTGGATGTACGCGGTGACTTGAAGTTTTTCGCGAGCAAGCTCGCTCCTACAGTGCAGGGATTATTCATTTTTAAGGAGCGCACGACGTGATCAGCACCTCAACCGTCGTCAATTCAGTCGTAGAAAAACTCCGCGCCGCCTTGGCGCGGGGTCAGTGGCGCCGGGGCGAAATGTTGCCCGGCCAGCGTGAACTGGCCGAACAGATGGGCATCAGCCGCCCCAGCCTGCGCGAGGCCGTGATTGTGCTGGAAACCCTCGGCCTGGTGCGTTCCATGCCCGGCAAAGGCGTGGTCGTGCTGGAAACCAGCATCAGCGAACCGCAATCGAGCGACGCTGTGGCCGACGCCAGCCTGGAAGACATCCTGCAACTGCGCTACACCCTCGAACCTTTCATCGTCGGCCTGGTGGCCCAGTCCATCAGCAGCAAGGAAGTCGGCCAACTGCGCCTGACCCTGATGGACATGCGCGAAGCCCTCGACGCCGGGGATGCCGAAGCCGGCATGAACGCCTACCTCGATTTTCACGAAGAACTGTTTGCGCTCACCTCCAACCCGATCTTCCAGAACGTGGTGCAACAAACCAGCAACGCCCTCAAGCAAAGCGCCCAGGTGCTGCGCAACTCCCCCGAGCACCTGGCCGAACGCCTTCAGGAAAACGAAGCCGTAGTACGCGCCATCCGCAACAAGAACAGCGCCCTGGCCAGTGCCGAAATGCGCCGGCACATCCTCCAGGAAGGCCTGCGCATGGGCATTCGCTTGAACATCCCGGACGACCATCTGGGCAGTTGATTTTTTTGGAGACCGGCCATGACCGCCCACGCCTTGCAACGTGCCCCCCTTGTCACTGCCCTGCCCAGCATGCGCCTGGTGGGCGCTAAAAAAACCTCGGTGGATGACATCTACCCACGGCTGTTCGACGCCATCCTCGAACAACGCATCGCCCCCTCCAGCCGCTTTACCGAAGAGGGCCTGGGTGAAACCTTTGGCGTCAGCCGCAGTGTGATTCGTCGCGTGCTGGCCAAGCTTTCCCATCAACAAGTGATCATCCTGCGCCCCAACCAACGCGCCCAGGTGGCGGCGCCGGACGCGCAGCAAACACGGCAGATCCTGGAAGCGCGGCGACTGACCGAAATCACCGTGGTGCAACTGGCCTGCGCCCAAGCCACGCCGATGCAAATCCGGCAGTTGCGCGAATTGATCGCACGCGAGCGTGACGGCATCGAACGGGACCTGCGTGGGCCGGCGATTCGCTTGTCGGGGGAGTTTCATCTGAATTTGGCGGCCATTGCCGGGAATGGGCCACTGGCGCAGTTTCTCAACAGCCTGGTGCCGTTGACGTCGCTGATCATTGCCCAGTACGAAACGAAAGCCTGCACGTATTGCGCGTGGCAGGAGCATGAGGCGATTGTGGATGCGGTGGAGCAACGCGACTCAAGCACCGCAGTGGCCCTGATGACCCAGCACCTGGATCACCTGGAAGCCAAGTTGCTGAAACACCATTAATCTCCAGATAAAACGAGATCAAAATGTGGGAGGGGGCTTGCCCCCGATAGCGGTGGGCCAGTCATGAAGAGGCTGGCTGACACTCTGCTATCGGGGGCAAGCCCCCTCCCACAGTTTTTGGGGTGTTTGATAAAGGGCATTCCAACAAAAAGCCCCTGCATCTCACAATGCAGGGGCTTTTGTTTCAGGCGCTAAATCAAGCCGGTTGCAGCACCGACTGGCCACTCAACGCCAGGTCCAGCAACTCACGGTTGGCCACCGCATACATGGCGTAGTCCGTGCCGACCGCAGCACGGATTTCCACCATCATGGCGCGCCAGCGATCAGCCATGTCCTGGTGCTGCTCAAGCCACAGGGCCACGCGGGCTTCCATGTCTTGTGGCGCGTCGGCCATTTGCAGTACCGAGATGGTGATCGCCCGCTGCTGCCAGTCCACGTCGTCGCGGAACGCTTCGCGAGCCTGGGCCTGCCAGTTGTTGGCCACCGGCAGATCGCTGATCTGCTGCAGGTACCACGGCAAGTCCAAGGCGCTGCCGACAGCGAAGTAGGCCTTGGCCACTTCGGCGGCGTCATGCCCGGTGACGTCGGCGGCTTCGATGATCGGCAGCAAGGTGTACAGGTGAGTCGTGCCTGCAACCATGCGCGCCAACAATTCCGGCACACCGGCTTCGGTGTAGGCCTGGTAGCGGGTCTGCCAACCTTCACGAGTCGGGCCTTCCAGCAGTTCGTCGAGCTTGAGGCCCAGCGCGGCCAGGTGCGGACCAAAGTGCGCGGTATCGCGGCCAGCATCCTGTTCGTTGCGACGGCTGCGCAGGAACCAGCGCGTCGCGCGGCGGCCCAGGCGCATCAGTTCGTCCATCAGCTCCAGTTGCACGTCGGCGGAGACCTGGTGGTCCAGGGCTTCGATCTGACGGAACCAGTGCGGGAGATGGAAGATGTCCCGCACGATCACATAGGCGCCCGCCACGTTCGCCGGGCTCATGCCGGTCGACTCTTTGAGGCGTTGAACGAAGGTGATGCCCATGTGGTTGACCAGGTCGTTGGCGATCTGGGTGCTGACGATCTCACGCTTGAGGCGGTGGCGACGCATCGCTTCACCGAACTTGGCGACCAGGCTCGGTGGGAACGCGGTCTCCATGTCACGGGTCAGGTACTCGTCATCCGGCACCAGCGACTTGAGCAGTGCTTCCTTGAGGTCGATCTTGCTGTACGAGATCAACACCGACAGCTCCGGACGGGTCAGGCCCTTGCCGGCGGAAGCGCGCTCGGTGAGCTGCTCCTCGGTCGGCAGGTACTCGATGGCGCGGTCCAGCTTGCCACGGCTTTCCAGGTCGCTCATCAGGCGCTTGTACTCGGCGGCACGCTCGTAGGCACGGCGCGCGGCCAGGGACAGGGCCTGGGTCTGCTTGTAGTTGTTGCCCAACACCAGGCTGCCGACTTCGTCGGTCATGCTCGCCAGCAACTGGTTGCGTTGCTTGTCGGTCATGTCGCCGGCCTGCACCACTTCGTTGAGCAGGATCTTGATGTTCACTTCGTGGTCGGAGCAGTCCACACCACCGGCGTTGTCGATGAAGTCGGTGTTGGAGCCGCCGCCATTGAGGCCGAACTCCACACGACCCAGTTGGGTCATGCCGAGGTTACCGCCCTCGCCCACCACCTTGCAGCGCAGCTCGTTACCGTTGACGCGCAGCGCGTCGTTGGCCTTGTCGCCCACATCGGCATGGCTTTCGGTGCTGGCCTTGACGTAAGTGCCGATACCACCGTTCCACAACAGGTCCACCGGCGCCTTGAGCAAGGCGTTGAGCAGTTCGGTCGGGGTCAGCTTGTCGGCCTGGATGTCGAAGCGTTCTTTCATCTGGGGCGAGATGGCAATGCTCTTCGCGCTGCGCGAGAAGATACCGCCGCCTTCGGACATGATGCTGGTGTCGTAGTCGCTCCACGCCGAACGCGGCAGCTCGAACATGCGCTGGCGTTCGACAAAGCTGGTGGCCGGGTTCGGGTTTGGATCGATGAAGATATGCAGGTGGTTGAAGGCCGCGACCAGTTGCAGCTTGTCGGACATCAACAGGCCGTTACCGAATACGTCACCGGCCATGTCGCCGATGCCCACCACGGTGATGCTGTCTTCCTGCACATTGATGCCGCGCTCACGGAAGTGACGCTGCACACCGACCCACGCGCCCTTGGCGGTGATCCCCATTTTCTTGTGGTCGTAACCGGCCGAGCCACCGGAGGCGAACGCATCGCCCAGCCAGAAGCCGTAGTCGATAGCGATGCCGTTGGCGATGTCGGAGAAGGTCGCAGTGCCCTTGTCCGCCGCGACCACCAGGTACGGGTCATCGCCGTCATGCCGCACCACGTTGGCCGGCGGCACCAGGGCGCCGTCCTTCAGGTTGTCGGTGATGTCCAGCAGCCCGGAGATGAAGATGCGGTAGCAGGCAATGCCTTCGGCCGCGATCTCGTCACGGGAACCGCCCAATGGCAGGCGACGCGGCAGGAAACCGCCCTTGGCGCCCACCGGCACGATCACCGAGTTCTTCACTTGCTGGGCTTTTACCAGGCCGAGCACTTCGGTACGGAAGTCTTCTTCACGATCGGACCAGCGCAGGCCGCCACGGGCAACGTTGCCAAAGCGCAGGTGCACGCCTTCGACCCGTGGCGAGTAGACGAAGATTTCAAACTTCGGCACCGGCTTGGGCAGCTCGGGAATCGCGCGCGGGTCGAACTTGAAGCTGAAGTACGACTTGTTCTGGCCGTTGGCGTCGGTCTGGTAGAAGTTGGTGCGCAGGGTGGCCTTGATCAGGTCCAGGTAGCGACGCAGGATGCGGTCTTCGTTGAGCACCTGGACGTCGTCCAGGGCCGTGAGGATCGCCTGCTCCAGACGTTGCTGCTTGTCTTCCAGGTCGTCGGCGTTGAGCTTGCGCGCCAGGTAGAAGCGGGTCTTGAACAACCGGGTCAACTCGCGGGCGATGTCGGTGTGGTTGTTCAGGGTACTGGCGATGTAGCCCAGGTCGAAGCCCAGGCGAATCTGCTTGAGGTAACGGGCATAGGCACGCAGCAGCGCGACGTCACGCCATGGCAGGCCAGCGGTGAGCACCAGGCGGTTGAACGCATCGTTCTCGGCATCGCCATGCACGATATGCACGAACGCGTCCTGCAGGGTGTCGTTGAGCTGCTGGATGTCCAGGTTCACGCCTTCGGCGGCGATGAACGCAAAATCGTGGATCCAGAACTCGCGGCCATTGGCATGGCGCAGGCGATACGGGAATTCACCCAGCACGCGCAGGCCCAGGTTTTCCAGGATCGGCAGGACGTCGGACAGGGCCAGCGGGGTATCCGCGTGGTAGAGCTTGCAATGCAGCTCGCGCTGGCCGGACACCTGGCCCAACGGCTGGTAGAAACTCATCACCAGCGGGTTGGCTTCGGTCAGGCTGAGCAGGTGCTGCATGTCGACCACGGCCGAATGCGCCGCGAAACGCTCGCGGTAACCGGCCGGGAAGCCTTTCGGGAAGTCGGCCAGCACGTTGGTGCCGTGGGCTTCGCCGAAGCTTTCCACAACTAGGCTGGAGTAGTCGTCCTGCCAGCTGCGGCAGGCCTGCACCACTTCTTTTTCCAGTTGCAGCGGGTCGATGTCCAGGCGGTTCTTCGGGTCGACCCGCAGAATCAGTTGTACACGGGCCAACACGGATTCGGAGAAGAAGGTCCAGAATTCGCAGTCCGAGGCTTTCAGGCGATCCATCAGCACTTGCTGGATCTTCTGGCGCACTTCGGTGGAATAGATATCGCGTGGCACATAGGCCAGGCAGTAGCAGAAACGACCGTACGGGTCTTTGCGCAGGAACACGCGGATCTTGTTGCGCTCCTGGATCTGCACGATCGACATCACCGTGCTGAACAGCTCGTCGACCGGGGTCTGGAACAGGTCGTCACGGGGCAATACTTCAACGACCTGGGCCAGCTCCTTGCCCAGGTGCGCCTTGGCCTGGAAGCCCGAACGGCGTTCGATTTCCGCGACCTTGCGACGGATATAAGGGATCACCCGCACGCTTTCGCCATACACCGACGAGGTGTACAGGCCCATGAAGCGGCATTCCTTGACGACCTTGCCGTCGGCATCGATCTGGCGGATCGACACGTAGTCCGGGTACGCCGGGCGGTGTACGCGGCTCGGGTGCGCGGCCTTGGCGAACGACAGCACGGTCGGCTCGCGCAGGTAGGACACGGCGTAGTCTTCGATGCGCAGGTCGTCGGCGGTCAGGCCGGCGCGCAGCAGCTTGGTCAGGCCGAGGAACGAGCTGGCGTCATATTCGATATGACCGCCATCCGCCTCGTCACGTACCACGAATTCCTCATAGCCCAGGAACGTGAAGTGGTTGCCCACCAGCCATTCCAGGAAGTTCTTGATCTCGGCCTTTTCTTCGCCGTCGATACCGAACGGGCTGGCGTCGATGCTTTCCAGCAGCTGCTGGACCTTGGCCTTCATCGGCTCGAAATCGGCCACGGCCACGCGCACTTCGCCCAATACCTGCTCCAGCTCTTTGCTCAGCACGTTGAGTTCGGCGGCGTTGGCGCAGCGGTCGATTTCCAGGTACATCAGCGATTCTTGCTGGATGCCTTCGCCCTGGGTGCCTTTAGGCAGGATTTCCAGCAATTCGCCCTTGCTGCCACGGCGTACGCTGAGCACGGTGGTTTGCAGGGTGTGAATACTGTAGCCACGGCGGTTCAGCTCGGTGCGTACCGAGTCCACCAGAAATGGCAGGTCATGGTGCAGCACTTCGACCGCAGTGTGGGTCGACTGCCAGCCATGACGTTCATAATCGGGGTTATAGACCCGCACTTGCGATTCAGTGTGATCAAAGCGCTCAAGCAGGCGCCAGGCAGACAGGGTGCAACCGGCCAGGTCGGAAAGGCGACGCTGGGTCAGTTCGTCCAGGGAAATAATGCCGAAGAATTGCTCAGCGAACAGCGCCACTTGTGGCAGTGCCTGTTCACTGATGTGCTGCGCCAGTGCCGCTTGCAGTTGATGCTGGAAGTCGGCCTTGCTGGCTGCGGTGAAGAACGCCATCTGTGGTACTCCGCTTGGGCTTGTTATTGATGGAAGCGTCGCGTGTTATCCCCTTGCGGGGAGACCGTCAGCTCTGTTCGCAGGTAACGAGTTAAGCACCTTAAACGAATCAGGGTGACAGGTGGGTGAAGCTGGACAAGACAGTCAGGTCACATACAACGTCCATTGAACGTACACCTTGCCGGGCGACGGTACGACGGGCAGGTCAGGCTCCCGGCACAGGGCACATCCGTTGCGCAGCTTAACGAGTGTAGGAAGACCGCTGCTTGCGGTGCTGCGACATATTCGGTCATCGGTAAGCAAGCTTGCGGTTGCGACTTGGACAACCCGGATTTTCCCGCAGAAAAACCGGCTGTTTTCGCCGCAGCGAGTACCAGAAATGACCGATCTTGCCCATCAGGTCATGCACTGGGTCTGACACAGGATGCAGCACAAAATTCGCCGCAATGGCACAATTGCCCACGCAACACCCTCCCCCACACAGGATTCCCCATGCTGCAGCTGAAAACCGACGCATTGATGGCCACCCCGTGCGACGACGAAGAAGACAACATGGCCATGCTCTGCTGCCACGGTAAAAACGGCGAGATGTTCATGTTGACCCGGTATCCGGATGAAAACGAAGTCGAGCTGACCTGGGATTACGAGCCGTCGACCCTGGACGGCCTGAAGGTCACCCTGAGTGATACCACGCTGCAGGTAGAACTCGCCGCAGGCGACGCCGACGCCCTGGGCGGCAAGGACCACCTGGCAATCACCCATGCCACAGCCGCCTCGGACTTGGCCGAAGTCGAGCAAACCCTGCAAAACATCCTCAAAGGCACCGGCACTTTCATCCGGATTTAAGCTGCACCATCGATCAAATGTGGAAGGGGGCTTGCCCCCGATAGCATCGGGTCAGTTAATACATCTGTGACTGACGCGCCGCCATCGGGATGTAGCCCCCTCCCACATTGACTGTGTTCCCACACAAAAACCCTACAAGTTTTTCTGAAAATACCCGTGACGCCGTTAGTCGCCACCCCCTTCGATGCATTAAAGTAAGCCTCCCAAGCCTGGCGCTCGCGCTCGACCACCAGGCTCATCTCTCCAGGAACCGTCATCGATGGAACATCGTGAAGCGCTGCTTGCGCTGCGAACCTTTCTTTCTACGCAGATTCTCGGCCAGGAAAAACTCATCGATCGCCTGCTCATCGCCCTGCTCGCCGACGGCCACATGCTGGTGGAAGGCGCGCCGGGCCTGGCCAAGACCAAGGCGATCAAAGAGCTGGCCGAAGGCATCGAAGCGCAGTTCCATCGCATCCAGTTCACTCCCGACCTGTTGCCGGCCGATATCACCGGCACCGAGATCTATCGCCCGGAAACCGGCAGCTTCGTGTTCCAACAGGGGCCGATCTTCCACAACCTGGTGCTGGCCGACGAAATCAACCGTGCCCCGGCCAAGGTGCAATCCGCCTTGCTGGAGGCCATGGCCGAGCGCCAGGTCAGTGTCGGGCGCAGCACCTATGAGCTGTCGCCGCTGTTTCTGGTGATGGCCACGCAGAACCCCATCGAGCAGGAAGGCACCTACCCGTTGCCCGAAGCCCAGCTCGACCGCTTCCTGATGCATGTCAAGATCGGCTTCCCGGACGCCGCCGTGGAGCGGCGCATCCTGCAACAGGCGCGGGGCGAAGCGCTCAACGGCGAAACCAAGCCTGAACGCCGCGTCAGCCAGCAGGCGATCTTTGCCGCGCGCAAGGAAATCCTCGGCCTGTACATGGCCGATGCGGTGGAGGAATACCTGGTGCAGTTGGTCATGGCCACGCGCACCCCGGCCAAGTTCGACCCGGAGATGGCCGAATGGATCGCCTACGGCGCCAGCCCGCGCGGCTCCATCGCCCTCGACCGCTGCGCCCGTGCCCATGCCTGGCTGGCCGGGCGTGACTTCGTCAGCCCGGAAGATATCCAGGCGGTGCTGTTCGACGTGCTGCGCCACCGCATCATCCTGTCCTTCGAAGCCGAAGCCGCCGGGATCGACCAGGACCGCGTGGTACAACGCATTCTCGACGTCGTTGCCGTCGCTTGAAGTCGATGAACGCCAGCGATGGAATCCGCGTCACCCTCAGCGAATTGATTGAGATGCGCCACCGCGTGCGCGAAGTGCAGCTGTTTTCCACGCCGAGCCAGCGCAGCCCGCTGATCGGCCTGCACCACTCCAAACTGCGCGGGCGCGGCGTCGACTTCGACCAGGTGCGCGTGTACCAGGCCGGGGACGACGTGCGCACCATCGACTGGCGTGTGACCGCGCGCACCCAGGAACCGCATACCAAGCTGTTCCACGAAGAACGCGAACGCCCGATCTTTATCATGGTGGAGCAAAGTTGCCGGCTGTTTTTCGGTTCGGGGCAGATGTTCAAGTCGGTGCTGGCGGCCCAGGCCGCCAGCCTGATCGGCTGGGCAGCCCTGGGGCATAACGACCGCGTCGGCGGGCTGGTGTTCGGTGACAACGAGCACTACGAAATCAAACCCCGGCGCAGCAAGCAAAGCCTGCTGCAATTGCTCAACCGCCTGGTGCGGGTCAACCAGAGCCTCAACACCGAGAGCCGCCCCGAAGCCGACGCCCTGGGCATGGCCCTGCGCCGTGGGCGTGAAGTCCTGCGCCCGGGCAGCCTGGTGATCGTGATCTGTGATGAACGCGCCCTCACCGAAGGTGCAGAACAACAACTGAGCCTGCTGTCACGCCATTGCGACTTGCTGCTGATGCCGATCTCCGACCCGCTGGACCATGCCCTGCCCGCCGCCGGGCTGCTGCGTTTCGCGCAAAGAGGCGCACAGTTGGAACTGGACACATTGAATTTCGACTTGCGCCAAGCCTACAAGGCCCAGGCCGAAGCGCGCATCGCCCGCTGGGAATTGCTCGCGCAGAAACTGCGAATACTGTTGATGCCGTTGAGCACCCAGAGTGAAATGGTCGAGCAACTGCGCGAATACCTCAACCCGCAACGCCCGGTTAAAAAGCAATGAGCAGCCTCGACCAACTGCAACCTTTGATCGCCCCGCCGAGCATTGGCTTCTGGCCACCCGCGCCCGGCTGGTGGCTGTTGCTGCTGATCATCCCGCTGCTGGGCTGGGGCCTGTGGTCGTTGCGCCGCTTTGTGCCCGCGCGGCGCCCCTTGGCTCGCGCCGAACAACCGCTCGACCCGCTGCGCATCGCGGCCCTGGCGGAACTCGCCCTGATGCCCAAACCCTATGACGGCGCCCCCGCCGGCGCCTGGCTGCAGCAGCTCAATGGCCTGCTCAAGCGCTTGTGCCGCAACGACTATCCCTACAGCCAGAGCCACACCCTCAACGGCCGCAAATGGCTGGCGTTCCTCGATAACCGCTGCCCCGCCGCCGGCCTCACGCGCTGGATGGTGCTGGTGGAAGGCGCCTATAAACCCGAATGCAAACTCGATGACAAAGCCATCGCGGGCCTGACCCAAGCCGTCGACACCTGGATTCGCAAACATGTTTGAGTTCGCCTGGCCGTGGATCTTCGCCCTGTTGCCATTGCCCTGGGTGATGCGGCTTATATTGCCGGCGGCCGACAGCGGCGAGCCGGCGTTGAAAGTCAGCTACCTCAGCGACCTCGAAGGCCTCGCCCGCCGCCGCGCGCGGGTCAACCTGCCCGGCTGGCGCCAGCAGGCCCCGTTCGTGCTGCTGTGGCTGCTGCTGCTGACGGCCGCCGCCCGGCCCGAGTGGCTCGGCGAACCGCTGCCGATTGCCGCCAGTGGCCGCGATCTACTGGTGGCGGTGGACGTGTCCGGTTCCATGGACTTTCCCGACATGCACTGGCAGGACGAGGACGTCAGCCGCCTGAGCCTGGTCCAGCACCTGCTCGGCGACTTCCTAGAAGCGCGCGAAGGTGACCGCGTGGGCCTGATCCTGTTCGGCAGCCAAGCCTACCTGCAAGCGCCGCTGACCTTCGACCGCCGCACTGTACGCACCTGGCTGGATGAAGCGCGCATCGGCATCGCCGGCAAGAACACCGCCATCGGCGACGCCATCGGCCTGGCCCTGAAACGCCTGCGCCAGCGTCCAGCGCAAAGCCGCGTGCTGATCCTGGTCACCGACGGCGCCAACAATGCCGGGCAGATCGACCCGCTGACCGCCGCGCGCCTGGCGGCTGAGGAAGGCGTGAAGATCTACCCCATCGGCATCGGTGCCGACCCCGAACAAACCGGCTCCCTGGGGATCCTGGGCGTCAACCCGAGCCTGGACCTCGACGAACCGGCGCTCAAGGCAATCGCCGAGGCCACCGGCGGGCGCTACTTCCGCGCGCGCGACGGCGAGGAACTGCAAGCGATCAAGGACACCCTTGATCAACTCGAACCGGTCGAGCAACAACCCACCCAGGCCCGCCCCGCCCAGGCGCTCTACAGCGCCCCCCTGGCATTGGCGTTGATCCTAAGCCTGTTGCTGGTGATCCAGGAGCGCTGGCCCAACAACGCCTTGCAACGGCTGTTCAACAAACTCTCCACCAAGGGCCATTTCCTGCAACAACACCCTGAATGGCGCCAGCGCCTGAACCGCCTGCGTTTGCGGAGGCGTCGATGATCGACCTGTGGCCGCATTGGTTCCGTCCCTGGTGGCTGTTGCTGCTGCCGCTGCTCGGCTGGTTGCTGTGGCAACTGTGGCATCGGCAAAAACGCGCCGGGCGCTGGCAGATGATCCTGCCACCGGCCTTCCACGCCGTGCTGCTCAGCGGCGGCAACGGGCGCGAAAGCAAATCGCCCTGGGTGATCCTCGGCATCGCCTGGCTGCTCGCGCTTCTCGCCTTGCTCGGCCCGAGCTGGCAACGGGTGGAACAAACCAGCCAGAAACCGTCCGACCCGCTGGTGGTGCTGCTGGAACTGACCCCGGAGATGCTCGCCACCGACAGCCCGCCCAGCCGCCTGGAACAGGCTCGGCGCAAACTGTATGACTTGTTGCAGGCGCGCAGCGACGCGCAAACCGCCATCGTCGTGTATGCCGGCAGTGCGCACATACTGGTGCCGCTGTCGGACGACCTGGCCACCAGCCGCAACCTGCTCGAAGCCCTGCGCCCCTCGCTGATGCCCGAGCCCGGCCATCGCGCCGACCTGGCCGTGGACAAAGCCCTGGGCCTGCTCAAGCAAGGCGGTCTCGGCCAGGGGCGCCTGTTGCTGATTGGCTCCTCGCTGTCCAAACAGGAACGCCAGGGCATTCGCTTGCTGCTGCAAGGCAGCCAGGCGCCCAGCCTGTCGATCCTCGGCGTTGGCAGCCGTGAAGGCACGCCGGTGACCCAGGAAAGCGGCGAGTTCCTCAAGGACGAACAGGGCGCGATCCTGGTGCCGCGCCTCGACAGCCCGACGCTCAAGGCGTTCGCCAGCGAGATGGGCGGCCGTTACCGCGCCGCTCGCCTGGACGACAAGGACCTGCGCCAACTTGGCGTACTCGACACGCCCCAAGCCCTGCGCAACGACGGCCAACTGCTGCACCTCGACACCTGGGCCGACCAGGGCTACTGGCTGCTCCTGCCGCTGTTGCTGCTGGCCGCCTGCGCCGGGCGCCGGGGCTGGCTGTTCTGCCTGCCGTTGCTGCTGTTGGGCGCGCCGCAGCCCAGCTACGCGTTCGAATTCCAGGACCTCTGGCTGCGCCCTGACCAGCAAGGCCAGTACCTGCTGAAGAAAAAGCACCCCGCCGAAGCCGCCGAGCGTTTCGAAGACCCACAATGGCAAGGCGTGGCGCTATACGAGGCCGGTAACTACGCCGAGGCCATCAAGCGTTTCGCCGAGGGCAGCGACGCCTATTCCCACTACAATCGCGGCAATGCCCTGGCCAAGTCCGGCGAACTGGAAGCGGCTATCGACGCCTATGAACAGGCGCTGGAAGCCCAGCCCGACCTGCAACCGGCCCTGAAGAACAAAGCCCTGGTGGAGAGCCTGATCCAGCAACAGGCCCAGCCCGAGCCGACTCAGCCGGCAAAAAACGAGGATGACGAAACCACCCAACCCGGCCAAACTGCGCAACCGGGCGCCACTGGGCAAAGTGCCACAGGAGGCGAGGAGTCATCCCCAGCCCAGGGTGAAACCGGCACCCATGATACCCAGGCCGGCGCCACGCCGCAGGCCGGTGGCAATGACGTGCCGGGCAGCGAGCTGGGGGATGAGCAGACCACCACCCCGCCCTTGCGCCCCACGGACACCAGCCTTGACGGTGAACGCCGCCAGGCCCTGGAACAATGGCTGCAGGAGATCCCGGACAACCCCGGCGAACTGCTGCGGCGCAAATTCTGGTACGAACAGCAACAGCATCAGGACAAGACTCGATGAGCCGCCGCACCACCCTTCTGCTTCTGCTCGCGTTATCGGCAGGCCACGCCCAGGCGGCGAGCCTGGTCGCCAGCGTCGACCGCAGCCGCCTCAACTCCGGGGAAACGGTAGAACTGACGGTGGAATCCAGCGACGTCACCCAGTTCGGCAAGCCGGACCTGTCGCCCCTGGATGCGCAGTTCGAAGTCAGCGGCACCCGGCAGATCAACCAGCTCACCACCTTGGGTGGCGACAATCACGCCACCACGCGCTGGATCATTACCCTGCTGCCCAAGGAAAACGGCAACGTGGTGATTCCACCGTTGCAAGTGGGTGAATACAAGACCCAGCCCATTACCCTGCAAGTCGTGGAAACCAGCAGCCAGGACACCAATGCCGAACTCGCGCCGGTCTTTGTCGAAGCCAACCTCGACCAGTCCACCGTGTACGTCCAGGCCCAGGCCCTGTTAACACTGCGCGTCTACCACTCGGTGTCGCTGTACGACGACAGCAGCCTCACGCCGTTGCAGATCCCCGATGCGCGCATCGAGCAACTGGGCGAGTCACGCACCTACGAAAAGGTCATCAACAGCATTCGCCACGGTGTGATCGAAACCCGCTATGCCATCTACCCGCAGCACAGCGGCAACCTGGCGATACCCACGCAGACCTTCAGCGCCACGTTGGTGGAGTCGCGTCCGCAGCAAGAGAACAGCTTGCAAGGCACCAAGCCCGGCAAGCTGATTCACGTCAGCTCCGCGCCGCTGCAACTGACGGTCAAGCCGAAGCCGGAACTCTACCCGGCCGACGCCCCCTGGTTACCGGCACGCAGCCTGACCTTGAGCGAAAACTGGAACCCCGAGCCGACCCACGTGCAGGTCGGCGACTCCCTGACCCGCAGCCTCACGCTCAAGGCCGAAGGCTTGTCCAGCGCGCAGCTGCCGGCCCTGCCCAGCACCGACATCAACGGCCTGCGCCGCTACCCGGACCAACCGGTGCTCGCCAACCAGAACAACGACCGCGGCCTGATCGGCAGCCGCGAAGACCGCGAAGCGCTGGTGCCCACCCACGTCGGCGCCCTTGAGCTGCCACCGGTGGAAGTGGTGTGGTGGAACACCCACGAAGATCACCTGGAACGCACCAGCCTGCCGGCCCGCACCCTGCAAGTCGCGAACAACCCGAGCCTGGTGGTGGACACCCCCGCCACCCCCACCATCATCACCGCCCCCGACGATAGCCGCCTGTGGCTGTGGCAACTGAGCACCTTGATCCTGGCTTGCACCACCCTGCTCGGCTTCGGCCTGTGGTGGCGGGCACGCTGGCAGCCGGCCGTATTGCGCGCCGCCCAGACCGGCCCGAGCCCGCGCACCCTGCTCGACGACCTCAAGCGCGCCGCCCAGGCCAACGACCCCCAGGCCACCCGCCAGGCGCTGGATGCGTGGGCGCGGCAACAGCCGGAAACCCTGGCCGACATGGCGGCGCGGTTCGTGCCGCTGTCGGATGCGCTGGATGGGTTGAACGGCGCGCTCTACAGCGAGAGCGGCCACTATTGGGTCGGCGAAGACCTGTGGCGTGCGGTGAAAGCCATCCCGATGGCCGAGCGTGAGCAGGACCCAGCGACGGATACCACCAGCTTGCCGCCGCTATATCCCAAATAAGCCCCGCTGCATCCCTGACACTCCACAAATCAAAATATGGGAGGGGCCGTGCGACGATTCGACTTGCCCCTGATTGCGATGGGTTGGCTCGACGCTGAACGCCCGGCAGACAGGGCTGCTGTGGCGAGCAGGCTTGCCCTGCGTTGGGCTGCGAAGCGGCCCCAAAACCAGCCACTGAGGCGCGCCTGACACAGCGCAGGTGTCTTTGTCAGGGGCCGCTTCGCGGCCCAACGCAGGGCAAGCCTGCTCGCCACGGCTGCCCGCTTGTCACAACGGCCTGATTGCCAAAGGGGGGTTATGCGTCGTCTGAAGCAGCGTGTTCGCAATACAGGTAAACTCCCCTCCTTTTCATCTTCTCCGCGGAGTTCGCCTTGCGTCTGTTCCACACCTCCGACTGGCACCTTGGGCAAAACCTGCACGGCCAGGAACGCGACTTCGAACATGCCTGTTTCCTTGAGTGGCTGCTGCGCCAGCTCCATACCCACCAACCTGACGTGCTGTTGATCGCCGGCGACATCTTCGACACGGTCAACCCGCCGCTCAAGGCCCAGGAGCGTCTGTACGACTTCATCATCAGCGCCCACGAACAAAACCCCGACCTCACCATAGTAATGATCGCCGGCAACCACGACTCCGGCTCGCGGATCGAACTGCCCGCCCCGTTGATGCGGCGCTTGCACACCCATGCCCTGGGCCGCGTGCTATGGCTGGACGACGGCCAACTGGACGCCGAACGCCTGCTGATTCCCCTGCCGAATGCCAAGGGCAAGGTTGCCGCGTGGTGCCTGGCGCTGCCGTTCCTGCGCCCGGCGGAAGTCACCGGGGCGCACCTGGGCGACGACTACCTGCACGGCATCGGCCAGGTCCATGAATGGCTGATCGCCGCCGCCAACGCCAAACGCAAAAAAGGCCAGGCGCTGATTGCCATCAGCCATGCGCACATGGCCGGCGGCTCGGTGTCGGAAGACTCCGAGCGCAGCCTGATCATCGGCAATGCCGAGGCGCTGCCGGCCAAACTGTTCGATAAAAGTGTCGGCTATGTCGCCCTCGGCCATTTGCACAAGCCGCAAAAGGTGAATGGCGAAGAGCGCATTCGCTACAGCGGCTCGCCGATTCCACTGTCGTTTTCCGAAATTGGCTACAAGCACCAGATTCTCGACGTGACGTTCCAGGGCGAACGACTGGTCAGCGTCGAGCCGCTCCTGATCCCGCGTTCGGTCAACCTGCAACGCCTGGAAGCGGCGCCCCTGGCCGACATCCTCAAGCAACTGGCCGAGCTGCCCGACATCGACCTGTTGGCCGAAACCCAGCGCCATCCCTGGCTGGAGGTGCGGGTACGCCTGGACGAGCCGCAACCCGACCTGCGCCAGCAAATCGAAACCGCCCTGCAAGGCAAGGCCGTGCGCCTGGTGCGCATCGCTGCCGAATACGCCGGCAAACGCGGCAGCGACGACACGGACGATCAACACCTGATCGAACTCGACCAGCTCACTCCCCAGGAGCTGTTCAGTCGCGCCTGGCAGGACAGCTACGGCAGTGAAGTGGATGAACAGACCTTGAAGGATTTCGCCGTGCTGCTCCAGGAAGTACAACAGGAGGGCGAACAGCCATGAAGATCCTCGCCATCCGCCTGAAAAACCTCGCCTCCCTGGCCGGCCCGTTCGAGATCGACTTTACCGCCGAGCCCCTGGCCAGCGCCGGGCTGTTCGCCATCACCGGGCCAACCGGCGCCGGTAAAAGTACCCTGCTCGATGCCCTGTGCCTGGCGCTGTTCGGCGCGGTGCCGCGCCTGGGCGATACCGGCCAGGCCAAGATGCCCGACGCTGATACCGATATCTCCATCGGTGACCCGCGTACCCTGATCCGTCGCGGCACCGGCGGCGGTTATGCCGAGGTGGACTTCGTCGGCGTCAACGGCCGTCGCTACCGCGCGCGCTGGGAAGCCAACCGCGCACGTGACAAAGCCAGCGGCAAGCTGCAAAACAGCCGGCAAAGCCTGATCGACCTGGACAGCGACCAACTGCTGGCCAGCCAGAAAACCGAATACAAGACCCAGCTGGAACTGGCCCTGGGCCTGAATTTCGAGCAATTCACCCGCGCGGTGTTGCTGGCGCAAAGCGAGTTCAGTGCGTTCCTCAAGGCCAACGACAACGAGCGCAGCGAGCTGCTGGAAAAACTCACCGACACCGCGCTCTACACCCAGTTGGGCCGTCGGGCCTTCGACAAGGCCAAGGACGCCAAGGACGCGCACAAGCAGCTGCAAGACCAGGCCACTGGCGTGGTGCCCCTGGCGCCTGAAGCCCGCGCCGAACTCGACCAGCAACTGGCCGACGCGCAGCAACAGCTCAAAACCCAACAAAACCAGCTCAAACAGCTGGAATTGCAGCACACCTGGCTCAAGGAACTGCGCGAATGGCAGGAGCGCCAGAGCAGTGCCACCGAGCAGCTCCAGCGTGCGCAAGCGGAGTGGGACAACCAGGCCACGCAGCGCCAGGACCTGAGCCGCCTCGATCAACTGGCACCGCAACGCCATCAGTTTGCGCGCAGGGCAGAACTCCTCACCTTGCTGGCGCCGCTGGCCGCGCAGATTCAGGCGCACATCGAGCAACAGGCCGAGTTGCATACCCGCCAGGCCCAGGCCCAACAACAGCAGATATCGGCCCAGGCGGCACTGGCCGAAGCCCTCAAGGCCCAGGGCGACGCCGTGCCGTTGCTGCGCCAGGCCTTTGAAGCACAAAGCACCCTCGCCCACTTGACCAGAGACCTGGCCAAGCGCACCGAGGACAAACAGCAACACGAAACCGCCTGCGCCGAAGGCCAGGCGCTGCTCAAGGGCTTGCAGGACAAGCACACCCACGTTGCCGAGCGCTTGCAACGCCTGGCCGCCGAACTTGAACGCAGCAGCGCCCTCGCCCCGCTCAGCGAGGCCTGGGGCGCCTACCGCGACCGCCTGCAACAGCTGATGCTGATCGGTAATCGCCTGAAGAAAGGCCAGTCCGAACTGCCGCAACTGGAACAGCGCGCCACGACCGCCGCGGAAAAGTTCGCCCAACAACGTGACGCGCTCGACCTGCTGTACCAAGAAGCCGGTGCCGAGCCGCACGCCGTGGCCGAGCAGATCCAATTGCTGGCCAGCCTGCTGCAAGACAATCGCAAGCAGCAACGCGCCTTCGAAGACCTGACTCGCCTGTGGGACAGCCAACAACAGCTGGACCAGCAAGCCGCAGCCCTGACGCAAAAACTCGCAGACGCCCAGCAGCAGCGCGAACAACTGAACCAGACCGGCCTGCAAACCAAGGCCGAACTGGCCGTCGCCGAACAAACCCTGACGGTGACCAAGCAACTGCTGGAACGCCAGCGCCTGGCGCGCAGTGCCAGCGTCGAGGAATTGCGCGAGCAATTGCAGGACGGCCAGCCCTGCCCGGTGTGCGGCAGCCATGAGCATCCGTATCACCAGCCCGAGGCCCTGCTGCAAAGCCTGGGTCGCCATGATGAAAGCGAAGAGGCCACGGCGCAGAAAGCCGTCGACACCCTCAAGGAAAAACTCACCGAGCTACGTGGCGAAGTGGGCGGCCTGATCGCCCAGCAAAAAGAATTCCTGCAACAACAGGAACACCTGGCAACCCAACAGCACGCGCTCCAGCCCAGCCTGGACGCGCACCCACTGGCGGCCTCGCTGTTCAATCAGGACGAAGCCAAACGCAGCCATTGGTTGGCCCAGCAACTCAGCCAACTGACCCAAAGCATCACCCAGGACGAACAACGCCAGGGCGCCCTGCTCAACCTGCAGCAAAACGCCGGGCGCTTGCAGCAACAACTGCAAGCCGCCCAGGACGCGAGCCAGCAGGCACGCCAATTGCTGGTCGACCAGCAGCGCGAGCTGTCCAACGACCGCGAGCGCCTCGACGAAGAACTCAACGCCTTCGCCAGCCTGCTGCCCGCCGACACCCTGGAAGGCTTGCGCAGCGACCCGGCCGCGACCTTCATGCAATTGGACCAGCAGGTCAGCCAGCGCCTTGAGCAGCTTGGTCATCAACATGACGAGCTGGCCGAGCAGCAGGAACGCCAGCGGGCCATCGAGAAAGAACACACGCACCAGCAGCATCGCCAACAGCAGCTCGACGTCTTGCATCAGCAGGTCACCGAGTTGAGCGAGCAACAGCTGGCCGCCCAGGCCACGCTCACCGCGCTGCTGGGCGAGCACACCAGCGCCGAACACTGGCAGCAGCAGCTGGAACAGGTGGTGGTGCAGTCACGCCAGAGCGAGGCCGACGCCAACCAGCAGTTGCAGGACATCCGCAACCAACTGATCCAACTGGCCGCCGACCTCAAGGCCCAGCAGGAGCGCCAGCAATCCTTCGAAGCCGAACAGCACACCCTCGATGCCCGCACCCACGAATGGCGCGCCCTGCACCCCGAACTGGATGACCACGGCCTGGCCCGCCTGCTGGCGTTCGACGACAAGCAGGTCAGCGAACTGCGCCAGCAGGTGCAACACAGCGAAAAAGCCGTCGAACAAGCCAAGGTTTTGCTGCAAGAGCGCGAACAACGCCTGGCCGAACACCTGGCCTTGCACAACGGCAACCTGGAAGCCGAAGCGCTCGACAGCGCCCTGGCCGCCCTCAACCAGCAATTGGCCGAGGGCGAAAAACAGTGCGCCGAGTTGCGTGCGCGCCAAGCCGACGACCAACGTCGCCAGGACGCCAACCACGCCCTGGCCGAGCAAATCGCCAGAGCCTATGACGAGTGGCAACGCTGGGCGCGCCTGAATGCGCTGATCGGCTCGGCCACCGGTGACACGTTCCGCAAGATCGCCCAGGCCTATAACCTCGACTTGCTCGTGCACCATGCCAACGTGCAATTGCGCCAGCTGGTACGCCGCTACCGCCTCAAGCGCGGTGGCAGCATGCTCGGGCTACTGGTGATGGACACCGAAATGGGCGACGAACTGCGCTCGGTGCATTCGCTGTCCGGCGGCGAGACATTCCTGGTGTCGCTGGCACTGGCATTGGGCCTGGCGTCGATGGCGTCGAGTACGTTGAAGATCGAATCGCTGTTTATCGACGAAGGCTTCGGCAGCCTCGACCCTGAGTCGCTGCAACTGGCGATGGACGCCCTGGACGGCTTGCAGGCCCAGGGCCGCAAGGTGGCGGTGATCTCCCACGTGCAGGAAATGCACGAACGCATCCCGGTGCAGATCCAGGTCAAGCGCCAGGGCAACGGCCTGAGCACCCTGGAGGTCAAGTGAGCGAAGCGCTGCTGTATTCATTCCGGCGCTGCCCGTATGCGATGCGCGCGCGCCTGGCCTTGGGTTATTCCGGCGTGCCCGTACGCATCATCGAAGTCAGCCTGAAAGCCAAGCCCGCTGAAATGCTGGCACTGTCCCCAAAAGGCACGGTGCCAGTGTTGAGTGTGGACGCTCAGGTGATCGATGAAAGCCTGGCGATCATGCAATGGGCGTTGGCGCAGCACGACCCGGAGGACTGGTTGCTGCAGGGTGATCCTGCGGTGCTGGCACTGATTGCCGAGAACGATCAGGTATTCAAGCATCACTTGAATCGATACAAGTACGCCGAGCGCTACCCGGAGCAACCGATGGAAGCGCATCGGGCCGAGGGCGAAATGTTCTTGCAGAAACTGGAGGGGTTGCTGGCGCATCGCGCCTATTTGCTCGCAGACCATCCGAGCCTGGCGGACATGGCCTTGCTGCCGTTTGTACGGCAATTTGCGCATGTCGATCGAGAATGGTTTGCCGGCACCCCCTACAGCGGGTTGCAGCGCTGGTTGGACACGCTCCTGCAATCGCCGCTGTTTATCGGGGTGATGGCGAAGGCTTAGCCTTCCACCAAGTTCAATAATCGCTCACGGGCGATCTCCGGCTCGTTGTCCACCAGCTGCACGGAGGACAGGATCGGGGCGGAATAGAGGAACAGGATTACTGCTGCCAGTCGGAGTGCCATGCTGTCGATTCCAGGAAGAAAGGAGTCAATATTTCAGCGTCAAATTTAAACACATGTCATTGTGCCATTACCTCTATTTTTTCCTCCCGACGCACAAACGCCAAACCACTCGAACGCAAGTGGCTACGTTCCAGTGGTTTGGCGTCTGCTTGTGTGCAGGGTCAATCAGCGCTCACTGCTGGGTTTTGTGATCCAGGGCGGCATAGAAGTTGGCGCTTTGTTGCAGGTATTTCTGGGTGTAGGCGCTGGTGCTGGATTTTTTGCCGGTCAGTTCCACACTGGCGGCCGCTGGCAGGGCCACTGTGGCGGAAACGGCGGAAGCGGCGATGATCGAGAAGAGATTGAAGTTCATGTCGGTAACCCTTGTGTTCGTTTGGTTGAGTGGCCGGGGAAGGCCTTGGAACCAAACTTACGCCCGAGGGCTGAGCCTTAGAAATGCTTTGAAACAGTAGCCGCTATTAATCGAATTAATACAAAGGGTCAGGCCCCGCGGTGCGGGGCCTGTGGCTTATTGACGCACCAGGAACTTGAGGTCGCTGGGGGCATCGATCGGCAATTTCTGCACGGTTTTACCCAGCAGGCCGGTCTTGGGGTCGCGTTCAACCACCACGATTTCATTGCTTTTCTGGTTGGCGATCAGCAGGAACCTGCCGCTCGGGTCCAGGCTGAACTCACGCGGGTGGTCGCCTTCCACGGAGCGGCGCTGCAATTCCTTGAGGTGCGCGGTGGTCGGGTCGATGCTGAACACCAGCACCTGATTGGCCGTCCCCCGGTTGCTCACGTACAGGAACTTGCCGTCGCTGGACGCGTGCAGCGCGGCACCCGCTTTGTCCGACACCGGTTGCCCGGCGGCGAAATCCACCAGTTGGGTCTGGGTGAGCTTACCGTCGTTGTAATCGAATACCGCGACCTGGGCGCTCATCTCGGTGGTCAGCCAGGCGTGCTTGCCGTCCGCGCTGAACAGCAAGTGTCGCGGGCCGCTGCCGGGTGGCAGTGGCACCGACGCAGGGGTCGCCGGGGTCAATGGCAGTTCGTGGTTGGCCCTGGGGTCATAGTGGTAGGCAAACACCTTGTCGGCGCCCAGGTCCTGGACAAACACATATTTGCCATCCGGCGATGACACCACCGAATGCACATGGTTGGAGGCCTGGCGCTCGGGGTTCACACGGCTGGCCGGGTGCCCGCTCAGTTGCACCGGTGCCGACAGCTTGCCGCCCGCGTCGACCGGCAGGATCGCCAGGCTGCCGCCCGGATCTTCGAGGACCGAATAGTTGGCGACGAACAGGTAGCGGCCATCCACGGCGACGCTGGAATGCGTTGGTTCGTTGCCCAGGCTCTGCACCTGGTTGATCAGGGTCAGCTGATGGCTCTGCGGGTCGATGCTGTAGCTGCTGACGCGGCCAACCGGGTCTTTCTGGCCAGGACCGTTCTCGTTGACCACAAACAGGTGCTTCTGGTCTTTGGAGAGCGTCAACCACGACGGGTTGGCGGCCTTCGCGGCCAGCACCGGCTTGCCATTGAACTGGCCAGTACGGCTATCGAATTGCAGGCGGTAGATCCCTTCGCTGCTGCCCGCCGTGTAGCTGCCCACCAGCAGTTCATAGGTGTCGGCGGGCGCGGCCTGCACCGACATCGCACCGACACTGCCCGCCATCAGCAGGGGCCAGAATTTACGCATCATCATCCGCTTCATCCTCATCGTTATTGTTGCCGGTGACCGCGCTCATGCAGACCAGGCGGTGCTCGCCGGAGTCACCGATCAGGGTCCAGCTTTGCAAGGTCTCATCGAAGGTGGCGGTCTCCACCTGTTGCCGGCTGAAGCTCCAGCGTTTTTCCGCACGCCCGTCCATGGCGATGATCTGCAATGTCTCATCATTGAGCGTGAAGTCGAAGGCGTGCAGCCCGTCTATTTCAAGCATGTCGCTGGTGGCTAGGACGTCGGGCAGTTTTTCGGCAGTCATGGCAGGTCAATCATCTACGGGAAAACGCCAATGATAGCCCAGGGGCCCCAGGACGGTGCCGGTTTCGCTACCGGGTGCGTTACAAATACGTCGAAACAGACGCCTCTGCCCCGCACCGCTCAAGGCGTGGGCCCGAGTTCCCGCGGCCCCTGGAAACAGTTCATAACGCATTGCCGAAGCTGGGCGTGCAACGGGCGGGTATTTTTCCCAGCCTGTTTTTGTCTCCCCCAGCCAAGGAAGTGCCTGTATGCAATCGGTCAGAAACACCCCCCGCCTGTTCACGTTTTCGTTGCCGATCGAACCTGAGCCATCGGCCAGCCGTCAACCCGCCACCCCGGCGCCCGAGGCCGCGACACCCATAAGAACCGCGCGCTTATTCTCCCCAGGTCCAGGCAACGTACCCCTGGGCCTGCAAGGCAAGCTCGCAGCCGCTCATCCAGCCCCGGCACTGCCCGACACGCCCGCCAAGGTGGTGGCCAACCAGTTCGCCACGCGCCCGACCGTGCGCTCAGTGGTCGCCAAACTGCTCGACGACGCGCTGAAAATCGACAGTGCCAACACCGCCCTGGCCGGTTCATCGCCAGACCGGCCGACACCCCTGCTGGACCTCGCCCTTGAGCATCTGGCCAGCGGCGCCGAGCTGGACTTTTCCGGCCCGCGCCAGTGGGTCAAGTCCGACACCGGCAGCCCTGCCCCACTGGACAGCCATTCGCTCGAGCTGGCGATCCGCAGCCTGCGCCCCAACCTCAAGCCTGCCTACGCCGAAGCGTTGAGCCAGTACTGGGGCCAGCCGGCCTTTGGCGCCACCAGCCGCTGGCTCTGGCTCAGCGATACATTGAAAAACACCCTGCGCATCGCCGGCCTCCAGCAACCCGGCCTGGGCCCGCAGCAACGCGAAACCCTCGACCAGATCAGCCGCTACCCCGATGCGGGCGAACGCAATACCCTGTACGACGCGGGCGCCGCCAAGGTATTCCGGGTGGACACGACCCTGACGCATCAAGGCACTGCGTCTACGGTGAGCAGCCCAGACCTTTTGATCACACGCCAGGTGGGCGAACGCACCCTGGTGCTGCACGCGACGGCCCAGGGCGTTGTCACGCCTTATACCTCCCTGGAAGCCTTCGCCACAGCCTGGGAGCGCCAACTCAGCGCAACGTTCACGTTCGATCACCTGACCTGGAAACGCACCGAGTCGGATGGCACCGTGTTCGATACCCAGGCCGCCATCATGCTCGATCAACAGTTGCAGAACCTGGACGCGATACAGCTGCCGGCCAAAACCAGTGTGACCAACCTGGAGCAGGTCTTTACCCAGGCCAGCGACACCTCGCACTGGTTCAGTGACACGGCGTCGGCGGCACGGCTTGAGCAGATGCAACGCAAGATGCCGCCATGGCTGACCCAGGCCAGCGACGCCGACCGTTTCACCTACCAACACCAGACCCTTGCGCTGGCCAGCAGTGTGCAGCGCCACCAGGGGCGCACCTTCCTCACCGACATCCCCGACCTGCGCACCTATGCCGAGCAACAGCTCAACGCACATTTGGCGCCCAAGGGCTATACCGCCAAAGACCTGGAGATCACGTTCAACGTGCCGGTCGGCGACCTCGGCAGCGGTTATATCGAACCGATCAAGATGAACCTGGTGGACATGGCCCTGGAAAATCTTGCCGGCCTGCCCAAGGGCGCCATGGAGATTCGCCTGCGCGGGCAACGGGTGAACGACGCGCAGATGCCGCAGAGGCTCAAGGACCTGATCAGCAGCGTCGATATCGGCCAACACTATCCGGCCCTGCTCAATCAGCAACTGCTCAGTGATACCGAGCAGGCGCGGCAGCGCAGCGCCTTGTTTACCGAGCAGGTGCCTGTGCAACTAACCCTGCAGGCCCTGGAACTCAAGCTCAAGGGCGAAGCCGGCATGACCGACGGGGGTTACCGGCTGGTCGAAGCGGTGACGCGGCCCGGCACCGGCCCGCGTACAGTCAACGGGCAGCCCGTCACCGTACGGCCGCTGGCCTTCCTGCACAAACCTGGAGCGACGCCGGACGTGGTCGCCAACATGTTCCTCCTCGAGCCCAAGGACCCGGCACGCGGCCCGCACTTGCTGTATCGCCCGCTGCTGGCACCGCCCTTGCTGGAGTTTGCCAGCCGTGACGCTCTGCTGGCTGCGGTCCAGGCACCTGGCCCGCTGCAACACAGCATCCTGGCCTGGCTGCCCGATGACAAGACCCGTGCGATCTACGCCAACGATGGTTTCAAGACCCCGCACATTGCGCACTACAGCCTGTTCAACGAATTCGATGCACCCGACACGCCCGCGCCGACGGCGTTGGCCGTCGACGGCTATGCCGCGGCCGAGGCACTGGACAAGGCGTTGCTCGACGGCCAGCTGATGCAACACCTGTTCAGTACCAATGCGCGAAGCCTGGTCACGCTCGCCGAGGGCCAGTCCGTCTCCGACGCCCAGAGCCGCTGGGCGTCCCATAAAGAACTGGGCTGGTTGTTATTCAACACACTGCTCCCGGTGCTGCGCGGCCCAGGCGCCATGGCGGGCTGGTTGGTACAACTGGCCAGCGTTGAAAACGATATCAAGCAAGCCAGCGACCCCAGTCACCCCGACCCGGCACAAGCGCTGGTCGACCTGCTGGTAAATGTCAGCACCTTATTGAGCCACACACACCCGGCGCCGGAGCGGCCGGTAGGTCACCTGCCATTTGCGCAGCGACCGGACGTGTCGATTGCCTTACGCCGTGCCACCGGGGAGCCCTCGTCGGCACCGGCAGTGGTCACGCAGGACACCACAATGACAGGCGATGGCCTTGCCGATAGTCACCACCCCTTCGACTTTGCTTTTTCCAGCCCGCGTCAACTGAGCCCCGCCCAACGCGCATTGATCGATTCGTTCAGCGTGCCCGGCCCATCCACGCCGGTGCCCCCCATCAGCCGTGGCGAGACCGAGGGCCTGTACCTCATTGACAACAAATTGCACGCACGTATTGAAAACCGCTGGTTCCGCGTGGCGAGGGACCTGGACGGCGTCTTCGTGATCGATGAACAGGACAAGGCCCGTACCGGCCCGCCGCTGACACGCGATGCCCAGCGGCTATGGCAGTTCGATATACGTCCCAAGCTCAAGGGCGGCATGCCCAAGTCCAGTGCGAGGATGAAAGCCACGCTGGAGCGCAACAACGCACTGAGCGAGGCGAAACTCGCAACGTACGTGAACGAAGTGTTCCGCATGAAGCCTGCGGTGAGTGCCATGGAAACCGCAGGCAAGCGTGTCAAGGAAACCCAAGAGGCCCTTCAAACGTCGGACAAAACCCTCAAGACCCTATGGGGCCTGGCAAACCACGGTGAGCGCAAAGCTGACTTTACCGCGCGTTACCAGCAGGAACGCATGAAGAACCAGGGCCTGGACGCCTTGTTACGCCTTCGCCTGGAGGACTACCAAAAAAGCGTCGACACCCTGATCGCCCACCGCAAGCATGCGATTCAGGTGCTCACCGCCGAGACCCCGGCCCAGGACTTCAACGTCTTCAAGGAAAAGCGCGCCGAAGAATACCAGGCGATCGCTGAAACACTGCGCGCCAATACTACCGACTACCTGTACGTCGGCGATGAGCTCTCGCACGCCATCAGCGGCGAACCGTTGACCAGCCTGATCGAGCGCACCCGCAACAATGAACCGGGGGCCTACGCGGAGTTCATCGACAGCCTGGCCCACCGGGTTGAGCGCCTGACACGGTTGATCAAGGCCAACGAGGCGTATAACCAGGCACTCGATGAGTGGAAAAACGATTCGCCCGCGAGCAAGAAACAGGCCGAAGCCTTTATCAAGGCTACGCGCCAGCCACCGGCCGGCCAGCCATTCAACGCCAACCTGGAACGCCTCAGCGCGTTGCGCGAATTGAGCATCGACCGCAGCGTCGACACACAGTCTCCCGAGGTTGCCTTCTTCCTGGCGCGCTTCAACCGGGCAGACCTCAATAGCGTGGCGACCTCCCATATCGAACTGCAACAGCACGAAGGCTATACCACTGATGAACGTATCGCGGTCCTCAGCCACCTGATCGATCAATACCGGGCCGAATTGAGCAACACCCAGGCACTCCAGGACGTCGACCCCGTCAGCGTGCGGCCGGTGTACGGCAAGTTGTTCGTCGACTACCTGCAAGGGGTGATCGACCAGGCCCAAGCCGAGTTGGCCGATCTGATCCGCGAAGAGCAACACCTGCCGCCCGTGGCGGTGGCGCGCCAGGAACGGCCGCGCAAGTCGAACAACAAAAGGGTATTCAAGACCCGTGACAAGCAGACCCTGGTCGGCACCTTGAGGGCTGCGCAAGCCGGGCAGGACATTCCGATCATCGATGTCCTCGACAGCCGCAACGGCCAGGCGTTGACCAGTTACAGCTGGCACCCGGCCGAGGGCGAGTGGGTGCAGATCGTGCGGGCCGAACCGATAAAACCGGCGCCCGCGCCCTCGCCTAAACCGTTATCCGCCTTGATCGGCAGTGCTCGCAAGCTGATGGACGAGCAGGCCGGCATCGAGCGCTCGATCCAGTTCCAGAAAAAGAAACTCGATGACCCGACGCGCCGAGAGTCGGTCAACCCCAGCGACTGGAGCGACATGCTCGAAGCCCAGGCCCAACGCCTGGAACAAGTTGCGCAGGAAGCCCAGGCCGGCCATGGCGCCCGCAGCGAAACCGCGGCGTGGGTGCAGCAATGGCAGGACGCAGCCAAGGAGATGCGCCGGCGTGCCATTGCCCATCGCTGTGACGGCTACCTGCGCCAGGCCCCCCGCGCACAAAACGTCGAGTACCTGTGGACACATGGACGCGTCGATATCGGCCTGGTCAACCGTGGCAAAAAACTCAAGGGCGGAGACTTCCTTACCGAATATGCCGTGCGCGAGAAAAATGGGCCCAAGGTGCTCTGGTATGCGCACTTCCATTACCCCACCCCCACCACGCCACGCGCCGACCACAGCGCGGCGCACCTGAAGATCCCGGAACAGCGCTTCCTGACGCAACAAGACCTCATCAACCAGGCCGGCCAGGACAACAAACGCATCGAGAGCATCGTGCGCAGCCAGATAAAAGCCCCACTGGATGAAAAACTGTTCCTGAAGCTCTAACCCAGCCGCCCCAAGGAGCCGGTTTGCCCTGATGCCAGTCAGTTAAACGTTTATCGCCTTCTGTAGGAGCGAGGGGGACGCCTAGTTCTTGCTCGCGAAAAACTCACAGGCGCCGCGTTGATTCAGGAAACACGGGACTGTCAGATATTTTGTGTGCGGGCCGGTAACGGCCTGCCGTCAGGCAGGCCATGCTTTACCAGGTTGGCCTGATAAATCGATCTCCGTACAGAATCGCAAATTGATTCATCGCACTTTTCCAGTCATGGGCCGCGGAGCCCCAGTTTGCGGTGATATTGCGCAGTCCAAGCCAGATCAGTTTTGTCGCCGCATCGTCGGTCGGGAAGTGACCTCGGGTCTTGATGATCTTGCGCAACTGAGCGTTGATGCTCTCAATGGCGTTGGTCGTGTAGATCACTTTTCGAATCGCCGGCGGGAACACGAAAAATGGGATCACACGATCCCAAGCGCGGCGCCAGGCAGCCACTACCGTCGGATACTGCTTGCCCCATGGCCCGCTTTCAAACGCATCCAGCGCCTGCTCGGCCGCTTCGGCGGTCACCGCCTGATAGATCGGTTTGAGCGCCTTGGCCAGTTCGCGACGCTTGTCCCAGGCCGCGTAATCAAGACTGTTGCGGATCAGATGAACAATGCATGTTTGCAGTGTCGTGTCTGGAAATACGGCGTTGAGAGCCTCTGGCATGCCTTTCAGTCCATCGGTCACAGCAATCAACACGTCTTCGACGCCGCGTGTCTTGAGGTCGTTGAAAACTTTCATCCAGAACTTGGCGCCCTCGGTATTTTCTACCCAGATGCCGAGAATATCGCGTGTTCCGTCAGGCAAAACGCCCAGGGCCAAGTAAATCGCCTTGTTGCGAACCAGCCCCTCTTCGCGAATTTTGACCCGTAGAGCATCGAAGAAAATAACCGGATACATCGGCTCCAAAGGCCGCTGTTGCCATGCACCGATCTCTGCCATGACCTCGTCGGTTACAGAGCTGATGAAGTCGGGAGAAACGTCAGTACCGTACTGCTCGGAAAGAAACGCTCGGATCTCTCTGACCGTCATTCCACGGGCATACATGGCGATGATCTTGTCGTCGAAACCGGTGTAGCGGCGTTCGTGCTTGGGGATCAAAATGGGCGAAAAACTGCCGTCCCGGTCGCGGGGAATATCCAGTCGGAGCGGACCGTCGCCGGTTAGAACCGTCTTGCCGCTTTTGCCATTGCGCTGGTTGGTTTCATCCTCTGGGCGCTGCGCGCCCGGCGGATAGCCCAAGTGGTGACCTAGCTCTGCACTCAGCGCTCGCTCGATCAAAGCCTTCTTGAACGCCGCAGACGCGTCCTCGATAGCTTCAGCGGTCATCGGTCCATCGGTGAATTGCTCGAGCAGCTCTTTCGGGATTTTCGGCAGCTCTCGCAACGCGGGTTTCTTTTTGGTTGGCATACATGCACCTCTTACTCATGTTATGCCCGAACACAAAATTTCTGACACCCCCCAGGACGCCGGGTTAGCCGTCCTGGGCCAGGGATGGCCCATGACGGCGGCCCACGGATTCAAGCCTGCGTTCGGGCATACCGAGCCTAAGCGAGGTACCGAGTGGTGGGGCAAGAGCCCTTTTGGTTACTTTTGGGGCTCTTTTCCAAAAGTGACCCGCTGTAAGAGCGGAACCCTAAGCGGCCGTTACCGCAGCAACGGATATGTACTCGGTCAAACCCAACGACATGGTCGGCCCAAAGGCCGCCACGGAAGCAAGCTCCCTCGCCACAGACCGCTGAAAAAAGTTGTGTAGATACTTATGCCCCGATGGCGGAGTGTCAGCCCGTACAGTTTTAACTGATGCACCGCCATCGGGGGGCAATGTCGAATCGTCGCACCGCCCCTCCCACCTGCTCAAACCGTGCCCACTGTTACCCAGCGCTCTTCCTGGGCCGCCACGCGAATCGCCGTCGCCAACCGCTCCACTTCCCACGCCGCCTCAAAGTCAGTGCCGTCCGCCCCCTGGCCGGCCAGCGCCATCATCAACTCCTGTACCTCCAGCGTCTTCAGTTCGTTGTAGCCCAACTGATGCCCGGCAGCCGGGCTGAACGCCGCATAACCCGGCAGGGCAGGGCCTGCCAGCAAGCGCTGGAAACCGTCCTGGCCGGCACGGCACAGGCGCAGTTCATTCAAGCGCTCCTGATCGAACGCCAGGGTGCCCTTCGTGCCGCTGATCTCGAAACTCAGGTGGTTCTTGTAGCCATGCTTGAGCCAACTGCTGCTCACCGTGCCGCGTGCGCCGTTGGCGAAACGCAGCAGGGCGTGAATCTGGTCATCCACTGCGATGGCTTTCAATTCGGTACTGCCTTTGATCGCGGGGCGCCGGGTATGAACCGTCTGCGTATCGGCGCACACGCTGAGCACATCGCCGACCAGATAGCGCGCCATCGACAACAAGTGGCTACCCAGGTCCGCCAGGGCGCCACCGGCGTGTTCCACTTCGCAGCGCCATGACCAGGGTGACGCCGGGTCGGCCATGAAGTCTTCGCTGAACTCGCCCTGGAAACTGATGATCTCGCCAAGGTCGCCATTGGCGATCAACTGCCGCGCCAGGCCGATCATCGGGTTGTGCTGATAGTTGTAGCCGACCCGCGTCACCACCCCGGCCGCGCTTGCCGCACGGCGCATGGCATCGGCCTGTTGCAGGCTGACGGCCAGGGGTTTTTCGCAGTACACCGCCTTGCCTGCGGCAATCGCGGCCATGGCCATGGGGTAGTGCAGGTGGTTGGGGGTGGTGATGGCCACGACGTCCACCGACGGGTCGTTGACCAGCGTTTGCCAATCGCCATGGGCCCGGGCAAAGCCCCAGGCGCTGGCGCAACGCTGGGCGCGTTCGGTGTCGGCATCGGCCAGGGCGGCCAGTTTCAGGGTGACGGGCAGTTCAAATACCGCGCGGGCGTTGTTGAAGGCCAGGGCATGGGCACGCCCCATGAAGCCTGTGCCAATCAAGCCGATTCCGAGTTCGCGCATCGCCGTGGTCCTTTGGATTATTGTTTTCAGGAACACTATTAATGGAATAAAAATTCCCAAAATTCAAGATATGGAAAAATTAATTCATTAGGCGCGCGCTATCATTCCGGCTGATGTGGCTATATTCAGCACGTGGCCAAACGCCGTCAGTTAACAAAAGATAACGTAGCGCCGATTGTCAGACGATTCGAAAGCCCGATAGGATGGCCCCTGCTGCCTCCAGGCGCTCTAGATTGCAGGTTTCAGAGCCCAGGAAGGCAAGACGACCTAACAATAATAATGGGAGAAAGGTCTATGAGTGAGCCTGTCATGGGTTGGGTTGTTTGCCGCCCACGTGCCGCACGCAGGGTTGCGTTGCTGGCCACAGCGCTCTCGCTGTTTGGAGCCGTCGCGTTGCCGACCGCCGTCCAGGCCGCCAGCGATACCCCCGCCGCCGCGGTGTTTGCGATTGAATCCCCCAAGGCCGCCAAGGGCCTGATGATCGACGTGGTCCATGCCGGCAAGCGCCTGGTGGCGGTCGGTGATCGCGGGCATATCCTCTATTCCGATGACCAGGGCACTACCTGGACCCAAGCCAAAGTTCCCACCCGGCAACTGCTGACGGCGGTGTATTTCGTCGATGACCAGCACGGCTGGGCGGTCGGCCATGATGCGCAAGTCCTCGCCAGCACCGACGGCGGTGCCACCTGGAGCCAGCAATACCAGGACCTCAAGCGCGAAGCGCCGTTGCTCGACGTATGGTTCAAAGACGCCAGCCACGGCCTGGCCGTCGGTGCCTACGGTGCGCTGATCGAAACCACCGACGGCGGCAAGACCTGGAACGACGTCAGCGACCGCCTCGATAACGAAGACCAGTTTCACCTCAACGCCATTGCTTCTATCAAGGACGCCGGCCTGTTTATCGTGGGCGAGCAGGGCAGCATGTTCCGCTCCAGCGACGACGGCCAGACCTGGGAAAAACTCGAAGGCCCCTACGAGGGCTCGCTGTTTGGCGTGATCAGCACCGCTCAACCGCAGACCCTGCTGGCCTATGGTTTGCGCGGCAACCTGTACCGCTCCACGGATTTCGGCAGCACCTGGGAGCAGGTCGAATTGAATGCCGCGCGCGGCGCCCTGGAGTTCGGCTTGTCGGGGGCGACCTTGCTCGATGACGGCTCATTGGTGGTGGTCGGCAACGGCGGCAGCGTGGTGGTCAGCCATGACGACGGCCAGACCTTCAGCGTATTCAACCGCCCGGACCGCATTTCGTTGTCGGCCGTCACGGCGGCAGGCAACGGCAACTTGATTCTGGTCGGGCAGGGTGGTGTTCGCGTCGCCACGCCCACCGGCGCCGAACCGACAAAACAATAAGAAGGCGGGGAAAGAATGAGCAGTCATCACAACGATAAAGCGACCTTTCTTGAGCGCCTGATCTTCAACAACCGCCCGGCGGTTATCGTCATTTGCCTGCTGGTGAGTGTGTTCCTGTTCTGGCAGGCGACGTTGATTCGCCCGTCCACCAGCTTTGAAAAAATGATCCCGCTCAAGCACCCCTTCATCGAGAAGATGATGGAACACCGCAACGACCTGGCCAACCTGGGCAACACGGTGCGCATCTCGGTGGAGGCCAAGGACGGTGACATCTTCACGAAGGAGTACATGGAGACCCTGCGCCAGATCAACGACGAGGTGTTCTACATCTCCGGCGTCGACCGCTCGGGCCTCAAGTCGCTGTGGAGCCCCAGCGTGCGCTGGACCGAAGTGACCGAAGAAGGTTTTGCCGGTGGTGAAGTGATCCCGCAGAGCTACAACGGCTCGCCGCAAAGCCTCGACCAACTGCGCAACAACGTGCTCAAGTCAGGCCAGGTCGGGCGCCTGGTGTCCAACGATTTCAAGTCGAGCATTGTCGATATCCCACTGCTGGAGTCCTACCCGGACCCGCAGGACCAGGGCAAGCTACTGGCCCTGGATTACCGCAAGTTCTCCCATGAACTGGAAGACAAGATCCGCGACAAGTTCGAAGCGCAGAACCCCAACGTCAAGATCCATATCGTCGGCTTTGCCAAGAAGGTCGGCGACCTGATCGACGGCCTGGTGATGGTGGTGCTGTTCTTCGGCGTTGCGTTCGTCATCACCCTGGTTCTATTGCTGTGGTTCACCAACTGCCTGCGCAGCACGGTCGCGGTATTGAGTACCACGCTGGTGGCGGTGGTCTGGCAACTGGGCTTGATGCACTTCTTCGGCTTCGGGCTGGACCCGTATTCGATGCTGGTGCCGTTCCTGATCTTCGCCATCGGTATTTCCCATGGCGTGCAGAAGATCAACGGTATCGCCCTGCAATCCAGTGAGGCCGACAACGCGCTGACCGCCGCGCGGCGTACCTTCCGGCAACTGTTCCTGCCGGGGATGATCGCGATCCTCGCGGATGCCGTGGGCTTTATCACGCTGTTGATCATCGACATCGGGGTGATCCGTGAACTGGCCATCGGCGCGTCCATCGGCGTGGCGGTGATCGTGTTCACCAACCTGATCCTGCTGCCGGTGGCGATTTCCTATGCCGGCATCAGCCAGCGCGCCATCGCCCGCAGCAAGAAGGATGCACACCGCGACCACCCGTTCTGGCGCCTGCTGTCGAAATTTGCCAGCGCCAAAGTGGCGCCGGTCTCGATCCTGCTCGCGCTGGTCGCCTTCGGCGGCGGCCTCTGGTACAGCCAGAACCTGAAGATCGGCGACTTGGACCAAGGCGCGCCGGAGCTGCGCCCGGACTCGCGCTACAACAAGGACAACAACTTCATCATCAGCAACTACTCGACCAGTTCCGACGTGCTGGTGGTGATGGTCAAGACCAAGGCCGAAGGTTGCTCGCGCTATGAAGCCATGGCGCCGATCGACCAGTTGATGTGGAAGATGCAGAACACCGAGGGCGTGCAGTCGGCGATCTCGCTGGTGACCGTGTCCAAGCAGATGATCAAGGGCATGAACGAGGGCAACCTGAAATGGGAAACCCTGTCGCGTAACCCGGATGTCCTGAACAACTCCATCGCCCGCGCCGATGGCCTGTACAACAACAATTGCTCGCTGGCGCCGGTGCTGGTGTTCCTCAACGACCACAAGGCCGAAACCCTCGACCGCGCGGTGCATGCGGTGCAGGCGTTCGCCAAGGAGAACAACAAGGACGGCCTGGAGTTCATCCTCGCCGCCGGTAACGCCGGGATCGAAGCGGCCACCAACGAAGTGATCAAGGCGTCGGAGCTGACCATCCTGATCCTGGTGTACCTGTGCGTGGCCACCATGTGCATGATCACCTTCCGTTCCTGGGCGGCGACCCTGTGCATCGTGCTGCCGTTGGTGCTGACCTCGGTACTGGGCAACGCGCTGATGGCGTTCATGGGGATCGGCGTCAAGGTCGCGACCTTGCCGGTGGTGGCCCTGGGCGTGGGGATTGGCGTGGACTACGGCATCTACATCTACAGTCGCCTGGAAAGCTTCCTGCGCGCCGGCCTGCCACTGCAAGAGGCCTACTACCAGACGCTCAAGTCCACCGGCAAGGCCGTGCTGTTTACTGGCCTGTGCCTGGCGATCGGCGTGTGCACCTGGATCTTCTCGGCGATCAAGTTCCAGGCCGACATGGGCCTGATGCTGACCTTCATGCTGCTGTGGAACATGTTTGGCGCGCTGTGGCTGCTGCCGGCGCTGGCCCGCTTCCTGATCAAGCCCGAGAAACTGGCGGGGCAGAAGGGCAATTCGCTGTTTGCCCACTGAGCCCTGGGGTGAGGGCGTCTGGCCCTCACCCCAAGGTGGACCTTCAGGCCGGTATCACGGGTTCGCTCGCGGTAGCGGCGCGATCGCCAGGAAAATCTGGTCGACGGGAGGCGTGATCAGTACATAGACAATGTTGGTGACCGGTTCGCTGCCGGGGTCCCGGAGGTTGCGCAAGTAGGCTTGGACGTGTTCCTTGAGCAAATCCTTCTGGGTGAATTTGCGCTGTTCGGGCAGCTTCAAATGCGCCCGGGTGTAACGGGCGGGCGGGGCGTCGGCCGTGGCGTAGTGGAAGTGCGCGTACCACAACACCGCCGGCGGTTTTTTCGCCTTGTCGTAAACCGCGTATTCGGTGAAGAAGTCGCCGCTGAGGGTCGGACGTTGCGGGTCGGCCAGGCTCGTCAGGTTGATGTCGATTTCTTGATGCTCCCACAGGTAGTTGAGGCTCTCCGGTGTCGGCCATTGGCGCTTGTAGGCTTCACTGCACACGCGTTGAGCCTGCCGGTTCATATCCCGGGCCTGCGCGAGGTATTCGTCGACCAGGTCCTGGGCCGATAGCTTGTCGAGGTGATCGCGCTGTATTTCCTCGGCCAGTGCCGTGAGTTTTCTCGCATGGCCAGTGAGCAGTTCATCCCAGTCGCCCGGATTGACCTGCTGACGGGTGAGGGGCGAGTCGAGTTTTTGCTGGTCGGTCGCAATCGTGTGATCAATGCCTTTGCGCTGTTCGATCAGCGCCTGGCCAAGGCTTTTGAGGGTGGCGAGTGAGCGGCTCTGTGGTTCGGTTGGCACCGGGGCGGCAGGTTCGTCTTCGGTGGCTGCCCAGCCGTCTTCGTGTCGGCTGAAGGCGCTGACGGTTTCACCGGTCAGCGTATCGGTGATGGTGAAACGTTCCTCGGCGCCTTGTGCACCGGCAGGCTTGAGTTCGCCGATGAGGTATTGCTTCCTACGGGTTTTGAAGACACGTTTTGTCGGCAGTTTGGGGCGCAGGTTTTTTGACAGGGGCAGCTCCACGTCCAGCGCTTCCTGCTTGCGCACCACGGCTTCCAGCTCGTTTTGTGCAAGCGCCTTGGCATATTCGAGACCTTTGAGCAGGCGCTCGGACTCCGGGCGCAGTCGACGCGGGTTGATGACCTTGAGTGCGCGGATGGCCTCTTCATAGCGGTTGTACTGCTTGAGGACCGTCTCGTAGACATCCCGTTGTTCGGCCAGCGGGTATTCGGCGCTGCTGCGCACTTCAACGTGAGACAGCAGCACCTCGAACAGGTCGATGTGCTCAAGGCGCCTGATGTAGAGGTCTTCTTCGGGCGGCGGCACGGTATCGGTCATTTCCACGCTGACAGCGGCGAGATAATTCAGCGCATTGAGTTTCAGGTTGTCGGAAAAAAAATGCTGTGGGAAGGCGATTTCATCCAGCAGTTTTTGACGTACCACCCGCCCGGCCCGCGAGTCCTGTTCCAGCCGTTGAAGGGTGTTCTCCATGGCTGCCGAGACCTCGCCCATGTGCTGGCGGATGTTGGCCGACTCAATGGCGTTGCTGATGTATTCGTTGTAGACGGTGCGGTCGCCCAGCAAATTGTCGATAAACATCCGGCGCGCCATCTCTGCCATCGGCTCCCCCGCGCGGGAGAAGCGCATGGCGTTGAGCCGGCCCAATAGCAAGGTGTGAATGAACAGCTGTTGATCCCAGATGGTGTTGAGGATTTTCTCGCGGTCGCGCACGTGCGCACCCGCCCCACCGACTTTTTCCAGTTCCTGGCCCAGCGTGACCATTTCCAGGCGCGGGGGGAGCGACTGGGCAAACAAGACTTCCAGGTTTTGCAGCAGAATCTCGAATTCGCTACGCAGCGTCTGGTGCCTGAGGGTTTCCTGCTGGTGGCGTGCTTCCAGCCCCGGCCTTTGTGCATCAGTCGCCTTTTTCAGCAGCTCTGCCGTCAGTTGGACGATCTTGCGTTGATGCTTCAGGGCATCCAATGCGTTTTGTGTGGGTTTAAGCGATGCATCGAATGGCTCCAGCAGTTGCGGGATTTCTTGGCTGAGTGCCTGTACGCGCGCGAGCACCTGCTCTTTCTTGCGCCGGTTTTGCGCTTGCAGTTCGTCCTTTCTGCCGCCGCCCAACAGCTTCAGCCCAGGGTCGAGGGTCCAGCGGCCCCTCCCGTCGGTCTTGAGCTTGATACCGGGGTGGTCTGGATGCTCAGGGTGAATGATGAACACCTCGCCAAAGCCCGGAACAATACTGACCCTGAACAACAAGCCGCCGACGGAGGCATGCCATCGGCCGTCAATGCTGTACAACCCCGCGTGGGGGCCGATCTTGACCGGCTCTGGTGCGGGCGTGGGCCAGGCGATGTTGACGGATCGCAGTTTGTCCAACAGCCTGGCCGAGGCGCTGTCGCTGGCCAGGGAATGGTCAAAATCCATCAGCGTGCGGCCACCCCCCGGTGGTTCCGCGGGCAGGCCGACAATGCCGCGCGCAACCACTGCTGTTCGCGTTGTTGCCGGGCCGGGCAGCGGGTGCCTGAAGGGCTCGAGGGTCAGGGCTTGTGCATCGAACGGTGGGGTGTCGGCAACGGGAGCCGGGGTGCCGTGATGGATCATCAACAGGCTGATGTTGAGCAACAGGTCGACCCACGCCAGCTCCCTCGCGGTGGGGTTGTCACTTTCCAGCGCCGGCAGGTCTTGGGTGAGGCCTTGCGCCAGTTGCAGGAGCCAACCGACTGCCGCCAAAGGCCCGCGCACGGCCATCAACAGCGTATTGAACCCCAGTTGCATACCTTCCAGGATCAGCGCCCAGCGGCTTTCGCGGTTGGACGTCGACTCGCGCTCGGCCTGGTCCAACAGCTGTCGGGTTTCACTGCCAAACAGGTACTCCATGAGGTTGCCGTGGTTGAGTGACTGAAGCAGTTCGCCACCGCTTTCGTCGCCAGCCCCCGCCAGTTCTGCGGGCGTGGGTACCCTGGGCAGGCTGTCGAACTCCGAACCCATGCCGACACGCACGATGTGGGGTTGCGTAAAACCGCCATGGCTGTAGATCGCCCTGGCAGCGTCCGGCAACCAGGCCAGGACGCTGTCCTGCAGGGGGCCGGGCTGCACGATGGCTGCGAGCAATTGCTCGCGGCGGGCGAATTCGCGCAGTGAGTCGGGATAGGCTGGACGATAAAGCACGTGCGGCCCCAACTGGGTGTCGAGAGGCTCGATGATGAACATGTTTTGCACGACATCCGCCGTCGCCCCAGGCCTGCGCAGAAACGCCAGCGGGCGAATGACGATGGCGTTGCCGTCGATGCGACGCGCCATGGGGTCGGGATCGAGCACCGCGTTCACATATTGGACGCCTCGGGAGGTCAGGCCCGCTTCGCCTTTGATTTTGTGCTCCAACGCCCGGATTTTCAGGTGGATGGGCCGTTGCTGCTGGAACAGCCGCTGGCGTTTTTGCGCCGCCTCGGTGTCGCTCATCAGCGCCTGGCGCAGGTAGTTGGGGTAATTCTTACCGATGTCGACACGCTGGATCAGTTGGAGGATGTAGTCGGCGGTCAGCCAGGCTTCCACTTCCCGGCCCCAGCGGTGGCTTAGGGTCATGCGCCCTTTGGGTCTTCCCGAGAGGTTCTTCAGGGCCAGGTCCACCAGGGTCATGGAGACCGGCTCGATGTAACCGCCCTCCAGGCTGCCCACCGGGACATGAAAGGTCAGCTCCACGTCATCGGCGGCGTACCCGGCAGACAATGTCTCCTGGCTGCAGGTACGCACGCCGCCCAGGGCCTCGGCGCGGTCCAGGCACAGTTGGTGGTTCAAGTGCTGGGTCGCGTAGCTGCGCAGTGTTTCCAGGCTGTCGAAGTCGGCGTCACCCAAGGTCAGGCGCCGGATCCCGGCTTGTTCGATCAGGCATTGGCGATAGGCCAGGCGGTCGGCGGCGCTGGCGCGTTGCAGCCAGACGGGAAGGGCGGACTGGAGGGACGACAGGGTTGCCAGGGGCGTGGCGGCGGCGGTGAATAATCGGCCGGGGTTTACGGTGGTGGCGAACAACTGCTCGAGGGCGGTCACCGTAGACCTGGCGGGAAGTTCAATCGTGGCCAGGTCATCCAGTTGCTGGTTCAGTACCAGCGCGGCTTGTATCTCGAAGATATTGCCGTCGGGTTCATACTGCCGCCAGGTGATCTTGTCGGCCAGGAAACGTTGTTGCATGCGCTCGCCCCAGGCTTGGCCGAAGGCATCCAGGTCGGAGTATGAGTCGATCTTGCCGTCGAGGCTGCACAGCAACACCTGCGTTCGGCTGACGATCAGGATCTCGCTGGCTTGCAGCGTGAGTCGGGCGCCTGCCCGTTCCAACTCCGTCTCCAGGGTATAGGCGCGCACCGCGTTCTCGGGCCAGGGGCGTGCGGCGCGGGTGACTCTGTCGGGATAGCGGCTCAAGATGCTGAGGATGTTCAGTGGTTGGGCTGCGTCACCGGCCTGGCGCGTGGCGGATTCGAGCAGCGAGCCTTGCAGCACATCGGCCAGCCATTTCCAGCGACTAACGCCGGCGTCACTGTCCTGGCTCCAATAGGTTGCCAATGCCTGTTGAAAATCGATGAACAGAAGCGTGGGCAGTTCGTTGATGACCCCTTCGATGACCTCCAGGTCATAGTCGCGACTGCTCCCATTGATGGGATAGGTCAGGCGGTTGCCGGTGACTCCGCTCAAGTAGCTGTCCAGGCCCAGGCGTGTCGATACATCGGGAAAGCTGCCATCAGCCAGGTAGCCCAGCGTGACCTCCAGCAAGGGGAGCAGGGTGCGACCGCCACCTTCACGGGGCACGGCTAATCGAAGGTCCGCGAGTGGGTAAGTCAGCGGCGGGTATTTTTCCTTGAGGTTGGTGGCGAGCAGTTGCGCGGTGACTGAGCGCAATGTCGGGCAGGTGCGGAACTGGGCTTCAACCGCTTGTCGGATCGGCTGTGCGGCAGGTGGGGTGTTTGGGGCAGGCATGGGAGTTCCTTTTCCGTTGAATGAAGACGCGCCCATGCACGTTAATGTGCCGTGTTCGGGGGAGGTGGTAGCCCGTTAGGGGGGAGGCGGCTTGTTAAGGGGGCACGGTGGGGCGCGCATTCGGAGTGGCTGCGATGGCGACGTGTTTTGGCGGGCAAGCCGTAATGCCTTTGTAGGAGCGAGGGGGACGCCTAGTTCTTGCTCGCGAAAAACGTCAACGATAACGCGTGTTTCCGGGGGTGTCAGAAATTTTGTGTTCGGGCATAACATGAGTAAGAGGTGCATGTATGCCAACCAAAAAGAAACCCGCGTGACGTCTCGGCAGAAGGCAAGGCGTCGGAGTCTGCCGCAGCGAAAAGCGGCTGGATGAACGGTTTTGAAAATCAGAAAGGGCTCACCACAGTCAGGAAAAAGACGCGAAAAACCTACCCAAAGGGCTACACAAAAAAGCGATCCAACCGATTGCAGTACACCACTCAAATAAAAACTGCTCTCATCCTTGCCCGATTTTCCTGCGTGCCCGTCATGGTTAATAGAACCTCCATTACGCAGGATTTCCCATGTCGCGCCTTGCTCGTCCCTTGCACCCACTGGCCCTGTCCGTGGCGATTGCCTTTGCCGCCGTGCCGCTGCTGATCGTGCCGTCCGCCTTCGCTGAAGAAAGCCGCAGCGCCTTGCGCCGTTTCCAGATTCCGGCCGGCGAATTGAGCCAGGCACTCAATAGCCTGGCCGAACAGGCGGGCCTGGTGCTGGCTTTCGATGCAAGCCTGGCCCGTGGCAAACGCAGCAATGGCTTGAGCGGGCAATACGACACTGAGGTAGCGCTGAATCATGTGCTCGCCGGTAGCGGCTTGCAGGCGCTGAAGATCTCCGCCGACCGCTACCGTCTGGAAGCTATCCCGGATAACGGCGGGGCCATGGAGTTACAGGCCACGACCATCAGCGCGGCCGACCGGGCCGACAGTCCGACCGGGCCGGTGGCCGGCTACGTGGCCACGCGCAGCCTGTCAGGAACCAAGACCGACACCGCAGTGATTGAAACCCCGCAGTCGATTTCTATCGTCACTAAAGACCAGATGCGCGCACAGAACGCCGAGAGCCTTAACCAGATCCTGCGCTACAGCGCCGCTGTCGTTCCGGAAACCCGTGGCGCCACGGCCTCGCGATTGGACCAACTGACCATCCGTGGCTTCGCCCCATCCACCTACCTCGATGGCCTGCGCGTGCCTTCCAGCCGTGACGCCTTGCCGCAAAAGGATGCTTTCGACCTGGAGCGCGTCGAAGTACTGCGCGGCCCGGCGTCGGTGCTGTATGGCCAGGGCACGCCGAGCGGGGTGATCAATATGGTCACCAAGCGCCCGCTGGACACGCCGTTTCATGAAGTGGGCGTCGAATACGGCACCTTCAACAAGAAGCGCACCACCTTCGACCTCAGTGGCCCGATCGACGATCAGGGCGTGTATGCCTACCGTGTGGCGGGATTGTTCGACGAGGCCGACGGCCAGGTCGAACACACCGAGACCCGCCGCCAGTCGCTGTCCAGTGCATTCACCTGGCGCCCCGACGAGGCCACCTCGCTGACCTTGCTCGGGCATTTCCAGAAGGACCCCCAGGGCGCATCCTACGGCTCGGTGCCGGCCTGGGGCTCGGTGCTGCACAGTCCGACCGGGCGCAAGATCGACGTGGACTTCTACGACGGCGAAAAGAATTTCGAGAAGAGTGACCGTGAGTATTACTCCCTTGGCTACGCGTTCGAACATCATGTCGACGATGTCTGGACCGTGCGCCAGAACGCGCGTTACCTGCGTGCCGAAGGTGTCTATCGGAGCCTCTACAACAGCTACCTCAGGGCGGATTACCGCACGTCCAAGCGTTCGACCATTGCCACCGATGTCGACATGGACGCCTACAATCTCGACAACCAACTGCAAGCCAAATTCGACACCGGGCCATTGCAGCACACGTTGTTGATGGGCCTCGATTACCAGAACACCAGCACCGACACCAAGGCCGGTTACGGCTCGGGGCCGGACCTGGATATCTTCGACCCGGTCTACGGCGCGCCCGTGGCCACGCCAGCGTTCACCACCGATGCGACCTCGCGCAGCGAACAGACGGGGGTCTACCTGCAGGAGCAAATGAAGTGGGACCAATGGGTGCTGTTGCTCGGCGGTCGCTATGACTGGGCCAGCACCGACAGCACTACCAAGACCCTGAGCAGTGGCGCCAAGAGCAAATCCTCCCTGGACAGCAAGGCGTTTACCGGGCGTGTGGGCCTGGTCTATCTGTTTGAAAACGGTCTGGCGCCTTACGCCAGCTATGCCGAGTCGTTCAACCCGCAATCGGGCACCGGCTACGGTGGTTCGGTGTTCAAGCCGACCGAGGGCAAGCAGTATGAAATCGGTATCAAGTACCAACCGCCAGGCAGCAACAGCTTTATCACGGCGGCGATTTTCGACCTGCGCCAGAGCAACGTGCCTACCATCGACCCAGACCCGAACCACCTGTGTGGCAATGGCCGTTGCAACATCCAGGACGGCGAACAGCAATCCCGTGGCTTTGAACTGGAAGGCAAGGCCAGCCTCAACGACAACCTGGACATCACCGCCGCCTACGCGTACCTGGATAACCGTGCGAGCAAGTCCAACAGCACCGCGCAGTACGCGCCGGTCAGCGATGTGGGCGTAGGGCCGGCGATCCCGGTCAAAGGCACGACCACGTACGGCCTGCCGCGCCATACGGCCTCGGCCTGGGCTGACTACACCTTCCATGATGGCCAGTTGAAAGGATTCGGCGCCGGTGCTGGCGCACGCTATGTCGGATCGTCCTGGGGGGATACTGCCAACACCCTGAAAGTCCCGGGCTACACCTTGTTTGACGCGGCGGTGCACTACGACATTGCGAATATCGCCAACCCCAAGGACAACCTGCGCCTGGCGCTGAACGCCACCAACCTGGCGAATAAAGAATACGTGGCGTCCTGCTTGTCCTACTCCTGGTGCTGGTATGGCTCGCAACGCACCGTGCAGGCGAGCGCCACTTATCGGTGGTGAACCCATGCAGTCCCTGTAGTGCGATAGAACTCACTCCTACCGTGTGCAATAAGGCAATTTAGTGGCCCCTTTGTAACAAAATTCTCGCCAGAATCGCTTTTATTTTCAGGTGGTTAGGTGAGGGAACAAATGCGCACTGTTGGAATCATGCTGTTCGCCTGCTCCCTGGCCGGCGGCGCGGCTACCGTGCAGGCACGGGAGTTGCGCGAGGGGGACAAGTACATGTGCAGTTGGGGCGCAGGTACTGCCGCCAGGGCCCAGGAACTCAAGCTGTCAGGGGTTTCGCTGTATGCCGCGCGACAAAAGATCCAGACCATCAAGTTCAATAAATCGTGGATGCGCATGATGGCCATGGGCATCACCGAGCAGACCTATGACAGCCGCTCTCGGCTCAAGCCCGAGGCGATTCGCCAGACGTTCTATCAGGACTGCCTGCGCTACAAAGTGGCGCGTAAATAAACGACTGGCCAGCAGCGCCTGTGCTCTTGATCTGCCCCTGCGGGGCAGGCGCTTTACAAATCCACCACAATCCCATGTTTCATTTTGCATACAATTGCGTCCTGCATGGAGGAGGCAAGTATGCAAACGCTTTATGCCATTGGCACCTTGGTGGTGGCCAACGAGATGGGTGACGACGTCCGCTACGAAAAGAGCAGGGCGCTATAACCTCATGAACCCGCCAGCGGCTGAATCGTCCAACAGCTTGCGTTATTTCGCGTTCGGGGTGCTGTGTGTCGCAGGGGCACTGGGGATCTATTTCGTGCAGTTCAATGCCGAGGTCGACCGCCAACGCGAAGCGGCGGCCGAGCGCATTGCCTTGTGCCGGCAAGTGGAGCGTGTGGCCAGTGCGGCATCGTCTAACAGTGTCGAACTTCGCGAAACCTGCAAACGGTTGAACGGGCAATCCTCTAAAAGTGTCACGCCGCTTTAATTAATAACCATTGTTTATAAAGGGATATATGGGGTGGAAGTAATCGCGATACTTGCACCAAAAAGTGGCACTCATATACCCCTCTACCTTAAAAAATATGTGGTTATTGAATGACTTACGACGCTTTTAATCCGACGAAAGGATTAAAATAATCTTGTTACAGCTTTTTACACTGGGTATTATTGCCGGGCGTTCACCTCCCACGGTTTATGCATTTTTAAATCCCAAGTTTCCATCAGCTACTTGGGATTTTTTTTGCCCGCGATTTGACCTCGGTATCACACTTCTATTTCGGCAAACTCTGCACGCATCCGTCCATTGTGCTTGGCCTGGTACAGCAATTTGTCGACGCTTTCGACAAACCCCAGCATCGCACTGTTCGGCGTCACGATATGCGTGCCGACCCCCAGGCTCAGGCTCAGCAGGTTTGATACCGGTGAAAACCCATGTTCGATCTGTTGCTGGCAAATCAGATGCAGGCAACGTTGCGCCACTTGCCTGGCCGATGCGGCGTCGGTTTCCGGCAATAACCAAACGAATTCCTCGCCGCCGATGCGCGCGATGAAGTCCCGCGGTCGGTTGGCCGCCAATGACAGCGTGCGTGCCACCTGGCGCAGGCATTCATCACCCTTGATATGGCCGTAGTGGTCGTTGTACTGCTTGAAAAAATCGATATCCAGGATGATTAACGACAGCGGCAACTGGCTACGCTGGGAGCTGGCCCATTCGCGTTCCAGCACGGTATCGAACATGCGGCGGTTGGCGATACCGGTGAGGCCGTCCTGGAAGGAGTATTCCTCCAGCTGTTTTTGCAGGCGAGTGAGGTGCTCTTCGGTCTTTTTGCGCTCGCTGATATCGAACATGAAGCCGATCAGCGCTTCGACCTCGCCATCCTTGCGTACCACATGCACCACGTCGCGAATCCACACATAGTCGCCGTTGACCGTCAGCGCGCGGTAATCGGCCTCGTGGTCCACCCCGGCACGGGATTGCGAGACACAGAAATTCACAACGTATTCGCGGTCATCCGGGTGCATGCGCTCCACCCAGTCATTCACGCTGACCCAGCTTTTCGGCGCCCAACCCAGCAGCGCTTCGATCTGCGGGCCGATATAACTGAAGGTCATGGTCTGCCAGTCGATGCGCCAGGGGATGGCCTTGGTCGATTCCAGCAGCGTCTTGTACACATCGCTGTCGGGCAGGCTTGGGAGTTCGGTGCTCATGATTGGGCGGCTCGCGATGATGGCTAAACGCCAACAGCGTCATTTGATCATGGGCTGGAGTCAAGCGCTGGGTGCAGCAGCAGACGGGAGGTCGAGTGATGGGCATTCTGGCGTCAGCCGTGGGGCATTTACGCGGTGAAAAGCGGCAGGGTCGATACGTTTGCATCCCCCCGCGCTCCAGGCCGGACGCGGAGGGGTTAGCGCGCGGGATCAGCCGTTGACGGTGTCGGTCGGTGTCGCGGCGGCGCCGTAATAGCGCCAGCAGCAATGCCGATGCTCCGGCACGATCACACAGCCGCTGAGGCTGACGATCAACAAGGCGGCGACCAGCATGGATAGGCGACGAGACATGGTATTTCCTCATGGGTGTGTTGTGCGTACTGGTTAAACGCCGTCACCCGTGTAAATCCGTCGCGAAGCTTTCAAACATTTCATCAAGCCTTGCCATCCCCTGCGCAATACTGCGTTTGACCACTGCCTGAAAAAAAACGCCGCGGCCTGCGACGGATTTTCCGGCACACGCCGTTCAACCCATCAGCAGCGTGTATTCCTGCACGCCAATGAAGGAGTTGCCATGAGACCCCTGGCCCATTTGCGTTATGCCGTGCTGATCCCGCTGGCCTTCGCTGCGTTCGTCAGTACCCCGACCTTTGCCCAGACCGACATCATCATCCAGCAGGCGCCACCCCCGCAGCGCGTGGAAATGATTCCCGCCGAGCGCCCCGGTTATGCCTGGGACCCTGGCCACTGGCGCTGGGAAGGACGCGGTTACGCCTGGGTGCCGGGTCACTGGCAGCCGGTGATGCGCCATGCCCGCTGGGAGCCTGGGCACTGGGAAGCCCATGGCCCGAACTGGTATTGGCGTGAAGGGCACTGGATTCGCTGAAACCTCTTAGCCCCGGACCGAGACTTGCCCGATTGAAAGACACTGATCCGGACGTTGAGCTGCTGGCACGTATCGGCAATAACGAACCTGCGGCCGTCAACGAAATGGTGACCCGCAAGCTACCCCGGTTGCTTGCGCTCGCCGGTCGAATACTGGGCGATGCCGACGAGGCCAAGGACGTGGCCCAGGAAAGTTTCCTGCGCATCTGGCGCCAGGCTGCCAATTGGCGCAGTGGTGAGGCGCGTTTCGATACCTGGCTGCACCGGGTGGTGCTCAACTTGTGCCGTGACCGCCTGCGCCGGCGCAAGGAGCGCCCGTTGAGCGACGAAGAGGCGCTGGAGGTGGCAGACAGCTCGCCATCGCCTGAAGAGCAATTGGAAACCCAGGACCGCAGTGCACGCATGGCCGCCGCGTTGGCGGCCTTGCCCGAGCGCCAGCGCGAAGCCATCGTGTTGCAGTACTACCAGGAGCTGTCGAACATCGACGCCGCGGCCCTGATGAATATCAGCGTCGAGGCACTGGAGAGCCTGCTGTCGAGGGCCCGACGCCAGTTGCGCAGCCAACTTGCCGACACACCCGGGCTTGCCCGCCCAGGAAGGGGAACACCATGACACCCGAACGCTTTGCTTATCTGGCCGACGCCTACGGGGCGGACCTGCGGCGTTGGCCCGATGCTGAACAGGCACCGGCCCAGGCATTGCTCCGCAGCGGCAATGTGCATGCGCGCGAAACCTTGCAGCAGGCGCGTTGGCTCGACAGCCAGCTGGACAGCTATCAGCCGCTCGTCGCCGACGCGGCGTTGGTCAGGCAGATTCGCCGATCCGCAGTGGGCGGTGAGTCTTTCTGGTCGCGTTACGCCGGTTGGTTATCGCCGGCCGGCCTTGTGGGCGTAGGGATCGCAGGCGTCGTCACGGGAATGCTGGTGGCGTCCATGAGCGTGCCGCTGCCCATGCGGTCATCCGACGTGCTGCCCAGCGTCTTCGACCAGGGCGACGCGGAAGTCGTCTTCACCGTCAATGCCGAGGAAGCCGAGCAATGACAAGCAGATCCCTCAAGCCGTGGTTGCTCGTTTCGGTGTTGCTCAACGTGTTTCTTATCGGCGGCGTCGGTGGCGGCCTCTACCATTGGATGGCCAACACGCCGACCGCCGCAGCGGTGGTCAATCAGCACGGCTTGCGCCAGGCGATGTTGAAGCTGCCGGTGGAGCGACGCAGGGAGCTGCGCCAGTTGTTGCGCCACAATCGCGACGACAGCCAGCCGCTGATCATGGCGGGGCGTGAAGCGCGATTGGGTGTGATCAAGCAATTGGAAGCGCCAAGCCTGGACCGTGAGGCATTGGTGGCAGAGCTGGCCAAGGCACGGGAGGCCGATATGGCCCTTCGGGCACTGGTGGACAGCACCCTGGCGCAGTTCGCCGGTAACCTGCCCCAGGATGAGCGGCAGAAGCTGGTCGAGGCGTTGTACATGCGCGGGCAGGCAAAAAACAAATCGATGCCCCTGGAGTCGGTAGGGAGTAAGCCTCGATCCTGAGCTGTTTCATCCTGACAGACCTGCTACGGGCGCGGGTCTGTCATTGACGCAAACGATGTGGCCAGCGTCCGGTAAATCAGACGGTCATTGCTGTCTGCGTCGCCATCGCCATCGGCGTCGATGAGGTCCTTGACTTTTCGATACTTACCGTAGCGGTCGGGGGCTGTTACCGTCACGATAAAGTCAGCTGCAGAGATGATGTTGTTGCCGTCTTTGAAATGCAGGATCTCGATATCCGTTGTTGAGCCAGGTTTGAATCTTATCAATATGCGACTAAAGCGCTTCTTATCACCGATGTCGCTCAAGGTGACCAAGTCGGTTACCAGCTTGGCGGCCAGCTCATAGTAGGACGCGTCATTTTCGTCACCTTTACCGTTACCATCCACATCTTCCGGCTTGCTGATAACGTAATACTTCCCGTCATTGTTGAGTGAAGACACACGTACGGTGAAGTCTGGCTTATCAAGTTCGTTATTTTCATCGCTGAGGCGAGATATCAGGACTTCGGGTATGTCATCGTTCCCGAACACTTCTTTGAATTCGTAGAGTAGCTTCATGGCATTGCATCCTTCCTGTGGCAGCGAAACCTGCGTCTACGACCGTAAGCCGATGACGTCGATCGGTCTACTGTCAACATTGACAGGTGATTGCCCGTTCAATGTTGGCGACCGCGACGGATGCTGAGTGCGGCGCTACAGGCGCCGCAGGAAGGATTTGACGATGTGCCGGGTGGCGTCGGTGGTGTCCAGTTCGTCCACAGCGCCGTAGGCATGCCACTGGCAGTCGACGATCTCGTTGCACGGCCGTGCATCGGCGATATTCACCACTGAGGCTTCGAACACATGGTGCAGCGTGTCGCGGGCCTTCAGTTCCTGCAGGTACAGCAGGCCGTCCACGTTCAACCCGGTTTCTTCTTCCAGCTCCCGCTCGGCCGCGCCGACGGGGCGTTCATGCTGTTCGACCTTGCCACCTGGCAGTGCCCATTTCGACCTGGCCTTGCGTACGAAGAGGATATGCCCTTCGTGTTCGCAAATGACGGTTGCGCGTATTTTCATCATCTGTGCTCCCACGGCGCAATGTCTGTCACAAAAGTGTAATGCAATTGTCATGCTAGGTGGTTGTAGCGCGTCGGGTTAGGTACGTGGATACTGCCTGATTGATGAAAACGGACGAGGAAAACTGATGACGACCGTACGTTGGGGCATGATCGGCTGTGGCAGTGTCACTGAGTTAAAGAGTGGACCGGCTTTCTACAAAGCGCCAGGCTCAGCCCTGGTAGCGGTGATGGGGCGCCGCGAAGCGGTTGTGCGCGATTATGCAGCACGTCATGGCATTGCGCGCTTCTACACCGACGCCCAAGCGCTGATCAACGACCCCGAAGTGGACGCGGTGTACATCGCCACGCCGCCCGACAGCCACCTGGAGTACAGCCTGATGGTCGCGGCGGCGGGCAAGCATTGCTGCGTCGAAAAACCCATGGCCCTCAACGCCGAGCAGAGCGCGTTGATGCAGCGCACTTTCGAACGTGCTGGCTTGCACCTGTTCGTTTCCTACTACCGCCGCTCGTTGCCGCGTTTCCAGCAAGTGCGTGACTGGTTGCGGTCCGGGCGTATCGGCGAGTTGCGCCAGGTCAACTGGAGCCTCTGCAAGCCGCCAGCCGCCGAAGACGCCAGCGCCGCCAATTGGCGCACCGACCCGGCCATTGCCGGCGGTGGTTATTTTGTCGACCTGGCCAGCCACGGGTTCGATCTGTTCCAGTTCCTGGCCGGGGACATTGTCGAGGTCAGCGGGTTTACCGCGCGGCAGGCCGGGGAGTACACGGCTGAAGATGCGGTGACCGCCTGCTGGACGTTTGGCTCGGGGGCGCTGGGGATGGGCTGCTGGAACTTCGTCGCGGACCGCCGTGAAGACCGCGTCGAGCTGATCGGCAGTCGCGGCCGCATCACGTTTGCGGTGTTCGAAGACCAGCCGCTGCACCTTGAGAGCGACGTGGACGAGGTGCTGGAAGTGCCGTGCCACGAGCACATCCAGTGGCATCACGTGCTGGCGATGAACGCACACATTCGTGGCGAAGCCGAGCATCCGTCGCTGGCGATCGAGGCGTTGAAGACCGACCGCATCCTGGACAAAGTGTTGAAGCGTAATCCCTACCATCCTGAGTAGTTTTCCCCAAGGCCGCGTGGCTTCGGCGCCTATCGCCGGGGACACCCGCGGGCCGACAATGGTCGCCTCTTTTTTTCAAGGAACAGACGGATGAACTACAAGGCAGCCTGGATGGCTATGGGGTGGGTGCTGGCATGTATGGTGGCGCAAGCGGCACCGCGTGAGCAGCGGCCAGCCGGGGATTTTGATTTTTATGTGTTGTCGCTGTCGTGGTCGCCGACCTTCTGCCTGACGCACCCGGACAACGAGCAATGTTCGGGCAAGGGCTATGGGTTTGTGCTGCATGGGCTATGGCCGCAGTACGCAAAGGGCGGGTGGCCGGCATCGTGTGATCCACAATCGCGATTGTCGGTGCAAGACCTGGCCAAAGGCGCGTTGATATTCCCGACACGGGCATTGCTCAAACACGAATGGACCAAGCACGGTACCTGCAGCGGCCTCGACGCTTCGCGCTATCTGGAGGCGACCGATGAGGCCTTGGGCGCGGTACAGATTCCGCAACAGCTGCAGCCGTTCGATGCCCCGGCCTACCTGCAGGCGCGCGACATCGAAAACCTGTTTCGCCAGAGCAATCCCGCCATGGGCGACCACAGCGTGGCGGTGATCTGCAAGGGCAAGGTGTTATCGGAAGTGCGGGTGTGCCTGAGCAAGGAACTGCGGTTTGCCGGCTGCCCCCGGAGTGTGAAGACCCAGTGCCGCGACGGCGATATTCGGATTCCACTGCAGCGCTGATCAACTGCCTGGGTGCAATGCAATGGCGGCAGGTGCCAATGCGGCGTTGGCACTCGAGGCTCCGGCACGGTCGGCCAGGTAACGCGCTGGCGGCTGGCCCATTGCCTTGCGGAACATGGTGATAAACCCGCTGGCGTTTTCATAGCCCAGGTCCAGGGCGACCCGCTGCACGCTTTCACCCTTGGCCAGGCGTTGCAGGGACAGGATCACATGCAACTGCCGGCGCCAGCGGCCGAAACTCAGGCCAAACTCCTCCAGCAGCAGGCGCGTCATGCTGCGTTCGCTCATGCCGATGCGTACCGCCCACTGGGCGAGGGTGGCCTTGTCCGCGGGGTTGGCCAGCAGGCTGTCAGCCAGGCGGCGCAGCCTTGGGTCCTGGGGCATCGGCAGGTGCAGGTGTTCGATCGGGGCCATGGCCAGTTCGTCCAGCAGCGTGTTGATCAAGCGCCCCTGTGCCCCGTCCACTTCATATAACGGCGGGAAGCTCACCGCTTTGCTGATCAGCTCATGCAGCAGCCCGGACACGGCCAGGGTGCACGCCTGCGGGGGCAGGGCGTTGGCGGCGTGCGGGTCGACCAGCAGGCAATACACCTCCGCCGCCCCGGAGCCACGGGCCGCGTGGGGCATGCCACCGGGAATCCACAGCGCGCATTGCGGCGGCACGATCCAGATACCGGCCTCGATTTCACAATGAATCGCCCCGCGCAGGGTGTACATCAACTGGCCCTTGCGGTGGGTGTGTGGAGCATGCTCCCAACTCTGTGACGCGCTGCTGGCGCTCACTGCCACCACGGCACGTGGGATCAGGTCGGCATCCTTGGCGCGCGAGGGGTCATGCAGGTCGAGACGATGGCGCTTCATGGCAGTGTCGCGGCTTGGCTGAGTTGCGAAACATTCTGGCTATTCTGTGCAATGTCGTCCAGCGGTTCGGCGTCTATAGTGAGATCCACTCTCATTCAGGAGCTTTGCCATGCGACTCGACAGTTCAACCTTCCCTGTGGTGAAAATCGTCTTTGACGCGCCCAACGAAGGCGGGCCGGACGATACTTTCGTGATCTTCGAAAGCCTGTTGGCGCGTCAGCAACCCTTCCTGCTGCTGCATGAAAAAGCCGTGGATGAGAACAATCACGAACACTCCCACGAGGAGCGCAAACAAGCCTCGATCTGGATGAAGAAAAACAAACCGGCCCTGCGCGCGTTCGTCAAAGGCATGATCCAGGTGGAACCGAGCGCGGCCAAACGCCTGGCGCTCAAACCGTTCACCATCACGTTCAGCAAGGCGTGGGGCTATCCGCTGCTGGTGGTAGGGTCCCGGGAGCAGGCGTGGGCACTGGCGCGGGACGTGCTCGATGAGCGGGTTTGCGATGTGGCGCAATTTTGAAATGTGCACCGGGCGGGGGGCGTCAGTCGCTGTAGACAGTCCGCCCCGGCTGATTTCCTTCACCTTTGCCGAACCGGGGAGGGAGATTGTGTGGGGCTTGCGAGCACATTGAAGTATCCTCCGCGCCCCGCTATCACTGATTCAAAGAACGATGACCTCACACGCTATGCAGGCGATGCTATCGGCGATCCTCGACGAAGTGCGCCCACTGATCGGCCTCGGCAAAGTCGCCGACTATATCCCCGCATTGGCCGATGTACCGGCCAACCAACTCGGTATTGCGGTGTACGGCAACGACGGCTCCGCCTACTGCGCCGGCGATGCCGACACCTTGTTCTCGGTGCAAAGTATCTCCAAGGTATTCAGCCTGGTGCAGGCCATCGACCACGGTGGCGAAACCATCTGGGAACGCCTGGGCCACGAGCCTTCGGGGCAACCGTTCAACTCCATGGTGCAACTGGAATTCGAACGCGGGCGACCCCGTAACCCCTTCATCAATGCCGGCGCGCTGGTGATCTGCGACATCAACCAATCACGCTTTGCCGTGCCGATTTTGTCGATGCGTGACTTTGTGCGGCGTCTGTCGGGCAACCCGCAGATCCTGGTCAACAGCGTCGTTGCCGAATCCGAAGCCCAGCACGGCGCACGCAACGCGGCCATGGCTTACTTGATGAAGTCGTTCGGCAACTTCCATAACGATGTGGACGCGGTGCTGCACAGTTACTTCAACTACTGCGCGTTGCAGATGAGCTGCCTGGATCTGGCCCGGGCATTCAGCTTCCTGGCTAACGCGGGGGTGAGCGCCCACAGCGGCGAGCAGATCTTGACCGCGCGCCAGACCAAGCAGGTGAACTCGATCATGGCCACCAGTGGGCTGTATGACGAGGCGGGCAACTTTGCCTACCGCGTGGGCTTGCCGGGCAAGAGCGGGGTCGGCGGCGGGATTGTCGCGGTGGTGCCGGGGCAGTTCACCGTGTGCGTATGGTCGCCGGAGTTGAACGCAGCGGGGAATTCGCTGGCGGGGATGAAGGCGTTGGAGTTGTTGAGCGAGCGGATTGGGTGGTCAGTGTTTTGAGATTAACGCGACACTGTGCACGGTTAAACGAATGACTCAACAGGCTCTAAGCTCATGGAATCCGCAGATAACACTGCTAGGTCCATGAGCTTGATCCAGGTGAGTGGCTTTCACGTTAATCAATCGGGTTTCAGATTGGATTGCATTTTTCGGCGACAGCGGTCTCGTGAGACACATTCGGCCGGAAGGGTTCCAAGTTCCACTCCGCTTTGTTTTTTGCGATGGCGAGGTGACAGACAAATTGTCGACGCATGCCGCCGCCGTCGTTATTTTTCCATTGTGGGTCGTTGGCATATTTCTGAACGAGTTCTTGATAAGCCGCGTCGGTTTTATCTGGGCCAATGAGCCTGCCGCAAGCGGTCGGGATTACCGAAAGAGTCCATTGTTCTTTGTTGGTGCCAGGGTCATAACGTAACAACCAGGAAGCGGAAGCAATATAGGACGTGCAGGTCGAGGTGTTCAGTGAAAAGTTACGATCGTCGGCCCAATTTGACGTTTGACCGTTGAGGGTCTGCCTGGCAGTGATCGGATCATAACTGGCCATCGTTGCAGCAGGGATTCTCCAGGTGCCATCTGAGCCAGCAGTCGTCTTACCAAGCAAGTACGCACCCTCTTTTGGATATACCTCAATTTCGGCATACGGTGCGCTCTTACCGGAAATAGTGAAGGGGGAGGAAACCGTGGCGCCTTCCGCCGGTTCCACAATCGTAGGACGGGTAAGGGCAGTGGTGGGCGCCCCCGGGCCAGTGACGGCCTGGTTCGAGGAACTGAAACCAAACACTACCTCCTCTTGTGCCGAGGTGGGGAGTTTTAGACTGAGTATTGGAACAATAATACCGGTGTCTGTATAGAACTCTTGTTGATTGGCTTGGGCGTCAGCTAGGCTCGCGGCGGTTGTGAAAAAAAAGGCTTGAATCGGTAAAGTACTGCCACTTTTGGGGGGCCAGGCGGTAACTTGCAGATCATTCCAATCGGGGGCAAAACCCAGCAGGTTCTTCGCCTTGATCGACTCCATGAACGGGATACTGCCTCCCGGTACTGTTTTTCTCACATCGAATCCGCACTGAGATAGATAGGGGTCAGAGAATGAAGCGCTGTCATTCCAGTGTTGTAACCATTGTTGGGCGGTCGTGATTCCTTGTAGGGCGCATAAACGACTGGCTTGAAAGTATTTCCCATTCTCCAGGGTGATGCTGCCGCAAGGAACATCGCGATACCAGTCCCAGGAGTCTTTCGGGAATGAACAAAGAACATCAACCGGGATCTTGCCGGGCGGTGCCAGAAGATTGGGATAGATTATATAGCCATTCGCATCGGGCAGATTCCAGGCGAAGTTTGAGAATTTGGCGTCTGCTCTTAAAAAAGAAAATGAAATTGAGTGTCTGGCGATTGATGTTGGGCTAGGGTCCCAGACTCTATAGGCATTGGATTTTTTGGTCACCCTTAACAAGAGGCCATTGCACAAAAAAGCCGGGCGGTTAACGGTTCCGCAGTCGACGGCAGTATCGTGGTATTGATTTTGAATGGCGATCAATGTGTTTTGGCCGTCGGTAATGGAGTCAATAGGCGAACCTGAACTCCATTGCGCATTGGCATGGCTGAATAGAAAGGAGAGGCTTAAGAGTATTAGATGCCTTATGCGTTTCATGATGTGCCTCTTTTTATACCTATAAAATGGGTGGCGAGCCGATGCATTTTTGTCTTTGCATGTAAAGGCTAATCAGTGCGAGGAAAATATGTACCTGTTACTTTTCACAGGTTTTTATATTTTTTAGCTATGGCTGGAGGGGGTCTTATTATCTTGAGTTTTTTAGGTGTTGCGAGCTTTAATGAGAGGGGTGGGATGTCTGTTTAGTTAGTTGTTGGTAGTTGTAATGGCGGGCTCGATATTTTTCATGGGCGAGTGCCAGGTGTTTATTAAGCACGCAACACTTTTGGTCTAAATATCGAGAGTTGATGGGGCTTCAAAAGTGAGAGGTTGCACAGGGGCTGGAAAGCTTCTTTCAATAAACTTTTAAACGTGGGGCTATATGCATGCAGTTCGCGCATTAAACCCTTATCGGAAAAATCCTAGAAGAGCAAACCCAGAATGCGAATGCTACGCTGCCGTCGCAGCCCAGGATTTTTCCCTTTTCTCAGATGGATGTCTGTATGGCCTATGAACGCCATATCGCCCGTGTCGGTCGATCAGTGTGCCAGGCAGCTCCGGGGCTGTGTGTTGGGGCTGCTGCGCAGCCCAACGCGGGGCAAGCCCGCTCGCCACAAAGGGCTATTCAGGGTCTTTTTTGCGTGTCTTCGACCACGGCAAAATCATGCTCACTTCCTGCTGATACCGGCGATACCGCTCACCAAACAACCTCACCAGGTCCTTCTCTTCAAAGCTGGCGCCAATGAAGACATAAACCGTCATCCCTATCGCGAATAGCAGCTGCCCAGACGTCATGTACGGCGTTGCCCAAAAGGCGATCAGAAAACCGAGATACAGCGGGTGGCGCACGATCTTGTAAAGCAGCGGCGTCCTGAATACTGGCGCCTGCGGTGTGGGTTTGCGCCAACGGTCGATGACTTGCTTGAGCCCGAACAGTTCGAAGTGGTCGATCAAAAAGGTTGCCAGTAAAGCGATGCCCCAGCCCAGCCAGAACAGGCCAATCAACAGGGCCTTGGCCCACGTCGTTTCAACCTTCCAAACGGTGAACGTCATCGGTTGCCACAGCCAGAACATCAGCACAAGCACCAGGCTGCTGAGCAGTACATACGTGGAGCGCTCCACCGACGTGGGGATGATTGCCGCCAGCCATTGTTTGAAGCCTGTACGTGCCATGACCGTGTGCTGGACGCCGAATAGCAGGATCAGTGCGCAGTTGATCAGCGCAGCGACGGGCCACGCGACGAGGGGGCCATCGTTGATGTTCTTGGGCACTGCCACGTTGCCGACGAAGCCGATCAAATATAAGCACGTGATTAGGAACACCACGTAACAACAGGCGCTGTACACCAATCCGATGGCACGGGCGGTGCGGTTGTTGTCGAGGTTCATGAGCGTGTCTTTCCCACAGGATGAATGGGCAGCAAACCCGCAGGTCAGCCACTCCATGGCTAAGCCTAGCGGGTTTTGCGTGCACGGTAAGCTGTGAGAGTTGACAGTTCTCGGCGTTGCGGACAGCAGGATTCAGCTGATATTGAGCCGATCCAACAAGCTGTACCAAGCCACCCCCGCACCAATGTAAAACCGCTGCAACCCATGCATCGGCAAGCGCTGCAACGGCGTCACCGGGTAGGCAAACTCCGCCTTGCTGTCACATAACCGTCCCGCCAATTGCTGGCCCAGGCTGGTACACAGCGCAATCCCCCGCCCGTTGCAGCCCAGCGCCAACGTCAGCCCCGGCGCAGGTTCGTGTACGTGGGGCATGAAATCCCGGGTGATCGCGATTCGCCCGGCCCAGCGATACTCGAATTCCAACGGCCCCAACTGCGGAAACAGCAACGCCAATGATCGTTCCAGATGCGCGAAATCCGCAGGCGAGGAGGGATCGTTGAACAGCCCGCGCCCGCCCATCAGTAAGCGGCCGTGACTGTCTTTACGAAAGTACAACAGCAAGCGCTGCGCCGTGGACACGGTTTCCTGCCCCGGCAGGATACTCTCGGCCGCGGGCCCGCTCAGCGGCTTGGTGGCGACGATAAAACTGTTCGCTGCCAGGATGCTCTGCGCCATGCCCGGCCACAGGTTGCCACTGTAGCCATTGGTCGCCAGCACCACTTGGTCGGCGCTCACTTGCGCACCACCAGCGGTTTGCAAGTGCCAGCCAGCACCCTGGCGCTGCAATGCCGTCACTGCGCTGTGACCATGAATGCGCACACCCGCCGCCGACGCCGCGCCCACCAGCCCACGGGCATACGCCAACGGCTGAAGCGCCCCGGCGCGACCGTCCAGCCAGCCACCGGCAAACGCCTCGCTGCCCATGCGCGCAGCCACTGCCGCCGCGTTCAGGCGCTGCACGGGGACACCCCGGCTGGCCCACTGATCCGCCCGTGCGTGCAGCCCGGCGACGCCTTTTTTGCTGTATGACACCTGCATCCAGCCTTTGCGTACCGGTGCGCAATCAATCCCGTGCTTTTCGATCAGGTTGAACACCAGGTCCGCCGAGTTCGAGACGGTCGAGATCAATGGTTCGGCGCGCTCCGGCCCGAGCATCCGCACCAGTTGTTCAGGGTCGTATTTGAGCGTCGGGTTGACCTGCCCACCGTTGCGCCCGGACGCCCCCCAGCCCGGTTCGTTAGCTTCCAGTACACACACGCTGACCCCGCGCTCGGCCAGATGCAGCGCCGTCGACAGCCCGGTATAGCCAGCACCGACAATCGCCACATCGACCTTCACCGATTCACTCAGGGCAGGCGTCGGTATCACCGACGGCGCCGTCGCCGACCACAATGACTTCATGACAGGCTCCGCGTATCGCCAGTGGGGTGCAGCACCCGCCGCAGGAAATCCTGGGTACGTGGATGCTGCGGATTGCCCAGCACTTGCTCGGCCGCGCCGCTTTCGACGATGTAGCCGCCATGCAGGAAGCACACGCGGTCGGCCACTTCCCGTGCAAAGCCCATTTCGTGAGTGACGACAATCATGGTCATGCCTTCATCGGCCAGGGTGCGCATCACCGCCAGCACGTCGCCCACCAGTTCCGGGTCGAGGGCCGAGGTGGGTTCGTCGAACAGCATGGCTTCGGGTTTCATCGCCAGGGCGCGGGCGATGGCCACGCGTTGTTGCTGGCCGCCGGAGAGCTGTTCCGGGTAGGCGTCGGCCTTGGCACTCAGGCCGACTTTTTCCAGCAGCACCAGGGCTTCCTCGCGGGCCTGCTTGAGCGGTTCGCCTTTGACGTACACCGGGCCTTCCATGACGTTTTCCAGCACGGTGCGATGGGGGAACAGGTTGAAGCGCTGGAACACCATGCCCATGCGGCTGCGCAGGGCGTGAACGGTTTTACTGGCGCGCTGCACGGTTTCGCCGAACACGTTGATGTGGCCGCCGTCATAGGCTTCCAGCGCATTGATGCAGCGCAGCAGGGTGGATTTTCCTGAGCCCGACGGACCGATCAGGCACACCACTTCACCCTTGGCCACGTCCAGGTCCACGCCGTGCAGCACGCGGTGGCTGCCGTAGTGTTTTTGCAGTTGGCGTATCTCGATCATGCTTTTTTCCTCCGGCCCAGGTGCTGTTCCATTCGACGCAAGCCATACACCAGCGGCAGGCTCATCAGCAGGTAGAGCAGGGCGACCAGGGTATAGACGGTCATGTTCTGGAAGGTCGACGAGGCGATCAGTTGGCCCTGGCGGGTCATCTCGGCCACGGTGATGGTCGACACCAGCGACGAGTCCTTGAGCATCATCACCAGGGTGTTGCCGTAGGGCGGCAGCGCGATGCGAAACGCCTGGGGCAGGATCACCCGGCGCATCATCAATGCTGAGCGCATGCCCAGCGCTTCGGCGGCTTCGCGCTGGCCCTGTTCCACGGCGATGATGCCGGTGCGAAAGTTCTCGGCCTGGTACGCCGAGTAGGCGATGCCCATGCCGATCACCCCGGCATAGAACGCTGTGAGGTGCACCCCCATGTCCGGCAGCACGAAGTAGATGTAGAACAGTTGCACGATGATTGGCAGGCCACGGATCACATTGATGATGGTGCTCGCGGTCCACGACAGCACGCGGATCGGTGACAACTTGAGCAACGCCAGCACCAGGCCGATCGCGCTACTGAGCAGGAACGACAGTACGGTGATCTGGATCGTTACCCAGGCGCCCTGCAGCAAAATCGGCAGGAAGTCCTGGGCGTTCTGCAGGAATTCGGCCGGGTTCATGGGCGCACCTGGGTATCAAGCCCCCACTTCTTGAGGATGTTGTCCAGAGTGCCGTCGGCCTTGATGCTGGCGATGGCGGTGTTAAGGCGCGCGAGGGTTTCGGTGTCGCCCTTGCGCACCACCAGGCACACTTCGCCGACGTTGGCGGGCGTGTAGTCAGGGGCCAGTTTTACCCCTTTGAACAGCTTCTGGCGGATCTGGTACGCGACCACGGGTTGGTCACCGACCGCTGCCTTGATACGGCCCAGGGACAGGTCGCGGACCATCTCGCCGATCGAGTCATAGGTGCGGATTTCCTTGAAGATGCCCAGCTTGTTCAGTTGGTCATAGAAGATCGTACCGGCCTGTACGCCGACCACCTGGCCTTTGAGTGGCATCAAGTCCGGGTAGGCGGCGTTGTCCTCGGCGCTGATGATCAGGCCTTCCCCGTAGGCGTACACCGGCGCGCTGAAGTCGACGACCTTGGTGCGCTCTTGGGTCTTGAGCATGCCGGCGGAGATGAAGTCGAGCTTGCCGGACGTGAGGGAGGGGATCAGCGCGGCGAAGTTGGTCTGTTCGATCTGGCTGGTAAAGCCGCCAGCCTTGCCCACGGCCTCGGCCACATCGACCATCACGCCCTGGATGCTGTTGCTCTTGATATCGAGGAAGGTAAACGGCGAGCCGCTGGCCGTTGCACCGACTTTGTACGAGGACGCACCGGCGGCGTGCACAACGCCGACGCATAGGGTGGCGCACAGACCGAAGGCGAGGCGGCGAAACAAGGGCGAAAGACTGTTCATCGGGTTACTCCATAAGGAAAACGGATTGTCAGTAGCGCTAGCGGCTACGGATGAAACCGCAAGCTCTATGCCATTTCGATGAATAAAAATCGTATGTCGCTATAGAAAATAGAAAAAATGAACTGTTCGTATCGGTATGCGATTATTAATGGTCTATTTTGGCAATTTAGGGTAGAAATATCGCTACGTCTGACTGACCCCGCCCGTGAGTTCGCCATGTCCGAAGAACGCAACAGTTTGCACAACCAATCCCTGGAAAAAGGCCTGTCGGTGCTCAAGGCATTCAGCGCCCAGCGCCGTAGCATGAGCCTTGCAGAGGTGGCGGACGCCGCCGGCATGACCAAAAGCTCCGCCCAGCGCATGGTGTTTACCCTCGAAAGCCTGGGTTACCTTCGGAAACACTCCCGCACCCGGCATTACCAACTCACCCCGCGGGTGCTGGAGTTGGGCTTCAGTTATCTGGATGCGCATTCGCTGATCGAAGTGGCCAACCCGTTTCTGTCGGAACTCACGCGCTTGACCGGCGAGACCTCGTGCCTCACCGAGCCGGCGGGCTACGACATGACCTACATCGCGCGCTTCGTCAGTTCAGGCTTTGTGCCGGTGCATATGCCCATCGGCTCGCGGGTGCCGATGTACTGCACGGCATCGGGGCGGGCGTATTTGAGTGCGCTGCCGCAGGAGGAAGCGTTGGCGTTGATCGAGAACAGCCAGCGCATTGCGCACACCAGCCAGACATTGACTGAGGTCGACAGGATTCTGGATTCGTTGCAGCTGGTGAGAGAGCAGGGTTATGCAGTGAATGGCCAGGAGTTGTTTCTGGGCGACATGACTATCGGCGCGCCAGTGCTCGGTGCGAATGGCCGCCCGGTGGCAGCGGTGCATGTGGTGGCGCCGACCAGTCGGTGGAGCAGGGCGGATGCGGAGAAGCAATTGGCGCCGGCACTGTTGCAATGCTCAAGGGCACTGAGCAACTCAGCCCGGAACCTGGAATAACAGACACCCTGAAACCCAATGTGGGAGGGGGCTTGCCCCGATTACAGTGTGTCAGTCAATACAGCTGTGACTGATCTACCGCTATCGGGGCAAGCCCCCTCCCACATGTTGGTTCGGTCTGCTATCGCCTATCAGGCAATCGCATCCCAGGCCCGATCACCGTGCTCGTCCTTGATCCGCGTCGGCAAGCCCATCACGTCCAGCGCCTTGAGGAATGGCTCAGCTGGCAATTCCTCAACGTTGGCCATGCGCTTTACATCCCACTCACCGCGGGCAACCAACAGGGCGGCAGCCACCGGTGGAACGCCGGCGGTGTAGGAAATGCCCTGGCTGTCAGTCTCGGCAAAGGCTTCTTCGTGATCCGCCACGTTGTAGATGAACACTTCGCGCGGCTGGCCATCCTTGGTGCCTTTGACCAGGTCACCGATGCAGGTCTTGCCGGTGTAGCCGGGGGCGAGGGAGGACGGGTCGGGCAGTACGGCCTTGACCACTTTCAACGGCACCACTTCCAGGCCTTCGGCGGTTTTCACCGGCTTTTCGGAAAGCAGGCCGAGGTTGTTCAGCACGGTGAATACGTTGATGTAGTGCTCGCCGAAGCTCATCCAGAAACGCACGTTGGGCACGTCGAGGTTTTTCGACAGCGAGTGCACTTCATCGTGGCCGGTCAGGTAGAGGTTCTGCGAGCCGACCACCGGCAGGTCGTCGGTGCGCTTGACTTCGAACATGGTGTTGCTGGTCCACTGGCTGTTCTGCCAGCTCCACACCTGTCCGGTGAATTCGCGGAAGTTGATTTCCGGATCGAAATTGGTGGCGAAGTATTTGCCATGGGAGCCGGCATTGACGTCGAGAATGTCGATCGAATCAATGCGGTCGAAATGCTGTTGCTGCGCCAGCGCGGCGTACGCGTTGACGACACCCGGGTCGAAGCCCACGCCAAGGATGGCGGTGATGTTCTTCTGTTTGCACTCTTCCAGGTGGTTCCATTCGTAGTTGCCGTACCACGGCGGGGTCTCGCAGACCTTGCCCGGCTCTTCGTGGATGGCGGTGTCGAGGTACGCGACGCCCGTGTCGATGCAGGCACGCAGTACCGACATGTTGAGGAACGCGGAACCTACGTTGATGACGATCTGCGATTCGGTCTCGCGGATCAGGGCCTTGGTCGCTTCCACGTCCAGGGCGTTCAGCGCGAAGGCTTGGATATCGGCGGGTACCTTGAGGCTACCCTTGGCCTTGACGCTGTCGATGATGGCCTGGCATTTGGAGATGTTGCGCGACGCGATAGCAATACGACCGAGTTCGTCGTTGTGCTGCGCGCACTTGTGGGCCACCACCTTGGCGACACCTCCTGCACCAATGATAAGAACGTTCTTTTTCAATTGCTTTATCTCTCCTTTATCCGCCAGCTTACGAAAGGCTGGACAGGTAGTCGTCGTAACCAAATTCACGAACCACCTCGACTGTACCGTCGAGTTGTTTCACTACGATGGACGGCATTTTCAGGCCGTTGAACCAGTTTTTCTTGACCATGGTGTAGCCCGCGGTGTCGATGAACGACAGCCGATCGCCGATGGCCAGCGGACGATCGAATTGATACTCGCCAAAGATGTCCCCGGCCAGGCAGGATTTGCCGCACACCATGTAGGTGTGTTCACCCGCGCTTGGCGCCAGCTTGGCGTTGAGGCGGTAGATCAGCAGGTCCAGCAGGTGGGCTTCGATGGAGCTGTCGACCACGGCGAGGTGCTTGCCGTTGTAGAGGGTGTCGAGCACCGTGACTTCCAGCGAAGCGCTGTTAGTGATCGCGGCTTCGCCGGGCTCCAGGTAGACCTGCACGTCGTACTTCTGCGAGAACGCCTTGAGGCGCTGGCAGAAGGCGTCGATGGCATAGCCTTCACCGGTGAAGTGGATGCCGCCGCCGAGGCTGACCCAGTTGACCTTGTGCAGCAGCGCGCCGAAGCGTTCTTCGATGGTGTTCAGCATCTGGTCGAACAGGTTGAAGTCGCCGTTCTCGCAGTTGTTGTGGAACATGAAGCCGGAGATCTGCTCGATCACGCCTTCGATCTTCACCGGGTCCCATTCGCCCAGGCGGCTGAACGGGCGCGCCGGGTCGGCCAGCAGGTAGTCGGAGCTGCTCACCTGCGGGTTGACGCGCAGGCCACGGGTCTTGCCCTCGGAGCGCTCGGCAAAACGTTGCAGCTGGCTGATGGAGTTGAAGATGATCTTGTCGCAGTTGACCAGCATCTCTTCGATTTCATCGTCGGCCCAGGCCACGCTGTAGGCGTGTGCCTCACCTTCGAACTTCTGGCGACCGAGCTTCAACTCGTACAGCGACGACGAGGTGGTGCCGTCCATGTATTCCTGCATCAGGTCGAACACCGACCAGGTGGCAAAGCACTTGAGCGCCAGCAGGGCCTTGGCGCCGGACTGCTCGCGCACGTAAGCGATCTTCTGCATGTTGACCAGAAGCTTCTGTTTATCGATGAGGTAGTACGGCGTTTTGATCATTTTTGAGAGCCTGCGGCGGTGCCTGCCAAAAAAGGACACGCATTGTGCCCGCACTTGGATCGAATCGAAAGGTTAGCCGGCGGATTTCGCTGCGCCAGCTTTACGATCCTAACCACTGAGTATGACTATCTATGCATGGACACCGCGCTAATGTGGGAGGGGGCTTGCCCCCGATGGCGGTGCTTCAGCCAGCCTATTCTTCATTGATCCACCACTATCGGGGGCAAGCCCCTCCCACATGTTGGCCTATGTGACAGTGCTTCACTGCCATCAAACTGTCATCTCCCCACCACCTTCCTGCCACATTCCACCGTTACTGTCCTCGCCAATGAGATCGATCTCAAGCGAGTGAACATGACTGACCTGAAAGACGTTGCGCGGCTGGCTGGCGTATCCCGCGCGACCGCCGCCCGCACCTTTGCCTCCCCTGACCAGGTGCGCCCGGCGACCCGTGAACAAGTGTTCGCCGCCGCCCGTGAGTTGGGGTTTCGGCCCAACTTGCTGGGCCGCCAACTGCGCCTGCAAACCACCCAGTTGATCGGCGTGGTGGTGCCCAACCTGCTCAATCCGGTGTTCGCCGAACAGTTCCAGGCCATGGAACGTGCTGCGCGGTTGCGTGGCTACAGCCTGGTGCTGGCGACCACCGACTACAGCAGCGAGCGCGAATGCATTGTGGTGGAGGAGTTGCTGCGCCAGCGCGTCGATGGCCTGGTGCTGACGGTCACCGATGCCGAAAGCAACAGCGTGCTCAGCAGCCTGAATACCGAAAAAACCCCGTTCGTGCTGGCCTATCACCAACCGAGCAACCCTAACTACAGCGCCGTATCGGTGGACAACCGCGCGGGCATGGCCCTGGCCACGCGCTACCTGCTGGAGGCCGGCCATCGACGCATCAGCATGGTCGCCGGCCCCGCCTTGCAGTCCGACCGCGCACGCCTGCGCTACGCCGGGTATTGCGATGCGATGAAGGAATACGCCCTCAAAAGCCGCGCAGTGATCGAAATGCCGGCGCACACCCAGGCCGAGTTCGCCGCGATCGAGCCGTTCCTGCGCGGCCCCGAGGCGCCGACTGCGTTGGTGTGCTCCAACGATTTCCTGGCGATCAGCCTGATCGCCGAACTGCGTCGCAACGGCTGGAATGTGCCCGAGCAACTGTCCGTGATGGGGTTCGACGGCATTGCCCTCGGCACCCAGATGCACCCGACCCTGTGCAGTGTGGTGCAGCCCATCGCACTGCTGGCCAGCACCGTGATTGATCAACTGCTGGCGCAGATCGCTGGCAATGCCCCGATTTCCCATTGCCTGCCTTGCCATGTCCGGCCGGGCGAAAGCACTCAACCCCATGAGGAGACTCTTGATGCGCGCATTCAGTAAAACCCTGGCAGCTGTGCTGCTGTGCGGTGTGGCCAGCCTGGCCCAGGCCGCCGATACCGCGATTTGCTACAACTGCCCGCCGGACTGGGCCGACTGGGGCACGCAACTCAAGGCCATCGCCGCCAGTACCGGGGTGCAAGTGCCCCTGGACAACAAGAACTCCGGCCAATCCCTGGCGCAACTGGTCGCCGAAAAGGCCGCGCCGGTCGCCGACGTGGTGTATTACGGCGTGACCTTCGGCCTGCAAGCGCAAAAGGCCGAAGTGGTCGACACCTACAAGCCCAAGGGCTGGGAGCAGATTCCCGCCGGCCTGAAAGACCCCGCCGGCCACTGGTTCGCGATCCACTCCGGCACCTTGGGCATCATGGTCAACGTCGATGCATTGGGCGGCCTGCCGGTGCCGCAAAGCTGGGCAGACCTGCTCAAGCCGCAATACAAAGGCATGGTCGGTTACCTCGATCCATCCAGCGCGTTTGTCGGCTATGTATCCGCCGTGGCGATCAACCGCGCCCTGGGCGGCGACCTGGATAACTTCGCCCCGGCCATCGACTACTTCCAGAAACTGGCGAAAAACGCCCCCATCGTGCCCAAGCAAACTGCCTATGCGCGGGTGCTGTCCGGCGAGTTGCCGATCCTGGTGGACTACGACTTCAACGCCTACCGCGCCCGCTACAAGGACAAGGCCAACGTCGCCTTCGTGATCCCGCAGGAAGGCAGCATCAGCGTGCCCTATGTGATGAGCCTGGTCGCCAACGCGCCCCATCGCGCCAACGCTGAAAAGGTCCTCGACTTCGTGCTGTCTGACGAAGGCCAGGCACTCTGGGCCAAGGCTTACCTGCGCCCGGTACGGCCGATGAAGATGCCCGCCGAGGTCGCCGCCCAGTTCCTGCCTGACAGTGACTATGCGCGTGCCGGTGTGGTGGATTACCAAAAAATGGCCGCTGTGCAGGAAGCCTTTGCCGCCCGTTATCTGAACGAGGTCAAGTAAGTGGCCGCATCGGCAAAACATGCAGCCTGGGCGCTGGCCCCGGCCTTTGCAGTGCTGCTCGCGTTCTGGCTGTTGCCGTTGGCGCACTTGATGGTGCTCGGCGCCGAGAGCCGTGACAGCCATGGCAGTGGTTATTGGCAGGTACTGAGCAGTTCGCAGTATTTGGGCAGCCTGGCGCAAACCTGCGCGCTTGCTGTTTTCGTGACACTGGTGGCGTTGTTGATTGGCGGCATCAGCGGCGTCTTCCTGGCGCGCCAGCGTTTTTTCGGTCGCTCGGCGCTGGTGGCGTTGTTGACGTTTCCACTGGCGTTTCCGGGCGTGGTGGTGGGCTTCCTGGTGATCCTGTTGGCCGGGCGCCAGGGGTTGCTGGCCTCTTTGGGCCTGCAACTGGCCGGTGAACGCTGGATCTTTGCCTACTCGCTGGCCGGGCTGTTTGTCGGCTATCTGTACTTTTCGATCCCGCGGGTGATCCTCACGGTGATGGCGGCGTGCGAAAGCCTCGACCGCAGCCTGGAGGAAGCCGCACATTCCCTGGGGGCCGGGCACTGGCGCGTGGTGTGCGACGTGATCGTACCGGGCCTGGCGCCGGCGCTGGCGTCGTGTGGGGCGATCTGTTTCGCCACCTCCATGGGCGCCTTCGGCACTGCGTTCACCTTGGGCACACGCCTGAATGTCACCCCGGTGGCGATCTACAACGTGTTCACCAACTATGCCAACTTCGCCGTGGCCGCCGCGCTGTCGGTGGTGCTCGGTGCGGTGACCTGGGCGGTCCTGTTGCTGACGCGACGCCTGGTGAAAAACGCGGGGACGGTCCTGTGAAGCGCTCATCGCTGTTTGTGATTCAACTGCTGTTCACTTTGCTGGTGTGCGCCTTCATGTTGGTGCCGGTGCTGATGTCATTGCTGGCTGGGTTGACGCGCAATTTCTTTGTCGGCCTGTCCAGCGGCCTGACCTTCGACTGGTTGATCCAGGTGTGGCAGGCCTATTCGCCCACCGTATGGCTGTCGCTGCAATTGGCCGTGGCATGCGCAGTGTGCGTGTGTGTGATCGGCGTACCGGCGGCCTATGCCTTGGTACGCATGAACAACCGTTTCAGCCGCGCCTTCGAGGAACTGATGGTGCTGCCGGTGGCCATGCCGGGCCTGGCCAGTGCGTTGGCCTTGCTGCTGACCTATGGCCAGTTCGGCGGCTTTCGTAGCAGCTGGCTGTTCATCCTGGTTGGCCATGTGCTGTTTACCTTGCCGTTCCTGGTACGCCCGGTGATGGCGGTGATGCAACGCCAGCAACTGCCGGTGCTGGAAGAGGCCGCGGCCAGCCTCGGCGCCGGGCCGATCAAGCGCTTTTTCAGCGTGGTAGTGCCCAACTGCCGGGCAGGGATTCTGGCGGGCGTGCTGATGGTCGTGACCTTGTCGCTGGGCGAATTCAACCTGACCTGGATGCTCCATACACCGATGACCAAGACCCTGCCGGTGGGCCTGGCCGACAGCTACGCTTCGGCGCGCCTGGAAATCGCCAGCGCCTACACCCTTATCTTTTTGCTGATGATCGTGCCGCTGTTGATTGCGTTGCAGGCCATCAGTGCGCGTCTGTCCCGTGGAGAGCGTCGATGACTGCTATCACTATTCGTCTCAAGGGCTGCCGTAAGGCTTTCGCCGACGGCACCGTGGCGGTGCATGACTTGGACCTGACCGTCGAAGGCGGTGAAACCCTGGCGATTCTCGGCCCGTCGGGCTGTGGCAAAACCACCACCTTGCGCCTGATCGCCGGCCTGGAACGCCCGGATGTGGGCCAGGTGTTGTTCGGCGACCAGGACGTCACCCGCCTGCCCATTGAGCGCCGCGATGTGGGCATGGTGTTCCAGAATTACGCGCTGTTTCCCAACTTGGATGTGGCGGGGAATATCGTCTACGGCTTGAAGATTCGCGGCATGTCGTCACTGGCGCGCAATAAGCGCTGCGAGGAATTGCTCGAGCTGGTGGGCCTGCAAAATCACGGCAAACGCAGTATCCACGAATTGTCCGGTGGCCAGCGTCAACGCGTGGCCTTGGCCCGTGCCTTGGCGCCACGCCCCAAAGTGCTGTTGCTGGATGAACCGCTGGCGGCCCTGGATGCGCAGTTGCGCGAGCGCCTGCGCAGCGAGCTGAATGAGCTGCTGCGCGGCCTTGGTATCACCTCGGTATTTGTCACCCACGACCAGGGCGAAGCCATGGCCCTGGGCGATCGTATCCTGGTGATGGAGCACGGCCGTGTCGCGCAACTGGCCAGCCCACGGGAGATCTACCAGAAACCGGCCAATGCGTTCGTCGCCGGTTTTGTCGGCAACCTCAATGCCTTTGCCGTCACCTCGCGAACCGCCCATGGCCTGAAAGTCTGCGGCGGCGAGCTGCCGTGGCGGGCCGCCGACATGCCCAATACGGTGTACTGCCGCCCCGAACACCTACGGGTGATGGAGAGCGAAGGGCACCTGCACGGGCATCTGCTCGCGCAGTTCTTCCAGGGCGCCCAGAGCCGCCTGCTGGTGGATGTGGGTGGCCTGCAACCGCTGCTGGTGGACAGCAGCGACAACCAGCTGCATGTCGTCGGCGCGCCGATTGCCTTGGCCGTTGCGCCGCACATGTTGTTTACCCTGAATGCGTGAGAGTCGACTTTTGAAGCGTCCGTTTCTTGTTGCACAGATCAGCGATCTGCACCTTAAAGCCGGCCAGCGCCTGACCTATGGGGTTGTCGATACCCTGGGCGCACTGCGCCGTGCCGTCGACCATTTGAACGCCAGCCACCCACGGCCCGACATTGTGGTGGTCAGCGGTGACCTGGTGGACTTCGGCCGCGCCGATGAATACGCCGTGCTGCACCCTGAACTCGCGCGCCTGCACATGCCGTGCTACCTGGTGCCGGGCAACCACGACACCCGCGGGCCGTTGCTCGACGCATTCCGCGATCATGCCTATTTGCCTTTGTCGGCAGAGCAGCCGTTGGACTGGGTGGTGGACGAGCATCCGCTGCGCCTCATCGGCCTGGACTCGACTATCCCCGGTGGGCATGGCGGCCAGCTCCTGGACAGCCAATTGCAGTGGCTGGATGAGCAACTGGCGCGACGTCCTGACACGCCGACGTTGCTGATCCTGCACCATCCGCCGTTTGTCAGCGGCATCGGCCATATGGACCGCGAACCCTTTATCAACGCCGCCGCGCTGGAGCGCGTCGTGGCGCGCCACCCGCAAGTGGAACGCCTGTTGTGCGGGCACCTGCACCGGCCGATGCAGCGGCGCTTTGGCGGCAGCTTGAGTTGTGTGTGTCCCGGCACCTCCCATCAGATCGTGCTGGACCTGCAAGACGCCGCGCCCGCGCATTTCAACCTGGAACCGGCGGGGTATTTGTTGCATCGCTGGGATGCGCAACACGGCTTGATCAGCCACAACGGCGTGTTCGGGGATTACCCGGGGCCGTATCCGTTCTATGACGCTCATGGATTGATTGACTGAGGTTTACGGAGGTTTCACTTCACTCAACCAGGTAACTAACTAAGCACTAAGCAACTGAATAACCGTTAACGCCCCGGCCAATGTCACGTTTGGCCGACGGCATCCTGCTGCCCATTTTTTGCGCCCGGAACTTGGATTCCGCGCCGGAGTTCGTCCTGATGAAAGCCACGTTGAATGTATTGAGTGTATTGACCGGTGGCCTGGGTATTGCCCTGAGCCCCTTGGCGTCTGCTGACTTTTTGAGCGACAGCCAAGCCAACTTGAGTATGCGTAACTTCTACTTCAACAACGACAACCGCGACGGCACGGCGGCACCGTCGAAGACCGAAGAGTGGGGCCAGGCGTTTATCCTCAATTACCAGTCGGGTTTTACCGACGGCACCGTCGGCTTTGGCCTGGACGCCATCGGCATGCTCGGCGTGACCCTCGACAGCGGCGCCGGTCGCCATGTGGGCAGTTCGATGATCCCCAACGATGACGGCAAGGCCGCCGACAATTGGGCCCGTGGCGGTGCCACCGCGAAGGCGCGTTTCGCCAAGACCGAAGCGCGTTACGGCTACCTGCGCCCGAACCTGCCGATCCTGGTGAGCAACGACGGCCGCCTCTTACCGCAATCGTTCGAAGGCGGCCAGGTGACCAGCAAAGACATCGACAACCTGACGTTGATCGGCGGCCAGCTCCAGCACGCCACGGGGCGCGGCTCCAGCGACAGCAGTGGCCTGGCAGCAGCCGGCGGCACCCGCGAAAGCAATAAATTCACCTACGCCGGTGCGGACTACCAACTGACCAAGGACCTGATGGTCCAGTACTACTACGCCAACCTCGAAGACTATTACCAGCAACACTTCGCCGGGTTGATCCACGTGTTGCCGTTGGGTGACTACGGCTCATTGAAAACCGACCTGCGTTACTTCAAGACCACCTCGGACGGCAAAAACAGCAGCGCCGCGGGGCGTGCCGAAGGCTACAAGTTCAGCGGCTATACCAAAAACGGCAGCGGTGAAATCGACAACAACACCTGGAGTGCAGCCTTCATTTACTCCCTGGGGCCGCATGCGATTACCGCGGGTTACCAGCAAGTGTCCGATGACAGCAACTTTGCCCAACTCAACCAAGGCGGCCTGGCGAGCAAAGGGGAGGGCGGTTCGAGCCTGTACCTCTACACCGACCGTACGGTGCAGACCTTTATCCAGGCCGGCGAACGCACCGCCTTCGCCCAGTATGCCTATGACTTTACAGCGCTGGGCGTGCCGGGTTTGAAGGCGTCGATGATGTATTTGAAAGGTGACCATATCCTCACCGCCAGCGGCAATAACGCCAGCGAGTGGGAACGGGATATCGGCCTGGACTACGTGGTGCAGGGCGGCACCTTCAAGAACGTCGGGTTCGGCTGGCGCAACGGCGTGTCGCGCAGCGAGGTCGCGCGGGACCAGGATCAGAACCGGGTGTTTGTGAATTACTCGATTCCGTTGATGTAACCGGCCGAGCGGATCCCCCCTGTAGGAGCGAGCTTGCGCGCGAAAAACCTAAGTGCGCCGCGTACCGTCACGCAGCCCGCGTGATCGTTGGCGTTCTTCGCGAGCAAGCTCGCTCCTACAAGGGGGGATGTTCAGGCTGCCCGGCGCCACGAGTGTGGCATGGTCGCATTAACATGAGTGAATCTTGTGATCATCAGGAATAAAATGAGTTTGTTTCACTATCTCCGTCTACCGACAATGGCTGCCATTAATACCTACAGTGGAGTTGTAAGTCATGGCAGTCGCTCATTCCCTCGGATTTCCGCGCATTGGACGCGATCGTGAACTGAAAAAAGCGCAGGAAGCGTTCTGGAAGGGCGAACTCGACGAAGCTGGCCTGCGGGCTGTCGGCCGTGAGCTGCGCAAGACCCATTGGGCGTTGCAACAGCAGGCCGGTATTGACCTGTTGCCCGCCGGCGATTTCGCCTGGTACGACCAGGTGCTGACCCACTCGCTGATGTTCGGCGTGATCCCCGAGCGTTTCCGTCCCGCCGATGGCCAGGCCACCCTGCACACCCTGTTCGGCATGGCCCGTGGCGTCAGCGACAGCTGTTGTGGGGGTGCACACGCCCAGGAAATGACCAAGTGGTTCGACACCAATTACCACTACCTGGTACCCGAGTTCAGCGTTGACCAGCAGTTCCACCTCGGCTGGGACCAGCTGTTCGAGGAAGTGCAGGAAGCCCGTGAGCTGGGCCATACGGTCAAGCCGGTGGTGATCGGCCCGTTGACTTACCTGTGGCTGGGCAAGGCCAAGGGCGGTGACTTCGACAAGCTCGACCTGCTCGAGCGCCTGCTTCCGTTGTACGGCCAGATCTTCCAGCGCCTGGCGGAGTTGGGCGTGGAGTGGGTGCAGATCGATGAGCCGATCCTGGTCCTCGACCTGCCACAGGCCTGGAAAAACGCATTTGAGCGCGCCTATAACCTGATCCAGCGCGACCCGCTGAAAAAGCTGGTGGCCACCTATTTCGGCGGCCTGGAAGAGAACCTTGGCCTGGCGGCTAGCCTGCCGGTCGACGGTTTACATATCGACCTGGTACGTGCGCCGGACCAGTACCCGACCATCCTCGATCGCCTGCCGGCCTATAAGGTGTTGTCCCTGGGGGTGGTCAATGGCCGCAATGTCTGGCGCTGCGACCTGGAGAAAGCCCTGGCGACCTTGCAGCATGCCCATGAAAAACTCGGCGATCGCCTGTGGGTGGCGCCGTCCTGTTCGCTGTTGCACAGCCCCGTGGATGTGGGCCGCGAAGACCAATTGGATGCCGAGTTGAAAAGCTGGCTGGCCTTCGCCGTGCAGAAGTGTGCCGAAGTCGCGGTACTGGCCCGCGCGGTGAACGAACCCGAAGCCCCCGATGTGCTCGCCGCCCTGGCGCAAAGCCGCGCCGTACAGGCTGCCCGAGCGACCTCGCGGCGTATTCACAAGCCCGCCGTGCAAGCTCGCGTGGCAGCGATCACCGCCCAGGACAGCCAACGTCAGTCGCCGTTTGCCCAGCGTATCGACAAACAGCGCGCGCGCCTCAACCTGCCGCTGTTCCCCACCACCACCATCGGTTCGTTCCCGCAAACCGCGTCGATCCGCCTGGCGCGCCAGTCCTACAAGCAAGGCAAGCTGAGCGAAGCCGAATACGTCGAAGCGATGCACAGCGAGATCAAGCATGCCGTCGAGGTCCAGGAAAACCTCGGCCTGGACGTGCTGGTACACGGTGAAGCCGAGCGTAACGACATGGTCGAGTATTTCGCCGAGCAACTGGACGGCTACGTGTTCACACGCTTCGGCTGGGTCCAGAGCTACGGTTCGCGCTGCGTAAAACCGGCGGTGATCTTCGGTGACCTGAGCCGTCCGAAGGCGATGACGGTGGAGTGGATCCGCTACGCCCAGGGCCTGACCCACAAGGTGATGAAGGGCATGCTGACTGGCCCGGTGACCATGCTGATGTGGTCCTTCCCGCGCGAGGACGTGAGCCGCGAAGTGCAGGCTCGGCAACTGGCGTTGGCGATTCGTGATGAAGTGCTGGACCTGGAAGCCGCTGGCATCCAGATCGTGCAGATTGACGAAGCGGCGTTCCGTGAAGGCCTGCCGTTGCGCCGTGCGCAGTGGCAGCCTTACCTGGACTGGGCCACCGAAGTGTTCCGCCTGTGCGCCTCGGGCGTGCGCGATGAAACCCAGATCCATACCCATATGTGCTACAGCGAGTTCAACGATGTGATCGAGTCCATCGCGGCGATGGATGCCGACGTGATCACCATCGAAACCTCACGCTCGGACATGGAACTGCTGCATGCGTTCGAAGCCTTCGCCTACCCTAACGACATCGGCCCAGGCGTCTACGACATCCACTCGCCAAGGGTGCCGGATGCCTCGGAAATGGCCAACCTGCTGCGCAAGGCGGCCCAGCGCATTCCGGCCGAGCGCTTGTGGGTGAACCCGGATTGCGGGTTGAAGACACGGGGTTGGCCGGAGACGGAAGCGGCGTTGATTCATATGGTCACCGCGGCTCGCCAGCTACGGGCTGAGTTGGCTTAAAACCTTACAAAACAGAAAGGGCACAAGTAACCTGTGGCGAGCGGGCTTGCCCAAAGGCTTTTTTGTAGGAGCGAGCTTGCTCGCGAAAAACTCACAGGCGCCGCGTTGATTCAGGGAACACGCGTTATCGTTGATGTTTTTCGCGAGCGAGCTCGCTCCTACAAAAGGCCATGTACGCGTAACTGACTGGCATCACATTCAGTCTGTACTAGGTCAGAGGTATTTGAGCCACGCCAGGTCGCGGCGCCGGGCCTTGAGCCTGGCGAACCAGTGCACGGGCGGGTAGAGCGCCAGGGGCAGCACCAACGCCATCAGCCACACCGCACCGATACTGTCGAAACCGAAGTAGTTGCCATGGTTCAAGCCAAACAGCGCCACACAGGCGACATACAGCACTTTCAGCACATAAAGATGCAGCAGATAAAAGAACATCGGCACGCAACCAAACACCGCTAACACGCTGATCCAGCGTCGATGCCCTGCGCGTTCAAACGCCAGCAACAGCAACAGCCCAACCCCCAACGTCAACGCCAGGAACAGCAGCGAAGGTGGGTACTTGGTCACGTTGAAAAAGCTCATCAGCGTCTGCATGCCGCTGTCATACACCTGCCAGGGCTTTTCGCCATAGCCATTGAGCGCACGCAACAGCACGAACCCCGCCAGCGCACCCACACCGCCGAACAGCAAATGGCGCTGGCGCACGGCCGGCAATGCGGTATTGGCAAACCACGGGCCCAGGCCGTAACCCAGGGCAATCACACCGATCCACGGCAGCACCGGGTAGGTCGTGCGCAGGCGCAGGGTGTCGGACACTTCAATCCAACTGCGCTCATGCAGGATCGTCCACGGAACATGCAGCGCCGAGCCTGGATCGAAGTGCAGCCCATCCAGCAGGTTATGCCCGCCGATGATCACCAGCGCCAGCGCGATCAACAGCGGGCGCGGCAACCAGACCAGCACGGCGAGGGCGATCATGCTGATGCCGATCGCCCAGATCACCTGCAGATAGATCACGCTGGGCAGCAGTTGGAAGGTCCAGGCGAAGTTGACCAGGGTAAATTCCAGCACCACGAGGAACAGCCCACGCTTGAACAGGAACGCTGACACATCGCGACGGCCCGTGTATTTCTGACCGTACAACCAGGCGGACAGCCCGGTGAGCAGTACGAACACCGGCGCACACAGATGGGCGAGGGTGCGGCTCGCGAACAGTGCAGGCTCGGTGCTGTCGAGGCTCATCGGGTCGGTGACTTGGCGGTGCAACAGGAAGGTTTCGCGTACGTGGTCGAGGAGCATGAACAGGATCACCAGGCCGCGCAGGGCGTCTATGGAGAGCAGGCGTTGGCGCAGGGGAACAGTGTCGGTCATAAGCAGAAATCACAGGGCCGGGCGAAAAAACTGGATGTTATCCTATAACGCAAATGCCTGCGCTGCTGACGGTTAAGGTTTCAGCCACGCAGTCCTTCTGGTTCACTGTGAGGCACACAAGCAAGGGAGAGGCTGAACGTGAGTACTCGCAACAACGCGGTAATCCACACCCCGCAATCCGTCATCGCTTTCTGGCAGCAAGCCGGCCCCAAGCGCTGGTTCGCCAAGGACGCGGCCTTCGATGCCCGCTTTGGCGACACGTTCCGCGCCACCCACCTGCAAGCCGCCCGGCGCGAGCTGGAAGGCTGGCTGGACACAGCGGAGGGCGGCCTGGCCTTGCTGATCCTGCTCGATCAATACCCGCGCAATGCCTTTCGGGGAACCGCGCATATGTTCGCCACCGACCCGTTGGCGCGCCTGTATGCCCAGCGCATCGTCGACACGGGGCTGGATCAATTGATCGAACCCGCGTTGCGGGCGTTCTGCTACTTGCCGTTTGAACACTCGGAAAACCCGCAGGATCAGCAACGCTCCCTGGCCCTGAACCAGGCACTGGATGCCAACACCTATCGCTGGGCCAAGGAGCACGCCGCCATCATCGAGCGGTTCGGGCGCTTTCCCCATCGCAATGACGTGCTGGCCAGGCAGACCACCGACGCGGAGCACGCCTTCCTCAAGGCCGGTGGTTTCGCCGGCTGATCGACGGCCCGTCGCGCTGTTATTCCTGTCGGGAATGCCCCCATAAAAACCCTGCATTGTCTTTATGGCGGCGCATCTCGTAGCGTGGGGGCTCATCCAAGGAGATCGTCCCATGAGCCAAGGTCCGTTGCGTCTTTACGTTGATTCGCTGTTCACCAGCCCCTATGCGATGTCGGTGTTTGTCACCCTGCGCGAAAAAGACCTGGCCTTCGACATGGTCACCCTCGACCTGGACGCCGGGCACAACCAGGCGGAGGACTTTGCCCAGTTGTCTGTGACCCAACGGGTGCCGACCCTGGTGGAGGGCGACTTTGCCTTGTCGGAATCGTCCGCGATCAGCGAGTACCTGGAGCAGGCTTACCCCGAGACGCCGGTCTACCCGGCTGATCCCAAGCAGCGGGCGAGGGCGCGGCAGGTGCAGGCGTGGTTGCGCAGCGATTTGCTGCCGATTCGCCAGGAGCGTTCGACGCTGGTGGTGTTCTACGGGCAAGCGATGCCGCCGTTGTCAGCGCCGGCCGAAGCCGCCGCGCGCAAGTTGATCGACGCGGCGCAGGTGTTGTTGGCGGGGAACCCGCCGTACTTGTTCGGGGAGTGGTCGATTGCCGACGTAGACCTTGCAGTGATGCTCAACCGCCTGATCCTCAACGGTGACAGCGTACCTGCCGAGTTGGTGGACTATGCCCGGCGCCAGTGGCAGCGCCCCTCGGTGCAAGCCTGGGTCAATCTGCCAAGACCCGTGCTTTAGGCCATTCCTGCGCCACGCGGCGGTCCAACTCTTCCCAATCGGCCATGCCCAGGACCCGCGTGGTGTTCAAGCCGCGCAGGTAACCGCGTAGCTGCTGGGCACTGGCATAGACGTGGTCCGGGTCGGCCATCGGGTCCTGCAGCACCTGTTCATAGTCAACCAGGTAATCGGCGACCCGATCGCGAAACTCCGGCAATACGGCATCGCGGATCCGGTCGAAGGTTTTCTGGTGGGGCTTCATGGCATGGTCCTTATAAATTTTATGTTCAGCACTATCGGTTCAGATGATAGTCACCATCGAAGATCGCAAGTTCTGTTTTTTCATGAAAAGCGGAAAATCATCCCCATCGACACGCCGTTCAAGGAAATCGCGCGATGAGGACGTTTATCCAGCTGGCTATGATGACCCTGATGCTGGGGGTTGTGGGCATGACCACCCCGGCAATTGCCGATGACCTGCGTAGCAGCCATTTGCTACCTATCGACGCTAGCGTAGACTCTCTGCGCCGCACGCAGTCGGTTGGGGTGTTGTACAGCGAAAATACGCTCGACAACCTCAACTACCTTGAGCGCTACCACACGATGGCCATGAACGGTGCCAAGGGCAGCCTTGATGCACGTATCCGCGAGGCGTTCGTTAACAGCTCCGACCCTGAACTGGCGATCGACTGGTTGATGAACTCGCTGCAAGGTACCTTCCTGTCGGTGACGTTCTACGACAGCCTGGATGCCTTGGTGCAGGCTCATCCTGATGTCGTGGTGATGCTCGATACCCATAACCAGTTGCTGACCCAGCAAAACGACCAGGTCGAGGCGCGGTTTATTGCGCGGTTCTATGATGCGAACCTGCAATACATCGCCAAGGCCGAAGGTTCGGTGCACAAGCAAGTGCCGTCGGTGTGGGTGCATGACAAGGCCGCGCCGGAGATTGCGGCGCAGATCGAGCAGCAGCGAGATGTGCAACAAGATGCCTTGAAGCAGTTTGATGCATCGCTCAAGGCGCTGGTCCAAGCAGGTTGATGTAAATTTTTCCTTTTCTATTTTTCAGGATTTTGTATGCGCTCTTTTTTTGTACCGGTTCTGGCTGTCGCTTCTTTGTTGCTGGCCGGTTGTGTCTCCGCGCCGAATTCGCCGAGCTTGACCCTGCAAACCGCCAAAACCCCCGAAGGCTATGTGCAATGCGTATTGCCCAAGCTTGAAAAGCACGACATCACCTCGACCGTGACGCAGAACTCGCGCCACGCCAAGGTGGTGCTGACCAGCAAGATCGCCGCCGATGATGTGCTGGAAGCCTACAAGTCCCAGGACAGCACCAAGGTGTTCCTGTATGAGCGCAAGCCGTTGGCGTCGACCATCACCCCTTCGCGCCTCGAACTGGCCGCCAAGGAATGCCAGTAATCACTGATCACGCAAGACCTTGCGTGGGAGGGGGTTGCCCCCTCCCGCAGTCTGATTGATGTAACGCCTAGGGTTTTGCTTCGTGGCTGAAGCTGTCGACCGTCTTGACCAGCCCTTGAGCCGCCAACGCCACCAATTCTGCGCCTTTCTCCACCGTCGCCAGGGCCGGGTCGGAACCCATGCGCCCGTCGGGGAAGCGGGCGCGGAAGTCCAGGGCTTCACGGATCGGCCCGGTATTGGCGATCTGCGGCGAATACGCGGCAGTCTTGATCGACTCCGGATAAGCCCACTGCGTCACCGCAATTTCCGACGGCGTGGCATGGCTGCCATGACCTACCGGGAACTGCCGATGGGCCAGGTCGTTGACGCCTTCCAGGTCCCACCAGTTCACCAGCTTCAGCGCGAACCCGGCCGGGCGGCGGGCGTAGCTGGCTTCGGCGTACAGCTCGGAAAAGGCCGCTTCAATCGTGGCGATATTGCCGCCGTGGCCGTTGAGGAACAGGATCTTCTCGAAACCATGCCCGGCCAGCGAGCGCACCCAGTCGCCAATCGCGGCAATAAAGGTGGAAGGGCGCAGAGAGATGGTGCCGGGGAAGCCCAGGTGGTGCTGGGCCATGCCGATATTGAAGGTCGGGCCGATCAGGATGTCGGCGTTCTCTTGCGCTTGATGGGCGATGATCTCCGGGCACATCCAGTCGGTGCCGAGCAGGCCCGTGGGGCCGTGCTGCTCGTTGGAGCCGATGGGGATCACTACCGTGCGACTGCGCTCCAGGAACTGCTCGATCTCGATCCAGGTGGACTTATGTAGCAGCATGCGACGCTCTCTTTTATCGGTGGGACAGGTTAGCCGCCACGGATTGTACGACTACTTGCCACCTGTTGGGGTTTACAGTTGAGGTACGTCGAGGACTTCAACCAGCGCTGGTCGGGGTACCACGAGAACATGAACTGCCCGTCCTTGAGTTTATCCACGACCTGGCGTGCTACCTGCGGGCGCACTGCCGGGCAGCCCTGGCTGCGGCCGATACGGCCTTCGCGCTTGCTCCACAGCGGGCTTACGTAGTCGGCGGCATGAATCACCAGCGCGCGGTCGCGGGCCTGGTCATTGAAGCCCGGCTCCAGGCCATCCATGCGCAGCGAGTAGCCATGGGTGCCCAGGTAACTTTCCTGGGTGCGGAACAGCCCCAGGCTGGACTGGTGGCTGCCCTCGCGATTGGAAAATTGGGTGGCGAAGTTTTCCCCGGACTTCGCGCCATGGGCCACCAGGTCGCGCAGCACCAGGGTTTTCTTGCGCAAGTCGAAGATCCACAGCCGACGGGCGGTCGAAGGTTGGGAATAGTCAATCACAGCCAGGCGCTCGGAACGTTCCTCGCCATTATTGATCGCGCACTGCACGGCGCTCAGGGCGCTTTTCAGTACTGTGGGATTGAGTTCTGGAGCCGAGCGCGCCAGGCTGTTATACAAGGAAGGAGGGTTGCCATTGGCGGCGAGCGCAACACTGCTCAACATTGCCAGGCTCACAGTGATAAGGCCGAGACGGCACATAAAAGTCAGCATCTACAGTACATCCCCCCCGCTGTGGATTGGAGCAAAGCCATTGTTCAAAAAACACGCATATTACGTGAGCATTTGCTTGCTCGTTGCACCATTGGTCGCGACAGCCGACGCGCTGATGGTGGATTCATTGCCAGTGACGGCGCCCAGTCCGGTCAACTCGGCCCCCATACAGCAGGCCCTTGCGCAGTTGCCTGGGGTCTGCCCCGAACTTGCCCCCCGGATCGACGCCGCCGCGCAATCGCGCCTGCAGGCGTTCTACCAGCAGCAGGGTGATGTGCCACTGTGGTCCGCCGACGAACGCCGCCAGGCCCTGCAATCTCAGTTGCTGATGCTGGCCGATGACGGCCTGGACCCCACCCACTATAGCCTGCCCCCGGCGAATGCCACGGCGAACGTGCTGTGCAACGATATCGACACCAGCCGCCAGTACCTGCAAGCCTTGCAAGACCTGCACTACGGGCGCCTGCAACAATCGCGCTTCGAACCGCTGTGGCATGCCCAGCCTCCCGCCCGTGACCCCAATACCGAAGTGCTGGGGTTTGCCGCCACCGGCCTGCACGATATGGCCCAGGCGTTTGACCAGGCCCGTCCCAGCGCCGACTTGTATCGCAGCCTGCGCAATGTTTACTCCACGGCGCGCCAACAACCGTTGCCGCACTGGGAAGCGGTCGCCAGCGGCCCGTTGCTGCGCCCCGGCATGGAAGACCCACGGGTTCCAGAATTGGCGCGGCGCTTATACAGCGGCGGCTACCTGGCCCAGGCTCCCGCCGGCAACGGCAGGCAATACCGGGATGAACTGGTCACGGCCGTCAAAGCCTTCCAGCTCAGCCACTCCTTGCAATCCGATGGCGTTATTGGCGCGGGCACCGTGGCCGAACTCAATATCAGCCCAGCGATTCGTCGCGAACAATTGCGCATCAACCTGGAGCGCTTTCGCTGGCTGAGCCAGGACCTGGAACCCGAGGGCGTGCTGGTCAACGTGGCCGCCGCACAACTGAGCGTTTACCAGAGCGGCATTCCCGTGTGGCAAACCCGCCTGCAAGTCGGGCGTGCCGAGCGCCAGACACCGCTGCTCAAATCGCGCATCACCCGGCTGACCCTCAACCCCACTTGGACCATCCCGCCGACCATCATGCGTGAGGACAAACTCCCGGCGATTCGGCTCAACCCCGAGTACCTGCGCCAGCAGAACCTGCAAGTGCTCGACGCCGAAGGCCACCCGCTGGCCCCCGAACAGATCGACTGGGCACGCCCCGGCAACATCCTGCTGCGCCAGGAAGCCGGCCCGCGCAACCCGTTGGGCAAGATCGTGATGCGCTTCCCCAACCCGTATTCGGTGTACCTGCACGACACCCCCAGCCAGCCACTGTTCACCAAAGGCCCGCGCGCGTTCAGCTCCGGTTGCGTGCGGGTCGAGCAACCGCTGCTGCTGCGCGACCTGCTGGTGACGCCGGCGGAACGTGCTCGCACCGATGAATTGCTGGCCACGGGTGTGACCCATGAATTCCGACTGGCCACGCCGGTGCCGGTGTTACTGGGCTACTGGACGGTGGAGGTGGATCGCCAGGGCGGGCTGGTGTATGCGCCGGATATCTACGGGCGCGATCTGGTATTGATGAAGGCTATGGGTTCCCAAGCCCTGTAGACGCGAGGCGCGCAATCACCAGGGTGACGGCCTGGTTCACCGTCAGCAGCGCCGTGTCGAGGGTCCATGGCGCTTTATCCCAAGCCTCATACTCATGGTCCAGGACCGACTGCCAGGTGGGCGGAACCAGGCCGGCGATGTCGACTGCGCGGGTTTCCACGCGGCGTTGATGGGCCTGTGGGTCAGAGCAGATCACCTGGATGTCGAGCACGTCCACGCTAGCCTGCGTGGCCACGTTCGCCCATGCAGATCGGCTTTCCCGGACCGGATTCACGCAATCGGCTATCACCGTATGACCCAGTTGCAGATGACTCAGCGCCAGCGCATTGGCCACCCCATAGCCGCTCGTGCCCACATCTGCCGCCAGCACGCCGGCATTGCGAATCGCCTGCTCGATCACGTCGATGCGCAGGTAAACCGCGCGAGTCTGGCGCGCGAGTTCACGGGCGATGGTGGTCTTTCCGGTTCCGGGAAGGCCGCTGAAGACGATAAGCATGGTTCTATCTCGATAAGTCCGGAGGGCCGGTTCAGGGTATCCTCCTGTTCACCCACCGGTCGACCCTAGGAGCCCAGCATGACCTTGCCGTTCGTGAAAATGCATGCTCATGGCGATGATTTCATCATCATCGACCGCCGTGGCCAGGACGACCCGATCACCGCGCAGGTTGCCCGCTGCCTGGGCAATCGCCACACAGGTATCGGTTTCAACCAACTGGCCGTGGTGCTCGACTGCGCCGATGCCGCTGCGCGTATCAAGTTCTGGAACCCCAATGGCACGCCCCTGGAGGCCTGTGGCAGTGCCACTCGGGGGGTGGCCGACCGCTTGATGCAGGAAACCGGCACCGATTCGATCGTATTGCGCACTGAGCGCGGGTTGCTGACGTGCGTGCGGGTGGCGGGGCAGCGGGTGTCGGTCAATATGGGCGCGCCATCGCTGGACTGGGCCGCAGTGCCGCTCGCCGAGCCGCTGGATACCCGAACCTTGCCGATCAAAGGCAGCCCGGCCGCGTGCAGCATGGGGAATCCACACTGCACGTTCTTTGTCGAGGATATCGCTGCCGTCGACGTCGAAGCGCTGGGCCCCGCCCTGGAAGTTCACCCGTTATTCCCGGCCAGGACCAATGTTCATTTTGTCCAGGTACTGGATCGCCGCCATATCCGCTTGCGCATCTGGGAGCGGGGCGGCGGCGTACCGCTGGGGTCCGGGTCGTGCTGCTGCGGGGCGGTGGTAAATGGTATCCGCCGTGGTTTGCTGGACGATACGGTTGAAGTGCACTGCGACGGCGGCACGCTCACCGTGCAGTGGGACGGGCAGGGTGGCGTGCTGTTGACCGGGCGTGTGGAGCCGATCATGCAAGGCACGGTGTACGCGATTCCGGTGTAGGCGTGCCGAGTACCGACAGGTTCATTTGGGGCCTCAACGCCATGGGCTGCACCCGGTCTAGCGCCGATAGGGTAAAGTCGGCAGCCCAAGGAAGACACTTCAGGTAACAAAACATGATGCTGTGGTTGCGGCGATCCGCCTTGAGTCTGCTGGCCCTGCTGGCTGTCACCCTGTTGATCAGCACCGCCCAGGCCGACACGGCACCTGCGAGCCCGATCAAGGTCGCGCTGGACCAGCGCGTGATCGACCTCACCAATACCCTCGATGCGACGGCCATCCGCCGCCTGACCGACCAGCTCGCGGCCCTCGAACAACGCAAGGGCGCGCAGATAGCCGTGTTGCTGGTACCCAGCACCGGCCGCGACAGCCTCGAAGACTTCACCAACCAACTGTTCCGCGCCTGGAAGCTGGGGCGCAAGGACGTCAACGACGGCATCCTGTTGCTGGTGGCCAAGGACGATCGCAAGGTGCGCATCGAAGTGGGGTATGGCCTGGAAGGTACCGTCACCGACCTGTTGGCCCACCGCATCATCGAAGAACACATCACTCCGGCGTTTCGCCAGGGCGACTACGCGGGGGGTATCCAACAGGGTGTGGACGACCTCAGCGTGCTGGTCGAGGGTGGCGACCTGCCGAAGGTGGCCAGCCCGGGGCTGCCGCCTCCGGCAATCGCGGTATTGCTGGCGTTCATCGTGGGCGCCATCGGCGGCGTGTTGATCAGCGCCGGCAAGCTGCCCTGGCGCCGGGCGCTGGTGGTCGCGGTCGCGGTGACGGTGCTGCTGGCGGTGTTCGCCGGTGGTCAGGATTGGCCGGTGTACCTACTGTTGTTACCGCTGACCCTGCTGATCGGCGGTGCCACATTCGGTGCATTGTGGATGGCGCGCACGGTGTTTTATGGCGTGCTGGGCCTGCTGGCCTACATTGCCGGGCTGGTAGTGACGGATCGTTACGTGGATGTCGATTTCATCCACTGGCTGGCGTTTCCCCTGGGCGCATTGGTGGTGCTGGGGATGTACCTGATCCTGTTTGTCATCATGAAAGATGCCTGGAAACGCAGCCGCGTGGGATGTGTTGCGCGAGCGCTGGCGGCGGTGGCGGTGTACGTGGTGGCGGGCGTGCTGTTCGAGCGCGGGCGTGATGGCTGGCTGTTTGCGATCCCGATTGCCTCATTCGTGGCGCTGTTTATCTTTGGCAAGGCCAGCGTTGGGTCGGGATCGAGCTCGGGCAGCGGTTCCGGTTCGAGCGCCAGCAGCTCAAGTTCCAGCAGCAGTTCGTCGGGAGGTGGCGGTTCCAGCGGCGGCGGCGGGGCGTCCGGCAGTTGGTGATCGCGAGTCGCGTAGCCCATCGACCTTGGGTGAGAGCTCCGGTAGTTGCAGTGCACGTCCTTAGGTGAGCCAGCACGGCGATCAGGGCAGCACGATATAGTCGTTCTGCTGCACGATTGGCCGGTGCGGCCCCTGCACAAGGTGGACATAGCGGCCGTCCACCAGGTCGATGGGGAGGCAGTCATCGATATCCAATACCCCGTCGGTGTGAGCCTGGGACCAGTGGCGCAGCATCTGTCGCTGACCCTTGGCTTTGGCTGCCTGTTTGTTGGGCGCGACCACCAGCAGGTAGTGATGGGCTTCGCCAAAGCTGTGGGCTTCATAGCCGCCCAGGTTGATGAAATACAGATGTTGCGCCCCGGCCTGGGGTGCCAGGGGGCTGAGCTCGACTGTCCAGCCATCGACACCCTCCACGGCCATCCAGGCATCGATATGCACACCCTTGGGGCTGCCAAACCAGGCGTCGCGCAATTGCGGGTAGGTGCCTTCCAACGTATCCGCCACGGCGAATACCACATCATGGACTTCGATCCGGGCGCGGGGGTGCTTGCCCCCGAGCATCACGACAAACAGCATTGCAGGTCCTTCCTGGCAGCTTGGCAAAGGGCAACCATACTTCGATTGAACCCTTTTGTCCGGCCAATGCCACACTGTTAACCCGCGAACTCATCAGGAGATTGTCATGCGAACCATTGATCTGGCCGGCGTTCCCGTCCCTGTCATCGGCCAGGGAACCTGGCGCATGGGCGAGAACCCCGACCAGCGCCGCGCCGAAGTCGCCGCGTTGCAACTGGGGATCGACGAGGGCATGACCCTGATCGATACCGCCGAAATGTACGGCGAAGGGGGGGCCGAGGAGGTGGTCGGCGAGGCCATTCGCGGCAAGCGTGACGAGGTGTTCCTGGTGAGCAAGGTCTACCCCCATAACGCCAGCCACAAGGGTGTCCCCCGTGCTTGCGAGGCCAGCCTCCGGCGCTTGGGGACTGATTACATCGATCTGTATCTGCTGCATTGGCGCGGCCAGTATCCGCTTGAAGAAACGGTCGAGGCCTTCGAGCGGCTGCGCGAAGCCGGCAAAATCGGCCGCTGGGGCGTGTCCAATTTCGATGTCGCCGACCTGCAGGAACTTGCTTCCCCGGCCTGCGCCACCAACCAGGTGCTCTACAACATTGAAGAGCGCGGTATCGAATTCGACCTGCTGCCATGGTGGCAACAGCATCACTTGCCATTGATGGCTTATTGTCCGATTGCCCAGGGGGGTGGGCTGCTATCCAGCCAGACGCTCAAGCACATCGCTCACCTTCATGAGGTCACGCCTGCCCAGGTGGCCTTGGCGTGGGTGTTGCGCCAGGAGGGGGTGATTGCCATCCCCAAGGCCGTGACGCCCGAACACGTGCGCCTTAACGCCAGCGCCGCGAACCTGGTGCTGGATGAACACGATCTGGAAGCCATCGACCGGGTGTTCGGCGCGCCCAAGCGCAAGCACCCCCTGTCGATGGTCTGAGTGTCGCGCAGAAACGGCGCCGTCCCTGGCAGCCGTTTGCGCATCAGGCCGGGTCAGCCGGCCGCCGGGCTGCGCCAGTCGTCCGAGCCGGATGTACCGGAGACCTCATGGGTCCAAGTGATCTTGCGATAGCTGAAGTAGACGTCTTCGAGGTGGGTGAAATGCGCGTTGTCCGGGTCCTGGCAATTGGGCATGCGCGACTGGATGTCGACGATGGTCGCCCCTTCGAGTTCGATGGTGAAGTAGTGCTCCTGCGTGCCTGCCGCTGAGGTCCGCAGCCACTCCAGTCGGCACTTGACCTCTTCGCCGCTGGTGAGGGCGCTGAAGAGCAATGGCGATGACTTGTCGAAGACCTTGCTGATCATCAACGGTTTATGCACCCTCTGCCCCGTCGGTTGGCCCGATTGCGGGTCGCGGGGAATGATTACCTGGTGAGCAAACGCCTGCACGAGAATCTGGTCCTCATGACCTTCCTGGTAAATGCCACCTACCGAGTCCTGGGTAAAAGTGCCTGCCGTTATCAAACCTTGCTTGACACCGGTAATAGAAAGATACGCGGGTGTTGGCATGTCGGGTTTCCTTGCCTTATTGATAGGGAGTTCCATTCGGCGACGGGCCGGATGGGCAAAACCCCTATAACAAGAAGCGTGCCTGAAAGTTGGAACTCCAATGAAATAAGGGGTTCGATGTGGCGTGCGCTTGTATTTTATAAGTTGCGGGGAGGCGGGGGCGATATTAACGGCTGGTATTTGCGCTTAAGTGCGCAATTAGTTGCTTGTTCTGTTTGGGCCGCTCTAATCAATGAAGTGCGAGCAGTCAGGGTGTTTTGCAACGGATTAAACTGCGCAAATTGCTGCGCAGGCCAGGTTTTATGGTGATTGTAGGAAATTCCTTAAGTGGGTGCATGTTGCTTGCTGAATGTTTTTTGCGTGACTAATGTTCGCTCGCTTCGTCACGTTTTTCACGAAGCTTCATGGCTTACTGGTGCGCAGCCAATACGCAGTTAGTTCGCCGGTCCTATCTTGGATAATCGTGCGCGGTTAAAAATGATTTACTCAGACACGCTTTGCGCTTATTACCTTGAGGTCGCCCGAACGCCATGTTCAGATGCAAGTTATGCCGGCAGTGAAGTGCGCTTCTCCAGCGAATATGAAGCCCTTGAAACCGAGCTGGCCAAGGCCCAATCGATCCACGGCGGCAGCCAGCCAGACTGGCAGCTCGTCAGGGTCATCAGCGAAGGCGTGCTGCGTCAGCATTCCAAGGATTTGCGGGTCGCGGCATGGTTGACCTGGGCGTTGTACCAGCGTGAATCTTTTCCTGGTTTGCTGGCGGGCCTGGGCCTGTTGCGTCATCTTTGCGAACAGCATTGGGCGGCTGTCCACCCCGCCAAGATGCGTACCCGTGGCGCAGCTTTCGGCTGGCTGGTGCTGCGCCTTGAGCCCCTGTTTGCGCAAACCCTTGCAATCGCGGATCAGCAACCACTGTTCCAAGCCATCCTTGAACACCTTTCCAGCCTGGATGAATGCTGGAGCGCATGCCTGGGAAGCGACGCGCCACTCCTTCTGCCGATTCGCAGGCAATTATCAGAGCGCCTGGCGCGCACGGCGCAATGCGGTCCCGAGCCGGCCGGTGTGACGGCGGTCGTTGCACAGGTCAAGCAGGCAGCGACTCAATTGCTCAAGCCGGAAGCTGCAATCGATAACGAAAAAGACGCACATAAGCGACTTCGCACCCTGCAGGACCAGGCTCGCCCATTGTGTGCCTGGTGGCTGCGCCAGGACGCTACAGACCTGCGCGCGCTGCGCCTGGGCCGTACGCTGGCCTGGCTGCCCCTGGTCAGTTACCCCGACGCCGACAGTGCAGGGATCACCAGCCTGCGTGGCCCCACATCCGACAAGCTCAACCGTTACCAGGAGCGTTTTACCCAAGGTCATTACGCCGACCTGGTGCTTGAGCTTGAAGCGAGCCTGGCCAGTGCGATGTTCTGGTTCGACGGTTTGCGCATGCAGTGGGAGTGCCTCGAGGCGCTGCAGGCTCATCTGGCGATGTCCGAGGTGGAAGTCAGCCTCGCCCTGTTGTTGCAACGCCTGCCGAACCTCCTCGGGTTCTGCTTTCACGACGGCGTTCCGTTTGCGGATGCTGCGACTCGCGACTGGATTGCGCTGCAGGTGAATCGCCATCTGCAAAGAACCTCACCCTCGCAGATATCGATCGATGCCGACGCCGAGCCGTGGGAGAGGGCGTTGCAGGACGTCATGCCACGCTTGCGCAAGGACGGGCTCAAGGCCGCCGTCGGGGAACTCAGGCAGGGCCTGCATGCCGCACGCGGCGAGCGAGCGCGCTTCCATTGGCGTTTGGCCCAGGCCCGGTTGTGTGTACTGGCCGGCAAGTACGAGCTGGCGAGAATCCAGCTTGAACAGTTGGATCATGAACTGCAGCAGGCGGGGCTGGACCGTTGGGAGCCTGGCCTGGCGCTGCAGGTGGCGCAGTTGCTGTATCGCTGCTGCGACCTGTTGCCACAAAGCCATGCCGTGCGGGAGCGCAAGGAAGACACCCATCGCAGGTTGTGCCACTTCGACCTGGAAGCGGTACTTGAATAGGCTTTCGAGCCGCTCGAAAAAAAGGAGATAGACCATGGCCAAAGAAGGTTCGGTAGCACCCAAGGAACGCATCAATATCACCTTCAAACCTGCCGTTGGAGACGCACAGGAAGAAGTTGAACTGCCGTTGAAGTTATTGGTGCTGGGGGATTTCACCCAGCGTGAGGACTTGCGCAAGCTGGAAGACCGCAAGCCGATCAGTATCGACAAGAACACCCTGGACGAGGTGCTGGCCAAGCAAGCGCTGGAGTTGACGCTCAGCGTGCCCAATCGCCTCCAGGACGCGCCCGACGTTGAAGAGCTGGGCATACAGGTGCGGATCAATTCGATGCAGGACTTCAACCCCGCAAGCCTGGTGGAGCAGATTCCCGAACTGAAAAAGCTGATGACGCTGCGTGAAGCGTTGATGGCATTGAAGGGGCCACTGGGGAATACGCCGAGCTTTCGCAAGGCCATCGAGCAAGCCCTGGCCAATGATGAATCCCGTGCACGGGTATTGGCCGAGTTGGGGCTGGGCAGTTCCACCGTATGACTTTTTCAGGAAAAGGACACTGAACGATGAGCGCACAACATAAACCGCTGGCCACATCAACGGATGACAACGGCGGCATCCTTGACAACATTATTGCCCAGACGCTGCTGACGGTTGACGACGAGGCGTATGGCATCGCCAAGCGCGGGGTCTCGGCGTTTATCGAAGAGCTGGTCAAACCGCACAACAGCGGTGAGCCGGTCAAGAAACGCCTGGTCGATCGGATGATCGCCGAAATCGATGCCAAGCTCAGCCAGCAGATGGACGAAATTCTCCACCACCCGGATTTCCAGGCGCTTGAAGCCGCGTGGAAGGGCCTGCAGTTGCTGGTCGATCGCACTAATTTTCGCGAGAACATCAAGATCGAACTGCTGAATGTCGCGCGGCAGGACCTGTTGGATGATTTTGAAGACTCGCCGGAAATCAACCAGTCCGGGCTCTATAAACACATCTACAGTGCCGAATACGGTCAGTTTGGCGGCCAGCCGGTAGGCGCCATCATTGCCAACTACTTCCTCTCGCCCAGCGCGCCGGATGTCAAGCTGATGCAGTACGTTTCCAGCGTGGCCTGCATGGCCCATGCGCCGTTTATCGCGGCTGCCGGGCCGGGGTTCTTTGGCTTGGAAAGCTTTACCGGGCTGCCCGACCTGAAGGATCTCAAGGATCATTTCGAAGGCCCCCAGTTTGCCAAGTGGCAGAGCTTTCGCCAGAGCGAAGATGCCCGCTACATCGGCCTTACCGTGCCACGGTTCCTGCTGCGCACCCCCTACGACCCGTCGGAGTGCCCGGTCAAGACCTTTGCCTACCAGGAAAACGTGGTCAACAGCCACGAACACTATCTGTGGGGCAATACTGCCTACGCGTTCGCCACGCGCCTGACCGATAGCTTCGCCCGGTTTCGCTGGTGCCCGAACATTATCGGTCCGCAAAGCGGTGGCATGGTGGAGGACCTGCCGTTGCACCACTTCCACAGCATGGGCGAAATCGAAACCAAGATTCCTACCGAGGTGCTGGTTTCCGATCGTCGCGAATATGAGTTGGCCGAGGAAGGCTTTATTGCCCTGACCATGCGCAAGGGCAGTGACAATGCCGCGTTCTTCTCCGCCAGTTCCGTGCAGAAACCCAAGTACTTCGGCACCAGCGCCGAGGGCAGGGAGGCCGAGCTGAACTACCGCCTGGGTACCCAGTTGCCGTACATGATGGTGGTCAACCGGTTGGCCCATTACCTCAAGGTGCTGCAGCGCGAACAACTGGGTTCGTGGAAGGAGCGCACCGACCTTGAGCTGGAGCTCAACAAGTGGATTCGCCAATACGTGGCGGACCAGGAAAACCCCAGCGCCGAAGTGCGCGGCCGGCGTCCGCTGCGAGCCGCCCGTATTGTCGTCAGTGACGTCGACGGGGAACCTGGCTGGTACCGCGTCAACCTCAGTGTGCGACCTCACTTCAAGTACATGGGGGCGGATTTCACCTTGTCCCTGGTCGGCAAGCTCGACAAAGAATGAGCAGGCACCAGGGGATGACACATTACTGCAGCCTATTCGAGCGCCTTGACGGCCAGGCACCTGCCCAGGCGAACAGCGTGGCGTCCATCGCGACGCACCTGGGCAAGATGCTCAGCACGCGTGCGGGCAGTGTCCAGACATTGCACGACTACGGCTTGCCGGATCTCAATGACCTGCGCCTGAGCCTGCACGAATCATTGAGCCGATCGCGCCTGTCGATCGAACGGTTTATCCAGGCCTATGAGCCGCGTTTGGCGAACGTGCGCGTAAGGCTATTGCCCCGCGACCGCGATCCCCTGGTCCTGGCATTTGCCATCGAGGCCACGCTGCTCGCCAATGGAATCAGGCAACCGGTGGTGTTCAGTGCGCTTCTGGGTGATGGTGGGCAGGTCGAGGTTGCGCCGGATGACCTTTAATCGTTATTACCAAAGCGAACTCAGTGCCTTGCGTCAGCTGGGGCGACGTTTCGCCGAGCGCAATCCAGCCCTGGCACCGTTTCTCGCAGAGGCCGGCCAGGACCCGGACGTGGAGCGTTTGCTCGAAGGCTTTGCGTTTCTCACCGGCCGCCTGCGGCAGAAACTGGATGACGAATTACCCGAACTGACCCATTCGTTGATGCAGTTGTTGTGGCCCAACTACATGCGGCCTCTGCCATCGTTCAGCATCTTGCAGTTCGATCCGTTGAAACGGGCAGGGCCTGCTGTCCGGGTGGCGCGCGACACCGCAGTGGAAAGCGCGGCCATCAATGGCGAGCGCTGTCGCTTTCGGACCTGCTACAGCACCCAGGTCATGGCGCTGCAACTGAGCGCCGTGACGTATGTCTTCCAGGGTGAGCGAGCCCTGTTGGACCTGCGGTTGGACATGAGCGCCCCGGGGAATTTCAGTGAGTTGGTGTTCGACACGTTGCGGTTGCACTTGGCCGGGGATCGCCACGTCAGCCAGGGGTTGTACCTGGGCCTGCTGCGTCATCTCGACGGCATCGAGTTGTTGCTTCTCGGTGATGACGGCCAGCCCGTCAACGGGACCGATGGGCAGGCAATGTCGCTGCGGCTGTGTGCCAGCCAGGTACACCCGGTGGGGTTCTGCGAAGAACAGGCGTTGATTCCTTACCCAGTAAATACCTTCCGTGGTTATCGCCTGCTGCAGGAGTATTTTGCCTTCCCTGACAAATACCTGTTCGTGGATGTCGGCGGTTTGGATCGGTTGCATGGGGTGCCTCAGGCACTGCTCAAACGGGTGCGTGGCATGGTGATGCGTTTTGAACTGCGCACCCAGGGGCATGAGCCGCAACGCCCCAGCCTGGACAACGTGAAGCTCTATTGCACCCCCATCGTCAATCTGTTCAACCATGATGCCGTGCCCGTTCGCCTGGACGGCAAGCAGGATGAGTACCTGCTGGTGCCTGGGGAATATACCCGGGGCAACGCCGCGGTGTTTTCCGTGGACAGCGTGACGGGATGGCGCCCGGGTGGCCTGGGTTATCGGCATTACGTACCGTTCGAGTCCTTTGAACACGACAGCGCCACCCCAGCCTCGAACATGGCCCCCAGCTACAGCCTTCGCCAGCGTGCATCGGCACAGCATGCCGGTCTCGACACCTGGATCGCGTTTGAGCGTGACCAGGGGCACGAACAGGAAACACTGTCGATCGAGTTGACCTGCACCAATCAGAACCTGCCGCTGCAGCTACAGGTGGGGCAGGTCAACCAGCCCTGCGAGCAGACCCCGGAATTTCTGGCGTTTCGAAATATCACCGTGCCGACCACGAGTCTTGCTCCGCCCCTGGACCAGGACTTCCTGTGGCGACTGATCAGCAACCTGTCGCTCAACTACCTGTCGTTGACCGATATCAATGCCCTGAAAGTCATCCTCGAAACCTACGACCTGCCGCGTTATCACAGCCGCCAGGCGCAGAAAATCAGTGCAAAGCGGTTGGGAGCGCTGCGCGGCATCCGGCACGAAGCCGTCGACCGATTGCTCAATGGCCTGCCGATTCGCGGTGTGCGGGTGGACCTGTCGATCGATACCCAAGGCTTCCTCGGCCAGGGCGAAACCTTTGTATTCGCTTCGGTGCTCAACGAGTTTTTTGCGCTGTACGCCAGCTTGAATTCGTATCACGAATTGCGAGTGATCAGCACACAAGGAGATGTGTACCTATGGCCACCCCGCATGGGCGAGCAGCCCCTGCTTTAACCGAACTGTCCCGTTTCATCCGCGAGTACTCGCTGTTCCAGGCGGTGTTACAGGTGATCGAGCGCTTGCGTGATGCCCATCCACTGCTGGATGAGGACGCGTTGTATGACCAATTGGAATTCCAGGCCAATCCAGGCTTGGGCTTTCCCGGACACGACATCGATCGAGTGGAGTTTTTTGTGGAGTACGGTCAATTGCGCGCGCGGCTTCGCCTCAATGTCCTCGGACTATGTGGCGCGGGGTCACCACTGCCCGCGTTCTACGCGGAGCAGGCGTACGCAGAGGTGTCAGGCGGTAACGCCACCCGGGATTTCCTGGACGTGTTTCACCACCGCCTGCAACGGCTGATGCTGCCGATCTGGCGCAAATATCGTTATCGAGCCTGCTTCCGACGGGGCGCCAGTGATGCGTTCTCGGCGCAGATGTTTGCCTTGATCGGACTGGGAGGCCAGGACATTCGTCGGGCGGCAGCGCTGGACTGCAAACGGCTGCTGCCTTACCTGGGGCTGCTGAGCCTGCGCGCGCATTCGGCGGCAATGATTGAGACTGTGATGCGCCATTACTTCAAGCACCGCCGGTTGTTCATCGAACAGTGGGTTGAACGCAGCGTGTCAATCAACGGACAGCAGCGCAATCGGCTGGGGGCGGCCAACCACACGCTCGGCCAGGACCTGGTGCTGGGTAGTCGGGTCACCGATTGCAGCGGCAAGTTCACCGTGCATCTGCTCGGGCTCGACTGGCAACGATTTCACCAGTTCCTGCCGACCGGGGAGGACTTGCGCCCCTTATGTGCACTGCTGCGCTTAACCGCGCGCGCACCGCTGGAATATGACGTGCGCCTGGTGCTCGCTGAAGGGGAGATCCGCGCGCTGCATATCGGCGAGCGCAATGTGTGTCGCCTGGGATGGACCAGTTGGCTGGGGCATGAGCGGGCGGATGGTGTGGTCACGCTGGCTGGCAATGCGCATTAAGGACTGATGATTATGATGAATGTAGACCTGCAACAATTGATACGGACATTGGCGGCGCAAACCCGCAGCGACCTGGAACGCTCGGCTGAACGTTGTATCGCCCGGGGCGGTCGCGAAGTGCTGGTGGAGGACCTGCTGCTGGCGCTGCTGGAGCACGCCGATGGCGTGTTGGCCAAGGCGCTGGCAGAGGCCAACGTAGCGCTGCACGAACTGCAGGCGACGCTGCAGCCAAAGACCGCGCAGTGTGCAACCCACAACCCGGTGTTCGCCCAGGCTTTGGTGCAGTGGTTGCAACAGGCGTTGATGGTTGCGCACCTTGAACTGGGGCGACATGACGTTGACCAAGGTGCCCTGTTGCTCGCGCTGCTACGTCATCCCCTGGAGCACGCCGGCAGCGGTTATCAAGGTATTTTGAGCCGTTTGGACGCTGATCGCGTACGTGACTTCTTATTGAGCCAGGGCGCACAAGTCCAGGCAGTGGTGGCTGAATCATGGTTGCAGCGTTTTACCCAGGACCTGACGCGCCAGGCCCGTGAAGGCTTGATCGACCCTGTCATCTGCCGGGAGGGTGAAATCCGGCAATTGATCGACATCCTCGTGCGTCGACGCAAGAACAACCCGATCCTGGTCGGAGAAGCCGGGGTCGGGAAAACGGCGATTGTCGAAGGCTTCGCCCTGCAAGTGGTCGCATCGCAGGTACCGCCAGCCCTCCAGGATGTGCGCGTGCTGACCCTTGATATGGGGCTGCTGCAAGCGGGGGCTGGTATCAAGGGCGAATTCGAGCGCCGCCTCAAGGGGGTGATCGACGAAGTCAACGCCTCGCCCCAGGCCGTGATCCTGTTTATCGACGAGGCTCATATGCTGGTGGGGGCCGCGGGGCCGGGTGGTGCGTCGGATGCCGCCAACCTGCTCAAGCCTGCGTTGGCCCGCGGTCAACTGCGGACCATCGCCGCCACCACCTGGTCGGAGTACAAGCAATACATCGAAAAGGACCCCGCATTGGCGCGGCGTTTTCAACCGGTACGGGTGGGCGAACCGAGTGTCGAGGCCGCGGTATCGATCCTGCGTGGACTGGTGCCGGTCTATGAGGCCAGCCATGACGTGTACGTGCGCGATGATGCGGTTGTCGCGGCAGCGCACATGAGCGCGCGGTATTTGGCCGGGCGCCAGCTACCGGATAAAGCGGTGGATGTGCTGGATACGGCGTGCGCAAGGGCTCGCACGTGCTTGTCGGCGCGGCCCGAAGCCTTGCAATGCCTTGTCGCCGAGCTTGCCGAAGGGACGCGGCAACACCTGGCGCTGCGCAGGGATGCCGAGGTCGGGCTGCCGGTCGATGAGGTGGCCCTGCAAGCCTTGAGCCTGCGACTGGATGCCCTGGAGCAGGAGCGCCAGGCCCTGGAGCAGTGCTGGGTTGAACAGCGCGAGCAGCCGACGGCAAGCCCGACGGTGTGCCCGCGCCTGGTGGCCCAGGTCATCAGTGCGTGGACCGGGATTCCCGTCGAGCAAGTGGCCCTTGAACCCAGCGAAAAAGTCCTGGGGTTCGCCGATGCCTTGCGAGCACGCATTCTGGGACAGGAGCCGGTCGTGCAGGCGCTTGATCGCAGCCTGCGGGCCGTAGCTGCCGGCCTCAACGAACCCGATGCGCCGGTAGGTGTATTCCTGCTGGCCGGCCCCAGCGGTGTGGGCAAGACCGAAACCGCGCTGGCGCTGGCCGACCTGCTGTACGGAGGCCAGCGGTTCGTCACCCTCATCAATATGTCGGAGTATCAGGAAAAACACTCACTGTCTCGATTGATCGGTGCACCTCCGGGTTACGTGGGCTACGGCGAAGGCGGTGTCCTGACCGAAGCGGTGCGGCAACGCCCTTATTCGGTGGTGTTGCTCGACGAGGTCGAGAAGGCAGACCCGGAGGTGTTGAACCTGTTCTACCAAGTCTTCGACAAGGGCTTGGCCAATGATGGCGAAGGGCGGGAGATCGATTTCCGTAATACGTTGATCCTGATGACCTCCAATCTTGGCAGCGACTGCATCAGTGAGGCGTGCGCCGACGGCCTGCGCCCGGACATCGAGGTATTGCAAGCCGCGATCCTCCCCGCGCTGCGGGCACACTTCAAACCGGCGTTGCTGGCCCGGATGCGGGTGGTGCCCTATTACCCGGTGACGGGTGAGGTGCTCAATGACGTGGCACGCCTCAAGCTTGCGCGCCTTGGCCAGCGATTGCAGCAACGCCAGTTGGCGTTTACCCACACGCCCGAGCTGGTGGCGCACATGGTCCGGCTCTGCACACACGGTGACAGCGGAGCGCGCGCGATCGATCAGTGGATCGAGTCGGACCTGCTGCCGCAGATCGCTGATCGGCTGCTGACTGCAACGGTGGGCCATGCAGGTCTGTCACGGGTTCATGCACGGCTGGATAGCAGCGGTCGGCCAGTCTGCGAGTTCGGCCAATGATGAAAAGCCTGTTTACCCCATTACCCCATCCCCTGACCTATGCCGAGACCTTGCTCGGCTGGTTCTGCCGACTGGGCCATGAACACGACGAAACCACGCTGGCGGACTTGTGCGTGACCGGCGCTGCGCAACTGAGCCAGTGTGAACTCAGCCAGCTGTACCTGTTCGATGAGCCGGCGGGCAGGCTTGAGCTGATCGCCCAGCATCTCCACGGGGCACTGCCGCCGGGCGACCCAGCGTCGGGCCCTGGCTCCCAGCATGAACCTCTGTTGCACTACGTGCTGACCCAAGGGCAGCCCCTTACCCTGGATGACCTGAGCCAGTGCGTGCATGACACCGGGTTCCTGCCGGCAGTGGCGCAGCCTTGGCATTGCCTGTCCTGCATACCGCTGCTGGGGCGCAGCAAAACCATCATGGGGGTATTGCTGTGCGCCAGCCCGCGCCCAGCCCAATTGCAAGGTTATGTTGCCTCGCTGGCGCGCCTTGGCGGCTTCGCGCTGGCGCAATTGAGCCTGTTGCGACGGATGCAGCCCGCATCGGAGGTCACCCGGCTCAAATCGAGAGCGCCCGCCACTCGTGTGTACGGCTTGATCGGCAACAGTGTCGCGATGAACGAGACCTGCCGCTTGATCGGTAAGGTCCTGCACACGCCGTACACCGTGTTGCTGCGTGGCGAGACCGGTACCGGCAAGGAAGTGGTGGCGCGGGCCATCCACGCCGCCGGGCCGCGCAGCGCTAAAGCGTTCGTGGTGCAGAACTGCGCCGCGTTTCCGGAAGGCCTGTTGGAGAGCGAGCTGTTCGGCTACCGCAAGGGCGCATTTACCGGGGCCCAGCGCGACCACGTCGGGTTATTTGATGCAGCCCATGGCGGCACGCTGCTGTTGGATGAAATCGGTGACATGCCGCTCTCACTGCAGGCCAAGTTGCTGCGCGTTTTGCAGGAAGGAGAAGTGCGTCCGCTGGGGGCCAATGCTTCCCATAAGGTCGATGTCCGCATCATCGCGGCGACTCACCGTGACCTGCTTGCCATGGTGGCCCAGGGGACCTTCCGCGAAGACCTGTATTACCGGCTGGCGCAGTTTCCCATCGAGTTGCCGGCGCTGCGTGAGCGCGACGGCGACGCGCTGCAACTGGCGCGTCATTTCGCCGACGAGGCCTGTATGGCACTCGGTCGGCCAGCTGTTGGCTGGTCAAGCGCGGCCCTGGATCAACTGACGAGTCATGGCTTCCCCGGCAATGTCCGCGAACTCAAGTGCCTGGTGGAGCGCGCGGTGCTGCTGTGTGATGACGGTGTGATCCTGCCGCTGCACCTGGCGCTGTCGCCGCGAACGGAGGCCGCTGTAGAGACCACATTACGCCAGCGCCTGGAGAGGGTGGAGCGCATGGTCCTGATCGATTGCCTGCAGAAGAACCGTGGTAATCGAACACGCACCGCCCGTGAGCTGGGCGTCGCTCGCCGCACGCTGCTCTACCGGCTTGCCCGCTTGAATATTCCTGTTGGTGAAGCCAAGGGGGAGTGCTGAATGCCTTGTGTCTATGGGAGATACCCGATGCCTGATCGTCTGTGGCAAGCCATGTTGCTTGTGTTGTGTGTGCTGGGCGGCTGTAACGCCAATTATGTCTTCGATGATGCTGACTACCGTCCGTTGGGCGACCCGCAAGCGACCAGTCGCGGCCAGTGAATGGAGGACCCGAGCATGCAACTGGTATTTGAAGTGTATGACGGCGCTGGCACCGAGCCGCTGGCCGGCGCTCGCAAGACGTTTGCCGGTGTCGGCGGTGTGATCGGTCGCGGGGCCGGTTGCGACTGGGTGATCCCCGATGCCAGTCGACTGTTGTCCAGTCACCATGGGCTGGTGAGCTACCGTGAAGGTCGCTACTTTCTGACGGACATCAGCAGCAATGGCATTTGCGTGGCCGACAGTGGTGAACGCCTGAATAAAGGGCAGGCGCGACTGATCGCCGACGGTGATCTTTTTCAACTGGGGGCATTGGCGATACGCGCAAGGCTTATCGAGCCGCCGGCCCCGCCCGGCGCGCGGCGATTTACGGCACCGGGGCCGATTCCCGACGATGCTTTCCTGGCCCTGGACCCCATGCAGGCGCTGGATGATGAGGACCTCACCCATCCGTCATTGGACGGGCTGGACGCATTGAGTACTGTCGCCCAAGAACCGGGGCCGTGGATGACTCACAGCGCGGCGGACCGAGACCATCTGGTCTTGCCTCGATGGGTGGAGCCCGACCTGGAGGTGCCGCCGAGCCCGCAGGTTGTCACTGCGCCAGCGGACAACGAGTCCTTTTGGACGCAGTTTGCGGCAGCGCTGGGGATCCGCCTCGACGACGTTGACAGGCCAGCGCGAGAGGCATTGGCGATCAAGGTCGCCGGCTTGCTCAAGCTGAGTATCGAGGGGTTGCAGCACAACCTGCGCACCTGCGACGAACTGAAAAGTGAATCGAACCTGGCGCCCGCCGCTCCCGTTGTGAACAGCCCAAACCCCCTAAGGCAGTGCGCGGATGCCGAGACGGCGTTGGCCGCATTGTTGGGCATCAGCGAATTTGGCCAACTGCCCGCCGACCTGGCGATCACTCAAGTGCACCGGGATATGCAGACGCATCAGATTGCATTGCTGGCGGCATGTCGTGCCGCGGCGCGCAGCGCGCGGGAAGCGTTCGCCCCCAGCTATCTGCTGCTGTGTTTCGAGCGCCAGGACAAATCGCCCCGGTTCAACACCGACGGTGCCCAATGGCGCGCCTATCAACGTCACTACCAGCGCCTGGTCGAGGCTGAACCGCTCACGGGACACCTGTTGGGCAAGGACTTCGCCAGAGCCTATGACGAGCAGGTCCGCCTGATCTCCACCCTTCATGTGGACTACCCGGGATGATGATCATGTATCGAGCCGCCGTTGCATCCATGCTGGTGGTATTCAGCCTGTTGACCGGGTGCAGCACCCTGTCGCCTTTTTCTACCGTGACCAAGCTGGACCTGAAGCTGGTCGCCAGCGATCAGGTCAACCCCGACCTGCACGGGCGTCCCTCGCCGATCGTGGTGCACTTGCTCGAGCTGCGCCATCCCGTGGCCTTCGAGAACGCCGATTTTTTCAGCCTTTACGGGCGTGCCGAGCAAGCCTTGCCCAAGGACTGGGTAAGCAGCGAGGAGCTGGAAATGCGCCCCGGCGAACGGCTGGAGCTCAAGCTCAAGGTTGAACCGCAGAGCCGTTATGTGGGGGTGCTGGCCGCCTATCGAGACCTGCCCCATGTGCAGTGGCGAATGGTGGTGTCGCTTAATCCGCAGAAACTGACCCGGGCCAGCCTGGTGCTTGACAAGGCTGGCATCCGGGTCGCCAACCCGATTTCTGGTGCGAGGCAGGATTGATATGCTCGTTCATAAAGTCATTTGGCAGGAAGGCATGTTGTTGCGGCCCCAGCACCTGCAACACAACGATCGTTACTACAACCAGCAACTCAACCGCACCCGCCTGCTGGGCTGCGACACCTGGGGTTTCATCACCCTTGAAATCGACCTGCAGTACCTGCGCCTGGGCAAGATCGTCGTCAACCAAGCCAGTGGTGTATTACCCGACGGCAGCCTCTTCGAGTTGAGTGCCGCCATGGAGCCGCTGGTCCTGCAGGTACCTGCCAACGCGGGCAGGCAAGGGATCTATCTTGCGTTGCCGTTGACGACCCACAACCAGATCGAGGCGCGCAAGCAGGACCAGGCCGATGTCTGGGCACGCTATATCACCTGGCCGATGGACGTTGGCGACTCCAATGCCGGTATCGATTTACGTTGTCAGATTCACTGCGGCCGTCCGGACCTGCGCCTGCTGCTGGGGGAGCATCACAGTGACCAGGCGTGTGTGATGCTCAAGGTCGCCCAGGTTGTGGATTGCACGGATGAAGAGGGCGTGAGCCTGGACCCGGAGTTCAGCCCGACCTTCATGTATGTCCAGGGATCGGCTTATGTATCGTCGTGCCTCAAGGAGGTGATCAGCCTGCTGGCCTGCCGAGGCGACGCCATTGCAGAGCGTATCCAGGGCAACGGTGCCGCCGCCGGTTCGCAGATCGGCGACTTTCTGATGCTGCAACTGGTCAATCGTTGCGAGTGGGTCCTGCGTCACTATCTGGGCCAGGTTCAGGTTCGTCCGGAAACGGTGTTCCGCGAGTGCCTGTCGATGCTCGGTGAGTTATCGACGTTCGCCCATGACAGCAAGCGTGCCCCGTTGGACGTGCGGTATCGGCATAACGACCAGGGCGCCAGCTTTCGTGGGCTGATGGAGGGCATTCGCTCCATGCTGTCGATGGTGCTGGAGCAGCATGCCATGGAGCTCGCGCTGCAACAGCGTCAATACGGCGTGCTGGTATGCCAGGTGAGCGACCTCAAGCTGCTCGGCAGCGCGACCTTCATCCTGACGGCCAGCGCGCAGTGTGATTCGGATGAGCTTCGTCACCGTTTGCCGGCGCATCTGAAGATCGGCCCGGTGGAGCGTATACGCGAACTGGTCAACCTGCATCTGGCGGGCATCAAGGTCAAGCCGCTGCCGGTGGCACCGCGACAGTTGCCGTTCCATGCCGGCAAAACCTATTTCATGCTCGAACTCAGCGCCCGGGACATCACGCAACTGGAGCATTCGGGTGGGTTTGCCTTCCATGTCGGCGGCGAGTTTGCCGAGCTTGAACTCACCTTCTGGGCCATCAGGAACTGAACACTATGACCACGGACCGTGAATACCCACAGGACGAAAAAACTGTCCTGCTTGATCGTGAAGGACGGGGGCCGGCGCAGGGCGCGATCACCGATTTCCCCACGCCACCGCGCTTCGAGCAATTGGAAGACCGAATGATCTACGCGGCCCGCTTGCAGGGCGCGCAGACCTTCAATATGGGGCTTAACCCGCTGGTTGCGGTCGCTTGGGAATTACTCGCGGAGGTGGCCCGGCTCAGGAACCATGGCGGTCGGGAAAGCTTGCAAACACTGAATGATCGGCTGTCGGAAGGGGTCACCCAATTCGAGACCCGTGCCTTACATGAGGGGAGCGAAAACGGCCAGGTCATGTCGGCGCGTTATGTGTTGTGCAGCGTGATCGACGAAGCGGTGGTGACCACCGCCTGGGGCAGTCGCAGCGACTGGTCGAAGGTCAGCCTGCTGAGCCGCTTCCATAACGAAACGTTCGGCGGCGAAAAGTTTTTCCAGCTGCTGGAGCGACTGTCCCGAGACCCGGTCAAGCACATTGCGCTGCTGGAATTGATGTACCTGTGCCTGGCGATGGGGTTTGAGGGTAAATATCGGGTCATGGAGCGTGGCGTGCTGCAACTTGAAGCGGTGCGCGATGCCTTGTATCGCCAGGTCAGGCATGTCCGGGGCACGCCGCTGCCTGTCTCTGTATTACCGCCACGGGTGGAGCCCGTACGCCATAAAGCCCCGCGCAAGCTGCCGACCCTTTGGGTTGGAATCCTTTGCCTGGGCTGCATGCTGGCGATCTATTCGGGGTTTGCCTGGGTATTGGGCAAAGAGCGCACACAGGTGCTGCAACCTTTTCAAATTTCGGCGCCGGATCTGACTCGGACGCCCCTGTAACGCTGGGAGCAATGAATGAACGCATTCTTCAAGGGCGCGGGCACCGTGCTGGCTACGATTTGGGTCTGGAGCTTGTTGCTGGTGCTTTCAGTCGCGCTGTTGGTATGGTTTTTCGGACCCTTGCTCGCGGTGGACGGGTATCGGTTCTGGGCCGCACCGACATCGCGCCTGTTGACCGTCTGCGTGGTGTTTCTGTTGTGGGGGCTGGCGATGGTCCTGGCCGGCGGGCGCCGCGCCGCGCGGCTGAAAAAGCCCGGACACCAGGCGCATCATGAGCAACAGGGGCGCATCGAGGACGAGCAGAAACAAGTGCGTGGCCGCTTCAGGGAGGCGCTACATACCCTGAAAACCTCTGGCCGGTATGCTGAACGCAGCGAGCGTTGGCGTGATGAGCTGCCCTGGTACCTGTTGATCGGCGAGGCGGGCAGTGGCAAGACGCGCTTGCTGGCGGCCAGTGGGTTGCCGTTTCCGCTGGACCGTGTCGAGCCGAGTTCGACGGGCCAGACCCGCTACTGTGATTGGTACTTTGCCGACGACGCGGTGCTGGTCGATACCGCCGGACGCTACCTGACGCAACCGGACGGTGCCGTGGATGCCGCGGGCTGGTTGACCTTGCTCAGGCTGCTCAGGGCGCGACGCCAGGTCCGCCCGCTCAATGGTGTCGTGGTGACCTTGTCGATGGAAACGCTGGTTGGCAGCCACCCGCTGGATCTGGACCATCACGCCCGTCACATTCACACGCGCTTGCAGGAAATCCAGCAGACGTTGCATGTCGATGTGCCGATCTACCTGGTCCTGACCCAGGCCGATCGGTTGACGGGGTTTGCCGAATACTTCGACTCACCCCAGGCCGACGCCGCCGAAGGCGTACTGGGTGAACAGCTGATCACCGGCAAGGCCGGCACTGAAGTCACCCAGGTGCGCCAGGCGTTCGAGACGCTGCTGCAACGCCTGGGGGGTGAGTTGATTCAGCGCTTGCACGCGCAGCGCAGTGTTGAGCAGCGCGGGCTGACACTCGACTTTCCGCAACAGATGGCGCGAGTCGGCGAACGCCTGTGCGCATTTATCGAGCTGGCTTTTTCCGCGCATCGTTATCAACGTATCAACGGACTGCGCGGGTTCTATTTGACCTGCGCCGGTGAGCGCGGCTCGCACTTCATCCAGGGCTTGTTCAACCGGGTGATATTTGCCGAGGCCGGCCTCGCCGGTCTGCAGGGCCAGGAGCAGCAGCGCATACGTCGCCGGCAAATCGGCGTGGCCGTGGCCGCAACCCTGGTCATCGGTGCGGCGGGTTGGCTGTGGATGCACAGTTATTCGGTCAACCATCATCGCTTGCAGCAACTGGCCAACCTGGCGACGCCAGTTGCCTTGCCACTTGGTACGGACGCGACGCTGGCCGTGTTGCCGCTGCTGGATGCACGGCGGGCGGCGATCCAGGTTTTCCCCGCAGTGCAGGACGTGCCACTGGTGGAACGTGCAGGCTTGTATCAGGGAGAAGCGAGTCAGCCGGTGCTGGACAGCGCGTATGAGCAGGCCCTGCAACAGCAGTTATTGCCACGGGTGACCGAGTTGCTCGAAGAGCAGGTGCGTTCGAGCCTGGATGATCGCGAGCGGCTGTTGGACAACCTGCGTGCCTACCTGATGCTCACCTTGCGCGAGCGCCGTGATACGGCTTGGCTGGCGCAGCGAGTGGCTGGCCATTGGTCGGCACGTTATGCGGGCGATACGTCGACACAGCACCGCCTGAATGTGCACCTGGCGCAGTTGCTTGGGCAATCGTTCGTGGCACCGGTGGATGATCAACTGGTTGCCCTGGCGCGCCAGGCATTGCGCGGTGAGTCGTTGGCCGATGTGATCTACCGGGTGCTGCGCGAGCAGTCGCGTAACCTGGAACCCTTGCGCTTTGCCGAGGGCAAGGTATTTGCCGCCATCGATCATCCGATCCCCGGGTTCTACACAAAACGGTATTTGCAGTATTTCGAGACGCAGGGGCCGCGATTGGTGAATGCCATTGCCCAGGACAATTGGGTGCTGGGTGAAGGGACGGACTTGAGTGCCATGGATTTACGCCGGCTGATGCTTGAGCTCGAGCAGCGTTACTTCAGCGAGTACGCCGACGCCTGGAGTGAGGCATTGGGCCAGGTCAGCCTGCAGGCGACTGACGGCCTCAGGCAAGGTGCCGAGCAACTTGCCAGCTTGACGTCCGCCCAGTCGCCCGTGATCCAGCTGTTGCAGTTGGTCAGGGAAAATACCCGCTTGCTCCCTGTCAGCGAGCGACTGGATGAGGTGACGCGCCAGATCGGTGAGGTGGGCGCGGTGGCGCAGTTGGCAAGCGACGCGCTAATGGAGCAGTTGCCGCCGGATTCGGCCCGGCGTGCGTTGCAGCGCCGCTTCGAACCGTTGCACCAGATGCTGGACGAGCGGCAAAACCCCGGTGCCGAGTTAAGCCAGGCCCTGCGTCTGGCCGACGAGTTGCACCTGCAACTGACGGCCCTGAACCGTGAGAGTGCGCCGGAGCAGGCGGCCTTCCAAAAGGCTATACGGCGCATGGAGGGCCAGCAGGATGTGCTGGGCAATTTGCGTGACGCTGCTGCGCGTCTGCCACTGCCGCTGTCTGCCTGGTTCGAGGCCATTGCCGATGATGTCTGGCGCCACTGGTTGGACGAGGCCTATGTGTATGTGAACCAGCGCTATCAAAGCGAGGTATACGGTGTGTATGCCAAGGCCATTCGCCAGCGGTACCCGTTCAATGCCCACGGTACCAGCGATGTGGCGCTCAGTGATTTCACCGATTTTTTCAAGCCTCGAGGTGTGATGGCGCGGTTCTATGACAGTTACCTGCGCCCGTTTGTCAGCACCGAGGGCAGCCGCTACCGCTTGCGCGGCCTGGACGGGCGCAGCTTTCCGACATCACGTGCTTTCCTGGACCAACTGGCGAAGGCGCAAGTGATCCGGCGCGGTTTTTTTTCCGAGGAACAAGGAGGCTTGTCCGTGCGCTTTACCCTGGCCCCCTACAGCCTGGACCAGGCGGTCAGTCGCGCCATCCTGCGTATTGGCGATCAACAACTGGAATATCGCCACGGCCCCATCGTGCCCATGGCGTTTCATTGGCCCACCGAGGCCGACAACGGTCGCAGCAGCCTGGTCCTGGAGCGGGGCGCGCATCGACCCCTGGGGATCGAGAAAAACAGCGGAGATTGGTCATTGTTCCGCTTCTTCGATTTGATGCAGAGCGAGCCCGCCAATGGCCGAAACGCGCAGATACTCAAGTCTGACCTCTCGGGTTTGCGCGCCAATTACCTGTTGACCAGCCAGCGCATGCCCAACCCATTTCAAATCGCGGCCTGGCGCACGTTCCGCTTGCCGGAGCGTCTGTGAGCCGCCATCGCACCCCTTGGCGCAGTGCGGGGCGTACGCAGCGCGGCAAGGTCAGGGCGCGTAACGAGGACGCGTTCCTCGATTGCCCTCAACGCGGCTGTTGGGCGGTGGCGGACGGCATGGGCGGGCACCGGGCCGGGGATGTGGCCAGCCAATGGGTGGCCAGCAGCCTGGCGTCCTTGTCGGGGCAGGGTAGCCTCGATCAGCGCGTGGAAGCCGTTCGCCGATGCCTGCAATCGCTCAATTGGCAACTGGGCCATGGGCTGAGACGCCCCGCAGGTGATCTCGACGGCACCATGGGCAGCACCGTCGTCACGCTACTGTTGGAGGGCAGTCGTGCTGCCTGTGTGTGGGCGGGAGACAGCCGTTGCTACCTGTGGCGCGGGCAGAACCTGTATCAACTGTCCCGCGACCACTCCCTGCTTCGACAATTGATGGATGAACAACAGTTGAGCCTGGAGCAGGCCCGAGCCCACCCGGATGCGCGGGCCTTGACGCGGGCCATCGGCGCCCGTGAGCCCTTGAACCTGGAAGTGCTGGAGCTCAGCACTCGGCCAGGCGATGTGTTCCTGTTGTGCAGCGACGGTCTGTACCAGTCACTCAGTCATGGCGAGCTGGGACGTGCCTTGAGCATGGGCACGCCGCAACAGATGGTGGACCGGTTGTTCGCCGCCGTCATGCGCGGCACGGCGCGGGACGACCTGACTGCTGTGGTGGTGCAGTCATGAGCGCGACCGTGGCCCCACCCAGCCTGCTCGCCGGGCGTTATCAGCTGGAGCGGATACTCGGCAGCGGAGGCATGGGTGTGGTCTACCGCGCCCGTGACTTGCTGCACGAACAATTCGGCGAACCGTGTTCCAGTGTGGCCTTGAAGGTCCTCGGCGAAACCTTTGCCGAGTGCCCGGACGCCCATGTGCTGTTGTACAGCGAGTTTGCCCTGGCCCGCGGCCTGCGACATGAGCGGGTGGTGCGCATGTATGGATTCGACGTCGATATCAACCGGCATATCGCGTTCTTTACCATGGAGTTGATGCACGGCATGACCCTGGACCGACTGCTGCTCGAATACCCCGGTGGCATGCCTTGGCGAGAACTGCAACCGATGGCGGTGCAGTTGCTCGACGCCGTGGCGTATACCCATCGCCTGGGTGTGCTGCACGGCGATCTGAAGCCGGGCAACGTCATGGTCAGCGAGGAGGGCCTGCGGTTGTTCGATTTCGGCCTGGGGCAGTCGCTGCTCACGACCGGGTTGCCGGGCCTGAGCCGCGGCCATATCGGTGCCTGGACACCCGCTTATGCCGCGCCGGAGCTGCTGGCCGGCGATGCGCTGTCAATGGCCGCCGACCTGTACGGCGTGGCGTGCGTGCTTTACGAGATGGCGCAAGGACGGCGGCCGGGGGAGCGCTCATCCGCTGAGTCACTGCCGCGGCCACGGCAATGGCCTCGGCATTATTGGCCGGCGTTACGCACGGCGCTGGCCCTGGACCCCGAGCGTCGCACCATCAGCGTCGCTGAGTTGCGTGAGATGATGGGCTGCCCGTGGCGCCGTTGGTTTGTGTAGCGCGGTGTCAGCTGTTCACGTCGTGCAACCGGCAGTAGTCAGCCCAGCTCATGCCGGCCATCTGCGCCACTTCCTTGTGGACTTCGAGGCGTTGGGCTTCGAACGCCTGGGCTGACTCCGCTGTCAGCTTGAGTGTCAGCTCCCAGGCAAACAGCCCCTGGCGCTCGGCTTCAGCCTCGAAGGCTTCGTGCAGGTGCTCGGCGCGGTATTGCGCCAGGGTTTCGCCTTTGGCCTGGGCCGCCAGCGGGTTCAGGGTATCCAACTGCGTGACGATGTCGGGATGTTCTGCCAGGAATCGGTCCAGGGCGAGCTGGTGGTTATCGCCGGGTTGTGACAAGGCTGTGCTCCAGGTTGATAAAGGGGTCAGGGTCGAGGTGCAGTCGCGTCCAGTGTCCGGCGCCACGTTAACGGATGGCGGGTGCCGGCTGGCAGAACGGGCGGATCGTCGATCTGCGCGTCGAGGGCCAAGGATGGGCCAAGGATGGGCCAACCCAGGAAGTTCGACAAGCATAACGCCCCGAAATGAATGCCGAAAAAAACCGGGTGGCGCTGCAAAAGCCTTTCGCTCCCGCTATCAGGACGTGTAGCGTTAGCCGGTGTTTTCGGCCCTGCCTCCCAGGGACGGTAAGCGACGGACAGAGGGATGGGTCATGGCGCAAACGCTGTTCAAACTGTTCTTTACCCAGCGTCTGGCCGCCCTGGCCAGTACCGAGTCATTGCGTGCGATCCGCGAGGGGCTGTTGTGGATCCTGCCGTGCCTGCTGGTGTCGGCCGCCTTTCTGATCCTGTCCGAATGCGCTCGCGTGCTGGGGTTCGCCCCGTCGTTGGTGACCTTCCTGGCGGGGCTGCATAACCAGATCAGCTCGGTGATCCCGCTATTGGTGGCGGCCTCCATCGGTTACATGCTTGCCATTCAATATCGGCTGCCACAGTTGCCCGTCGCCTTCCTGTGCCTGGCCCACGTGGTGGTGGCGACCTTTATCCTGCGTGATTACCCGCGCACCTCGGCCACCTTCGTACTGTTTATCGCGATTGCTTCGCCGCTGCTCAATGTGCCCGCGATCGCCTGGCTGCATCGCTATCGCTGGACCCGCCTGGTCAACGAGGACCTGGTGGCCCACAACCTCAGGGGCACCATCAATATGGTGATGCCGGGCGCAATCACCTCACTGGCCTTGGTGGTGGTGCTGTCGATGCTGTTGCAGATTCCCTATGTGGCAGAGCTTCAGGGGCCGTAGGTGATCGATGCGCTGGAATCACCCTACGGCAGCGGTTTGTTCGTGACCCTGATGAATTCGCTGTTGTGGTTTTTCGGCATTCACGGTGTGTACGCGATGCAGCCGTTGTTCGATGTGCTGGACCAGGCGGTGGTGCTGAACCATGCCGCCTTGGCCGCCGGAGAGCCGATCAAGTACCTGCTCAACAGTGGCCTGCTGGGCAGTTTCGCCTTTATCGGCGGCTCGGGCGGGGCGTTGTGCCTGTTGGTGGCGATCCTGCTGTTTTCCCGGAGCCAGTCCATGCGCCTGTTGGCAATAGCCAGCTTGCCGTTGTCGTTGTTCAACGTCAGCGAAGTGCTGCTGTTTGGTTTGCCGATTATCCTCAACCCGCGCTTGTTCATTCCGTTCCTGCTGGTGCCGGCTTTCAATGCGATGGTGGCGCTGACCGTGGTGCAGCTCGGCTGGGTGTCGCCCGCCGTGGTCAGCGTGCCATTTACCGCGCCGGTGCTGTTCAATGCCTACCTCAGCACCCACGGCGATCTGGCCGCGGTGGTGCTGCAAGTCGCCCTGCTGGTGATCGGCACCCTGATCTACGCGCCCTATGTGCGCGCGATCCATCGTCAGCCCACCGAAGGCGGTACGGTGTACCTCAAGTCGTTGGACATGACCTTTCGCGGCCTCGAAGAAAAAGGCCGCCTGCTGGAGTTGGACCCGGTGCTCGCGTCCCACAAGCTGCTGGCGCGCCAGGCCAACGAACTGAGCCGCATCCAGCAGATCAGCGATTATGAGTTCTACCTCGAGTTCCAGCCCCAGGTCTCGACCCGCACCGGCCTGTGTACCGGCTGTGAAGCCTTGATGCGCGCCCGGGATGCCCAGGGTACCGTGCATTCGCCCTGGGAATTTCTGCAATGGCTGGCCCAGGCGCGACTGATGCCGGATGTGGATGTGTGGGTGGCGTCCCAGGCCGTGCGTGAGTACCAGAAGTGGCAGAAAATCGGTTTTGCCTTGCCGATGACGATCAATATTTCCAGCGCCACCCTGACGGATGCTGCCTATGGCGAACGCCTGGTGGAAATACTGGCCCAGGCCCACGGGCAGGTGTCGGTGGAAATCACCGAAGACGCGTTGGTCAGTGATATCCAGGTCACGCGCCAGACCCTCCAGAAACTGCAAGCCATCGGCGCCAAGATCTATATCGATGACTTTGGCACCGGGTATTCCGCCTTGAGTTACCTGCACCAGTTTCCGGTGGACTTCATCAAGATCGACCGCAGTTTTGTGGTCGCCCAGCACGAGCCCAAGGGCGCCCAGGTGCTGACCGGCCTGTTGCGCTTTTGCGAGGCGTTGAACCTCGGAGTGGTGGTCGAAGGCGTGGAGACCGCCGAGCAGTTGGCCTTCCTGAACTCAGGCAATGAGCTGATTATCCAGGGCTGGTATTTCAGCAAGGCGCTGCCAGGCGATCAATTGCAAGGCTTTGTGCGCAATCGCGCCAGCCTGGCCGAGGCCTAGGCCGACTCGTAGCCACCACCGGTCCGGGCGATCTCTTCGAGCAACCCGTCTATGCCCGCCAGGCGTGCGCGGTTGTCGTGGTCCCAGGGGTGAAAGCCGGGTTTGAAGTAATGCAGCCACGGTCGCAGCATCCTTGGGAACACCCCCTTGGGACCGTAGAGAAACTTGAGCATGCGCCAGACCCCCTTTAAATGCCCTCCGGCCTTGCGGTCGGCAATCAGCAAGCGTACGTGGAAATCAAACACCACCAGCCAGAAGAGCAGGGTGGTGGTGAGCATGGTCCCGGTGCGCAACAGATAGCGCAGTGGCCCGGGCTTGACCACGGTGTTCCACACATCGAACGCCACGGCCTTGTGCTCGGTTTCTTCCAGGGCGTGCCAGTACCACATCTGCTGGTAGCCCTTGTGTGAGTCGCCAAAGCGCGACGGGTCGCTGAGCAGTATTTCCGCGAGCATCGCGGTGTAGTGCTCCAGGGCGATGGTTACCGCCAGGTTGAAAGACGGCGGCAGGTGTTTTTTCTGCAGGTCGAGGATGAATTTCAGACGTCGGTCCAGGGTGTGCGCCGGCAGCCCCGCCGCTTGCAGCAAATCGTTATAGGCCACGTGTTCGCGGCTGTGCATGGCTTCCTGGCCGATAAAACCCTGGATCTCTTTCTTCAACTGCGGGTCATGGATGTGCGCGCGGTAGTGGCGCACGCTGTCCATGAAAAACAGCTCTCCTTGGGGAAACAGCAGCGACAGGGCATTGAAGAAGTGCGTGATGAACGGGCCTTGCTCATGCCAGTTCTTGATGCGTTCAGCCGGTAAGGCAAAGCGGATATCGCGACGGATAGGCAGCATGGTGCGTCCTCCTGTTCAGAGACGGGATTCGTCGTTGGTTTCAAGCATCGGCCTGCGTGGTTTGGGCGCCATGCGTCTGCTGGCGAGCACTACCAAGGCCTGATAGGCCGCCGGCAGGCAGCGCGCGAGCAGGTCGAGGCAATACGCGTCGCGGCCGATCAGCACGCGGCGCTTGTTCTTGCGCACACCTTGCAGGATCACCTTGGCGGCCTGATCGGCGTCGGTAATGAACAGCTTCTCGAAGTCGGCACGGGCCTGCTGTTCGCTGTGGATCAAAAAGCCGGTCATGTTCGCGTCGATACGGCTGCTGCGGCAGATATCGGTGCGAATGCCGCCTGGGTGTACACAGGTGGCCGAGACGCCGCACCGTTGCAAATCGAGCTCCTGGCGCAGGGCTTCGGTAAAGCCGCGCACGGCGAATTTGGTCGCGTTGTAGCCGCTCATGCCGGGCTGGGCAAACAGGCCGAAGACGCTGGAGGTGTTGATCACATGGCCGTCGCCGCTGGCCTTGAGGTAGGGCAAAAATGCCTTGGTGCCATGCACCACGCCCCAGAAGTTGATGCCGACGATCCATTCCAGGTCGGCATAGTCCACGCCTTCGACGGTGCTCGAAAGCGCCACGCCGGCATTATTGAAGATCAGGTTGACCTGGCCATGGTCGGCCGCACAGCGCGCGGCCCAGTCTTCCATGGCCTGGCGGTCGGACACATCCAGCACCTGGGTGGTGACGGTCACCGGCGACAGGGGCGAGGTCTTGATCAAGGCCAGGGTCTGCTCCAGTCCCTGGCTATTCTTGTCCGCCAGCGCCAGGTGACAGCCTTCCCTGGCCAGGGCCAGGGCCAATGCGCGGCCCATACCCGACGCCGCGCCGGTAATCGCCGCTACGCGGCCGTTGAATGACTTCATGACAGGCTCCTTTCGACACCGGCATTGGGTGCGGCTATCGCGCGCGGTGGTGCGTTGACCGGCGCCAGGCCGACGACATAGTCCTTGAGCGCAAAGTGCCGGGTGACCTGCTTGAAGCGCCAGGTCGAACCGGGCCACAGCGTGGTGTTCTTGCCGGTACGGGGATCGAGATACCAGCTGCGGCAACCGCCGGTATTCCAGATGGTGCGCTTGAGCCTGGCCTGCAGTTGCTGGTTGTAGGTGTGCTCCACGGCGGGTTTGACGTCGACCGTGGCGATGCGGTGTCGCTGCATGTGCTTGAGCGCATCGAGGATGTAGGCGACCTGGGCCTCGATCATCAGAATCATCGAGTTATGCCCCAGCCCGGTGTTGGGCCCGATGATCAGGAACAGGTTCGGATAGCCCGGCACCGTGGTGCCTTTATAGGCATGTGCGCCATCGCGCCAGGCATCCATCAGGTCGACGCCGTCGCGGCCGATGATGCAATCGCGGGGCAGCGGGTCGGTGGCCTGGAAGCCAGTGCCGAAGATCAGGCAATCGGCGGGGTGTTTTTTACCGTCGGCGGTGATCACGCCATCGGCTTCGATGCGCAGCACACTCTCGGTCACCACCTCGACATTGCTGCGTGACAGCGCCGGGTAATAGTCGTTGGAGATCAGCACGCGCTTGCAGCCGATGGTGTAGTCCGGGGTCAGGGCCTTGCGCAGGGAAGGGCGGGCCACTTGTTTGTGCAGGTGGCGCAGGGCGATTTTCTGCACCATCTTCATCAGCCGTGGGTGCAGGGCAAAGCCCACCACGCGACCTTCCAGCGCCCAGTAAAAAGCACCGCGTACCAGGCGCTGGGTGAAAGGCAGGTGCTTGAAGGCCCAGCGTTCGGCGCGAGAAATCGGTCGGTCGGGCTTGGGCATGATCCACGGCGGGGTGCGTTGGAACAGGTCCAGATGGGCCACCTGTGGCGCGATCTGCGGCACGAACTGAATGGCACTGGCGCCCGTGCCGATCACCGCCACGCGCTTGCCCTTCAAGAGGTAGTCGTGGTCCCACTGCTGGGAGTGGAAGCGCTTGCCCTTGAAACTCTCCAGCCCCGGAATATCCGGCAGCGCCGGGCGCGACAGCGCCCCCATGCCCGATATCAGCACCCGCGCGCTGACCTGGCGCCCGTCACTGAAACGCAGTTGCCAGCGTTGCTGCTGCTCATCGAACACGGCGCGTTGCAGGCCCATGTTGAAGCGCAGGTACGGCATCAGCTCGAATCGCCGGGCGCATTGCTCCAGGTAAGCGCGGATTTCCGTTTGCGGCGCGAATTGGCGCGTCCAGTCAGGGTTGGGCGCAAACGAAAACGAGTAGACATGGGACTGCACATCGCAGGCGCACCCTGGGTAGTGGTTGTCGCGCCACGTGCCGCCGAGCGTCTCGGCCTGCTCGGCGATAAAGAAGTCGGTCAGGCCGGCCTCCTTGAGCTGGATGGCCATGCACAGGCCGGCGAAGCCTGAACCGATGATGGCGATGTCGATGGATTCGCTGTGGGCATTCATAGGCAGTCCTTCATGGGCATCGAATGTGCTCCTGTTTTTTGTTTTGTCTTTTAGATAGAACACCATTGCAAAGGAAAATTGAATTATTTATTTTAAAAAAGATTTTAAATAATCTACCTGAAAATATCGCCTACGCTAGTCCCTGGCTCCTTATGTGCGACCTGTCCGACGGACGCGAGGGTATGCACGAAGTTTAGGTCCCGGGTGTGGACGATGGCTGAGGCCTTGATCAATACCGGTCGGGCGGTCGGCAGCAGGGAAGCAGAGGACCGAGCTATGGCTGTTGAATGGGTTATCGCTGCGGGTGTGCTGGTCGGTGCGAGCGCCGTGTTATGGGGGTTCAGTACCTGGATGACACGGCGCATCGAAACAGCTGTTCCAGGCAATGGGCGTTTCGTCGATGTCGAGGGCGAGCGCTTTCACTATTACGAGGAGGGCGAAGGCCCACCGCTGGTCATGATTCACGGGCTGATGGGCAGCAGTCGCAACCTGACCTATGCCTTGTCCGGCCGATTGCGTGAGCACTTCAGGGTGATCACCCTCGACCGCCCGGGGTCGGGTTATTCCACCCGTCACACCGGTACGCCCGCCGACCTGCCGGCCCAGGCCCGGCAAATCGCCGCCTTTATCAATACGCTGGGCCTGGACAAACCGCTGGTGCTGGGGCATTCCCTCGGCGGTGCGATTGCCCTGGCGCTGGCCCTTGACCACCCCCATGCGGTATCGGGGTTGATTCTGGTGGCGCCGCTGACCCATCCCCAACGTTTGTTGCCACTGGTGTTCCTGTCATTGGCGGTGCGCCCGGCGTGGTTGCGACGCTGGATGGCGCATACCCTGACCATGCCCGTCGGCCTGCTGACCAAAGGCTCGGTGGTCAAAGGCGTGTTCGCCCCTGATGCCGCTCCAGACGATTTCGCCACGCGCGGTGGCGGCTTGCTCGGCATGCGCCCTGACAACTTCTATGCCGCCTCCACCGAGATCAACCTGGTCAACCAGCACTTGCCGGACATGGTCAAGCGCTACCCGCAACTGACCCTGCCCATCGGCCTGATCTACGGCGCACAGGACAAGGTGCTGGACTTTCAAAAACACGGCCAGGCCCTGGCCAGCAAGGTGCCGGGGCTTAAGCTGCAAGTGGTGGAGGGGCGCGGACACATGTTGCCAATCACGGCCGCCGAGCGTGTGGCCGTGCTGGTGGAGCAGGTTGCCAAGCGCGTGCGACCGGCGCAAAACGCCACGCTGTTGCATCCGCCATTTGCCCTGGCTAGTAAATAATTGGTTACCCGACTTGCGGTTCAACGGCGTCAATTGCCTGGCCTAGACACCTGACTAAACAGCTGAAAAAGAGACTGATCGGTCACGGAAAAAAGCGCTCGAGAAACTAGTTGACGACCTAACGATTCCGCGCTATTTATTTAAAAAAATTATTTCAATGTCTAATTTGAAACAATTTTTGAAATGCCTAAGAGCGAATAAAATAATGAAAAAAACGTCTTTTATCGCATGGTTGGTTTTTCGGGGCAGTCAGCGCTCCGTGAACCTGTTTGTCGCCCCATTCGTTTGCCTGCCCACCGACTGCATTCGGAGGCTGCCATGAACCAGGCCCTGGCAGCTCCAAGCATCTGGACCGACGGCAAGCGCCACCTGTGGTGGCTCGGCATCATGCCGCTGGCAACCCCCTTGCTCTCCGGCGCTCTCGCCATCACCACCGGCGTACAACAATTGTGGTGGGTCGGCGTACTGGTGATTTTTGGCCTGATCCCGTTGATCGACGGCCTGCTCGGTGAAGACGTCAGCAACCCGCCCGAGTCCGCCGTCAGCCACCTTGAGTCCCAAGGCTACTACCGCTGGATCGTCTACACCGGTGTGCTGTTTGTCATCGCTTCGGTGGTCATCACCGGCTGGCTGGCCGCTGGCGGTATCGACTGGATCATCAACGGCGGCCTGCTGCACGCCACCGCCACACTGGACCCTTCGAGCTGGATGGCACAGGCCGCTGCGTATATCACCGAGCGCACCCAGCTTCACGGTCAGATCAGCGTATTCACTTACCTGGGCATGGCCATGTCCACGGGAGCTGCCACCGGCATTGCGATCAACACCGCGCATGAACTGGGGCACAAGCCCAAGCCGTTGGAAGTGTTCCTGGCCAAGGTCACGCTGGCCCCTACGTTCTATGGGCACTTCTACACCGAACACAACCGCGGCCATCACGTACGTGTCGCTACCCCGGAAGACCCCGCCAGCTCCCGCCTGGGTGAGAGCTTCTGGGCCTTTCTGCCGCGCTCGGTGTGGTTCAGCGCCCGCTCGGCGTGGAACCTGGAGCGCGAGCGCCTGCGCAAACTCGGCCTGCCGGCCTGGCATTGGAAAAATGGTGTGCTCAGTGCCTGGATGTACAGCGTGGTGCTGTGGGGCGCGATGATCGCCTGGTTGGGTTGGGCAGTGGTGCCATTCCTGATCATCCAGGGCATCTACGGCTTCTCGTTGCTGGAAGTGGTGAACTATGTCGAACACTACGGCCTTAAACGCCAGAAGTTGCCCAACGGTCGTTATGAGCGTTGCTCGCCACGGCATTCCTGGAACAGTAATCGAATTGTCACCAATATCTTTTTGTTCCAGTTGCAACGGCATTCCGATCACCATGCCAACCCCACGCGTAGTTATCAGTCGTTGCGTCACTTCGATGAATCGCCGCAACTACCCTACGGTTACGCGAGCATGATTGTCTGGGCCTATGTACCTTACTTATGGCGACGACGGATGGATCATCGTGTGCTGAATCATTATGGCGGTGATATCACGCTGACCAATCTTCAACCTTCACAGCGTTTGAAGTACTTGGAAAAGTACAGCGGCACGACCCAGTCATTTTGATCTGAAGTAGTACGTTATTTACGGCGTTCGTGATCTGTGTATTGCGCAGGTTGCTATCGCCCTGGTGTTACCGATTTTATGGCAAGCAAGTTGTTTGACCCGAACAAAAATAATTTCAAGGGAAGGACGTACACCATGCAAGCACCTGCCAAGTTCACCACGCATATCGTATTGGCTGCGTTGGGTTTGATTGTCTATCAACAGGCCCAGGCCGCACGTATCGAACCGGCCGGCAGCGCCTTTACTGCCCAGGGCCCGATCAGCTTTTCCAAGGGCGCGCTGATCAGCGCCGACTGCACCATCAAAGTCGCCGGTAAGGTTGCCGCCGATGGGACGTCGGTGAATGTCGATAAAGTTGAATTCGATGGCGGCCTCAAGTGCAGCCGGGTCGAAGCCATCAACTTGCCGTGGGTATTAATTGCCAAGGACGCAAAAAGCGGCTCGATGTCGAAGATCCGCGTAGATGTGCACGCCTTCGGCCTGGGCGGCAAGTGCGGCCCTTCCACGGCCGACGGCACCTGGGATAACGCCACCGGAAAGTTGGAAGCAGCCAATGTTCCGATTGGCGAAGACTGCAAGATCAAGACGGTGTCGATCAAGATGCCACCGAACTTCAAAGTGGTTGAGTAGTGGTTGGATGTTGTAGCGGTAATTGAATTGAGATTTGGCTGGAAAGGGAAGTTCTGCAGTTTCACCGTGACCTCTCGTTCATGGCCATTACCCCGGGCGAAATGAATTCGCCATAACATGTGAGGAAAAACAATGAAAAGCTTGAAAACCCTCGTTTGTGTAACGTCTTTTGCTCTCAGTTTCGGTGCAGCATCGATGGCCAGTGCGGCATCGATCGTTCCGAATGGACCGTTCACCAACTTGACCGGCTCCATTACCGTACTTTCGCCTTCTTCGTCCGCCCCTGTTACTTGCACCCTTACTGCGAGCGGCACTGTTGCAGGTGGTGTGGCGACTATTTCAAGCGCTAGTTTCACTGGTGGCATTCTGTGTCCACTGGCGCAACTGAAAAGTCTCCCTACCCCAGGTTGGGTGTTGACCGCTACTAGCCTCAGCGCCGGTACCCTGTCCAATGTGGGCTACGTGATCAATGGTGCTCCTCCGCTGATTCCTCGGTCGGACTGCGGCCCTACCAGCATTGCTGTGACCTGGAATCAATCCACCCACGTTCTTGGCGCAACCAATCAAACCCTGCTTGGTCAGGGAACCGGCAACTGCACTATTCAATCGCTGACTGTTAACGCACCAGGCCTGACCGTTCAATAACTCGTTGGGTTAGAACCAGGGGCTGATCACCCGCTGTAGGCAGGTGCCTCGAAAGGGGCACCTGTTTGAAGTAAATAAGGCGACACCCGTAGCATCTTAAAAACGTATCAGCGATATGACGCGCAGGTGCTTCCGCGAGTGCTTGGGTTTTTTAAGACGCTTCCGCAGAGTCGGCCGTTGATAATAATAAGGAGTGCCGCATGAACAATAAGAAACTACAAGTGCAGGTCGCACTGGGGCTGGCGTTGTTGGGTGGAATAGCGGTAACGGTGCCGGTTCAGGCCGGTGGTTTTGCTACTCCGACTGTAGGTGCCGCTGGTTGGGGGCGTGGGTTCGGTGGGGGATCGCTGTTCAAGGGTGATCCAAGTGCGGCTTACAACAACCCTGCGGCAATGGCGTTTATCGATCAAAGCGTTGCGCAGTTCACCATTGACTACGCTCGCATCAATATCAAATACAAAGGTCAGGCCTACGACCTCAATGGTAACCCTCTGGAAAAAACACCTTTGAACCCGGACGGGTCTTTTGGTACGCCTTATTCCCAAGGTGACGGCGGTGAGGGTGGTTTTACCGCCTGGCTGCCTACCGGTTTCATGGTTATACCGATCAATGATCGCTTTGCTTTCGGCCTGAGCCAAGTGGTGCCTCAGGGTATGCGCAGTACCTGGGACGAGGACTGGAAGGGGCGTGATTTTGCCGTCGACACCAAGATCGAAACGGTAGGGCTCACGGGCTCTCTATCGTTCAAGGTCACCGATCGGTTCTCTATTGGTGCAGGGGCAATCGTCCAGCACACTAAAGGCTTCGTCAGCCAGAACATTGACCTGCTGGGGGCGGCGGCCGCCTCGCCAGCGGGCATTCCTTTCCCGTCAGGCGTGGGCAACGCATTGATGCGAGTCAAGGTCGATAACACGTCCGTTGGCTGGTTCACAGGCGTCGTCTGGAAACCCACCGAACGTGACACTCTGGGTTTGAACTACCACGCGAAAATCAAGAACAAGATGGAGGGCAAATACAACATTCGGGCTGATGCTGCGTTGAAAAGCCTGATGACTGATCCCGCGTTGCCCGATGGCACGACACTGGTGGGGGTCTTGTACCCCGGCTTGAGATTGCAACCGGACGGCGCCAACGCCGAGACTCGGCTGGATATCCCGGCGAATGCTTCCTTTGACTGGGTGCATGAAGTCAATGAACGGTTGACCCTGGGCGTCAGTGCGACCTGGACCCAATGGTCATCCTTCAAGGCTCTTACGCTGACATCGGACGGTAACCTGATCGTATCGATTCCCTACAAGTATCGCGATGCCTGGCAGTACTCTTTCGGCGGCGATTACAAGCTCACTGACGACCTGACCTTGCGCAGCGGTGTGTCGTTTGACCAGACCCCCACACGCAACTCAACACGTGATCCGCGTATCCCCGACGGTGACCGGATCTTCGCTTCGCTTGGGTTCGGCTACAACGTAAGAGCCATTCCTGGTTTAAGTGTTGACGCGGCCTACTCGCGGCAGTTTGTACAGGAGGTCAACCTGAAGACACACAATCAAGACCGCCTGGGTGGCTCGCGACTTGATGGAAAATCCGAGGGCAAGGGCGAAGTGGTCAGTGTGTCAGCGACCTATCGGTTCTGACCTAAACGGTGTGACGGCGTCATGAGGTAGTTGGCGCATCCGGCTGCCTCTTCATGTTGTCACTTATCGACGGGTCGCCCATGCGACCCGTTGCGATTTCCTGATGAACAAACCTGAGAGGCTGATCCATTCATCCGCCATTTTTTTTGCCCGTACATTAAATAAAAATTTCAAAACAAAATTTGAATTTATCTTTCCGAGTTTGTAGTGTGGCGTTACGCCGCAGCTCATTTCGATCTGCACCCACGTTTGCCACGCCCTGAATCGAGTCGAGGTATCTCCATGGTTATCTGGTTATTGGTGGGTTTCGCAGCCGCGATTGCCCTGGCGTATCGACAAGCCGCCGCCACCCTGTGGTTGGGCGCTGGCCTGGTCTGGCTGGCGGCGGGTTACCTGTTCAATGTGGTCGCCGCTTTCGGCACCACCGTCGCGGCGGTGCTGGTGGTGGTGCCGGCATTCCTGATGACGATCAAACCCCTGCGCCGTACCCTGTTGACCAGCAAGGCCCTGGGCCTGTTTCGTACGATCATGCCGGCGATGTCCGACACTGAACGCGCGGCGATCGAGTCCGGCACCGTGTGGTGGGACGCCGAGCTGTTCAGCGGCAAGCCCAACTGGCAGCGCCTGTTGCAAGCCGCGCCAGCCAGCTTGAGTGCCGAGGAGCAAGCCTTCCTCGACAATGAAGTCGAAACCCTTTGCGACATCGCCAACGACTGGGAAACCACCCAGGTCTGGCAGGACATGTCCCCCGAAGGCTGGCAGTACACCAAGGACGCCGGCTTCCTCGGCATGATCATTCCCAAGCAGTACGGCGGCAAAGGTTTCTCTCACTATGCGCACTCGCAAGTGGTGATGAAGCTGTCGACGCGCTGCTCGGCGGCGGCGATTTCGGTGATGGTGCCCAACTCCCTGGGCCCGGCGGAGTTGCTGCTGCACTACGGCACCGATGCCCAACGCAATTACTACCTGCCGCGCCTGGCCCGGGGTGAAGATATCCCGTGCTTCGCGCTCACCAGCCCCTATGCCGGTTCCGACGCGGGGGCGATCCCGGACCTGGGCATTGTCTGCAAGGGCCTGCATGAGGGGGAAGAAGTACTGGGTTTCAACGTGACCTGGGACAAGCGCTACATCACCCTGGGGCCCATCGCCACTGTGCTCGGCCTGGCGTTTCGCGCCGAGGACCCGGACGGTTTGCTCGGCGCGCCCGGTTCACTCGGCATCACCTGCGCGTTGATCCCGACCTCCCATCCCGGCGTCAACAGTGGGCGCCGTCACTGGCCGTTGAATGCGGTGTTCCAGAACGGTCCTACCACCGGCAAGGATGTTTTCATTCCTTTGGAGTGGGTCATCGGCGGCCGCGAGCAAGTCGGCAACGGCTGGCGCATGTTGATGGAGTGCCTGGCCGCTGGCCGGGCGATTTCGCTGCCATCGGCCAACGTCGGCCTGGGCAAGGTCGCGGTGCGCGGTACCACCGCGTATGCGGCGATGCGTAAACAGTTCGGCCTGCCCATCGGCAAGTTCGAAGGCGTGCAGGCGCCGCTGGCGCGCATGGCCGGGCATTTGTATGCCTGCGATGCGGTGCGCAAGGTCTCGGTGGCCTCTCTGGACGCGGGCGAGAAACCCTCGGTGATCTCGGCCATCGCCAAGTACCACGTCACCGAGCGCGCGCGGATGATCGTCAACGACGGCATGGATATCGTCGCTGGCAAAGGCATTTGCATGGGCCCGAATAATTTCCTGGCGCGTGCCTACCAGCAAAGCCCCATCGCCATCACGGTGGAGGGCGCGAACATCATGACGCGTTGCCTGATCATCTTTGGCCAGGGCTTGATCCGTTGCCATCCCTACGTGTTCCGCGAGATGGAAGCGGCGCGCAACCCGGATCGGCGCAAGGCGTTGGAAGACTTTGACCGCGCGATGTTTGGCCATGTGAGTTTTGTGCTGGCTAACACGGTACGCGCGGCGGTGAATGCGCTGACGGGCGGCCGGCTGATTTCCGTGCCAGCCAAGACCGACCCGGCGCTGGCGTCCTATTACCGCCAGGCTAATCGGCTGTCGGTGGTGCTGGCATTGATTTCGGATATTTCCATGGGCGTGCTGGGCGGGGCGCTCAAGCGCAAGGAAAGTATCACCGGGCGCCTGGGCGATATCCTGTCGCAGTTGTACATCCTGTCCTGCGTGCTCAAGCGTTTTGAGGACGATGGACGGCCCCAGGCGGACCTGCCGCTGGTGCATTGGTCGGCCCAGGACGCCTTGTTGCGCGCCCATGAAGCCCTGGCCGAAGTGCTGGATAATTACCCATCGAAAGCGGCTGCTGCGGTGCTGCGAGGCTTGACGTTCCCGTTCGGTATCCCGCTGCGCAAACCCTCGGATCACTTGCTGGCCCAGGTCGCCGATGTGGTGCAGACCTCCGGCGAAACCCGCGACCGTTTGTTGGCCAATTCCTACATCCCACGTCCGGAAATCGACAAGCTGGCCTACGGCGAACTCGGCTTCCGCCTGTTGCCGCAGGTGGAATTGATCGACGCTCGACTCAAGCCGGCGATCAAGCAAGGCCTGCTCGAACCGATGCCGATTTCCGCCACGGCCTTTACCGCCTGGCGCGTCAAGGCGCGGGCGCTGGACCTGATCAGCGCTGACGAAGACGCCTTGCTGGCGCGCTATGTGGAATATGCCGACCACGCGATCCAGGTGGATGACTTCCCCCAGGACTTCGGTTTGCTGGAGGCGTTGCAGCAGCGCAGGCAGGCGTTGGAGCCGGCGCCCAAGCGGCGCAGCAGCCAAAGCGAAAACGCCTCGGTCAATTAGGGCAAACCCGGTCAATGTGGGTGGGGGCTGGGTCCAATGCCAGTCAGTTAAGGTTTTTTGTAGGAGCGAGCTTGCTCGCGAAGAACGTCTAAGCAACGCGTTCATTCTGGATAAACGTGGTGGTCCTGAGTTCTTCGCGAGCAAGCTCGCTCCTACATGACTGGCATTAGGGCTTGCCCCCTCCCACATTGGATCGGGTTTACAAGGTCAGAATGTGTTGTGAGTGAATGCGGATATGAGTGACAGCTACCTATCGTTCGTCAATTCCCCCTGGGGCCGGCGCCTGGCCCAGGCGGTGGGCTTGCCTCAGCCCGTGCCGTTGCAGCGCCATCGCAGCGGCCAGCCAGGCCTGGCCAACCCGGTGATCGTCGCCGGGGCAGGGCGGCTTTCCACGCGAGTGCAACAGGTTTTCAGCGCCACCGACACGGTCACCGCCGCGCCGGCGACGCTCAAGGCGCCGTCCACGGTCAAGGTGCAGGGCGCAGTGTTCGATGCCAGCGCTGTGGTCGACCTGAAACAGTTGGATGAGCTGTACGAATTCTTCCACGCCAACGCCAAACGCCTCGGCCAGCACGGTCGGGTGGTGGTGTTGGGCACGGCGCCCGAACACTGCGCGAATCTGCCCCAGGCCATCGCCCAGCGTGCCCTCGAAGGGCTGGTGCGGTCGCTGGCCAAGGAGCTGCGCCGCGCGATCACGGTGCAATTGCTCTATGTGGCGCCAGGTGCGGAGGACGCACTGGACAGCAGCCTGCGTTTCTTCCTGTCGCGCCGCTCGGCCTACGTCTCCGGGCAGGTGGTGCGCCTGGAAAAACCGGTGGACGGCCACCCCAGCGTCAACTGGGATAAACCCTTTGCCGGCCGACGCGCGCTGGTTACCGGGGCTTCCCGTGGCATCGGCCTGGCGATTGTCCAGGTACTGGCCCGCGACGGCGCCCACGTGGTCTGCGTGGACGTGCCCCAGGCACAGGAGTCGTTGCAGCAAGCGGCCGCCAGCGTCGGCGGTTCGGCGTTGCCGTTGGACATCACCAGTGCGGATGCAGGGGCGTTGTTGCAGGCCCATGTCAGTCAGTACGGCGCCTTCGACGTGGTCGTCCACAACGCTGGGATCACCCGCGACAAGACCATCGCCAAGATGACCGAAGCGGCCTGGCGCAGCGTGCTGGCGGTCAACCTGGAAGCGCCGCTGAACCTGAGCAACGCCTTGTTGGAAAACCAGGGGCTGAACCCCGGTGGGCGCATCGTGTGTGTGTCGTCGATCTCCGGGATTGCCGGCAATCTCGGGCAAAGCAACTACGCCACCTCCAAGGCCGGCGTGATCGGCCTGGTACAGGGCCTGGCCCCGAGAGCGGCAGCGCAGCAGATCACGGTCAACGCGGTGGCGCCCGGTTTTATCGAAACACAGATGACCGCGAAGATCCCGCTGATGATCCGCGAAGCCGGGCGGCGCATGAATTCCCTGTCTCAGGGTGGGCAGCCGGTCGATGTGGCCGAAACCATCGCCTGGCTGGCCCATCCTGCCTCGGGTGGGGTCAATGGCCAGGTCGTCCGAGTGTGCGGCCAAAGCCTGCTGGGAGCCTGAGTCCATGGACTACATCACACAGATCATTGACCCACCGCCCTCGCGCACCCAGCTGTTGCTCGACGGCGTACGCGCCTTGCGCAAGCCCAAGCTCGACGGTGCGCCGCTGTTGCCCAACGAGCGTCTGGTGCGTTCGGCGGTGGCATTGTCTGGCGCCGACATCGACGCTTATGGGCGTGCTTGTGGGTTCCGGCGCGAGCAGGGGGTGCCGCTGTCGTACCCCCATGTGCTGGCGTTCCCCCTGCACCTGATGGTGTTGACCCGTCCGAGTTTCCCGTACCCGGCCAGCGGCATGGTGCACCTGGCCAACCGCATCCGGCAGCACCAGCGCCTGCATGAAGGCCAGGCGCTGCGCCTGGAAGTCTTTTGCGAACGCTGGGTGGCCCATGCCAAGGGCCAGGCGCTGAGCATCGCCACCCGCGCCTACAGCAACGGCGCCCTGGCGTGGGAAAGCGACAGCCTGTACCTGCGCCGCGAGGTCAAAGACCCGGTGGGCGAGCCGTGGGGTGACGCCCTGCCGTTGCAGGAAGAAGGCCTGCTGCGCACCCAGCGCTGGATGCTGCCCGCCGACCTGGGGCGGCGGTTTGCCAGGGTCTCGGGGGACTTCAACCCGATCCACACCTCACTGATCGGCGCCAGGCTCTTCGGCTTTCGTCGTGCCATCGCCCATGGCATGTGGACCCTCAGCCGTGCATTGGCCGCTCAACAACCGCCCGGTGGCCTGGATCAGGCCCAGGCCCATTGCGACTTCAAGCTGCCGATCTTTCTGCCCGGCCAGGTCGCCCTATGGCAACACCCCGTGAGCGGCCCGCGCCGCGAATTCGAAGTGCGCAATTTCGCCGGCGACAAACCGCATATGCGCGGGCTATTTGTCTGGAATGAGAACCCTACATGAGTGACTACAGCTTCAACCCGGCCCCGACCCGCCGCGTGGCGATCATCGGCGGCAACCGCATCCCGTTTGCCCGTTCCAACACGGTATACGCCCACGACAGCAACCAGGATCTGCTGGTGGCTGCGCTGCAAGGCCTGGTCGACCGCTACAACCTCCACGGCCAGCGCCTGGGCGAGTTCGCTGCCGGCGCGGTGATCAAGCATTCGCGGGATTTCAACCTCGCGCGTGAGTCGCTGCTGTCGACCACCTTGTCCCCGCAGACCCCGGCCTACGACGTGCAACAAGCCTGCGGTACCGGTCTGGAAGCGGCCTTGCTGGTGGCGAATAAAATCGCCCTCGGCCAGATCGAAGTCGGCATTGCCGGCGGCGCCGATACCACTTCCGACGCGCCCATCGGCATCAATGAGTCCCTGCGCCACACCTTGCTCGCGGCCAACCGTGCCAAGGGCATGGGCGACAAGTTGAAGGCGCTGCTGAAGGTGCGCCCGTCGATGTTTTTCAAGCCGCTGCTGCCGCGCAATGGCGAGCCGCGCACCGGCTTGTCCATGGGCGAGCATTGCGAAGAAATGGCCAAGCGCTGGCAGATCAAGCGCCTGGCCCAGGATGAGCTGACCCTCACCAGTCACCAACGCCTGGATGCCGCGTACAAACGCGGTTTCTTCGACGACCTGATCAGCCCCCATCGCGGCCTGGCGCGGGACAACAACCTGCGCGCCGACGCCAGCCTGGAGAAACTCGCCGGGCTGTCCCCGGCCTACGACCGCCAGAACGGCACTCTCACGGCGGGCAACTCCACGCCACTGACGGATGGCGCCTCGGTGGTGCTGTTGGCCAGCGAAGAATGGGCGGCAGCCAATGGCTGGCCGGTGTTGGCCTACCTGCGCACGGGCGAGACGGCGGCGGTGAATTTTGTCGACGGCACCGAAGGCTTGTTGATGGCGCCGGCCTATGCGGTGCCACGCATGCTCAAGCGCGAAGGCCTGAGCTTCGCCGACTTCGATTTCTTCGAGATCCACGAAGCCTTTGCCGCCCAGGTGCTGTGTACGCTCAAGGCCTGGGAGGACGCCGAGTATTGCCGCGAGCGTCTAGGCTTGGAGGCGCCACTGGGTGCCATCGACCGCGCCAAAATGAACGTCAACGGTGGCTCCCTGGGCTGCGGCCACCCGTTTGCCGCCACCGGAGGCCGGCAATTGGCGACCTTGGCCAAGGCCATCCATGAACGCGGGGGTGGACGCGGCCTGATTTCCATCTGCGCGGCGGGCGGGCTGGGCATTACCGCCATCGTCGAAAAGTAGCTCTATCAAAAACAACAACAAGGAGACTGCCATGAACGCTATCAGCCTGGAACAGACCGAACGGGTCTGGTTGAACGCTTACCTGCCCGGCGTCCCGGCGGACATCGATGCCGGTATCGAAGACTACCCATCGTTGCGCGAGGTGTTCCTGGAGCACCTGGAAAAATTCCGCGAGCGGGTCGCCTACGTCAGTATCGGCACGGAAATGACCTACGCCGACTGGCACGTGCAGGGCGTTGCGTTTGCCGCCTGGCTGCAAGGCCAGGGCGTCAAGAAGGGCGACCGCGTGGCGTTGATGATGCCCAACTGCTTGCAGTACCCGATCTGCCTGCTGGGCACCCTCCTGGCCGGCGCGGTGGTGGTCAACGTCAACCCGTTGTACACCGCCCATGAGCTCAAGCATTTGCTCAAGGACAGCGGCGCCGAAACCGTGGTGATCTTCGAAAACTTCGCCCACACCCTGGAAAAAGTCATCGCCGGCAGCAGCGTCAAGCGCGTGGTGGTGGCGGCCATCGGCGACTTGCTCGGCACCTTCAAGGGCGCGGCGATGAACTTCATCCTGCGCCGCGTGCAAAAGCAGGTGCCGGCGTTCAACCTGCGTGGCTCGGTGCGTTTCAACCAGGTACTTAAACAGGGGCGGGCGCTCAACCACTTCCCGGTCGCCATGGCGCTCGACGACCTGGCCTTCCTGCAATACACCGGCGGCACCACGGGGGATGCCAAGGGCGTGATGCTCAGCCACCGCAATATCATCGCCAACCTGCTGCAAGCCAAGGCCTGGGTCGGTGATCAACTCGACCAGGACAAGCAGGAAACCAACGTCACCCTGCTGCCGCTGTACCACATCTTTTCCCTGACGGTGAACTGCCTGATGTTCATGTGCCTGGGCGGGCGCAACATCCTCATTGCCAACCCCCGTGATGTGAAACGGGTGCAGATGATCCTGCGCAAGGAGCGTTTCAATGGCATCGCCGGGGTCAATACGTTGTTCAACGGCCTGCTGGAGAATAAGGAGTTCTGCGCGCGGGACTTTTCCGACCTGCGCATGGTGATCGCGGGCGGCATGGCCACGCACACGGCGGTGGCCAAGCGCTGGAAGGAAGTCACCGGCCTGCCGATCATCGAAGGCTATGGCCTGACCGAATGCTCGCCGGTGGTGAGCATCAGCCCCATCGACATCTCACGCATGCGCGAGATGGAGTTCACCGGCAGCATCGGCGTGCCGCTGCCGTCGACCTGGGTACGCTTCATGCGGGAAGACGGCGAACTGGCCGATATCGGCGAACAAGGCGAACTGCAAGTGCGCGGTCCGCAGGTGATGCAGGGCTACTGGAAACGGCCGAACGAAACCGCCGAAGTGCTGGACGCCGAGGGGTGGTTGTCGACCGGTGATATCGGCGTGATGGATGAGCGCGGCTATATCCGCCTGGTGGACCGCAAGAAAGACATGATCCTGGTCTCGGGCTTCAACGTGTACCCCAATGAAATCGAGGATGTGGTGGCGCTGCACCCCGGCGTCGGCGAAGTCGCGGCGATCGGCGTGGAGGACGGCGTGACCGGCGAGAGGGTCAAGATCATCGTGGTACGCAAGGACCCGAACCTGACCCAGGAACAGCTCCTGGCCCATTGCCGGGAATACCTGACGGGCTACAAGGTGCCCAGGTATGTGGAGTTTCGCAGCACCGAGTTGCCCAAGACCACGGTGGGTAAAGTACTGCGCCGAGCGTTACGCTGATTCAAATGTGTGTACGTGATCTAGAAATGTGTAGGTGATCTAACAGGATGCAGGTGATCTAAATGTGGGAGGGGGCTTGCCCCTGATGGCCATGGGTATCTACACAATTTCCAGTGGTCTGTGGCGAGGGAGCTTGGTCCCGTGGCGGCCTTCGGGCCGACGCCACAACAAGCCCGCTCGCCACAGGAGGCCGTGGGGCCGCCCACATTTTGCTCAGCGTTGCGTCAGTTGGATCTGCGCCCTGGCCTGTTTCACCACGTTCTCTGTAGTAAACCCGAACTTCTCCTGCAACTTCGCCAGCGGTGCCGACGCGCCGAAGCTGTTCATCACCACCTTGGCGCCGGTCTGGCCGACATAGCGATCCCAGCCCAGGGGGCCGGCCTGTTCCACCACGACCCTGGCCTTCACGGCCGGCGGCAGCACGCTGTCGCGATAAGCCTGGTCCTGGTCTTCGAACAGCTCCCAACTGGGCATTGAAACCACTTGCGCGGCAATCCCTTCAGCCTTGAGTTGTTCATAAGCCTCCACGGCAAGGCTGACTTCACTGCCCGTCGCGATCAGGATGACATCCGGCGCTTCAGCCCCCGCCAACACATACGCGCCTTTGGCCGCGCCGGACGCCGCCGCATATTTACTGCGATCCAGCGTCGGCAGTGGCTGTCTCGACAACACCACGCAGCTCGGCCGATGGGTTTGCGCCAGGGCGACTTTCCACAGCTCCAGGGTTTCATTGGCGTCACCCGGGCGCAGGGTCAGCAACCCCGGCGTGGCGCGCAGTTGGGTCAGATGCTCGATGGGCTGGTGGGTCGGGCCGTCTTCACCGACGCCGATCGAGTCATGGGTAAACACGAATATCACCGGCAATTCCATGATCGCCGCCAGGCGGATCGGCGGTTTCATGTAGTCGCTGAACACCAGGAATGTCGAGGTATACGGCCGCAAATACGACAGCGCCATGCCATTGGCAATCGCGCCCATGGCGTGTTCGCGGATGCCGAAATGCAGGTTGCGCCCGCTGTAGTCGTCGGCACTGAAACGCCCGGCACCGTCGAAGGTGAGGTTGGTCTTGGTCGACGGCGACAAGTCCGCCGAGCCGCCGAGCAGCCAGGGGATTTGCTGGGCAAACGCATTCAATACTTCGCCGCCGGCGGCACGGCTGGCGATGCCCTTGGCATCGCTGTCGAAGTGGGGCAAGTGCTTCTGCCAGTGTTCCGGCATTTGCCCGGCACGCATGCGGTGCAATTCGTCGGCCAGCTCGGGCTCATACTGTTCGAGCAGCGAAAGGTGTTCGAGCCATTTTTCATACAGTGGCTCGCTGCGCTCAAGCAACGCATCACGCAACGCCGTGCAGGCTTCATCGGGTACCAGGAAGCTTGCATCCTGTGGCCAGCCATAGGCGGCCTTGGTCAGGCGGATTTCCTCCTCACCCAAGGGTTCACCATGGGCGGCGGCGGTGTTGTGCTTATGGGGCGAGCCATAGCCGATCACACTGTCGACCACGATCAGGGTCGGCGCGCCCCGGTTGCAATGGAAGGTCTCCAGGGCATTGGTCAGGGCTTGCAAGTCATTGGCATCGGTCACGTGCAGGGTATGCCAGCCATAGGCCTGGAAGCGCTTGATCACGTCTTCGCTGAATGCCAGCTCAGTGTGGCCCTCGATGCTGATGGTGTTGTTGTCATAGATCCAGCACAGCTTGTCCAGCTTCAAATGCCCGGCCATCGATGCCGCTTCGCCACTGATGCCCTCCATCATGTCGCCGTCGCCGCACAAGGTGTACACGTTGTAATCGAACAGTGTCTTTTCTTCGCGATTGAAGCGCGTGGCCAGCCAGCGCTCGGCCATTGCCATCCCGACGCTGTTGGCGCAGCCCTGGCCCAGGGGGCCGGTGGTGGTCTCGACCCCGGTGGTCATACGGTATTCCGGGTGCCCAGGGGTCTTGGAGCCCGCCTGCCGAAACTGCTTGATATCGTCCAGACTGATCGCGGCGTGCCCGGTACGCTTGCCCTCGGCGTCCATCTCCACCACGCCCGCCAAGTGCAGCAATGAATACAGCAACATCGATGCATGGCCGACGGATAACACAAAGCGGTCACGGCCAGGCCAGTCGGGGTGCTGGGGGTGATAGCGCAGGAAGCGGCTCCACAAGGTATACCCGACCGGCGCCAGGCCCATGGGCGTGCCCGGATGGCCGGAGTTGGCCTTTTGAACGGCGTCCATGGCCAGGGTACGAAGGGTGTTGATGCATTGGGTGTCGACAGCGCTGGCAGCTTGATTCATGAACCGGTCTCCCTCAAGTGGCGATCTACAGTGGAGGGCAGGGCGCGGCAAAGGTTTGATCCCATTGCCCAGGTTGCGACGAACGGGACTGGTTTGCCGGCAAACATGACAAGACCCCTTGGAATGGGCTAGCTTCAAGGGCGTAGCCATTGATCAACTTGCGGAGGTAGGCCATGCCAGTGAAACACGACCTGTATCAGGACTTGGGGTTGAGCAAGGACGAAGTCGACGGGCGCCGGGCACAAAACGCCCGTTTGAACGCGCTGTTTGATAAATACAACAATGTTGACGAATTGGTGGTGAGCGCTGAAAAGGCAGCCGGCAGCGATGACGAGATAAAGAAGCTGAAGGAAAGACGCTTGTTGGTTAAAGATGAGATCAAGGATTTGCTGAAGTAACGGGCGATCCGTTCAATGAGGGAGCGAGCCAATCGCTCCCTTGCACATTTTTTCAGAATTGACTGGAAGACATCCCGATCCCCGCTACCTATGATGCCCTCGCCCTCCCGGCTCCGGGGACCGTTGCGGCGCAGGATTGCGCTGATGGGCCGGGGGGGCGCTTAATTTCATGCCAGCAGTGCCTGGGTGCAGGCATCCATCGAACGCTGCTGCGTCTCCTCATACAACTTCAACTCATCAATCGTCTGGCGCCCCAGTGCCTTCTCGAATTCAGCCTGGTTCGAATGAGCCGCGTAGTGACTCTGCGCCGCATCCCCCAGGTTTGATTGAAAGATCCCCGCCGCACTCACCGGCAGAAAATCTTCATATACCAACGGCTCTACCGCCACGTGACCGGCGCTGGCCAATGCTTCCAGCGTGCGCGGCTGGTCGGCCTGGCCGCGTGCCGCCAGGCCCTTGTCGGTGACGAAGTAGCGGAAGTACGCGAGGCCTTGCTCGCGCATCTGCGTGTGGTCATCGGGGAAGGCCTGGAAGTGCTGTTCCATCAATTGCACATAACGCTCGGCGTTGGATTCGTTCGGGAATGCGCCGAGTTCATCGCGGGCAGCGTTCAGCAGTTGGTCGTACAGGGCGCGACCTTTGGGCGTCAGCGCGACGCCGCGTTGTTCAATTTCACCGAAACGCGCGCTGTGGCTGCCTTGGGCGTCGGTGAACGCGATGGCTTCATCGAGGGCCTTGAAGCTAGTCTGGCGCAGCAGGATCGGGCAGCGGCGGCGCGGTGGGCCTTCGATCACTGCCTTGGGGGTAATGCCCTTGCCAGGCATGGCGGCCTGGACCTGGTCGATGTCCAGGGTGCGCGGGGTCAGGTGGTTGATGTGCGGGCCCTTGAACGCCACCACGTCGGCGATCAGGCGGTGCTGGTCGCTGAGTTGCTGGTACTGCGCGGCGGTCACGGTGGCGGTGTGGTGCCAGCGGAAGGTTTCCAGGGCCTCGCGGATGAATGCGTCGGCATCCGCTGCGCCGAGGCCACCGTTCCGTTCCGCTTGCTCGATCAGGGCGAGGGCCGCGGGGGTGAAGATCGAACGCTTGGCCAGGGCGCTTTCAGCGAAGGCGCGCAGGTCGGGATTTTCGATCAGCTCCAGGCGCAGCAGCGAGGTGAACACGCGGAACGGGCTGGTTTGCAGCGCACTTTCATGCACCGCGCGAAACGCGGTGGAGTGCACCGGCACGCCGGCCGGGGTCAGGTCGTAGTAGCCCACCGGCTGCATGCCCATCACCGCGAACAGGCGGCTGATGGTGGCCAGTTCCGCGGCGGTGCCCAGGCGGATGGCACCGTGGCGCTCCATGTCCAGGCGCTGGATTTCCCCGGTGCGCTGCAATTGCTGCGCCAGGCCCGGGTCGCTGTCGAGCACGCGGGCGTTGATCTCGGCCACCAGCGTCATCAGCGCGCCGTACAGCGGAACTTCATCTCGGTACATATCGGACATGGCCTTGGAAAAGCCCTTGCGGATCTCGTCGGGGCTGACATGTGCGGTGGTGTGCATAGAAAAATTCCTGATGGCTATGGCGATGAGGGTGGCCTTTGCCTGGATTTTGTTGAGCGGCAGGCAGGCTTGCAAACGAAGATTCCTCTGGACTTCATTCTGCAAATGAATGAGATGACGTGAATATGACAAAAATCAGCAACGGATAAATTTCATTTTCCAGGGTTTTTCCTAACTAATTCTTCACGGAGTCCGCCCCGGCCGGCGTGAAAGAATCGTCACGTTTGTAAGGATGAAAACGTCATTTCGCACATCGCACATATAAAAAAACATTTAGGGGCCGCAGTTAATGAAAATTTCTACACTGGCGCTGTCGATCACCGCCGCCGTTCTTGCACAACAGGCATACGCCGATGATTTTGGACTCGGTTCCCTGGGAACCGGCAATGGTCATAGCGGCTTTCTCGAAGACAGCCATGCGTCCGTCAGTTCGCGGACCATGTACTACAGCGCGGATAACCGCTCGGGGACCAACAACGATCTGCGCGAAGCCGCGACAGCGCTGCGCTTTGACTACAAATCCGGTTTCACCCAGGGCACCGTTGGTGTGGGTTTTGACGTCATGGCCTTCGGCGCCCTGCGCCTGGACGGTGGCGACGGCCACACTGCGGGCGCCGGCCTGTCGGGTAACGGCAACAGCTTCTTCCCGACCAAGAACAACGGCACCGAGCCTGCCGACTCATTCGGTCGTGCCGCGGGTAACGTGAAATTCCGTATCTCCCAGACCGAGTTGCACGTCGGTGGTGGCTTGGCGCCGATCCTGCCTATCCTGGTGTCGAACGACAGCCGCGTTGCCCCGCAAACCTTTGACGGTGGCATCCTGACCTCGAACGACATTCCCAACGTGACCTTCACCGGTGGTGAGCTGAACCGCGTCGAAGGCCGCGCTTCCAGCAACTCCACGGGCCTGAGCGTGGCCGGTGGGACACGCGACAGTGACAGTTTCAAATTCGGTGGTGTGGACTACAAACCGTTTGGTTCGTCCGATAACGTCATCGCAAAAAACCTGACGCTTCAGTACTACTACGCCCAACTGCAAGACTTCTACAAACAGAACTACGTCGGCCTGGTCCACGTGCTGCCCTTGGGCAATGACCAGTCGTTCAAGACCGACCTGCGCTACTTCGACAGCTCCAGCGACGGCAAGAACGGCGAGACCGGCTATCAGTTCAACAACAACGGCGGCTACGCCAGGCACGCCGGCGAAGTGGACAACAAGACCTACAGTGCGGCGTTCACCTATCAATTGGGCGGCAGCAGCCTGATGCTTGGGCACATTGGTGTGGGGGATGACGGCGGCTTTGTGTGGGTCAACCAGGGCAGCCTTGCCGACCCACAGGCGCAAGGTGCCGGTGGCAGCGACTTCTATCTGTTTACCGATGCGGTGGTTGGCCAGTTCTCCCGTGCGGGCGAGCAGGTCAACTTTGGCCAGTACTCGTATGACTTCAAGGCCTACGTGCCCGGCTTGCGAGCGTCCGTGGCTTACCTGGACGGTTCGGATATCAAGTCGAAGGTTGCCGGTGGCCCTGACCAGAAAGAAAACGAAGCCGACTTCCGTCTGGACTACGTTGTACAGGAAGGTCCTCTGAAAGGCTTCGGTACCACCTTGCGTACCGGTACCTATCACGGCAAGAACACCGGCACCGCCGACCAGGACCAAACCCGCCTGATCTTCAACTACACGTACGCCATCTTCTAAGTCTTCATGTGCCCCGCACGTCGTTGGGTTCTACACTGCTGTGCACCTGGCAGGCGATGGAGGACCCAATGACGGCGACACCCGACACCCGGATACTTGAAACGATTGAAGGCCAGCGCCTGGCGACGCAGAATGCCGAGCGTTGGCGCGAGTGGGGCCCTTACCTGAGCGAACGCCAATGGGGCACGGTGCGCGAAGACTACAGCGCAGACGGCGACGCCTGGGCCTACTTCCCCCATGAACATGCCCGCAGCCGCGCCTACCGGTGGGGCGAGGATGGCCTGGCCGGTTTCAGTGACAGGGCGCAACGCTGGTGCCTGGGCCTGGCGCTGTGGAACGAGCACGACGCCATCCTCAAGGAGCGGCTGTTCGGCCTGAACAATGCCGAGGGCAACCACGGTGAAGACGTCAAGGAACTGTACTTTTTCGTCGACGGCGTACCGAGCCATGCCTATATGCGCATGCTCTACAAATACCCCCATGCTGCCTTTCCCTATGCCGACCTGATCGCCGAAAACGCGCGGCGCGGGTTGGGCGATGCCGAGTATGAAATCCTCGATACCGGCGTGTTTGAAGACAACCACTATTGCGACATCAGCGTCGAATACGCCAAGCACCAGCCCGACGATATTTTCATGCGCGTCACCGTGCACAACCGCTGCGACCAACCGACACGCCTGCACGTGCTGCCGCAGGTATGGGCACGCAATGACTGGAGCTGGACCTTGGGTGCGCCCAAGCCAAGGTTGACGCTGGACGGTGACCGTGTGCTGGCCCGTCATCATGAGCTGGATGACCGGCATCTCAGTGCCTGGGGCCGGAATGGCGTCGAATGGGTGTTTTGTGAGAACGAGACCAACGTTTCCAAGCTGGACGGACAATCGGCGGCGGGGCCATTCAAGGACGGCATCAATGATTACGTCGTGAATGCTGTGCAATCAGCGATCCGCCGCGACTCGGGCACCAAGGTGGCCGCGCGTTTCATCCTCGAACTGGCAGGGCTGGAAAGCCAGACCCTCTACCTGCGTTTTGCGCCCACGGATGCGCCCGAGGTCAACGCCCGCAAGCTGTTCGAGCTGCGTCGTCAGGAGGCCGACAACTTCTATGCCGCCTTGCAACATGGCATTACCGATGAAGACGCGCGCAACGTGCAGCGCCAGGCCCTGGCCGGGTTGCTGTGGTCCAAGCAGCTGTACTATTTCGACGTGAACCAATGGCTCGACGGCGACCCGGCCCAACCCGCGCCGCCGCCCGAGCGCTTGCATATCCGCAATACCCATTGGCGGCACCTGTCCAACTTCGACATCCTCTCCATGCCCGACACCTGGGAATACCCGTGGTACGCCTCCTGGGACCAGGGCTTTCAGGCAGTGGCCATGGCGTTGATCGATCCGGGGTATGCCAAGCAGCAGTTGTTGTTGCTGGTGAAGGACCGCTTCATGCACCCCAACGGCCAGTTGCCGGCCTACGAATGGCGCTTTGATGATGCCAACCCACCGGTGCATGCCTGGGCCAGCTGGCGCGTGTATCAGCAGGACAAGGCACTGAGCGGCGTCGGTGACATGGACTTCCTGGAACGGATCTTCCACAAGCTGCTGTTGAATTTTTCCTGGTGGGTCAACCGCAAGGATGCCGAGGGGCGCAACCTGTTCCAGGGTGGGTTCCTGGGGTTGGACAATATCGCCTTGTTCGATCGCTCGGCCACGCTGCCGCCGGGTTACCAGTTGGATCAGGCCGATGGTACGGCATGGGTGGCCGCTTATGCGCTGGACCTGATGCGGATCGCGCTGGAGCTGGCCAAGCGCAATGGGGTGTACGTAGACATCGCGGTGAAATTTTTCGAGCACTTCCTGTATATCGCCGGTGCCATCAACCGTGTCGATGACAGCGCCGAGGGCCTGTGGGATGAGCAGGACCTGTTCTTCTACGACGTGCTGCACCGCCCCGACGGCCAGAACGAACCGGTGCGCCTGCGCTCCATCGTTGGCCTGATGCCGTTGTTCGCCGTGCTGGTGCTGGAGCAGCGTGAGCATGAGGGCCTCGAAGGCTTGCGCGAGCGCTTGCTGGGTTTCATGCGCCATCGGCCGGACCTGGCCAAGCTGGTGTCGCGCTGGAATGAACCGGGGCAGGGCAATCGGCTGTTGCTGGCGTTGCTGCGCGGTGAGCGTACCAAGGACCTGCTGCGGCGCATGCTGGATGACGATGAATTTCTCTCGCCGTTTGGCGTGCGCTCCTTGTCCAAGGCGTTCGCCGAACAACCCCTGGCATTGAAGATGAATGGCAACACGCTGTGCGCCCGTTACCAGGCGGGCGAATCCGATTCACGCTTGTATGGCGGCAACTCCAACTGGCGCGGGCCGTTGTGGATGCCGGTGAACTACATGCTGATCGAATCGCTGCGCGAATTTCATCGGTACTACGCGGATAACTTCTCGGTGGAGTACCCGACGGGCAGTGGTTACCTGTCATCCCTGGAGGACGTCGCCGACAGCCTCAGCCAGCGGCTGACGCGCTTGTTTCTGCGTGACGAAAACGGTTCGCGGCCCTCGATGGTCGGGTACGCGCAGCTGGAGGCGGACCCGGCCAGCCGTGACCTGGTGTTGTTCCATGAGTATTTTCATGGCGAAACCGGGCGTGGGTTGGGCGCGTCCCATCAGACGGGGTGGAGTGCGTTGGTGGCGCTACTGCTGCAACCCAGAAACTAAATACCACCGCAGACCCAATGTGGGAGGGGGCTTGCCCCCGATAGCGGTGTGACAGTCAACTGAGAGGCGACTGACACACCGCTATCGGGAGCAAGCCCACTCCCACAGGGATTCAAGATTGCCCGTGAATCAGGAAGGGAACAGCTCGCTCAGCTTCATGGCCAGCATCATGTCGCCTTCGGTACGCAGCTTGCCGCTCATGAAGGCCTGCATGCCGTCGGTGGAGCCGTCGACGATGCCTTTCATGGTTTCTCCGTCCATGACCAGGGTCACTTGGGCCTCAGGGTTTTCGCCTTCCAGCAGTTCGCAGGTGTTGTTTTTCACCACCAGCGAGAAGTTCTGGGTGTCGTCGATACGGAAACCGAATACCAGGTCCAGGCCGTTGGCGGCGTCTGGGTTGAATTTGGCTTTCATTGCTTCTACGGCTTTAGCTACTTCAGTCATGGTTTCGATCCTTTAGGGTAGAGTCCAGTGACCTTGGGGTCACGGTGGGCCACAACTCATCGGAAGGTGATGAGCTGCGGCGCCTTCAACAGTTGCAAGTGGGTATGACTGTTGAAGGAAGCCAGTGCCACCTCGCGCCCGCGGAATTTCAGCTGGTTGAGCGAGGTGTTAACAATTTGCCAGTTCAGTTCGAACGCCTGGGCAGCAGGCATCCGGGTAATCAGGTGGAGCAGGGCGGTGATGGTGCCGCCGGAGGTGAACACGGCGATCTTCTGCGTGTTGTCCGCGGCTTCAAGAATGCGTTGCAGGCCTCCCTGGACGCGCTCCACGAAGCCCAACCAGCTTTCCAGCCCCGGCGTGTCATAGGTGCCGGCCAGCCAGCGCTCGATGATCAGGGCGAAGATGCGTTGGAACTCGCTGCGGTTCTGTGCGGCGTTGCGCAGGATTTCCAGGGCGTCGGGTTCGCTGCCGAGCAGGTCGGGCAGCAGGGCACGGATGATCGCGTCGGCGTCGAATTCGTTGAAGGCGCTGTCGGTTTCCACAGCAGGGACAGGCAGGCCGAGGGTGCTGTATTGATCGAAGGCAGCAGTGGCCGTGTGCTGTTGGCGGCGCAGGTCGCCGGCTATGCAGCGGTCGAACACCAGGCCCATGTCTGCCAGGTGGCGACCGAGTACTTGCGCCTGCTCCACGCCGACGGGCGACAGCACGTCATAGTCGTCTGCACCGAAGGAGGCTTGGCCATGTCGAATCAGATAGATGCTGCCCACGTCCGTTTTCCCGGTACGTTGAAAGTCTGGCGAGGTTATGAGGATGGCTTCGAGCTGTCAATGAAAAAACATACGCTTGTTTTAAAAGTGCGTTAGAGCACCGCGCTGCTGGCGGTTTGAGCACTGGCTCCCCGGTGGTCCCGTCGGTATGCTTGGGCAATCAGCGCCTGGCGCAGTGCATTTTTAAGGAGACACATGGATTTTCTGGCTGAATACGCAAGCTTTCTGGCGAAGACCGTCACCCTGGTGGTCGCGATCCTGGTGGTACTGATCAGCTTCGCGGCACTGCGCAGCAAAGGCCGTCGCAAGTCCGCCGGCCAGTTGCACGTCAGCAAACTGAATGATTTCTACAAGGGGTTGCGTGAGCGCCTGGAGTCGACCCTGCTCGACAAGGACCAGCTCAAAGCCCTGCGCAAGTCCGAAAGCAAAGCCGAAAAGAAGAAGGGCAAGAAGGCCCCTGAGGCCAAGCCACGGGTATTCGTGCTGGATTTCGACGGCGACATCAAGGCCTCGGCCACCGAGAGCCTGCGCCATGAAATCACCGCATTGCTGAGCCTGGCCACGCCCAAGGACGAAGTGGTACTGCGCCTGGAAAGCGGCGGCGGCATGGTACACAGCTACGGCCTGGCGTCGTCGCAACTGGCGCGGATTCGCCAGGCGGGCGTGCCGTTGACCGTGTGCATCGACAAGGTTGCGGCCAGCGGCGGCTACATGATGGCGTGCATCGGCGAGAAGATCATCAGCGCCCCCTTTGCCATCCTTGGCTCCATCGGGGTGGTGGCGCAGTTGCCCAACGTCAACCGCCTGCTGAAAAAGCACGACATAGACTTTGAAGTACTGACCGCCGGCGAATACAAGCGCACCCTCACCGTGTTTGGCGAAAACACCGAGAAGGGCCGCGAGAAGTTCCAGGAAGACCTGGACATCACCCATCAGTTGTTCAAGAACTTCGTGTCGCGCTATCGCCCGCAACTGGCGATTGATGAAGTGGCGACCGGAGAGGTGTGGCTGGGTGTTGCCGCGCTCGACAAGCAGTTGGTCGACGAGCTGCAAACCAGCGACGAATACCTGGCGACCAAGGCCAAGACGGCCGAGGTGTTCCACTTGCACTACGCCGAGCGCAAGAGCCTGCAAGAACGCGTCGGCCTGGCCGCCAGCGGCTCGGTGGACCGTGTGCTGCTGACCTGGTGGAACCGCCTGACCCAGCAACGTTTCTGGTAAGCCTCTTAGGGGATAGGTAATACCTGTGGGAGGGGGCTTGCCCCCGATGGCGGTGGTTCAGTCACAGTTGCATTTACTGACACACCCTCATCGGCGGCAAGCCCCTCCCACATTCAGTTCGGTGTGGGTATCGGCTTGCGCATCAACCTTCCTACCACCAGCGCCCCGAGCAGCCCCAATAACCCTGCCACCCACAACACCTTGCTGAACCCACCCACAAACGCCTGCCGCGCCAGCGGTTGCACCGCCGCCCGTGCCGCCTCCGGCAACCGGCCCAACGCCGCTGACATATCCCCGGCCACCACCCGTGAAGCAATGTCGGCTGCCTGGCCTTGCCACTGTTCGTCGAGGCTGGCGCGCAACAACTGTTCGCTATGGCTGTTCAACAGCGCCCCGTACACGCCGATCGCCAGCATGATCGCGCTGAACCGCATGGTGGTGCTCATGCCCGAGGCCATCCCCGCGCGATCCCTCGGTACGCAGGCCATGATGTTTTTCTGTGTGTCGCCATTGAGGAACCCTGCTCCCGCGCCGGTGACCGCAATGGCCAGGGCGAAGGGCAGGTAGCCGCCCACATTCACCGCCCACGCGCTCAACAGGTTGCCGCTGCCGACCAGCGTCAAGCCGGCCGCCATCATCGTCGCCGGCGCAAAGCGGCCTGCCAGGCGCGCACCGATGCGTGGGCAAATCAGCATGGTCAGGGCAAATGGCAACATGCCCAGGCCCGAGGCAATGGCGGAGAACCCCAGGCCGTTTTGCAGGTAAAACGGTAGCAGCGTCATCATCACCTGGGCGCAGCCGGCATAGGCGAACATGCCCAGCAAGGCGCCAATAAAGCGCGGGTGACGCAGCAGTTGCAGGTCGACCATCGGCCGCCGCTGCACGCGCTCGACCCACACAAACACGCCCAGCAACAGTGCGCCAGCGCTCAGGCGCGCAAAGGTCAGCGGATTGTCCCAGCCGATGCGGTTGGCCTCGATCAAACCCCAGATCAAGCACAGCAGGCTGGCACTGAAGGCCAGGCTGCCCCATGGGTCGAGCCGTGCCGACTGGGTGTCGCGAGATTCCGGGATGACACGCAGCACCAAGGCCATCAGCCCCAGGCCCACGGGCAGGTTCAGGTAGAAGATCCAGCGCCAGCCCAAGTACTCGGTGATCAGCCCGCCGAGGGTCGGCGCGGCGGTCATCGCCACGCCCATGCACGCCCCCCAGAACGCCCAGGCCTTGGCGCGTTCTCCTTCATCGTGGAACGTGTGGCCGATGGACGCCAGGGCCGAGGTCAGCAACAGCGCCGCGCCGACGCCTTTCAGTGCGCGGGCGATATCGAGGAACAGCGCGTTGGGTGCGGCGCCGCAGCCGAGGGAGGCCAGGATGAAAATGCCCAGGCCCCAGACCAGGGTTTTCTTGCGCCCGAAACGGTCGGCAACGCTGCCTGCCGGCAACAAGAGGGCGGCGAAAGCCAGCATATAGGCGCTGACCACCCACTCGATATCGGCAAAGTTCGCCCCCAGGTCACGGGCGATGCTCGGCAGGGTCACGGCGACGATATTGGTGTCGAGCACGATCAGCGAACAGACGCCAGAGGCGGTCAGTAACGTGAGGCGCTGGCTGGCCGGTTTCATTATGAAATTACCTTACGGGTAATATGGAAATAGCAGTTGACGGGCATCGCAAGGTCTCTCTAGTGTTGATCTGCTGCAAGATTATCTGCGCCACGCAATGGTCTTGTTAGCCGTTGTGGAGCACTTTGTTACCTTTGAGCTAATCCTGTGATGGAAATACGCCACTTTCGCTACTTCCTGGCGGTTGCCCGGCAGCGCAATTTCACCCGCGCCGCCGAGCAACTGGGCATCGCGCCACCGACGTTGAGCCGGCAGATCCAGGACATGGAAACCAGCCTGGGCACGCGCCTGTTCATTCGCCGGCAGCGCGAAGTGAGCCTGACCGAGGCCGGTTCCGCCTTGCTGGGCGAGGCCGAAGCCACCGTGCGCCAGTTCGAATTTGCCCAGCGCAACGCCCAGCGTGCCGGGCGTGGGGAGATCGGCCACCTCGAGTTGGGTTACGTCGCTTCGGCGGTGTATTCGGGGTTATTGCAGCGGCAAATGCAGGCGTTCAGCCAAACGTTTCCCGATGTGAGCGTGAATGTGCGCGAATGCCCCATGGCCACCTTGCCAAGTGCGGTGGCCGATGGACGCTATGACATTGGCTATATCCGCTCGCCGATGCCCCTGCCCGAAGGGGTCGAGGCGGTGCGCCTGGACAGTGAGGGCTTTGTGTTGGCGCTGCCCCAGGCTTCCTGGCTGCTGGGGCTCAAGGCCATCGGCTGCGAACACCTGCAAAACGAGACGTTTATCCTGCCGGAGCAGATCAGCGGCACCTTGCAAGTGGCGGCGCAAGGCGGCTACGCGCCGCGCCTGGGGCCACAGCCCGGTGGGTTGGTTGCGGTGTTGGCGTTAGTGTCGTTGGGCCAGGGTGTCGCGGTGGTGCCGACATCGGTGATGGGGCATGTGAGTTTGCCGGGCGTGGTGTACCGCAGCATCCAGGGCAGTGATGCGTCGTCGTGGCTGTCATTGATTCACCGGCGCTTTGAGCAGGCGCCGGCGGTGGCGCGGTATGTCCAGCAGGTCAAGCACTCAGTCGCGGCTGCACCGAGTCCGCCAGGCGCGTAAGGATCAGGCAGCACGACACCGCCCCGGCATCCAGCACGCCCAGTGAGCGCTCGCCCAAGCGACTGGCGCGGCCGATCTTCGCCACCAGGTCCTTGGTCGAATCGCGCCCTTGGGACGCGGCGGCTTTCATTGCCTCGAGCGCATCGTTGAAGGACGACCCCGCGGCATGCGCCTGCTCGAACGCTTCGACCGCCGGGATCAAGGTGTCCATCAGGCATTTGTCGCCCACGCCGGCTTCAGTGATGTCCTGCAACGAGGTCAGGCCGCCGCGCAGCAAGTGGGCGAAGGTGGCCGCGTCAATCTCTTCACAGCCGCGCACTTCGTCGGCCATGCCGATAAACAGGCTGCCGTACAGGGGCCCCATGGAGCCGCCAATCCCTTCCATCAGGCTCAGGGTCAATTCATCCAGTGCTTCGGCCAGGCTCAGTTGGCGACCTTCGATCGTGCGCCCGCAATGGGCAAAGCCCTTGGCCATATTGATGCCGTGGTCGCCATCGCCAATGGCGCCGTCGACTGCGCTGAGGTATTCACGGTTGGCCACGATCACACTGACCAGGTCGGTGACGATGGCGCTGCCATCGCGGGTGGAAAAATGCTGGCTCATGGTTCACTCCGCCTGGGTCATGCCGATGGAGCGGCAGGGTTGGTCGATCAGGGTTTTCAGCTCGGCGTCGAGGCCGAGCAGGGTCAGGGTCACGCCCATCATTTCCAGGGAGGTGAAGTAGTTGCCCACGTAGCAACGGTGGATCTTCAAGCCCTTGGCCGTGAGTTGGCGTTCCACCTCGGCGTAGAAAATGTACAACTCCATCACCGGCGTGGCGCCAAGACCGGAGACCAGCACCACCACACTGTCGTCCTGGCTGAAATCGCGGTCGGCGAGGATCGGCGCGAGCATGCGTTCGGCCATGGCGGCGGCGGATTCGATGGGGATCACTTCGATGCCCGGCTCACCGTGATGGCCGATGCCCAGTTCCATCTGGCCGTCGGGGATCTGGAAGTTCGGCTTGCCCACGGCGGCAATGGTGCACGGCGTGAGGCCGATGCCAATGGAGCGGCAATGGTCGACGGCTTTTTGTGCGACGCGGATCACCCCGTCCAGGTCGTAATGCTGGGCGGCTGCGGCCCCGCCGATCTTCCACATGAAGATTTCCCCGGCCACGCCGCGCCGCTTGGCAATCTCAGCCTTGGGCGCAGAGGCGACGTCGTCGTTGGCGACCACGGTACGGATGCGCATGTCTTTGCTGGCGGCCATTTTCATCGCCAGCTTCACGTTCATGTTGTCGCCGGCATAGTTGCCGTACAGGCAGGCCACGCCCGCGCCGTGGTCGGCGGCGCGGAAGGCATCGAAGAAACTTTTGGCGGTCGGTGAGGAAAAAATCTCACCGACAGCCACGGCGTCGACCAGGCCGGGCCCGACGTAGCCGAGGAAGGCCGGCTCATGGCCCGAGCCGCCGCCCGTGACAATGCCGACGCGGCCTTGCGCCGAAGGCCTGGCTTTGACGATGACCCGTGGATTGGTTTCGTATTGACGCAACTGCGGGTGCGCGACGAGGATGCCGCGCAGCATGTCCTCTACCACTTGGTCTGGATCGTTGATGACTCGATTCATAACGCGGGTTCCTGTGTTCTTGTTCTATGGATTCACAGCCATTCAGTGTGGGAGGTGTGATGTGCCTAAGGTTGCAGTACAACTTTGAGCGACTTGTCGCCACGCTCCATCACCGCAAACGCCTCCTTGAAATCCGCCAGGGCGAACGTGTGGGTCACCACGTCACGCATGTCGATCTTGCGGCTGCCGATAAAGTCGATGGCCCTCGGGTACATATACGGCCCCAGGTGCGAGCCGAGTACATCGAGTTCCTTGCGGTCGCCAATAATCGACCAATCCACCGTGGCCTCGTCGTTGAACACGCTGAACTCAACGAAGCGCCCGAGTTTGCGCAGCATCGCCAGGCCCTGGTTGACGGCCTTGTGATGACCGGTGGCCTCGATATAGATGTCGCAGCCGTAGCCCTCGGTGATCTCGCGGATCTTCGCCAGCACGTCCACCTCGGCGGGGTTCCATACTTCGTCGGCGCCCATGCGTAGGGCGAGGGCGGCGCGTTCGGGTTTCATGTCCAGCACGATCAGCTTTTTCGGGTTGCGCATGCGCACCGCGCCGATGATGCCCAGGCCCAGGGTGCCGGCGCCGGCAACCACCACCACGTCATCGAAATCCACGTTGGCGCGCTCGGCCGCATGCAGCGAGCAGGCCAGCGGTTCGATCAGGATGGCTTCGTCCGGTGCTATCGAATCCGGCACTTTATGGATGATGCCTTCCTTGGTGAAGATCATGTATTGGGCCATGGCCCCCTGCACGTTGTTCTGGAAGCCATACAGGTCATGCTTCTGGCACATCCAGTACTGGCCGTGATTACAGAAACGGCAACCCCAGCACGGCACGATCTGCTCGGAGATCACCCGGTCGCCGACCTTCACTCCGCGTTTCTCTGCGCCGGGGCCGAGGGCGACCACGCGACAGACGAACTCATGCCCGGGAATCATCGGTGGTTTCACATAGCGCGGTTGCTCGGCATCGCCCCAGAATGACGGTGCGCCGCGGTAGGTCTTGATGTCGCCCATGCAAATACCGCACAGCTCGACCTTGGTGAGGATTTCCTCGGGGCCGGGGGTGGGCACCTCGACCGTTTCCAGGCGATAGTCTTCCGGGCCATGGCAGACCACGGCCTGCATGGTTTTCGGGATGCTCGGGGAGAGTTGTTCAGGTGTGCGTTCGATGACGGTGGACATGACAAAACCTCACGACAAAAAATGAATTACTGAATGCTGTAGCCGCCGTCGATCACCATGTTCGCGCCGGTGATCATCTGGGCGGCGTCGCTGAGCAGGTACAACGCCAGCCCGGCGATTTCTTCCGGCTGGGCAAAGCGGCCCGCCGGGATCTGCAATTTGGCCCGCTCACCCACTTCTCCGGCCCACGCCTTCTTGCCCAGGGCGGTCTCGACGATGGTGGGGGAGATGGCGTTGACGGAGATGTGCGGTGCCCATTCCATGGCCAGCACCTTGGTCATGCCGACGATGGCTGCCTTGCTCGCGCAGTAGGCGACATGACGATCCAGGCCGATTACGGCGGCCTGGGAGGCGAGGTTGACGATACGCCCGCGGCCTTGGGCGAGCATGTGCCTGGCGCAGGCCTGGGCCACGAAGAAGCTGGCCTTGAGGTTGATGTCCAGGGTGGTGTCCCAGGCGCTTTCGCTGACATCGACAGCCTTGTCCAGCAGGACGACACCCGCGCTGTTGATCAGGTAGTCCAGGCGCTGGAAGCGTTCGACGACCTGGTCGATGGTGTGTTGCACCTCGCCGATCCGGCTGAGGTCGACGGCAATGCCCAGGTGCCCGGCACCGAGGCTGGCGGCGACGTCGACCACCGCCGGGTCGCGATCCAGCAATGCTACGCGGGCACCACGCTCCACCAGCAGGTTGGCACAGGCCAGGCCGATCCCGGCGGCACCACCGGTGATCACCGCGCAACGGCCGCTGAGGTCGAAGGCTTGGTTCCAGAATCCAGACATGCATGACTCCATTTTTGAATAGGGTGGAGATCAACGTGTGGGAGGGGGCTTGCTCCCGATGGCGGTGTGTCAGTCACCTGATCTACCACTGTTACACCGCCATCGGGAGCAAGCCCCCTCCCACATTTGACAGTATTTCAAGTCAATAACTACTTGCCGCCGCTGACTTGCTTGTACAGCGCATCGGCGTTGGCGTTAGTCACTGGCACCCACGGCAGGATGTAGGTCTTGGCGGTGCCATCACCCCATTTCACGTCCTTGGCATAGCGCTCCCAGATCACCGACTGCGGCTTGTAGTCCTTGCCGGCAAGCGCACGCAGGGCCACGTCCAGGGCGCCTTGGGACTGGGCCTGGGCGTCCTGCAGGAAGGTGGTGACTTCGTCTTTCTTCGCGGCCTGGATCGCATCCGGCATGCCGTCGATGGAGGTGACGGGTACGTCCTTGGAGGTCAAGCCATGGGACTTCAGGGCCTGTACGGCGCCGAGGGCCATGTCGTCGTTCTGCGCGATCACGCCGTTGATGCCTTTGGGGTGAGCGTTGAGCCAGTCTTCAGTCAGTGCCAGGGCCTGGGCGCGGTCCCAGTTGGCGGTCTTTTTCTCGATGATCTTGATGTCGGGGTGTTTGCCCAGCACTTCCAGCTCGCCTTTTTCCCGGTCGATCTGCGCCGACTGGCCAATCGGCCCCTGGATGATCACCACGTTGCCCTTGCCGTTGAGCTTGTCGACCATGGCCTGGGCCTGCAGGCGGCCGCCTTCCACATCATCGTTACCCACGTAAGGGACGGCGGCATCGGCTACTTTCGTATTGGAGGCGATGACCACTACGTCGTTGCTCATGGCCTGTTTCACCGTACCGACGCCGGCCTTGGTGTCGATCGGCACGAACAGGATGGCGTCGTAGTGCTGGGTCACCATGTTTTCGATCTGGTTGTTCTGGGTCAGGGCATCGTAGTTGCCGTCGAATACGGTCAACTGCACGGTGCCATCCTTGACGGCCGGGTGCTCCTTGAGCTCGCGGACCCAGTTCTGCATGAACTGGCCCTTGAGCCCGTAGACAGCAGCGCCGACCTTGTAGGTCTTGCCATCGGCGGCCAGGGCGATACTGCTGGCGAGCAGGGAGAGCGCCGCGACCGCGGCGAAGGGCATACCAATTTTCATGAGTTGAACTCCGTTATTGTTGTAGTGGTTCGTTCTCTAGCGTTTTTTCTTGCGCCACACGTCGATCAGTACTGCAAACACGATGATCAGGCCCTTGGCGACCTGCTGGTAATACGAGGACACGCCGAGCAGGTTGAGCCCGTTGTTGATCACGCCGATCAACAGCGCGCCGAACAGCGTGCCGACAATGCTGCCAGTGCCGCCGGACAGGCTGGTGCCACCGATCACCACTGCGGCAATCGCGTCCAGCTCATAGGAAACCCCGGCCTGGGGCAGGGCAGAGGTCGTGCGTGCCGACAGCACCACGCCGGCCAGGCCGGCGAGCAGGCCCGAGACCACGTACACCGAAAACATCACTTTGCGCACGCCAATGCCGGAGGTGCGCGCGCTCTTTTCATTGCCGCCCACGGCGTACACATAGCGGCCGTAGGTGGTGTAGCGCAGCACCATCCAGAAGATCAGCGCGACCACCGCGAAGATGATGATCGGCACGCCAATCGGGCCGATCTTGCCGATGCCCAGGGCGAGGTAGGCGTCGGGCAGGTCGGTGATCGGGCTGCCGTCATTGAGGATGAACGTCATGCCTCGCGCCACGCTGAGCATGCCGAGGGTGGCCACGAACGGCGGGATCGACAGGTTGGCGACCATGAAGCCATTCACCACGCCGAGCATCGCCCCGGCGAACATCCCGGCGCTCACCGCCGCCAGCAGGCCGTAGCCTTGGGTTGCGACCATCGCGCTGCACAGCCCGGCAAACGCCAGGATCGAGCCCACGGACAGGTCAATGCCCTTGGTCAGGATCACGTAGGTCATGCCCACGGCAAGGATGCCGTTGATGGAGGTCTGGCGCAGGATGTCCATCCAGTTGCGCCAGGTCATGAAGTATTCGCTGGAAAACGCCATCACCACGCACAGCAGGATAAACACCAGCGGCAGGCCGAAGCGGTCGAGGGTCAGGCGCAGGTGGCTGCGTGGCGCGGCAGTGATGGGGGCGGCTATGGTTTTGGCATTCATGAGGCAAGACTCAACAAGGCTTCCTGGGAAAGGGCGGTGTCGGTGCTGATGGTCACCAGCCGGCCGCCTTTGAATACAGCGATGCGATCACTCAGGTGCAGCAGTTCCGGGGCCTCCGACGACACCACGATGGCGGCGCCGCCGGCGCGCACGAACTGGTCGAGCAGGTGGTAGATCTCCTGCTTGGCGCCTTCGTCGATGCCGCGAGTGGGTTCGTCGCACAGCAGGCACACCGGTTCGGTCGACAGGCACTTGGCGAGCACCACCTTCTGCTGGTTACCGCCGCTCATGGAGGCCACCGGCAGTTCCAGGGAGGTGGTCTTGATCTGCAGGCGCTTGACCATGTCCTGGGCCAGTTGGGTTTCCTTGCGTGCGTTGATCAGTGACCAGCTCGACAGGCGCTTGTAGGCCGACAGTGCAATGTTGGAAAGAATGCTGGAACTGAGCACCAGGCCGCTGTCCTTGCGGTCTTCGGTGACTAGTGACATGCCCGCGTTGATCGTCGCCTTGGGCAGCCCGATCGGCAGGGGCTTGCCTTGCAGGGTGACGCTGCCGGAATCGGCGACCGTCAGCCCATAGATGCAATTGAGGAACTCGCTGCGCCCTGACCCCATCAGGCCATAGATGCCGAGGATTTCACCCTGGCGCAGTTGCAGGCTGATGTCATGGAATTCGCCGGCGCGGCTCAGGTTGTCGACTTGCAGGCAGGTGTCGGTGGCACATTCGCGGCCGACCTTGTGGTCGATGCGTACCAGCTCCTGGCCGACGATGCCGCGTACCAGGTGCTGTCGGTCAATATCGGCCATGCGCCCACTTTCGACAAAGGCGCCGTCGCGGAAGATGCTGTAGTCATCGGCGATCTGCGCCAGCTCGCTCAACCGGTGCGACACATACACGATGCCGGCGCCACGCGCGGTAAGGCGGCGGATCGCCTTGAACAGGGTTTCGGCTTCGCGCTCGCCGATGGCCGAGGTGGGCTCGTCCATGATCATCACCTGGCAGTCATGGCTGAACGCCTTGGCGATTTCCACCAATTGGATTTGCGCGACGCTGAGGCGATGCATGGGGCTGGTGGCCTCGACGTCGAATTCCAGGCTGTCCAGCAGTTCGCGGGTGCGCCGGTTCAGGGCCTTGCTGTCGACGATGCAGCCGGCACGGCGCGGTTCGCGGCCCAGCCAGATGTTTTCGGCAACGGTCATGTAGGGGATGGGTTCCAGCTCCTGGGTGATCATCGCGATCCCTGCCGCGAGGGCTTCACTCGGGCGATTGAACTGCACCGGGGTGCCATTGAGCAGGATGGTGCCGGCGTCGCGCGGGGTGATGCCCATCAGGATGCTCAGGAAAGTCGACTTGCCTGCGCCATTACCGCCGCACAGGGCGTGGACGCTGCCGGACCGCAGAGAGAGGCGCCCGTCACGCAGGGCGGGAACCCCGGCGTAAGCCTTGGCGACGTGTTCAGCCTGGAGCAGTAATGGCGTAGCCATCGGCGTGTCCTCGTGCTGTGAATTCTTATTAGGTCGCACAGTCATGTTTCGCTGTGATCATATGTGTATCAAATGAAATTCTGATCAGTCAATATCTTTCATGTAAAAGCGCTGATTCTCATCTTTAGCCTAAATAATGGCTTTTTAGGCGGCTTTGACTGGCGAGTCAGTTAAAACATGCTTGACAGAAAGGGTGTGATGTCAGAGAAATGGCTGAGCAAAATTTCACTGGCTGATCATATGATCGGTCATCAGTGCAATCACGGCAGCGGAGCCAGACGCCATGAACACACCTTTTCCGGTGGCTATCGGATGCGATGAAGCGGGTTTTGAACTCAAGGAGTTGTTAAAGCGCCATATCGAAGCGCTGGGTTACCCGGTGACCGACTTCGGCACCCATTCCACCGCGCCGGTGCTGTACCCGGACATCGCCCTGGCGGTGGCCACCGCGATCAATGCCGGGCAACAGCGCCTGGGCGTACTGGTGTGCGGTACCGGGATCGGCATGGCGATTTCCGCCAACAAGGTGTTGGGCATTCGTGCGGCCCAGGCCCATGACACCTATTCGGCCGAGCGTGCACGCAAGAGCAACGATGCGCAGATCCTGTCCATCGGCGCACGGGTGATCGGCGCCGAGCTGGCGAAAAGCATCGTCAAGTCGTTCCTGGAGTCGGAGTTCGAAGCGGCACGTTCCGGGGCCAAGGTCGAGCGCATCAATGCGATCGAGCGCGATGGGCATCAGTAGTGGACGTGACGGGGCAAGAGTCGGGAGAATGCGCCTTTGACGCCGAAACGGAAGCCCGTCCCCATGAGTGACAGCACCCAGCGCATTGCCAGCGATATCGATCAGATGACCGAAGTGGCGATGCTCTATTACCTCGAGAACGTCACTCAGGAAGCGATTGCCAAGCGCCTCGACCTGTCCCGCGCAAAAGTCAGTCGCTTGCTCAAGCGCGCGCGGGATGAAGGGATTGTCGAGGTGCGCGTGTTGCAGCACCCGGCGATGAACAGCGAGCTGGAGCGAGCGCTGGTGGAACGCTTCAAGCTCGACCGGGCCTTGATCGCCGTCGACCACAGCGACCCCGACACCCAGCGCTCGGCGGTTGCCAGCCTGGTGGCCAATTACCTGAACAAAACCCTGAGCGACGGCATGATCGTCGCCGTGGGCATGGGGCGCAACGTGGGAGCGGTGGCCGATAATGTATTTTTACCGGTGACGCGCAATTGCACATTTGTCTGCGCCATCGGCGGTTCGCTCAAGGCTGGCGAATATATGAACCCGGACCATATCTGCCGGCGCCTGGCCCTGCGCTTTGGCGGCGAGAGTGAAAGTCTGTATGCCCCGGCCCTGGTGGCCAACCCGGAACTGCGCGGCGTGCTGATCAATAACGACACGGTGCGCTCGACCTTGGATCGAGCGCGGCGGGCCGATATTGCATTGATTGGCATCGGCGATATGAGCGAAAACAGCAATATGGTGCGCATGGGCTGGTTCTCGCCCCAGGAGATCGCGCAGGCGCGGTTGTCCGGTACGGTGGGCGACATGATGGGCTATGACTTTATCGATATTCATGGCCAGCCGGCGGTCAACGCCATTCAAGGGCGAGTGATCGGGTTGACGGTGCAGGAGTTGTTCCGGATTCCGGATGTGGTCGCGATCGCGAGTGAGAACACCAAGGCGGCGGCGACGCTGGGCGCGTTGCGGTCGGGGGTGATCAATACGTTGGCGACTACGGTGACGAATGCCCACACCATCCTGGCGTTGGATGATGCGACCAGAAAGTCCTGATTCAACACAGGTCAAAATGTGGGAGGGGGGGAGGACAGGTTTTGTAATAGTTTTGCGTTGTGGGAAATTTGTATTTCAATTGTAGGATTCAAGTCCTTTTGTGACTTCAGGACTTGCATGAACACCCTCTCGGAGCCCCCCCAGTCGTCTTTCCCCAAGACAACCGCTGCCGCTGTTCCCTTTCAAGCACCCCGTATTTCGATTGCTAACCGTGTTCCGGTCCACCGACCGTGCTTTGCCGTGCCCGGCATCCTGACATCTAGATAGAGACTTTAATAAATGGAATGGTTAGCGGATCCAACGGCCTGGCTCGGCCTGTTGACCTTGATTGTGCTGGAACTGGTGCTGGGCATCGACAACCTGGTGTTTATCGCGATCCTGGCGGACAAGCTGCCGCCGGAGCAGCGCGACCGTGCGCGGTTGATCGGTTTGTCCTTGGCGCTACTGATGCGCCTGGGCTTGCTGGCGAGTATTTCCTGGCTGGTGACGCTCACCCAGCCGCTGTTTGAGGTGTTCGACAAGAGCTTCTCCGGGCGTGACCTGATCATGCTGTTTGGTGGTGTGTTCCTGTTGTTCAAGGCCACCATGGAATTGCATGAGCGCCTGGAAGGGCATGTGGCGCAGCGCACGGGGAATGTGGCCTATGCGATGTTCTGGCCGATCGTGGCGCAGATCGTCGTCCTCGACGCGGTGTTCTCCCTCGACGCGGTGATCACTGCAGTCGGCATGGTGGATGAGCTGGCGGTGATGATGATCGCGGTGATCATTTCCATCGGCTTGATGATCGTCGCGAGCAAACCGTTGACCCGTTTCGTCAACGCGCACCCGACGGTGATCATGCTGTGCCTGGGCTTTTTGATGATGATCGGTTTCGCCCTGACCGCCGAAGGCCTGGGCTTCCACATTCCCAAAGGCTACCTGTACGCGGCCATTGGTTTTTCGATCCTGATCGAGGTGTTCAACCAGATTGCCCGGGCCCGGCGCAAGAAGTCGGCGCAGGGTGCGTTGCCGGTGCGTGAGCGTACGGCCCATGCGGTGATGCGCTTGCTGGGCGGGCGCAGCCTGGCGGTGGAGGAGGTGGGCGAAGACGTGGCTGACCTGCTGGGCGAACCGGATGCCAGCCAAGGCCCGTTGTTTGATCGGCGCGAGCGCGTGATGATCAGTGGTGTGCTGCAGTTGGCCGAACGGCCGATCCGCACCTTGATGACGCCGCGGGCCAAGGTCGACTTTATCGACTTGGCGGATGATCCCGACACGATTCGCCTGAAATTGATGCATTCGTCCTATTCGCGGCTGCCGTTGATCCGCGACGGTGCCGTTGATGAGCCCTTAGGCTTTGTGCACAAGAAGGAATTGCTCAAGGAATACCTGGCCGGCAACGAGCCGAATCTGGAGCACCTGGCTCGCCGGGCGATCAACCTGCTGGAGAGCTTTTCGATCCTCAACGCCCTGGAGCAGATGCGTCAGGAGTCGACCCACATCGCCTTCGTGATCAACGAATTTGGTGACTTCATGGGGGTGCTGAGCATGACCGACATCCTCGAATCCATCGCCGGTGAATTGCCGGACGCGAGTGAAATCGAGGGGCCGGACATCGTCGCGCAGGGGGATGGCTTCTGCGTCAACGGTGCTTTGAACCTCAACCAGATTCGTCAGCGCACCGGCTTCAATGCTGCGGCGACCGAGGATTACCAGACCCTGGCCGGTCTGGTAATGAGTCTGCTCGACCGCCTGCCGATGGTGGGCGATAGCCTGGAGCATGCGGGCTGGCGCCTGACGGTGGCGACGGTGGAGGAGCGGCGGGTGACGCAGGTGCTCTTGCGCCCTTGCGACGGGCATAGCGCTTGAAGGTGTCCTCGAGAAACTGCGCTTGCTGGTCTTCGGGGCCAAAGCCTTTGAACTTTTCCATCAGCGTGCCGTTGAGGAAGATCAGCAGCGTCGGGGTGCCCGTAACGTCCGGGTGCCTCGGCGTCTTGGCGCAATCGAGCACCAGGCTGACAACGGAGCGGTACTTGCCAGCGATCAGCTCAAATAATGGCCCGGAGCACGCACAGGCTGGGCAGTGATCGGAAACAAACAGCATGAATACCGGGCGCGAGGTGCTCAACGCGCGCCGGTAATCCTTGGCATTGGCGATGGTTGTGGTGGCAATCCCCATGAGGGCCTCCCTTTGGATGATGCGGGTTTTTGCCAACGCTACGACCAGGAATCAGTGTCGTCTACTGTCAACCTTCACAGGTAGCCAGGGGGGGCAAGTGTCGTCCGCACGCTCCCCCCATTTGCGCGCCTGGTCGGCGGTGATGTGCCAACGCTGGCCACAGCGCGGTGGTTTTCCCATGATTGAAACGTGCCCGGTGTTGGTGCGCGGTAACACCGTTGTGGCGCATGTGCAGGGGACCGTCGCGGTCGGATGGGGCCCTGGGTAGCAAGCTGATCAGCTGCTGGCGTAACGCCGTTAGCCAGAAGGCTGTTTATCCGTCTGATTTATAAACCATTTATTCCCCGCATATTTTTCCGTTACTGCCTGTGGCACACTTTCTGCTGTCTATTCCGTTGTTACATACTAAGTTCCGGTATAGCGGAATACACAACTCCTGGAGTGCTTGTCATGCATCACCGACCTTCCGTGTTTAAAGCGTGTGTTTTTCTTTTCGCCGCATCGGCATCCCTCGCAGGCCTCGTGCAGGCGGCGGACAGCAAGCTCGATAACGTGCTCAAGCGTGGGCACCTGATCGTGGGTACAGGCAGTACCAATGCGCCGTGGCACTTCCAGGGAGCGGATGGCAAGTTGCAGGGGTTTGATATTGATATTGGCCGCATCGTGGCCAAGGGGCTGTTCAACGACCCGAGCAAGGTCGAGTTTGTGGTGCAGTCGTCCGACGCCCGGATTCCCAACCTGCTGACCGACAAGGTCGACATGAGTTGCCAGTTCATTACCGTCACCGCCAGCCGCGCGCAGCAAGTGGCCTTTACCTTGCCGTACTACCGCGAAGGCGTGGGCCTGCTGCTGCCCAACAACAGCAAGTACAAGGAAATCGAAGACCTGCAAGCCGCCGGCGATGGCGTCACCGTGGCGGTGTTGCAAAACGTCTACGCCGAAGAACTGGTGCACCAGGCACTGCCCAAGGCCAAGGTCGACCAGTACGACAGCGTCGACCTGATGTACCAGGCCGTGAACTCCGGTCGCGCCGATGCCGCCGCCACCGACCAGTCTTCGGTCAAATACCTGATGGTGCAGAACCCTGGCCGCTATCGCAGCCCGGCCTATGCCTGGAGCCCGCAGACCTATGCGTGCGCGGTCAAGCGTGGCGACCAGGACTGGCTGAACTTCGTCAACACCGCGCTGCATGAAGCCATGACCGGTGTGGAGTTCCCCACCTACAAGGCTTCGTTCAAGCAGTGGTTCGGTGTGGACCTGCCAGAACCTGCCATTGGTTTCCCCGTCGAGTTCAAGTGATTCGTGAAAACCGGGGCGCCGCGCCTGGCGCCCCCATCAGGTACCGTTGACCATGAACTATCAGTTGAACTTTGCCGCCGTGTGGCGTGATTTCGACACCTTGCTCGCGGGGTTGTGGCTGGGCCTTGAGCTGGCACTGCTGTCGATCGCCATCGGCTGCGTGATCGGCCTGTTGATGGCGTTTGCCATGCTGTCCAGGCACCGGGCGTTGCGTATCCTCGCCTCGGTGTACGTGACGGTAGTACGCAACACGCCGATCCTGGTGCTGATCCTGTTGATCTACTTCGCCTTGCCCAGCCTGGGCATCCGCTTGGACAAGATCCCCTCGTTCATCATTACCTTGTCGCTGTACGCCGGTGCTTACCTGACCGAAGTGTTCCGTGCCGGGTTGTTGAATATTCCCAAGGGGTTGCGTGAAGCCGGGCTGGCGATTGGCCTGGGCGAGTGGCGAATCCGTGCCTACATCACCGTGCCAGTGATGCTGCGCAACGTGCTGCCCGCGCTGTCCAACAACTTTATCTCGCTGTTCAAGGACACCTCCCTGGCGGCCGCGATCGCGGTGCCGGAGCTGACCTATTACGCCCGCAAGATCAACGTCGAAAGCTACCGGGTGATTGAAACCTGGCTGGTCACGACCGCGCTCTATGTGGCTGCCTGTTACCTCATTGCCATGCTGCTCCGTTACCTGGAACAGCGTCTGGCGATCCGTCGTTAAGGAAGGTTTCCATGTACGAATCCCCCAGCTGGTTGCATGAGTTGTGGATCGCCCGGGACACCCTCTGGGCGGGTTTCCAGACCAGTGTGTACGTGTCGGCGCTGGCAATTATCTTCGGCACCCTGATCGGCATCGTCGCCGGGTTGATCCTGACCTACGGCAAATTCTGGATGCGGGCGCCGTTTCGCGTGTATGTCGACTTGATCCGTGGCACGCCGGTGTTTGTGCTGGTGCTGGCGTGTTTCTACATGCTGCCGGCGCTCGGCTGGCAAATCACCGCGTTCCAGGCCGGTGCCGTCGGGTTGACGCTGTTCTGCGGTTCCCACGTCTCGGAAATCGTGCGCGGCGCGCTGCAAGCCATTCCCCGTGGGCAACTGGAAGCGGGCAAGGCGATTGGCCTGACGTTCTACCAGTCCCTGGGCTACGTGCTGTTGCCCCAGGCGCTGCGGCAGATCCTGCCGACCTGGGTCAATTCCTCCACGGAAATCGTCAAGGCCTCGACCCTGTTGTCGGTGATCGGCGTGGCCGAACTGCTGTTGAGTACCCAGCAGGTGATCGCGCGCACCTTCATGACCCTGGAGTTCTACCTGTTCGCAGGCTTTATGTTCTTTGTCATCAACTACGCCATCGAGTTATTCGGGCGCTACATTGAAAAGCGGGTGGCCTTGCCATGAACCAACCTCAAACAACCGAACCGCTGCTGAACATTCGCGGCCTGCGTAAACAATACGGGCAGGTCGAAGTGCTCAAGGGCGTCGACCTGTCCATGCAGCGCGGCAACGTGGTGACGTTGATCGGCTCCAGCGGCTCGGGCAAGACCACGTTGTTGCGTTGCGTCAACCTGCTGGAAGAATTCCAGGGCGGGCAGATTACCCTCGACGGTGAGTCCATCGGCTACAGCGAAATCGCCGGCAAGCGTGTGCGTCACCCGGAACGGGTGATTGCCCAGCACCGCGCGATGACCGGCATGGCGTTCCAGCAGTTCAACCTGTTCCCGCACCTGACCGCGTTGCAGAACGTCACCCTTGGCCTGCTCAAGGTCAAGAAGATGGGTAAGGACGAAGCGGTGGCCCTGGCCGAAAAATGGCTGGATCGCGTTGGCTTGCTGGAACGCCGCAATCACTTTCCCGGTCAGCTCTCAGGCGGCCAGCAGCAGCGTGTGGCGATCGCCCGCGCGATTGCGATGAACCCGAGCCTGATGCTGTTCGACGAAGTCACTTCGGCCCTCGACCCGGAATTGGTGGGCGAGGTGCTGAGTGTGATCAAGGGCCTGGCGGAGGAGGGCATGACCATGTTGCTGGTCACCCACGAAATGCGCTTTGCCTATGAGGTGTCGGACAAGATCGTCTTCATGAACCAGGGGCGTATTGAAGAGCAGGGCTCGGCGAAGGACATCTTCGAACGGCCGCAATCGCCGCGCCTGGCGGAATTTCTGAAAAACATTCGTTTTTAAATGGTCAGTCAGCAGGAGAAACAGTTATGAGCATTACTCGTTACGGCGCCGGCAGCACCGCCGGCGGTGGTCAGCCGCGTCCTTTCGCCCGCGCGGTGGAAGCGGACGGCTGGCTCTACGTCTCGGGCCAGGTGCCAGCGGTGGACGGTGAAATCATCACGGGCGGGATCATCGAGCAAACCCGGCAGACCATGCGCAACGTGGTGGCGATCCTTGAAGAAGCCGGCTACGAATTGAAAGACGTGGTACGGGTGGGCGTGTGGCTGGAAGACCCCCGGGACTTCTGGAGTTTCAACAAAGTGTTCGGCGAATACTTCACCCCCGAACACGCCCCGGCGCGGGCCTGTGTGCAGGCCAACATGATGGTTGATTGCAAGGTCGAGATTGATTGCGTGGCCTACAAGAAAAAAGGCTAAATTGCCCCCTTGCTCGCGAAAAACGTCAACGATAACGCGTGTTTCCTGAATCAACGCGGCGCCTGTGAGTTTTTCGCGAGCAAGCTCGCTCCTACAAAAAAGCCTTAACTGATCGGCATCAGGGCAAGCCCGCTCACCACAAAAATGCGCTCGAAGCGTCGCTCCGCCCCTCCCGCATTCAGGGCAGTTCTTTGGCAAGGAACGGCGCGGTGCGGCTCTTCTTGCTCCTGGCCACCTTCTGCGGTGCGCCGCTGGCGACTACCTTGCCACCCATGTCCCCTGCCCCCGGCCCGATATCGATCACCCAGTCACTCTGGGCCACCACGCGCATTTCATGCTCCACCACAACCACCGTATGCCCGGCGTCCACCAACTGATTGAGCTGGCTGAGCAAGCGGTCGACATCCCGTGGATGCAAGCCGGTGGTCGGCTCATCCAGCACATACAGGGTGGCGCCACGGGCATTGCGTTGCAGTTCAGTGGCGAGCTTGATGCGTTGCGCTTCACCGCCCGACAGTTCGGTCGCCGGTTGGCCCAGGCGCAAGTAACCCAGGCCGATATCACGCAGTACGTGCAGCGAACGCAGGACGCCCGGTTGTTCGGCAAACACGTCCACCGCCTGCTCCACGGTCAGCCCCAGCACTTGCGCAATGTTCAGGCCTTGCCATTGGATCGCCAGGGTTTCGGGGTTGTAGCGCGCGCCATGGCACGTCGGGCAGGGGGCATACACGCTGGGCATGAACAGTAATTCAACGCTGACAAACCCTTCGCCCTCGCAATGCGCGCAGCGGCCCTTGGCGACGTTGAACGAGAACTGCCCGGCATCGTAATGGCGCTTCTTTGCCGCCGGCGTGGCGGCGAACAGTTTGCGCACGTTGTCGAACAGCCCGGTGTAGGTCGCCAGGTTGGAACGCGGGGTACGGCCGATGGGCTTCTGGTCAACCTGCACCAGACGGCGCAGGTGTTCCAGCCCGGCGCTGATATGCCCGCCACTGGTTTGCGGCGCGTCATCTTCCAGGCTGCGTTCCTCGTCATTGTCCGGCACGCGGCCCAGGCCGCTGCCGACCAGTTCAAGCAACGCCTGGCTGACCAGGCTGGACTTGCCCGAGCCAGAAACACCGGTCACCGCCGTGAAGCAGCCCAGTGGGAACGCCACGCTCAAGTCATTGAGGTTATTGCGCGTCACGCCTTCGAGCTGCAACCAACCCTGGGGTGGACGTTGCGACGCCGTCGACGGGCGTCGCTCGGCAAACAGGTACTCGCGGGTCTGCGACGCCTCGACCGCCGCCAAGCCGGCGGGTGGCCCGCTGTACAACACTTGCCCGCCATGCTCACCCGCCGCCGGGCCGACGTCGATCAGCCAGTCAGCGCGGCGCATGGTTTCCAGGTCATGCTCCACCACAAACAATGAGTTGCCCGCCGCTTTCAAACGTTCAAGCGCGGTGAACAACGCCTCACCGTCCGCGGGATGCAGCCCGGCCGACGGCTCATCCAACACATAGATCACACCAAACAACTGTGAGCCCAATTGGGTCGCCAGGCGTAAGCGCTGCAACTCCCCGGACGACAAGGTCGGCGTGCTGCGCTCCAGGGACAGATACCCCAGGCCCAGTTCGATCAAGGTGCTGACCCGCTCCAACAGGTCCTGGGCAATGCGCTGGGCAGCCAGGCGCTTTTCCACCGACAGCTTCATTGTGTCCTGCCCCGCCGCCACCGGCCGCAGCAGCTCGGCCAGTTGTACCAGCGACAGTTGCGACAACTCACCGATATCCACCCCGGCAAACTTTACCGACAACGCTGCCTGGGTCAGCCGCTTGCCAGCGCACAACGGGCAGGCACTGCCTTGCATAAATTGCGCGACGCGCTTTTTCATCAGCGCGCTTTGGGTGTGGGTGAAGGTGTGCAGGATATAGCGCCGCGCACCACTGAAAGTGCCTTGGTAACTCGGCTCCAGCTTGCGTTTGAGCGCGTCGCGCGTCTGCTCCGGGGTGAAGCCGGCATACACCGGCACGGTCGGGGTTTCTTCGGTGAACAAAATCCAGTCGCGCTGCTTTTTCGGCAGGTCGCGCCAGGGAATGTCGACGTCATAACCCAGGGTCACCAGGATGTCGCGCAGGTTCTGGCCTTGCCATGCCAGCGGCCAGGACGCCACGGCGCGCTGGCGAATGGTCAGCGACGGATCGGGCACCATCAGCGCCTCGGTCACTTCATACACACGGCCCAGGCCATGGCATTGCGGACAGGCGCCCTGGAGCAGGTTCGGCGAAAAGTCTTCGGCATACAGCATCGCCTGGCCCGGCGGATAGTGGCCGGCGCGGGAATACAGCATGCGGATCAGGCTGGACAAGGTCGTCACGCTGCCCACCGACGAACGCGCACTCGGCGTACCGCGCTGCTGTTGCAGGGCCACAGCCGGAGGCAAGCCTTCGATGGAGTCCACATCGGGTACGCCGACCTGGTCGATCAGGCGCCGTGCATAGGGCGCCACCGACTCGAAATAGCGGCGCTGGGCCTCGGCGTACACCGTGGAAAAGGCCAGCGACGACTTGCCCGAACCCGACACCCCGGTAAACACCACCAGGGCATCCCGTGGAATGTCCACATCGACATTGCGCAGGTTATGTTCGCGGGCGCCGCGAACCCGGACAAACCCGGGCCGTTGAGCAGTGAGCGGAGGGAGGGTGCGCTGTGAAGTCATGGTCAACCTTGTCATGGGCAGGTCCTGGTTCGGAGCCTGCCGGGCGGGGGCTCGTTCAATCGGTCTGAGCCACACGGGCGGTAAGCACGCTGCGCAACCGTTGCGTCAGGGCTTCGGGGCTGTAGGGTTTGCTCAGCAGATGAATGTCGGCACTGAGCAGGTGGTTGGTGGAGAGAATGTCGCGGGTATGCCCCGAGGTGAACAGCACCGCCACCGGCGGCTGCTGGGCGCGGGCCCAGTCGGCCAGGTCGGTACTCTTGACGCGGCCGGGCATCACCACGTCGGTAAAAATAAGATCGGGGCGCATTCCGTCCAACAGCCTCTGCATCGCCCGGTCGCCGTCTTCAGCGGTCAGCACGGTATAGCCAGCCTGCTCCAGCAGCTCCACGACGGTCAATCGCACGCCCTCGTTGTCCTCCACCACCAGAATGGTCTCTTGGCCTGCGGCATGGGATACCGGCTCGGGTTCGATCTCCTGGCACTCCTCGTCCAAGCTGCGCGGGAAATACATTTGCACCACGGTGCCCTTGCCTTCCTCGCTCCACACCTCGACATGGCCGCCACTTTGCCGGACAAACCCGAACACCATGCTCAGGCCCAGGCCCGTACCGTGGCCATCGCGCTTGGTGGTAAAGAACGGCTCGAACACCCGCGACAGAATCGACGCCGGCATACCCACGCCGATATCCGTGACCGCCAGGCGCACATACTCGCCGGGCTGCAGGCTTTTACCGACGCAATCCTTGGGGTTGAGGATGATATTTTCGCCGGTGATGCGAATCACGCCCTCGCCTTTCATGGCATCCCGGGCATTGATCGCCAGGTTCAGCAGTGCGTTTTCCAGTTGGTTGCGGTCGACGTGGATGCACCAGGAATCCTGGGGCAGTTGCACATCGACATGGATGGTTTCACCCAATGCACGTTGCAACAATTCGCCCAGACCGGCGTAGATGCGCTGCGGGTTGTAGACCGCCGGTGACAGCGGTTGGCGACGCGCAAACGCGAGCAATTGCGAGGACAGCTTGGCACCGCGCTCCACCGCCGCAATGGCAGCGTTGACACGTCGCTGCACCTGGGGGTTTTCCGGCTCATGGCGGGCCAACAGGTGCAAATTGCCGGCGATCACTTGCAGCAGGTTATTGAAGTCGTGGGCCACGCCACCGGTCAGGCCGCCAATGGCTTCGAGTTTTTGCGACTGGCGCAGTTGCTCTTCGGCGACGGAGCGCGCCTGCACTTCGGCGGCAACGCGCTGCTCCAGGTTGTGGGTCAGCTCCTGGCGCAAGCGCTCGGAAATCACATGGGCGGTGGTCTCCACCACGATCGCCAAGACCCCGGCCGGCTGCTGGTCATCTCCGGCGACCGGGCTGTAATACAGGTCCAGCCATACGTTTTCCGGCTGGCCGTTGCGCAGCAACACCAGCTCCTTGTTGTGATAGGACAAAGTGCCACCCGCCAGGCAAGTGTCCACGACATGCCGATTGAAGTCGGCGACTTCCGGCCAGCCCAGCTCCACCGGCGTGCCCAGCAAATACGGATGACGGCCACCGGCAAACACGGAATAGCTGTCGTTGTAGATCATGTAGCCGGCCGGCCCCCACAGCATCACCATGGGCACGGGCGACGCCAGCATCATCTGCACGGTGCAGGCCAGGCTGGTGGACCAGCGATCCAGCGGGCCCAGGTCGGTGTGCGACCAGTCGAAGGCACGGATTCGCTGGGCCATTTCACCGCCCCAGCCTTCACAGCCGTGGGTGTTGGATAAAAAAGGCATCGATAGGCTCTTGGTGCAGAGAAACATTGATCGGTGGTGCAGTTCCACTGATAAAAACTTGGAGCCTGACTGTAATAAATCGTTTCATTGCATATAGCTCATCCGTCGTGAACTGGGCAACTCCCCTCAGTGAAAATCCCGGCTGCGCACAGGAATGCCGTCCAACAGCGGCGTCAGGTCGGTCAGGCGCCCGGCGATCAGGTGCCGTACCTCGCCCACCGCTTCCCAGCGCCCGTCCACCTTGAGTAGCCGCGAATTCACCAAGGCTGCGCGCTGGCGTTCTGCCAGATCGCGCCACACCACCACGTTCAGATTGCCGAACTCATCTTCCAGGGTGACGAAGGTCACGCCGCTGGCGGTGCCGGGGCGCTGGCGACCGGTCACCAGCCCGGCGACACTGACATTGCGCCCATGCTCCACCGCCAGCAGTTCGTTCGAGCTGCGACAGCGCCGCTTGCGCAGCTCATCACGCAACAACGCTAACGGATGGGGGCCGAGGGTGGTGCCGACCGTGACGTAATCGGCCTGCAAGTCCTCCCCCACCGTGGGCACCGGCAACGCCACCCGCGCTTCATCGGGGCTGGGCAAGCCGGCAAATAACCCAAGTTGCTTGTGCACCCCCGCCACATCCCAGCGTGCCTGGTGCCGGTTGCCGGCCAACGCGCGCAAGGCACCGGCATCCGCCAGCAAGGCCTCGGCGCGGGCGTCCAGCCCGGCGCGTTCGTCGAGATCGGCCACATCGCTGAAGGCGCGGTGCTGGCGGGCCGCTTCGATACGCCGCCCATCCTCTTCGCGAAACCCGGAAATCATACGCAAGCCCAGGCGGATCGCCGGTTGCTGGCCGTCGATGGGTTCCAGGCTGCACTCCCAGTCACTGGCCTGCACGTCTACCGGACGAATCTGCAAGCGATGGCGGCGGGCGTCCTGCAGGATTTGGTCCGGGCTGTAGAACCCCATGGGCCAGCTGTTGATCAGCGCACAGGCGAACGCCGCCGGCTCATGGCATTTGAGCCAGCAACTGGCGTAGGTCAGCAAGGCGAAACTGGCCGCGTGAGACTCGGGGAACCCGTAGCTGCCAAAGCCCTTGATCTGCTCGAAGATCTGCGCGGCAAAGGCTTCGCTGTAGCCATTTTTCAGCATGCCGTTGCGCAGGCGCACTTGATGGGGTTCCAGCCCGCCGTGACGTTTCCAGGCGGCCATGGAACGGCGCAACTGGTCGGCCTCGCCGGGGGTATAGTCGGCGGCGACGATGGCGATTTGCATCACCTGCTCCTGGAACAGCGGCACGCCCAATGTTCGTTCCAACACCGTCTTGAGCTGCGGCGACGGATAGGTGGTGGGCTCTTCTTTGTTACGCCGACGCAGATACGGATGCACCATGCCGCCCTGGATCGGCCCAGGGCGCACGATGGCAACCTCGATCACCAGGTCATAAAAGTTCTGCGGCTTGAGCCGGGGCAACATCGACATTTGCGCCCGCGACTCGATCTGGAACACACCGATGGTGTCGGCCTTGCTGATCATTGCGTAGGTGGCCGGGTCTTCCTTGGGGATCGTCGCCAACGACAGGTCGCGGTGGCGATGGCGGCGCAGCAGGTCGAAACAACGGCGGATCGCGCTGAGCATGCCCAAGGCGAGGATATCCACCTTGAGCAGGCCGACGGCGTCGAGGTCATCCTTGTCCCACTGGATGATCGTGCGATCGGCCATGGCGGCATTTTCCACCGGCACCAACGTATCCAGCGGGTGTTCGGAAATCACGAAACCACCGGGGTGCTGGGACAGGTGCCGGGGGAAGCCGATCAGTTGCCGGGTCAACGTAAGTACCCGGCGCAACGCTGGGCTTTCAGGGTCGAAACCACTTTCACGCAGGCGCTCCAGCGGCGGTGCCTCATCACTCCAGCGCCCGCAGCATTCGGCCAGGGCGTTGACCTGGTCGGGCGGCAACCCCAGGGCCTTGGCCACGTCGCGCACCGCGCCGGCTGCGTGGTAACTGCTGACCACCGCCGTGAGGGCCGCGCGCGTACGGCCATAGCGCTGGAACACGTATTGCAGCACTTCTTCGCGGCGTTCGTGTTCGAAGTCCACGTCGATGTCCGGCGGCTCATTGCGCTCCTTGGACAGGAAGCGCTCGAACAGCATGTTCATCAGGCTCGGGTTGATCTCGGTAATGCCTAAAGCAAAACACACCGCCGAGTTGGCCGCCGAGCCGCGCCCCTGGCACAGGATCGAACGGCTACGGGCGAAGCGCACGATGTCATGCACCGTGAGGAAATAGCTTTCGTAACCCAGCTCACTGATCAGCTGCAGCTCGTGGTTGATCTGCTGCAAGGTCTTGGCGTCGACACCCTCTGGCCAGCGCTGGGCAATGCCTTCTTCGGTGAGGGTGCGCAGCCAGGTTTTCGCGCTTTGGCCTTCGGGCACCAGTTCGCGCGGGTATTGGTAGCGCAACTGGCCGAGGTCGAAGGTGCAGCGGCGGGCAATCGCCTGGGTTTCGTCGAGCAAGGCTTGCGGGTACAACGCGGCCAAGGCCTCCAGGCTGCGCAAATGCCGCTCGCCATTGGGGTGCAACCGCGTACCCGCTTCGGCCACCGGCACGTGATAGCGGATGGCGGTCATGGTGTCTTGCAGGGCGCGGCGGCCGCGCGCATGCATATGCACATCGCCGCAAGCCACTGCGGGAAGTTGCAGGCTGGCGGCCAGGTGCAGGCGTTGTTCCAGGAGGCGCGCATCGTCCTGGCCACAATGCAGATGCACCGCCAGCCACAGGCGCTCGGCGAAGGTGCGGCGCAACCATTGGATCGAGGCCTGGGTGTCGCTGTCTGCGGCGACCCATAGCGCCAGTAACCCAGGCAGGGGTTGCTCGAAGTCCTCTTGCAGCAGGCGATAGCGCCCCTTTTCCGCCCGCCGTCGGGCCAGGGTGATCAAACGGCACAAGTGCTGGTAGCCGCTGAGGTTTTCCACCAGCAGCACCAGCTTCGGGCCGTTTTCAATGCGCATCTCGCTGCCGATAATCAACGGCAACTCCACCGCCTTAGCCGCCTGCCAGGCCCGCACGATACCCGCCAGGGTGCACTCGTCGGTGATCGCCAGCGCGCTGTAGCCCTGGCGCTTGGCCCGCTCGAACAACTCCAGCGCGCTGGAGGCGCCGCGTTGGAAACTGAAGTTGGACAGGCAGTGCAGTTCGGCGTAGCTCATGCTTGCAGCTCACGGTGGGAAGGTGGCGACAGCCTGCGGTGGTTCATGCGAACCAGCCTTGCAGCCACAACCCATCGTGTTGCCCCACGGTGCGGTAGGCCCAGCCTTGCTGGCCGGCGCGGGTCTGGATCAGGTAGTAGTCGCGACGGATATCGGCGCCATCCCACCAGCCGGATTCGATACGCTCCGGCCCCATCAAGACCTGCACGCCCTGCTCGGCCAGCAAGGTCGGTTCGTTGAGCAACCAGCCGGGGCGCTGCACCTTGTCCAGGCTTGGGCACGGGCGGCTGTCGGCGGCCGCTTGCCAGGCGCATTCGGGGCGGTGGTCGGCGTGAAAACGCAGGCCTTGCACCGCATCATCCCCCAGCCGTGCACGCAAGCGTTCGCGCAACTGTTCCCAGGGCAGGGTCTGCTGCGGGCGATCGTCGAACAGGTCCTTGCGCTGCGGCACGAACACCGGCAGGTCCTGGGCCACCAGGCGAAAGCCGCGCACCGGTGACGTGACCTGCACGTGCTCGAGGCGACCGCGGGCCAGTTCGAAGAGCATCGCCGGCTCACGTTCGGCGCTGAGCAGGCCAACCTTGATCACGCTGTCCGGCGCCTGGGCGTGCTCCAGGTGCAGGTCAAAACGCTGTACGCCGCTGTCGCGGCCGCAGAGGAAAGCCGACAGGTCACCGGTCAGCCGGCGCAAGGGGAATAGCAACGCCTGGTGGGATTGCACGTCGAAGTTCAGCTCGATGCGTACATCGAAGCGATCCGGTGGCTGATAGAACGCCAGGGCCAGCGGCCGGTATCCGCCAAGAGCATCCAGGTGCTTGAGCACGCTGGCCTCAAAGCGCCGCGCCAGGGTATGCCGGGGCAACGCCTGCACTTGGGCCAAGGTGCGCAGGCCCATGCGTGACAAGGCCATGGCGGCCTGCGGCTCGAGGCCGGCGCGGTCGATAGGCAACGGCGCCAGGGCCTGCATCAAGGCGTCATCGTCTACGGCCAACCCATCGTAGAGATTGGCCAGCACGCGCGCCGCCGCCGGGTTGGGCGCGGCGACGATGCGGTGACGAAAGCCCAGCTCGTTCAGTTCCTTGCGCAAGCGCGCTTCGAAACGCGGCCATGGCCCGAACAGCCCCAGGCTCGATTCGATTTCAAACAGCAGCGCGCGGGGGTAGAACACACTGACCTGGGAACTGAACTGGTAGGCCCAGGCCGCGAGAAACTGCTGCCAACGCTCGATCTCCACCGGGTCGTACTCGGCGCAGGCAAAACCCTTGGCCAGGGCCTGCGCCGCCGTCAGCGACTGGCCGGGGCGCAGGCCCAATGCACGGGCGGCCGCGTTGACGGTTTGCAACACGCGCCGCTGCGGCGTACCGGCCAGCAACGCCAAGGGCTGATCCGCCTCGGGATGCAGGCGCTGCACCCCGTCCAGCGCCAATTGCGGGAAGACAATACACACCCAGCGCATATCAACCTCAGTGCCCGGCCAGCGCAATCGGCGCCGGATGAGCAAGCCCGCCTCGACACTTGAGCACCCGCACTTGCGCGGGCTTGGCCTCCACGGCCAGGCGCAGGGCCGCAGGCGACGCATTGATCGCCTCGCCCAAGGCGCGCCAGGCAAACGCCAGGGTCTGCCCGGTTTCGGCCGCCACCTGCAAACGGCGCAATGCCCGGTCATCGGCCTTGCGCGGCCAGCACAACACGGCGCCGCAACTGCCGGAACGCAGGCACTGCTCCACCGCCCACAAGGCGTCGCGCTCTTCGGCCTGGACCACCGAAAGCTGACGCAAATCCACCCCGGCGTTCTGCCAGGCGTGGGGGTACGGCGTGTAGGGCGGCGCCACCAGCACAATGCGTTCCCCGGCGGCCGATAAGCGCGCCAGGGTGGGCAGCACCAGTTGCAACTCGCCCACACCGTCCTTGGCCATGAGGATTTCGCTCAGGGCCGACTCCGGCCAGCCGCCCGTGGGCAGCACCGCATCCAGCGCCGCCAGCCCCGTGGGGTGCACACTGGCCGGAGGCACGGCGGGCCGGCCCTTCCAGACGCGGCCGCCATTGAACAGCGAGTCCAGTGCTACGACGGCGCCCATCAGCCTTGCCTCACCAGGCCGCAGAACACCCCTTCGATAGCCAGGTCCTGGTCGGGGCCTACCACGATGGGTTGATACGCCGGGTTGCGGGGCAGCAGGCGGACATGGTCGCCGTGACGTTCGAAGCGTTTGATGGTGACTTCACCGTCCAGGCGCGCGACCACAATCTGGCCGTTCAACGCTTCGGCACTGCGGCGCACGCCGACCAGGTCACCGTCGAGGATGCCGTCTTCGATCATCGAATCGCCCTGGACCCGCAGCAGGTAATCCGGGGTTTTCGCAAAGGTGGCAGGGTCGAGTTGCAGGCGGTTGTGGACTTCGGCATCGGTGCCGATGGGCAAGCCTGCAGCGACTCGACCGAGAACGGGGACGTCCAGCCATTCGGGGCGGGCGGGTTGGTTGAGCAAGCGAATACCACGGGCCTGGTTGGGGTTGACCTCGATGAAGCCGGCTTCAGTCAGGGCCACCACATGTTTGCGTGCGACGCTGCGGGAGGCGAAGCCAAACGCCTCGGCGATCTCGGCGAGGCTGGGGGGTTGGCCTTGCTGCGCGATGCGGTCGCGGATGAAGGTCAGGATGGCGGTACGGCGGGGGGTCAGGTTTGTCATGGAGTACATTTGTACTCCTGCGGGAAATTTCTGACAATAGCCGGTAGTCGGGGGGAGTGTTAGTGGAGGCATCTGGTGGCTGACCCACCGCCATCGGGGGCAAGCCCCCTCCCACATTTTTTACCGAGTACACCAGTCATAACTCCGGTCGGCTCCAAGGCAGCCAAAGCCAGAGCAAAAGCAGACTCAGATTTACCTGATGCATGCAGATCCAAATGTGGGAGGGGGCTTGCGCCCCCGATGGCGGTGGTGAAGCCATAGATGCATCCACTGACACTCCCTCATCGGGGGCAAGCCCCCTCCCACATTTCAACCGAGTACACCAGGCACAACTCCGGTCGGCTTTCAGGCCGTCGTGCTTTGGCGCTTGATCTCAAATCGCCCCGTCAAACACGCTGGCCGAACGCATCCCCCTCACCAGCCCTCTTTCAACATCCGCAACTCCAAATGCTGCAGCAACATAATGGTCTTCCCATCCACAATCTCCCCCCTCGCCACCATCGCCAGCGCCCGCTCAAACCCCAGCTCCAGCACCTCGATATCCTCCCCCTCCTCTTCGAGCCCGCCGCCGGTCCCTACCCGATCCCCCGCCTGGTACTCACCGATAAAAAAGTGAATCCGCTCCGTCACCGACCCCGGGCTCATGAACGCTGCGTAGATCTTCTCTACGTGCCCCACCCGATACCCCGTCTCTTCCTCGGCTTCCAGGCGAATGCGCTCTTCTGGGCTGGCGTTGTCCAGCAACCCGGCCGCCGCTTCGATCAGGTAACCGTGGTAATCGTTGACGAAGGTGGGCATGCGGAACTGACGAATCAGCAACACCGTGCGCTGTGTGCGGTTGTACAGCAGGATCGTCGCGCCATTGCCCCGGTCGTACACCTCGCGGGTCTGGGCCTGCCAGCTGCCATCCCGGCGGCGCAGGTCGAAGCTGTACTTCTTCAAAACATACCAATTGTCAGAGAGGGTCTCTTCGGCAGTGATGCGAACGGGACTGTTATCCATGGTCAGGCCTTAGCTCAAAGGAGCGTGAGCATGTCGTGATGGCAACACCAGCGTCAAGCGCGTCGCATACCGCTACAATCGCGCGCGGGGGCGTAATCGGGTGCAAGTGGTCGAGACGGCCTGAGCACCATGCTGTAACACTTTGCAAGCAATCGCCCTTCGCGGCTGTCGAATTAATTCCTGTACCGACAAGCCTTCTGTTAAAAACCGTCCTTCACCTTTGCCTTGGAACCTTCGATGTCATCTCGTTTTATGTCGCGCCTGGGCCTACGCTGGTTTCCCCTGCTGTGCATGCTCCTGTTGATCGTAGGTTTACCCGTGGGCTGCTCGGTGCTGCAGCACAAGGAGCGCGAGCTGGTGTTTCGCATCGAGCCCGGTACCGCCAGTTGGTACAGCGGCTTGCCCAGGGCGGTGCAGGAATTCGAACTCAAGCCCACCCGTTTCAAATCAGGGCAGAACATTCATGGCTGGTGGTACCCGGCGGAGCACAAGGATGCTCCGGCGATCCTGTACCTGCACGGCGTGCGCTGGAACCTCACCGGGCAGTTGTTTCGCATCGAGCAATTACATGCGTTGGGCTTCTCGGTGCTGGCTATCGACTATCGCGGTTTTGGCCAGAGCCACGGTGACCTGCCTTCGGAAACCACGGTATACGAGGACGCGCGCATTGCGTGGGAACGCTTCCAGGTGTTGCAGCCCGACCCGAACAAACGCCTGATCTACGGGCACTCCCTGGGTGGCGCGGTGGCGATCGACCTGGCGGCCGAGCTGGGCAGGCAAACGCCGCTGCCGGTGCGCGGGCTGGTGGTCGAGTCCACCTTCACCTCCCTGGCGGATGTGGCCACGGCCGTGGCGAACACGTCGTTGCCCGTGCGCTGGTTGCTCTCGCAGAAATTCGACTCCATCGACAAGATTGCCGACATCCATATGCCGCTGCTGGTGGTCCATGGCCTGGACGATCGCTACGTGCCCCCGCGTTTCAGCCAGCAACTATTTGACGCGGCCCAAGAGCCCAAACGGTTGCTGCTGGTGCCCGGCGCCAGCCATAACAACAGCATGAGCCTGGCCGGCCGCAGCTATCGCCAGGCGCTGGACAACCTGATGCGGGCGAAGATGCCGGCACAGGTTGTCACCCACGCCACAGGGCGCAATAACGAGTCATAAAAAAGGTTTTCGGCACTGGGTTCGCGCGAGCCTGTCAAGCGCAAACCCTGCCCATGCTGGCCCTCGCCACAAGTTGATCAAATATTAACCTTGGGTTAAATCGCCAACCCTGCCGGGCCCCGGCAAAGTTATCCACAGAGATACCCACGGTTTTCGTGGACAACTCTTTTCACTTTTTTATGATTTTTTTGCGCAGCCTACCCCTTCGGGAAAGGACCCTGGCAGCAGAATCTCGCGATTCACATCGCGTATATCGTTATACCCGCACAGCGCCATCGACACGTCCAACTCACGGGCAATGATGTCCAGTGCCTTGGTCACCCCCGCTTCGCCCATGGCGCCCAAGCCATACAAATGCGGACGACCGATCATGGTACCCTTGGCGCCCAAGGCCATCGCCTTGAGCACGTCCTGACCGGAACGAATGCCGCCGTCGAGCCACACTTCAATGCGCTCGCCCACCGCGTCGACAATCGCCGGCAACTGGCTGATGCTCGATGGAGCCCCGTCCAGCTGGCGCCCGCCGTGGTTGCTCACCACCAGCGCATCGGCACCGGAATTGGCGGCCAGGCGCGCATCTTCCACATCGAGGATGCCCTTGATAATCAACTTGCCGCCCCAGCACTTCTTGATCCATTCCACGTCGTCCCAACTCAGGCGCGGGTCGAATTGCTGGGCGGTCCACGACGACAGCGAACTCATGTCCGCCACGCCCTTCACATGCCCCACGATATTGCCGAAGCCATGGCGCTTGGTACCGAGCATGCCCATCACCCAGCGCGGCTTGGTCATCATGTTGAGGATATTTGGCAGGGTCAGTTTGGGCGGTGCAGACAGACCGTTGACCAGGTCCTTGTGGCGTTGCCCGAGTATCTGCAGGTCCAGGGTCAACACCAGCGCATCCACGCCGGCCGCCTTGGCGCGCTCGATCAATTGCTCGATAAACCCACGGTCGCGCATCACATACAACTGGAACCAGAACGGTTGGCCGACCTGTTCGGCGATGTCTTCCAGGGAGCAGATGCTCATGGTCGACAGGGTATAGCGCAAGCCAAAAGCGGCCGCAGCGCGGGCGGTGAGAATCTCGCCATCGGCATGCTGCATGCCGGCCAGGCCAGTGGGCGCCAGGGCGACCGGCATGGCCATGTCCTGGCCGATCATGGTGGCGCGGATCGAGCGCTCATCGATGTTGCGCGCCACACGCTGGCGGAATTTGATGCGGGCAAAATCGCTTTCATTGGCCCGGTAGGTGCTCTCAGTCCAGGAGCCGGAATCGGCGTAGTCGTAAAACATCCTGGGGACACGTTTCTGCGCCAGCTTGCGTAAGTCTTCGATGGTTGTGATCAACGACATCGGGGTCACCTCTCCCTGAACTGAACGTCGAGAGTAACCGCCCATCGCCCGCGCAACCAGCCATTGCGTTTATATCGACAGGCGACTAATCTCGCACAAACACGCAAAAAGACGCACAAACATGCACAACACCCATCAAGCCGTTGACCTGCCTTCGTTGCGCAAACAAAAGATCCTGTTATTGCTGGAACGTGACGGCAAAGTCACGGCCTCCGACTTGGTGGAACACTTTGCCGTCTCCCACGACACCATCCGCCGTGACCTCGGCGAACTGGCCGCGGCCGGCCTGTTGCAACGCGTGCACGGCGGCGCCCTGCCCCGGCCCAAGGACAGCGGCAAGGACTTCTTCACCCGTGTCGGCGAGACCAACGAGGCCAAGCACCACCTGGCGCAACTGGCGGCCGATCGTGTGGAAGACGGCCAGATCGTGCTGTTCGATTCCGGCTCCACCACACTGCGCATCGCCCAGGCCTTGCCGCACTCGATCCGCCTGACCGTGGTCACCCCGTCACCGATGATCGCCATCGCCCTGGCCGATCATCCCCAGGTGAAAATCATCCTCGCCGGCGGCCAACTCAACCCTGCGACCTTGTCCACCAGCGGCCAGGAAACCGTGCGCCTGATCCAGGGCATCAAGGCCGACCTGCTGTTTACCGGGGTGTGCGCGCTACATCCGCAGGTCGGCATCAGCTCGCTGCATTTTGATGAAGTGGCGGTCAAGCAAGCGTTGCTCGACAGCGCGTCCCATGTGGTGGCGGTGACCATGGCGGACAAACTCGGTGCCGTGGAACCTTTTGTGGTGGCGCCGTGCAACCGTATCCATACGCTGATTACCGAATGGCACGTGCCGGGTATCGAGGCGTATGAGCAGCTAGGGCTGGAAGTGATACGGGTCGAGGTCGAGTAGGAACAGGGGCACCCAATAGCACGGTGGCGAACGGGCCGTTGTGGCGAGCGGGCTTGCCCCGCGTTGGGCTGCGCAGCAGCCCCAAAAAACTGCCCCGGAGCTGCCTGGCACACTGCAGCGCTCTTATTGGGGCTGCTTCGCAGCCCAACGCGGGGCAAGCCCTAATGCCGTTCAGTTAAGGCTTTTTTGTAGGAGCGAGACCCCGCCAGCCGCCGTTACCGCAGCAACGGATATGTACACGGACCCAGACCCGCCCCCCAATCAACCCCACCCCCAAAACTGCAACCACCACCCAACCCCCACCAACCCATTACTCAACACCACAAAAAACCAAGCCCCCCCACGTAACCCCCGCCCAACCCCCCGAAGCTGCCGCCACCCCAACCACAAGCACCACCCAACCGCCCCAACCAGCAACACCGCCCGCGCCGACTGCACCCAACCCAACCCCAACCCCTCATAACGCAGCAACTTCACCGTGGTCGCCGACAACCCCAGGAACAACCCCGCACCACCGAGGGGCGTCAGTGTCAGCGCCAAGGGCCGAAACAGTGCGCGATCCCCCGCCACCCAGGTAGCCAGGCGCAGCAGCAGCCAGCAGCCACCACCGAACAACAGTGCGCTGCCACACAGGTACAGCACGATGCACAGGCCATCGAGCCAGCTGAAGCTGTCATTGAGTTGCGGGTAGTGAGTGAGCAGCCACCAGGGCGCAGTGTCTTGCAGGGGCCACAGCCAGTCATGACTCACCAGCCACGTCGCCAGGGTTTGCTTGAGCGCGATAAACCATGGGCTGACCGTCCATTGAAACGCCCCCATTGCCAGGCCGATCACGCCAAACAACAACAGGCGCGCATCCCATGCCGAGCCGGGTTGGCGAGGTGCCTGAAGGATCTCCGTATTGCACGACCGGGCGATCAATTGCACGGCCCCGCGTTGTCCGCTGCAACGGCCACAGGCATGGCACTCGCTGGCCCCTTGCAAGCGGCGGATATCCAGCAGCGGCGCGCAGTTGGGCAGCGGCAGGCGCGGTGCGGTGTTGGCCTTCCAGCGTTGCTCATCCACCGCGAAATGCACCGGCGCCAGGCGGGCGAGCAGGGCGAAGACGCCGCTGACCGGGCACAGGTAACGGCACCACACGCGTTTACCGCGCACGAACAACAGGCCGACGACCATGGCCGCCAGGGTCGAGCCGCCGAGGATCAGCAAGGCGGCCTGGGCGTAGTCATACACACTGATCAACTGGCCATACAGGGTCGTCAGGCAAAAGCCCAGCGTCGGCCAGCCGCTCCAGCGCACCCAGCGCGGAATGCCCAGGCCGCGCCCGTGCTGGCTGGCCCATTCGCTCAACGAACCTTCTGGGCAAAGCACCCCGCACCACAGGCGCCCGAACAGCACCATCGACAGCAACACGAACGGCCACCAGAGGCCCCAGAAGATAAATTGCGCGAGCAGTGTCAGGTTGTTCACCAGGCGCGCCTGGCTGCCCGGCAAGGGCAGCAGCGCCGGCAACACCAACAGCACGGCGTAAACCAGCACCACCAGCCATTGCACGGTACGGATTAACCGCCCATGGCGCCGCATGCCATCGCCCAGGCGCTGCAGCCAGGTCATGCCGCTGGCCGCGAGCGACGCAGGCCGTTGCCGACCCACAGCCAATAGCCGAGCAGCACCAGCACGGTAACCAGGCTCGGCGCGGCACGGTAGCCGGCAAAATCGGCCAGCAGCGACCCCAGGCCGTGGCTGTCGCTGAGCAGGGCGCTGCTGTCCCAGCGGCTTTCACCGAAGGCGCCATACACCCATTCGGGCAGGTCCATGCCCAGCAGTTGTCCGCTGATACGGTCCACGGCGGCCACCAGCAAGGCCCCACCCAATAGCAACAGCAGTGCTTCGCTGAGGGCAAAAAACAGCGACCAGGAGATAAAGCGTCGACTGCCCCGCAGCAGCACCACCGTCAGGCCCGCCAGTACCAGGCCCAACAGGCCGCCGATGGCGAACAGGCTCAGTGCCGGACCGTTAAGGCGCGCCCCGGCGCCATACAAAAACACCACGGTTTCACTGCCTTCACGGCTGACTGCCAACAGCGCCAACAACAGCACCCCCCAACCACCCTGGCGGGCCAGGCGCTGATCGGCTTCGCGCACCAGGCTGTGTTTGAGCGTGGCGCCGTGGCGATGCATCCAGAACACCATCTGCACCATCAAGCCGCTGGCCAGTAACGTCAGCGCCGCTTGTGCCCATTCACCCTGGGAGCCGCTCATGGCTTCGCCGGCCCACAGCATCAAGCCGGCCAACCCGGCGGAGCACAGCAGCCCGAGCAACACCCCGGCCCACAGGAAACGCGCCAGGCGTGAGTGTTCGGCCTGGCGGCTGATCCACACCTGAAGAATGCCGATCACCAACAACGCCTCGACGCTTTCACGCCAGACGATAAACATCGATTGATTCATCAACGGCTCCTATTGCGCGAGGATGCTGCCTTCGGGCAACTGTGGGTTGAATTCGTCGAAGAACGGGTACAACCCCGGCTTGAGCGGATGGATGACCACAAAAGTGGTCACGCCAGGGGACAGCACCTTCTCCACCCGCAACGGCGTGCTTTCGAATTCGGCCGGGCCTTGGCCGATATTGTTGAGCACGATCTTGAAGCGCTCATCGGCCTTGACCACCAATTGCGGCGGGTCGAAATGGCCGTCTTGCAGGCTCAGTTCATACGTGGGCAACGGCGCCGCCAGGGCCGTGCCGCTCAGCAGCACGCTGCCCAGCAGCAGGGCGCGGCGCATCAGTAGCCGCCTTTTTTGCCGATACCGGCGTAGACAAATTCGTAATGCACTTCGCAGCGTTCGAACCAGGGCGCGACGCCGGTTTCCTTGTCGGTGTGGCGGCCCAGGGAGTGGTGGCCGGTGGGCGGCAATACGCTGAAGGTGAGGGTGTATTTGCCAGGGCCTTGCAGCTTGACGTTGTCGCCATAGTGCGGCCCGTCATTGGCGACCATGGCGTGGAAGTCGCCGTTGATCGGCGTCTCGCTGCCTTGTTTTTTCAGGGAGAACGACAGGTTCAGGTAGGGCACGAAACTGCCTTCCTGGAAGCCTTGGGCGTTGTCCGCCGTGGCGCGTACATCGGCCTCCAGGTGCACGTCGGAATCGGTGGTGGCGCGCATCATGCCGGCGGGGGCCATCTCGATGGGTTGCAGGTACACCGCGCCGATTTCCAGCCCTGGGCAGTGTTGCGGTTCGCCGATGGGATATTCCTTGGCGAACGCCGCAGAAGTGGACAACAGCAGGATGAGGGGCAGTGCAGAGGGGATACGCATGGAGGCTTCCTGACGGGTGAGGGGAGAGAGCCCGAGTCTAGGAAGGTCAGGGGTAAATAATAATGATTCTTGTCAAGTTTCGATGATATTTCATGTTGGCCAGGCTTGATATCGGTCAAGGCCAGGCACCTGTGATCGGCGTAGGTTGGACCTATCGTTCGCCGGTAGGGAACCTCGTCATGGCCAAGCCTTTTCCACTGCACCCCAAGCACCCCGAGCGCATCTGCTGGGGGTGCGACCGCTATTGCGCCGCCACCGACCTGGCCTGCGGCAACGGTGCCGACCGTACCATGCACCCGGCCGAGATGATCGGTGATGACTGGTACGAACATGGCGATTGGGGCGTTACCCCGGAGCCCGCCGCCGCGGACGAGCCGTCAGGGGCCACAGTGCTCAGGCTGCGAGGGGTTTAGTCTGCATCGACTTCTTGTAGGCGGCTTTCATGGCTTCCATTTCGGCGCCAAGCTCCTCGAGGACAGCTTTGCCCAACAGCTTCTTCGCTTGAGGGAACATCTCGGTTTCCTCTTCTTCGATATGGTGCTCCAGCAGCTCCTTGACCACTTTGACGCGGCCGGAAAACTCAGTGGTGGAAGGCTCGGTCTGTTTCAGGTCGGGCAATACCAGGGCATCGACTGTGCGGTGCTCTTCCTTGGCTTCGTGGTACATGATGTCCTGTTCCTTGCCACCGGCTTTGCGGAAGGCCGGGTACAGAATCTCCTCCTCCAGCTTGGTGTGCAGGCTGATTTCCATCTCCAGTTTGGCCAGCAATTCGGTGCGCTTCTTGACGCCACGCTCGGTGGATTCGCTCAGTTGAGTCAGCAGTGCTTTGACGCGTTCATGGTCAGCCTTGAGAAGGTCAATGGCATTCATGTTGAAACCTCACGGATAGCGCTCGGGCGCGTCGACATGCGCGCCTCGTCCAGTGGGATATTGCATCAGCTGTACCAACATGGCTGATTGGTAAATTTTCTTATTAATCAGTTAGTTGAGTATGTTTTATGCGTCTGCTTATCGTGCAGCTTGCATGGTCGGGCCCTCAGCGGGTTGCATTACACCGTCCTGACTTTCCGGTGTTTGAAGTTCTCGGTGGCCAGGCACTGGAAGATTGCCAACTGGGTTTACGCCTGCAGGGATACCCGGTCGTCCTGAGCGTTTGGCATTTCCAGTAAGAAGGGAGCCGAGGTTGGGTCAGGGGGGCTCCAGTGCGCCATAACCGTTGGGCGTGAGCGGCTGCACGAAATCCGATGGAACCCTCGGGGTAGATGCTTGACCTAATGCATGGACCTCAGGAGGTGAACCATGCAAATTGAATATATCTGGATCGCGTTGGCGGTGATTCTGCTGCTGTTGGAATTATGGGCGATCAATATCGTATTGCGCAGTACCAGTGGCTGGGAGACCAAGGGGCTGTGGCTGGTCATTCTGATTTTCGTGCCGCTGCTGGGGCTGATTGCCTGGGCGATGTTCGGGCCCAAGCGGGAGATGCCGGAGCAGCGCAAACAGTAACCTGTGGCGAGCGGGCTTATTGTGGCGAGGGGGCTTGCCCTAATGCCATTCAGTTAAGCGTACATCGCCTTCTGTAGGAGCGAGCTTGCTCGCGAAAAACGTCAACGACGCGGGTTTCTTTTTGGTTGGCATACATGCACCTCTTACTCATGTTATGCCCGAACACAAAATTTCTGACACCCCCCAGTCGCCGTTACCGCAGAAATGGATATGTACTCAGTCAACCAGCCCATGTACTCATCACCACAGCAACCAATATCCCCCCCACTATCACCACCCCCCACCCCACCATCGCCAAACGCCACCCCCAAGGCCCATGCCGCAATTCCATAAACCCATCCACAATCACCCAGCCCTTCACCACCGCCAACCCCAGCACCACTCCCCACAGCCCAGACGCGCCAGTCAAGACCGTACCAACACTCAGCGCCACCAGCACCGCCCAACACACCACCACTCCCAGGGAACCTCCCATCCGCACCTCACCCAATCACATAGACCAACGGAAACAACACCACCCACACCAAATCCACCATGTGCCAATACAGCACCCCAGACTCCACCCCACTCAAGCCAGTGCCCGGATAAGCCCGCCGCCAACAACCCACCGCCACCCACCCGAGAATCACCATCCCCAGCAGCACATGCAGAAAATGAAACCCGGTCAGAATCCAATACAAAGTGAAGAAGGTGCTGTGCTCCAGCCCCAGCCCGGCGGCGGCCAGGTGGGCGTACTCGCCGAGTTTGATCCCCACGTACACCAGTGCCACCAGCAACGCGCCCACCAACAACGCGCCGCCCTCGCGCGAGCGCCCCAGACGTACGCGCTGCACAGCCAACGCCGCGAGCAAGCCCGTGGTCAGCAGGCTCAAGGTCATCGCCAATCCCGTCGAGGTATCCAGCTGCGCGCGCCCGTCAGCAAACACCTCGGGCTTGAGTACCTGGGTCACGGCGAATGCCAGGATCAGAATCGCAAACACCGACAGCTCAGCGAGGATAAAAAACCACATCGCCAGGTCACCTGGCAGCCGGCGCGGTTCAGGCGAAGTGCACATCCACCACGTCCATCAGCGCAGCCACGGTGAGGGGATCATCGCTCAGCGGTTCCGCCAGGCAGGCCAGGCACGCCTCGCGCGGGTTCATGCCGGCGCCGATCAGGCGTGCGGTGAAGATCAACAGGCGTGTGGACGCGACTTCTTCCAGGTCGTGCTGATCGAGGCGACGCAATGCCTGGCCAAGACGCACGATCTGGGCGGCGAGCGCTGCGTCCACGCCTGCCTCACGGGCGACGATGCGTTCCTCGTCGGCCACTGGCGGGTAGCCGAAACGCAAAGCGACGAAGCGCTGGCGCGTGCTGGGTTTCATGCCCTTGAGCAGGTTCTGGTAACCAGGGTTGTACGACACCACCAGCATGAACGACGACGGCGCCTTGAGCACTTCGCCGGTGCGTTCCAGGTAGAGCTCGCGACGCTCGTCGGCAATCGGGTGCAGCACCACGGCGGTGTCCTGGCGCGCCTCGACCACTTCGTCGAGGTAGCAGATACCGCCTTCGCGTACGGCGCGGGTCAGCGGGCCGTCCTGCCACCAGGTGCCATTGGCGCCGATCAGGTGGCGGCCGAGCAAGTCGGCGGCGCTCAGGTCGTCGTGGCAGGCCACGGTGTACAGCGGCAGGTTCAGGCGGTGCGCCATGTGCTGTACGAAACGGGTCTTGCCACAGCCGGTCGGGCCTTTGATCAGCACCGGCATGCGGTGGCGCCAGGCGTGTTCGAACAGCGGCTGTTCGTTATGCAGCGGTTGGTAGAAGGGCTCGGTCATCACGCGTACTCACAACGGGTTCGACTGCCACGCTAAGGGCCCCTGCGACAACCTGGCAAGCACGCGCACCGGCAAACTTGATCGCCGTCAAGCGAACATTGCGACGCGACACCCTAGTCTTGCCGGGCACTAAGAACCTGCGCTCTACCCTGCCTTCGCCGGGCATCGCAAAGGTCTTGCCTGAGGAGAAATGGAATGCTGACTCGCAACAGAAAAACCTGGGTATTGAGCCTCGCCAGCTTGAGCTGCGCCCTGGCCCTGGCCCTGCCGATCACGGCCCATGGCGACGCGGCGGCAGGCGTGGTGAAAACCACCGGCGCCCCCGATATGAGCCAGGCTGACTTCGACGCCTCCAAGCAGATTTACTTCGAGCGCTGCGCCGGTTGCCATGGGGTATTGCGCAAAGGCGCCACCGGCAAGCCGCTGACACCGGATATCACCCAGGCCCGTGGCCAGGCGTACCTGGAAGCGCTGATCACCTACGGTTCTCCCGCCGGCATGCCGAACTGGGGCACCTCCAACGCGCTGACCAAGGCGCAGATCAGCACCATGGCCACCTTCATCCAGCACACTGCGCCCACCCCGCCGGAATGGGGCATGGCCGAAACCCTCAAGACCTGGAAGGTGCTGGTCAAACCGGAAGACCGTCCGAAAAAACAACTGAATAAACTCAACCTGCAAAACCTGTTTTCGGTGACCTTGCGCGACGACGGCAAGATCGCCCTGGTGGACGGTGACACCAAGCAGATCATCAAGCTGATCGACACCGGCTACGCCGTACATATCTCGCGTATCTCGGCTTCCGGTCGCTACCTGCTGGTGATCGGCCGCGATGCCAAGATCGACATGATCGACCTGTGGCCGCTGGAGCCCACCAAAGTCGCCGAGATCAAGGTGGGCATCGAGGCCCGCTCGGTGGAGACCTCCAAGTTCAAGGGCTATGAGGACAAGTACGCGATTGCCGGTTCCTACTGGCCACCGCAGTTCACCATCATGGACGGTGAAACCCTGGAGCCCAAGCAGATCGTGTCCACCCGCGGCATGACCGTGGACAAGCAGGAATATCACCCCGAGCCGCGCGTGGCGGCGATCATTGCCTCCCACGAATGGCCGGAATTCATCGTCAACATCAAGGAAACCGGCAAGGTGATGCTGGTCAATTACCAGGACATCAAGAACCTCACCATCACCACCATCGACGCTGCGCCGTTCCTGCATGACGGCGGCTGGGACAGCACGCACCGCTACTTCATGACGGCGGCGAACAACTCCAACAAGGTCGCGGTGATCGACTCCAAGGAGCGCAAGCTCACCGCCCTGGTGGACGTCGGCAAGACCCCGCACCCCGGCCGTGGCGCCAACTTCAACCACCCCAAATTCGGGCCGGTATGGGCCACCAGCCACTTGGGCGACGGCGGTATTTCGGTGATCGGCACCGACCCGGTCAAGCACCCGCAATATGCCTGGAAACAGGTGGAATCCCTCAAGGGCCAGGGCGGCGGTTCGCTGTTTATCAAGACCCACCCCAACTCCCATCACCTGTACGTCGACACCACCCTCAACCCTGACGCCAAGCTCAGCCAATCGGTCGCCGTGTTCGATATCAACCAGCTGGACAAGGGCTACACCGTGCTGCCGATTGCCGAGTATTCCGGGATCAAGCAAGGCGCCCTGCGCGTTGTGCAACCGGAATACAACAAGGCGGGCGATGAGGTGTGGTTCTCGGTATGGAACGGCCAGACCGAAGAGTCGGCGCTGGTGGTGATCGATGACAAGACCCTCAAGCTCAAGCAGGTGATCAAGGACAAGCGCCTGATCACCCCGACCGGAAAATTCAACGTCTACAACACCCAACACGACATTTATTGAGCCCCATCAACACGAGATCATCCAATGAAAAATACTCTCCTCGCACTGCTGGCGTGCACGGCGGCCATCGGCCTGCAGCCGGCGCTGGCGCAAGACGGCCACGACCTGTTCAACAGCAAGCCCTGTGTGGGTTGCCACACCATCGACAGCAAACTGGTGGGGCCGGCCTTGAAGGATGTCGCGGCCAAGAATGCCGGGGTGAAAGACGCCGCCGCGACCCTGGCCAGCCATATCAAGAACGGTACCCAGGGCAACTGGGGGCCGATTCCGATGCCGCCGAACCAGGTCACCGATGATGAAGCCAAGGTGTTGGCCGATTGGGTCCTGACCTTGAAATAACCACAAGGAGCACGTCATGCACGCATCGATAATCGGTACCGCCATGGCGTTGTTCCTGCTGATGCCCGCGCGGGCAGCGGCCACCCCGGACGCTGCCCGCCTTGAACACCTGCTGACCCAGGACTGCGGCGCCTGCCATGGCCTGCACCTGACCGGTGGCCTGGGCCCGCCCCTCACACCCCTGGCCCTCGCCGACCACAGCCGCGACAGCCTGATCGCCACTGTCACCTACGGCCGCCCTGCCCGCGCCATGCCCGGCTGGGGCCCACTGCTCAGTGCCGGCGATATCGCCTGGCTGGTCGACCGCCTCTTGCAAGGAAGCCCCGCACCATGATGCGTCCCGCCCTGTTATCCCTGTGCCTGTTGCTCGGCGCCTGCACTCAGCCCACGTTGCGCGGCAGTGGCGACCTGGGCCTGGTGATCGAACGTGCCAGCGGCAGCGTGCAGATCATCGAAAGCACCGGTATGACCGAACTGGCGCGCATCGAGGGGCTGGGCGACCTGTCCCATGCCTCGGCGGTGTTTTCCCGCGACCAGCGTTTCGCCTATGTGTTTGCCCGCGACGGCGGTTTGACCAAGGTCGACCTGCTGACCCAGCGTATCGAGCGGCGCATCGTCCAGGGCGGCAACAGCATTGGTGGCGCCATCAGCCAGGATGGCCGCCTGATCGCCGTGTCCAACTATGTGCCTGGCGGGGTCAAGGTGTTCGACGCCGACACCTTGCAACAGGTCGCGGATATCCCCGCCACCGCCCTGCCCGACGGCAAGCGCTCACGGGTGGTGGGCCTGGTGGATGCGCCCGGCCAACGCTTCGTGTTCAGCCTGTTCGACACGGGCGAAATCTGGAGCGCTGACTTCAGCCACGGCAACGCGCCGCGCATCACCCGCTTCAAGGACATCGGCGAGCAACCCTATGACGCGCTGATCACCACCGATGGCCGTTACTACATGGCCGGGCTGTTCGGTGAAGATGGCATGGCCCAGCTCGACCTGTGGCACCCCGAGCGCGGTGTACAGCGCGTGCTCAAGGACTACGGACGCGGCCAGGCCAAACTGCCGGTCTACAAGATGCCCCACCTGGAAGGCTGGGCCGTCGCCGACAACCAGGCCTTCGTACCCGCCGTGGGTCGCCACCAGGTGCTGGTGATGGACGCGCGCACCTGGCAGCAAACCGCCGCGATCGCGGTGGCCGGCCAACCGATTTTTGTCACCGCGCGCCCCGACGGGCGCCAGCTGTGGGTCAACTTCGCCTACCCGGATAACGACCGGGTGCAGGTGCTCGACAGCGAGACCCACCAGGTGGTCGCCGACCTGCGCCCTGGCCCCGGTGTGCTGCATATGGAATTCAGCGGGCGTGGCGAGCAACTGTGGCTGTCGGTGCGCGACGGCGAACAGGTGCAAGTGTGGGACCCGTACCGCCTGACCCTGCTGAAGACATTGCCGGCCCTGAGTCCCAGCGGCATTTTCTTCAGCCTCCGTGCGCAAAAAATGGGGTATTGAGATGGACCTTGATCGGCTCAGCCAACAATTGATCGAACGCTTCCAACACGGCATGCCTCTGTGTGCCGAGCCCTACCGGGAAATGGCCCAGGTGTTGGGTTGCCGCGAGGCCGAGGTGATGGCGTGCCTGCAACGCCTGGAACTGGCCGGCGCCCTGTCGCGCATCGGCCCGGTGTTCGAGCACACCCGCGCGGGGGCCAGCACCCTGGCGGCGCTGGCGGTACCCGTCGAACGCCTGGAGCAGGTGGCCCTGCGGATCAACCAATATCCGGAGGTCAACCACAACTATGCCCGCGACCATCACTACAACCTGTGGTTCGTGCTGACCGGGCCGCACCGCCAGCACCTGGAGCAAATCCTTGATGAGCTGGAGAAAGACACCGGCCTCACCCCGCTGGATTTGCCGATGCTCACCGCCTACCGCATCGACCTCGGGTTTTCCCTGGGAGAACACCCGTGATCACGCCGCTGACCCAGGAACAAATGCTCGACCTGCGCCAGTGCCTGGAGCGCGGTTTGCCTATCGTCACGCGGCCTTATGAAGACCTCGCCGAACAGATCGGCGCCCATCACGACCAGGTGCTGCAACAGATGCAGCAATGGCGCGACCAGGGCTTGTTTCGCCGCGTCGGCCTGGTGCTCAACCACCGCGCCCTGGGGTATGTGGCCAACGCGATGCTGGTGCTGGATGTGCCGGATGCGCTGGTCGATGAAGTCGGCCAGCGCCTGGGCCGCGCGCCGGGGGTGAACCTGTGTTACCAGCGCCCCCGGCGCCTGCCGCAGTGGCGCTACAACCTGTTCTGCATGGTCCACGGCCGCGAGCACCGCGCGGTCGAGGCGCAGATTCACGCGCTGCTGGAGCAGCAGCTGCTCAGCGACCTGCCCTATCAACTGCTGTTCAGCACGCGCGCCTTCAAGCAATGCGGCGGACGTTTTGCCCCACCCCCTTCGCAGGTATGGGCCCATGGATGATCTTGACCGACGCCTGATCAATCGCCTGCAACTCGGCTTGCCGCTGGTGCGCGAACCTTGGCAGCAGGTGGCCGCCGAACTGCACAGCCGCCCCGGTGAAGTGCTCGACCGCCTGCATGATTTGCTCGAAGACGGCGTGCTCACGCGCTTCGGCCCGATGTTCGATATCGAGCGCCTCGGCGGCGCCTTCACCCTGGCCGCGCTGGCCGTACCCGAGGCGCGCTTTGACGCCGTCGCCGAGCAGCTCAACGCCCTGCCCCAGGTCGCCCACAACTACCGCCGCGAGCACCGCTGGAACATGTGGTTCGTGCTCGCCTGCGCCACCGAGACGGAGTTGGCCGCCACCCTGTCGCGCATCGAGGCCCTGACCGGGTTGTCGGTGCTCAACCTGCCGAAGGAGCACACCTACCATGTCGGTCTGTATTTCCCGGTCTGATACCCCCCTGGCCCTGCGCCTGGTCGCCCTCACCCAAGGCGGCCTGCCGCTGGTGGAAGACCCGTGGGCCTGGCTCGCCGAGCAGTTGGGCATCAGCCTCGAATCGACCCTCGACCTGCTCAAGCGCCTGCAGGCCGAAGGCGCGATCCGACGTATCGCGGCGGTGCCCAACCACTATCGCCTGGGCTATCGGCATAACGGCATGACGGTCTGGGACGTACTCGACACGCAACTGCCGCGCCTGGGTCAACTGCTCGGTGCGCAGCCGTTTGTCAGCCATTGCTACCGGCGTCCGCGCCGCCCCGGCTGGCCCTACAACCTGTTCGCCATGGTGCATGGGCGCAGCCGTGAGGAAATCGACAGCTACCGCGAACACCTGCGGTTCCTGCTGGGGGATGCCTGCCGCGCCGACGAGATGCTGGTGAGCAGCCGCATCCTGAAAAAAACCGGCCTGCGCCTGCCGCCGGCCCACTCGTAGGAGCGCCCCATGCTGCGGATCAGTCAGTACTTGCGTACCCTCGCCGGCCAATGCCCGCCACCCCGTACATCGCCGCCCGGCAGCGATCGGCCGCCGGTGGTGATCTGGAACCTGCTGCGGCGCTGTAACCTCACCTGCAAACACTGTTACGCCACCAGCGCCGACAGTGTGTTCCGCAATGAACTGGACACCCCGGCGGCCCTTCAGGTCATCGATGATCTGCAGGCCGCCGGGGTGCGTGTGTTGATCCTGTCCGGCGGCGAACCCATGCTGCGCGAGGACCTGTTCCAGCTCAGCGCCTATGCCCGCGACAAAGGTTTTTTCGTGGCGCTGTCGACGAACGGCACGTTGATCGATGAGCACACTATCCAGCAGGTTGCCGACGCGCAGTTCGACTATGTGGGCATCAGCATCGATGGCCTGGAGGCGACCCACGACGCCTTTCGCCAATTGCACGGCAGTTTCCAGCGCTCGATGCACGCCATCCGCCTGTGCCGCGAGGCCGGGATTCGCGTGGGCCTGCGCACCACCCTGACCCAGGACAACCACGCGCAGTTGCCGCAGCTGCTGGCGCTGATGCGCACGTACGATGTGCAGAAGTTCTACCTGTCGCACCTCAACTACAGCGGGCGTGGCAAGCGCAGCCGCCAGTTGGACGCGCACCGGCAGATGAGCCGCGAGGCCATGCGGTTGATTTTCCAACAGGCCTGGAGCGATATCGAAAACGGTATCGACAGTGACTTCGTCAGCGGCAACAACGACGCCGACGCCGTGCTGTTGCTGCAATGGGTCCACCAGCATCTGCCCCAACACTACCCCCAGCTGGAGCACCTGCTGCACAACTGGGGCGGCAATGCCTCCGGCAGCGGCATCGCCAATATCGACAACACGGGCGAGGTGCACCCCGACACCTACTGGTGGCAGCACTCGGTGGGCAATGTGCGCAACACCACCTTCCGCCAACTCTGGCTGGACCAGCCCGATCCGTTGCTGCTGCGCCTGCGCGAACACCCGCGTGCCATCGGTGGGCGTTGTGCCAAGTGCCATTGGTTGCCGATCTGCAACGGCAATACGCGCACCCGCGCCTGGGCCGACGGCGACCTCTGGGGCCCGGACCCCGGCTGCCACCTCAGTGACGCCGAGATCGCCCAGCGGCCCTCCCCCTGATCCCTGGCGCGACCACCCGGTGACACAACCGGGGGCGCTGCCTACCTGATGAAGAACCAAGGACGTCTCATGCACACTTCAACCGCCCTACCTGCCAGTTTGCACAGCCCCTTCCACCCCGGCGAAGTCGCGTTGGTGGGCGCCGGCCCCGGTGACCCGCGCCTGTTGACCCTGCGTGCCTGGAGCTTGTTGATGCAGGCCGATGCCGTGGTGTTCGACCGCCTGGTCAGCGCCGAGCTGCTGAGCCTGATCCCGCTGACCTGCGCGCGCCACTATGTGGGCAAGGCCAGCGGCTGTCACAGCCTGCCCCAGGACCAGCTCAACGAACTGCTCGCCGACCTGGCCGACCAGGGGCAACGGGTCGTGCGCCTCAAGGGCGGCGACCCCTTTATCTTCGGGCGCGGTGCCGAAGAGCTGGAATACCTGCTGGCGCGGGGCATTCCTTGCCAGGTGGTGCCGGGTATTACCGCGGCGTCCGGGTGCAGCGCCTATGCTGGCATCCCGTTGACCCACCGCGACCTGGTCAACTCCTGCCGCTTCGTCACCGGGCACCTGCAACGCGACGGTGCCTTGAAATTGCCCTGGGCCAGCCTGGCGGAGCCGAGCCAGACGCTGGTGTTCTACATGGGCCTGTCCAATCTGGCGCTGATCGCCGAACACCTGGTTGCGGCGGGTTTACCGGGGGACACACCCGCGGCGCTGATCAGCAATGGTGCCCGCGCCGACCAGCACGTGGCCCGTGGCACCCTGCGCCAGTTACCGACCCTGGCCGCCGACTGCGAGCCCGGGGTGCCGACCCTGACCGTGATTGGCCATGTGGTCAACCTGTTCGCCGACACCGCCCTGCACTTCCCCGCCAGCCTGACCCCGGCCCGTGAAGCGGTGGCGGTATGAAACGCCTGCTGCTGGTGCCGCTGCTCTGGGCCTCGGCCGCCCACGGAACGCCGGCCGAGGACTACCAACGCCTCTGCGCAGGCTGCCACGGCCTCAACCGCATCGGCGCCAGCGGCCCGGCGTTGCTCCCGGAAAGCCTGGGGCGGATCAAGCCGGAGGAAGTGCGCAAGGTCATCGAACAAGGCCGCCCCGCCAGCCAGATGGCCGCGTTCGCGCCACAGCTGAGCGCGGCACAGATCGACGGCCTGGCGAGCTTGCTGCAACAGCCGCCCGATTCGCCGGTGAGCTGGGATGAGCAGGCTATCCGTAGCAGCCACACGGTATTGGCGGAGGTGAGCCGCTTGCCCACCACACCGCAACATCACGCCGACCCGCTCAACCTGTTCGTGGTGGTGGAGTCGGGCGACCATCACATCGACATTCTCGACGGTGACACCTTTACCGTGCTGGACCGCTTCCCCACCCATTTTGCGGTGCACGGCGGGCCAAAATTCTCCCCCGACGGGCGTTTTGTGTACTTCGCCTCGCGCGACGGCTGGATCAGCCAATATGACCTGCACAACCTCAAGCTGATCGCCGAAATCCGCGTCGGGCTCAATACCCGCAACCTGGCGGTGAGCAAGGACGGGCGCTGGGTGCTGGCGGGCAACTACCTGCCGGGCAACCTGGTGCTGCTGGATGCGCGCGACCTGTCCCTGGTCAAGACGCTGGACACAGCCTCCCGCGTCAGCGCGGTCTACACCGCGCCGCCGCGCAACAGCTTTATCGTGGCGCTCAAGGACGTGAACGAAGTCTGGGAGTTGTCCTATGCCGCCGCCCAGCCCAGCTTCGAACCCCGGCGCATCCAGGCCCAGGACGTGCTCGATGACTTTTCTTTCTCCCCGGATTACCGTCAACTGGTGGCCACCTCACGCAAAGCCGGGGGCGGCCAGGTGATTGACCTGGACAGCGGTCGGGTGGTCACCGATATCCCGCTGTCCGGCATGCCGCACCTGGGTTCGGGAACGTATTGGCAACGCAATGGCCAGTGGGTATTTGCCACGCCGAATATCAGCAAGGGGCAAATCTCGGTGATCGACCTCAAGACCTGGACGCTGATCAAACAGATCCCCACCCTGGGGCCAGGCTTTTTCATGCGCAGCCATGTGAACTCGCGCTATGTGTGGAGCGACGTGTTCTTCGGGCCGGACAACGATGCGATCCACCTGATCGACAAGCAGACCCTGGAGATCGCCCACACCCTGCGGCCGATGCCAGGCAAGACCGCGGCCCATGTGGAATTCACCCGGGATGGCCGCTACCTGCTGCTGAGTATCTGGGCCACCGACGGCGCGTTGATCGTGTATGACAGCCAGACGCTGAAGGAGATCAAGCGCATCCCCATGAACAAACCTTCGGGCAAGTACAACGTGGGGAACAAGGTGGAGTTTGCCGAAGGCACATCACATTGAGCCATGGTGTTCAAAGACTGCCTCCTCCCACACTTAACCGAGTACAGCAGGCACAACTTCGGTCGGTTCCAGGGCCGCAAAAACCAGAGCAAAAGCAGACTCAGGTCTACCTGATAGATACAGATCCAAATGTGGGAGGGGCGGTGCGACGATTCGACTTGCCCCCGATGGCGCCGGGTCAGTTAACCAATAAGTGGCTGACACTCCCTCATCGGGGGCAAGCCCCCTCCCACATTTTTTATCGAGTACACCAGGCACAACTCCGATCGCCGCGACAGCACTTAGCTCAAACCGTGCGGGAGAACTGGCCTTTGTGTGCGCCGCCGAGGTAGGCGTCGAAGGCCATGGCTACGCTGCGCACCATCAATTGGCCCTTGGGCAACAGTTGCAGTGCATCGTGCTGGATCAGCAACAGCCCATCTTCCACCTGCTCATCCAGTTGTGTCATGGCCTCGGCAAAATACTCGTTGAACCGAATGCCATGGGCGGCTTCGACCCGGGCGAAATCGACGCGGCCGTCACACATCAGGCCATTGATCACCTCGCGGCGCAGCACGTCATCGGGGTTGAGCCGATAACCGCGCTGTACCGGGAGCATGCCCGCATCGATTCGCGCGTAGTACTGGGACAGTTCCTTGACGCTCTGGCTGTAGCTGTCACCCACCTTGCCGATGGCGGATACACCCAGGCCGATCAGGTCGCAATCGGCATGGGTGGAGTAGCCCTGGAAGTTGCGTTGCAGGCTGCCATTGGCGCGGGCCAATGCCAGCTCATCGTCGGGCAAGGCAAAATGGTCCATGCCGATGTAGACGTAACCGGCCTCGGTAAGGCGGCGGATGGTCAGTTCCAACAGTTCCAGCTTGCGCGTCGGGGGTGGCATGTCTTCGGGGCGGATCATGCGCTGGGCGCGGATCTGGCTGGGCAGGTGCGCGTAGCTGTAGGCCGCCACCCGGTCAGGGCGCAGGGCGATCAGTTTGCTCAGGGTCACATCGAAACTGGCCACGGTTTGCAGGGGCAAGCCGTAGATCAGGTCGACACTCACGGACTTGAAGCGCGCCTCGCGGGCCGCCGCCACCAGTTGCACGATCTGCGCTTCGCTTTGCTGGCGATTGACCGCTGCCTGCACGTCGGGGTCGAAGTCCTGAACGCCGAAGCTCAGGCGATTGAAACCCAGGCGACGCAGGGTGTCGATCCGTTCGACGCTGATGGTGCGTGGGTCCACCTCTATGGAGAACTCATGGGCGTCACTGTCATCCAGGGTGAAATGTTGCCCCAGGCAGTCCATCAGCTCAGCCAGTTGCGCGTCGTCCAGGTAGGTCGGCGTACCGCCCCCCAGGTGCAACTGGGTCAAGCGCCGGGAGCGCTCGAACAACGCGCCTTGCATCTGGATCTCGCGCTTGAGGTAGCCCAGGTACTCCACGGCGCGGTGGGTCTTGCGCGTGATGATCTTGTGGCAGCCGCAGTAGTAGCAAAGGCTCTGGCAGAACGGGATATGGATATACACCGATAACGCCTTGGGCGCGGCCACCCGGTGGCTGGCGCGCACCGCCTGGTGATAGTCATCCAGGGCAAAGGCACTGTTGAATTGCGGTGCGGTGGGGTACGAGGTGTAGCGCGGCCCGGGTCGGTCGTATTTGTGTACCAGGGCGCGGTCGAATTCAAAGGCTGTCATGGTCGATCACCTCGTCGTTGGCACTGACCGGGGTAGCGAGCACGGCGCGTTCGAACAAGGCGCAGATGCCATCCACGTGCGGCAGGCCGGCCGGCAGCAGCCAAATGAATGTCGGCGACAGCTCGATCAGGCCGTCGCGGTGCAAGGCTTCCAGCAACGGCCACAGGTTGGCGAAATAGCGCGCGAACACCAGGCCGTAGCGATGCTCCACCGCGCGGATATCCAACTCAAGGTCACAGGCCAGGCGTTCGGCGACGTGCAGGCGCACCGGGTCGGCGGTCTCGCGAAACCAGCCGCGGTTCGTGGCGAGCTGGCCATTACCCAACTGTTCGCGGTACTGGCGAGGATCGGTGGTGTTCTGCGCACACAAGGTGTCGATCTGGCTGATGGCGCCCAGGCCGAAACCGACGTGGTCGCAATAACCGTGCAGGGTAAAACCTTCGCAGTTACGGCTCAGGCGCCCGCGCTCCTGGGCCTGCTTGAGGTCATCGTCGGCGCGGGCGAACTGGCCCAGGCCGATGTAGTGATAGCCCGCGGCGGCCAGGTGCTCAAAGCTGCTGCGGCGCATGGCGCTCTTGTCTGCCTCGCTGCAGAACGGCTGGAGGCGCTGGGCTTGATAGCGTGAAGGCGCGTGGGCGTAATCGAACACCTGCAAACGGTCCGGCTCCAGGGTGATCAGGCTGGCGAGTTTCTGCTCGAAACTCGCCGGGGTCTGCCAGGCATGCCCATAACCGAGGTCGATGTTGACCGAGCGAAAACCGAAGGTGCGCGCCGCATCGACCAACGATTCGATGGGCGCCGGGTCCTGGTATCGCGCCTGGGGCAAAGGCCCTTCGCGATTGGCGTCCGGCACGCCGATGCTGGCGTGGTTGAAGCCCAGCTCGCGCAGCAGGCCCATGGTGGCCCAGTCCATGTGCCAAGGGTCGAGGTCGATGCGGTAGTCACCCCGGTCGTGGTCGAGGAAGTTGAAGCGCTCATGCAACTGCGCCATCAACGCTTGCAACTGCACCAGCGCCGGCGTGGTGCCGCGCAGGTGAAAGTGATCAACCGGCTGGCGCGCGCCGAGCTGGCAACCCATCAGTTGGATTTCCTGGGTCAGGCTGTGCAGGTAGTCATCGCCGAGGTCGCTCGCCGGCCAGTGCAGGTTCAACGCCAGCGGCCGTTGGCGCTGGCGGCTGTCACGCAAGGCGCGCAACAGGTCCAGGGAGCCGACACCGGCATGGAAGCGCCGGGTGTCCGTCTGGCAGGCCAGGTCCAACACGCCTTGATCGTGACGAAAGCGGGAGGGATGAAGGTGGGTGCGCATGACAGACTCCGGTACGGGCGACGGTGAGCCATTGTCCGGTGCGACCTGGTTGCGCACCTTGATATGCATCAAGGTCGCAGGCCCGTACGTCTACCAGCTCAGGTAAAACATACTCTTGGCCAGCAGCACGATCGCGACCATGTGCGCGAACAGGCTCAGATGCACCCCGCGGCTATAGCGCGCACTGACGGTGCCCAGGCGCATCCGCGCCATCGTCACCAGAAAGTGCAGGAGCACACTGGCGGCCAGGATCAGCTTGAGGGTCAGCAATGTGCCAAAGGCAGACGCCAACGGTGCCGACAGCACTGGCAGGTAACGCAGCCAGACCATGCCGAGCCCGGCACCGAACAGCACCAAGAGCACCCACGGCATCAACACCCGGGCGCGCCGGGCGACACCCTGCTCCACCAGCACCATCACCCGAATCGGCAGGTGCCGGTGCAGGTGCCCCAGGATCAGCACCTCGAAAAACACCGTGCCGATAAAGATCAGCGCGGCGAACAGGTGGGCCAATAGCAACAGGAGGTAAAGCATGGAGGCCTCGCAGAGGGACCGGCCGTGGGGAGCCCAGTGTGCGCGAGGGTGAATGACCCGGCCTTGATACCGATCAAGCGTTGCGCCTGCGTGCCGCCCCCACCTACATCAGCGGGATGCTGTAGCTGACGATCAGGCGCGTCTCATCCTTGTCGGGTGTGTCATTGCCGCGCAATACCGCGCTGCGCCAGGTCAGGCCCAGGCCTTTGAACGTCCCCACGGGGATCACGTAGTCGACGCGCAAATCGCGCTCCCACTCACTGTTGTCGCGACGCGCCGCGCGGATGTTGCTGCCGTGGATATAGGTCACGCTCGACTTCAGCCCCGGAATGCCCAGGCCGGTAAAGTCGTAGGTGTAGTTGCCCACCGTGGCCTGTTCGCCGGCATTGACGAACTTCAGCGACTGGGCGTTGGTGATCAGGTACAGCGAACGGCCCTGGCCCTGGTTGATATGGGGAAAATCACTTTCGCCAGTGGTCTTTTGATAGCCCAGGCCCACGGAGTGCCCGTGCAAGCCATAGGTCACCATTGCGCTCCACAGGCGGTTGTCGACCTTGCCGGAATTGACGCCCGCCCCGTAGTACCCCGAACTGACATAGCCTTCGCCACGCCCGGCGGCGCTGGCATTCTTGCCGTCGGCCGTGCTGTAGAAATAGCGCAGGTCGGTCTTGAGCTGCCCCACCGGCAACTGCCAGTTATGGATCAGGCCCAGGAAGTGCTGCTGGTAAAAATTCTCCAGGCTGGCGTAGTAGTACTGCACTTGCAGTTGTTTGCTGACGGCGTAATCCGCCCCACCGTAGTAGAACTGGTTGCTGAACTTGCCCTTGGCCGGGTCATTGGCCCCGGCGATGGACATGCCCTGGCCGTTGCTGGAGTTGCGGTCCAGCACCTGCTCCATTTTACCGGCGACCAGGTTGAAGTCCTTGAGGTCCTTGGAGTCGACCTGATAGCCACGGAAGGTCTGCGGCAACAGCCGGCCGTCTTCGGTCGTCAGCACGGGCAACTTGGGCAGCAGCGTGCCGGCCTTGAACTGGGTCTGTGAGATACGCATCTTGCCGGTGGCGCCGGTCTTGCTGAAGTCGTTGGCGGCCTTGCCATCGGACAGTGGGAATACGCTGCCGGGGGTGTTGTCTTCACCGGCCTTGCCGGCGCGGCCCGAGGCATCCAGGCGCAGGCCGTACATGGCTTGCAGGTCAAGGCCCAAGCCTACTGGCCCGTCGGTAAAACCGGACTGGTAGTTGAACATGAACGCCTGGCCCCACTCCTTATCGGAGGGCGCCTTGGCGTTACGGGTGTCCTGGTTGTAATAGAAGTTGCGCAGGTCGAGGGTGGCTTTGCTGTCATCGATAAAACCCGATGCAGCAGCCTGTTGCGCCGCGCCGAGGGAAACGGCGAGCGCCAGGCAAGTGGTGTGTTTCATGAAGGCTCCGGGAAGTCATTGAGGCAACCCCGTCACAGCCCAACCCTGTTCTTTGTCGCTCGGGCGGTGCTGCATCCAACGGGTGCGCGCACGGTATAGCGTTGGGCGGCGGGGAAATAGCCGCTAAAACCGTCAATCACTTTTTCCGTTTACGTAACAATCCAACCCTCCCGCATTGATCGAGCCCCCGCCTGAAGCCAGTGGCGCCCTGGCAGGCCGGGCCCGCTCCTCAGGGCACCGGCAACCACGCGCTGAAACCCTTCGGCGACATCAGCGGGCACCAGGCAAAGTCCCACGGCAGGGGCGCCAGCACGGGCGCTTCGCAGCCGACGTGCGCGGAGCCTTTGCAGTCGAACACGCGCACGCCTTGCCAGCCCAGGACCACGCCCTGGGCCTGGCTGTCATCCGTGTTGATCCAGCACGCCGCAGCCGCCGCCATGAAGGTTTCGATGGGCTCTTCATCAATCTGCCCGCGGTACGCCGAACCCAGCAGCCAGCGGCAGACATTCAGGTGCCACGTCCAGTCCTGGGGAGGCTGGTTGTGATACGCCCAGGTCATGAAGCTGCGAAACAGGTTCAGCCCCTCCGGCGGGTCGAGCTTGAGCAGCGCCGGGCAGATGTCGAACACGGTGTGCCAATACGGCAACAGGCGTGCATCCAGGTGCACGAAACAGCGGGCATTGCTTGGGTATTCAGGCCGCAAGGGTTCAGCACGCAGGCGACGCGATGCCTTGCTGACCAGGCGGCTGGCGCCTGCAGGCAGGTGATGATTCATGAAACGCACTCACAGTCGTGACGATCGAACGCCCCCTGTTCACAGGAGGCCCAAGGCATACGTCAGAAGGCGGGAGAGGCGCGGGGGTTGGCCGAGGGCCAGGAATAACGCGGCGGCGCCTTGTTGCGCCGCTCATGGGCCGGGCGCGGGGCTTGCCCGAGGCCCAGCAGCCAGGCGAGGCCGATCAGGAACACCAGGGCGACGGTGACAGCGTTGTACACCGGGCAGGCAAAGTAGTTCGAGATGTTGCTGGAAGACGGCGCGCCCAGCCCTTTGTCGGAAAGTGGCGCCGGTTTGCCGTCCACCCCACAGAACGCGCCACCGATCCCATTGAGCTGCTGGCCCATCATCTGGCCATGGCCCAAACCGCACGCGAACAGGTTCATCAGCACGCAGAAGTACAGGGTCCAGACAATCAGGGAACGGTCGGGGCGGCTCAATTTCATGGCGGCGACTCTACCACCAGCGCCGCAAAAGGATGAAGCGCGGCATGCCCCTGTGGCAGAACGTCGCAGATTACGCGGGCTGGCCAGGGTTGGTAGACTTGGCGCCCTCCTCGTTTACTCCTATTCAAAGCCTGCCGAGTTGACTTAGCGCAATGCGGGCGTTTCACAGGATGCACCGTTGATGAGTACGTTATTCACCCGCCGCAAGGTCCTGACCGGCATGGGCCTGTTGGGTCTGGGCCTGCTGGCCGGTTGTGACAACAGCCCCAAGTTGAACTTCAAATACGGCAAGGACTTGAGCGACAAGATCATGGGCCGCACCTTCAAGCTCAAGAACACCGAGGGCGACACCGTCACCCTCAGTTCCTACCGTGGCCTGATGCCGGTGGTGTTCTTCGGTTTCACCCAGTGCCCGGCCGTGTGCCCGACCACCCTCGCCCGCGCCGCCCAGGCCAAGAAGCTGATGGGCCGCGACGGCGAGATCATGCAGGTGATCTTCATCACCCTCGACCCGGAACGCGACACGCCCGAGATTCTCGACAAATACGTCAAGGCCTTCGACCCCAGCTTCGAAGCGCTCTACGGCACCCCGGAAGAAATCGCCGTGGCCGCCAAGGAGTTCGGGATTTTTTATGAAAAGATCCCGGCCGGCGACACCTACACCCTGTCCCACACGGCCACCAGTTTCGTGTTCGATACCCGTGGCAACCTGCGCCTGGGCCTGCAGGCATCCCTTACCGCTAAAGAGTGCGCAGAAGACCTGCTCACCGTCATGGAGGTCTGCTAATGACTGCCGTTCAACACCTCAAGCGCTTCACCTTTGGCCTGACCCTGCTGGGCCTCGCCGCCCATGCCAGCGCCCAGGTGCAAGTCACCGACGCCTGGGTACGCGCCACCGTGCCGGGCCAACCGGCCAGCGGCGCGTTCATGACCGTGACCGCCGACAGCGACAGCAAGCTGCTCAGCGTGGCCTCGCCGGTGGCCAAGGACGTGCAGATCCATGAGATGAGCATGAAGGACGACGTGATGCGCATGGGCCCGGTGGACTCGGTGGCCCTGCCGGCGGGCCAGGCGGTCAAGCTCGACCCGGACGGTTACCACGTGATGCTGATGGGCCTGACCGGGCAGATCAAGGAAGGCGACCAGGTGCCGCTGACCTTGACGGTGCAGAATGCCAAGGGCGAGAAGCAGACCGTCGAGGTCCAGGCCAAGGCGCGTGGGCTGGATGGCATGGACCATAGCAAGATGCATTGATGGGTTCAGCGGGGTCCATCCGGCTTAGCGCACCTCGCAATCAACGTCATTCGATTTGCTGGCGCTGGCCGTGGCGCCCTGCGGCCCCATGGATTGGCTGAATACGGGCGGTGGGTTGAACGCAATGCCGGGGTTCTTCGGCAACACCGCAGGAGGTTCCCTAACGCTCGACGTGAATCCGAACTGGCCAGCCTTGAAACCCTGCGTACCGCCCTCGTTAGTCAAATTGATCAGACCGTCGAGCACGTGCACGTATAAACCGGGTGGCAGCACTGACGTAGCCTTTTGCACCACTGCCGCAAGCGATGCCTTTCCTTGCGCCGCCCATGACTCGACCGATGCCAGCACATTGGCCAGGCGATAAACATAGCGTGCCGAAACCGCAGCGACGACGGCGCTGTAAGAGTCGTCAGCGTGTCCGGCCGACGCGGCCAACCCCATGGCCAGGCTTTTCACCCGCGACGAAGCTCGCGTCGCCACCCCTGCCGTCGGCTGGTAATACACCTCCACGCTGGCCGATTGCAGGTTGATACGGCCTCGGGGCGTCATCAACGTCGAGCGATCCTGGCTGCGCTTACCGAGCAACCCACTGTCCGAGCGTAACCCGCCCTGTTTCAGGGTGAACACCGCCGCATCGGCGCCAGGCACATTCACGTCGTAGGCAAACGCGTCCACGCTGAGCACGGTACCCGGTTGCAGGGTCAACAGGCTGTCATCGCGCAGGCGCACTTGCGCATAGCCCTTGCCCTGGGTCGACAAGGTATCGCCGACTTCCACCAACGACTGCTCACCCAGTACGCGCAGGCTGCCGTCGAGCTTCTTGACGAACAACGGCCCGCTCAGATGCGTCACCACACCGGCCTGCGGGGCGGCCTGAACCCAGGTCGCTGCACTCAGCAGCGCCAGCAACAGCCACGCGTTAATTGCAGTACAGCTTTTTAGCGGGTTCATGTTTATCGCCCTGATCAGTGGAAGCGTCTGTATTGCCTTCCGCCTTGTTAGCGGGTACTGAGGGGCCCCGGCTTTTTTCAGCCGGAATACCGGAGGAGGCAGTGTCCATAACGCTGGAGGACGACCGGTTCACGGTCTTGATGACCTCATTCGTTGCCATTTGCACCGGGTTGTTCGGCTCTCTCGCCGTGGGTGGCGACAGCACCTGGCACAACGCCGAGTTCGGCGCCAACGTACAAATATCGGCGCTGGGCGGCACTGTGACAGGCTTCGGGGGCTCGACAGGCGGCCGGTCGACGTCAGTGATCGTCAAGCGCCCGCCAGCGGTGGGCACGCCCTCGGTAAACACCCGCCCGCTGCCGCTGGCCGTGCCGGCGCCGTCATGGTTGGCGGCCAGGGTGATATCTCCGCTGAACCGGATCAGCGAATTGACATGAATGTCGTTACCCGCCTGCGCCGTGAGGCCGACACCGCTGTTGGTGTTGTTGACCCCCGTGTAGAACGTGATGTCGTGGGTGGCTTGCAACAACACATTGGAGGTCGCGTTGGACAGCAGGTCGGCATCGATTTCACTGTCGGCGCCCGGTGCATTGGCGAAAGCCGACACATCGCCCAGTGAAGCCGAAGGGCCGGACAGGAACGAGGTAACCAGGATATTCGCCGGGTCCAGCTGCCAGAAGCCCGCCGTGCCGAGGGCCGCACGTGTGTCGACCCGCGCGCCGGCCACATCCAGGAAATGCCCGGACGTCTCGACAAGGCCGCCGTTGCCCGAGGCCGCGCCGCCGCGAGCCGACAGCGTGCCATAGACCCGCGTCGTGTCATTGCCCCATACGATGATCTTGCCGCCATTGCCGCTGGCCAGGGCGTCGGCGGAAATCCGCGCGTCCTGGCTCACATAACTGTGTTTGGCGTTCAGGATGGCCGGGTTCTTGCCTTGGTAGTCACCGCCAATCAGCACACGGCCACCGCCACGCTGGCCGCTGGCATCGATGCGCGCATTGCCCATCACACCGACCTGCTCGCCCAGCACGTGTATGTCACCACCCCCCTCGACGCCCGTGGCGGTGGTGCTGCTACCGGCTTCGAGCAAGGTGGTACGGCTGGACTTGAGCACCACCTTGCCGTTGGCGCCGACCACGGCACTGTTGGCGTTCAGCGTGCCGCGCTGGTTGACCAGTGCACCGTAGATACCGATGGTACCGCCTTGGGCAATCACGGTGCCCAGGTTCAGCGCCTGGTCCTTATCCGCCGACACCAGCACGTGCATGCCTGGATTAGTGGAGTCCACCAACTGCACCGAGTGCCCCGCCGCCAGCACCGTCTCGCCCTGGGGCGTGGTGATGATGCCGGTGTTGTTCACATCCGGCGCGATCAGGTACACCTGGCCCCCCGACGGCGTGGTAATCGCGCCCTGGTTGCTGACCTGGCCAGCCGGCCCGTCAGCGGAGAAACGCCGGTTGCCCGAGAGGAAGTCCGCGTTGGAAATCGCCAGGCTCGACGCCACCAGGCCGCCGACATCGATCTGCGCCCCGGCACCGAACACGATGCCGTTGGGGTTGATCAGAAACACCCGCCCGTTGGACTGCAAGGTACCGAGGATCACGCTGGGGTCCTGGCCGGTGATACGGTTGAGCACGCTGCTGTTGCTGCTCTGTTGTACAAACCGCACCAGCTCGCCCTGGGCGATGGAGAAGCTCGACCAGTTGATGATTGCATTGGGGCTGTTGGTGACGGTCAGGGTGTTGCCATCCTGGGTAAACGTCACCTGGCCGTTGACGATCACCGGGTTGACCGGGGCCGCCACCGCACTGGTGGCCATCGCCATCGCCAGGGACAGCGCCATCAAGGTAGGTTTGATTGTCATGGCACCCTCAAAAGGCCAGGCTGAGACGGACGTGCAGGCGATCATCGCCGCGCTGGGTATCACTGGCTTCGGCGTGCAAGGCATGGCCGTAATCCATTTGCAGATTGAGGTTGCGTCGGTAGATCAGGCGCACACCCAGGCCTGCGCTGCTCAGGCTGATGTGTTCGAACTCACCGGGCAGCGCGTTGTTACGCGTCAGGTAGCCGGCGTCGTAGAACGCCAGGGCGCGGCACTGCCAACTGCCCCCCAGGCACAACGGCGGCGTGTAGGCTTCGAGGTTGCCGACCACACCCGAGTCGTTGCTCACCTCGCGCTCACGGAAGCCACGCACCGACGCCGCGCCGCCGGCGCCAAACTGCTCGCCGGGCACCAGGGCATCCTTGGTGTACTGGCCGTTCAACGCCGCGCGCAACTGCCAGGCGGCCGGCAGGATCTGCGTGAGGCTCGTGGCAAAGCGCAATGCCGTGTAGTCATCCCGTGCATGGGCACGCGCCAGGTCGAAATCACTCTGTTGGCCCTTGGACCCGCCGGGGATGTTGTGCAACAGCGACAGGCCGATATTCGCGTCGCCATCCAGGCGCACCCAGGTGCCTTGGTAACCCAGGCTGAGGGGGTGCACGGTGATGTCGTTGCCCAGTTGCACATCGAACAGCTCCAGGCTGCTTTTATAGGCCTTGTAGTCGATGCCATAGACCAGCTTGGATTGGTAATTACCCACCGTCGCCAGGTTGTGGTTGTAGCGCGTGCCGAAGATCGTGCCGCGGCCGCTGACGGCCAGGTCGAAGATGCCCGCCGTCACCGTACCGCTGTCGACATCCGAGTAACTGGTGAAAAAGTCCAGGGAGTCGCCCAGCACATACAGCGGCAGGTGGTAGCCCAGGCCGTAGACACTGACACGCTCGGGCTTCTCCACGGTGGTGGTGTATTGCAGGCTCATCACCTGGTCGCGCCCGAACATATTGGCGTTCTGCAACACGGCACCGACGTAGGTGCGCCCGGTTTCCTTGGAGCCACTGTTGTCCAGGTTCAGCGCAGCGCTCCATGGCGACTCATCGCTGACTTGCACGTCGGCGTCCACCGTATCGGCGGCCGCACCAGTCTTGAGTTTCATCACGGTCTGCTTGGCCGGGTTTTCGTTGGCCAGCTTGAGGCTCTTGGACACCGCCGCCAGGTCAGGCGAGGTGCCCTCTTGCAGCGCCGACAGCGACTGGCGCACGTTGGCCGTGCTGAAATGCTGGTTGCCGGCGACCGTCACCTGGCCAATCCGCACTTGCACCACGTCCAGCACCACCACACCACCGTTCAACTCCTGCTCAGGCAGGTCGATGCGCACCAGTGGATAGCCTTGTCGGTGGAAGACGTCTTCAAGCGCCTCCTGGGCCTTGGCCACATCGCTGAAATCGCGCTGGGCCCCCACGAACGGCGCCACACTCTGCGCCAGTGCATCGGCGGGCAGCAGCGTATTACCGCGCACCTCAAAGCGGGTGATATCGAAGCGTGGCGACAACGGCTCGCTATCAGCGGCCACTGCGAACGAGGTGCACACCGCCAATGAGGCGGGCACCAGCAACAGCATGAAACGGTCAATCATGGGTTGGCCCTTAGGCAGCGTGAGGTTTAAACGTCTTACGCTGCGTTAAGTGCCAGCAGGGGGTGGGCCCCGGCGCAGAGTGTAGCCACTACATTGCCACTGCGATAGAGAGAGTCCCCATGTTTTCGAGGGGTTTGCAGGCTTAATCCACAATAAACAGCTTGGCCCCAGTGGCGGTGGATGAACGATGCCCTTCCATGTCATTGCCCACCTGGTAACTCATCCCGGCCGTCAGCGTGAACTGGCGGCCGTCTTCCAACTCCGTGTGCAACTCGCCTTCGAGGCACAGCAGCACATGCCCGCGCCAGCACCAGTGATCGGCCAGGTAGCCGGGGCTGTATTCGACCCAGCGCACGCGGGTGGTGCCGAAGTGGCGGGTGCGCCATACCGCATTGCCGGTAACACCGGGGTGAAGTTCGGGTTCGACAGTGGACCAGTCGGTGGTGCCAAACGGGACAGCAGTGAGTTCCATGGTGGGCTCGGTCGTCAGTTAACGTGGCTCGACCCTATCCAACTGACACCCGGCGCGATAGACACAGATCGCGGGCTTTTGTGGGATACAGGCGCGGGTACTTGTCATCCCGCCGCGCCGGTTTGCTTGGATGCACGCCAACTGCAACCCCGATGGCGAGTGGTAGACCGCCTGGTCCTGCCCCCACGTAACTTCATGCATTTTCATTGCCCGACCGGGTGAATGAGTAACGGTCGATATCGGTACGTAATTGCCAGCCCTGGCCTTGCCAATACTGGGCCGCAGGGGTGTTGGTCTTGAATACATCCAGGTGGCATTTGTAGATGCCCAGTGCCTCCAGTTCGTTGAGGCAGCGCTGGGTCAACGCCTGCGCGATGCCCTGGCGTCGATAGGCCGGCAGCACCAGCAGATGTTGCAGGTAACCGCGACGCCCATCATGGCCGCACATCACACAGCCGATCAACCGGCCTTCGCGTTCAGCGACAAAGCTCAGCCCGGGGTTGCGCGCCAGATAGCGCTCGGTGGCCTCGCGGGAGTCGGCCTCACGCAGGGAGATGCCGGGCGTGTCTTGCATCAGCGCAAGGACGGCGGCGTAATCGGAGGGCGTCATGGTGCGGATCGTGTGCATGGTGCGAAACCTTTTGGGATCGGGTGTACTCGTGATGGCGACAGGTGAGATAGGACGCTACCGGCTGGAATGAACCCTTTCGAGCGGATACCGCCCTCCCCGGACAACAATACCGATGGCCGGGCACGGTGCTGAAAGGTCGGCTTTCGGCCTTTTCAGCTCAGGCAGTCATGGCTCAGCATCAACCCGCACAAATCTTCTAAACGTCCTGTTCAAAAGCACGGTAATTTAGTCGCCCGCACAGTTCAACGCTGAACCCTACATCTGGAGCCTTCCGTGGATAAACGCAACTGGATTGAGCTGTCCCAGGATGCCGATACCGGGATTGAATCGATTCGTGCCCATTTTCAGGGGCATGCCTACGATCCGCACTGGCATGACAGTTTTCTGGTGGGGGTCACCGAACAAGGGGTGCAGCAGTTCAATTGCCGACGCGTGCGCCATCTTAGTACGCCGGGCAAGGTATTCATGTTGGAGCCGGGGGAAATCCACGATGGGCATGCGCCGACCGAGGAAGGGTTTACCTATTCCATGCTCTACCTTGATCCGCACTGGCTTGAACGGGAGTTGCATGGGTTGTTCGAGCACGCGCCAGCCAACAGTCAACCGGGCTTTGCCGACACCCTGAGCCAGGAACCGGGTTTGGCCACTGCCGTTTATCACGCCTTCCACGTGCTCCATGAGGGTGACTTGCGCATCGTGCGCCAGAGCGCCATTGATACCTTGTTGGGGTCGCTCACTTGCCACCTTGATTGGCGCAAGCGGCGGGCCTTCGACCCGCGTCTGCCGTTGGTGGCCCAGGTCGCGCGTGACTATCTGCATGCCCATGTCTACGAGGACATTGGGCTGGATGATCTGGCTCAAGCCTGTGGGGTTGATCGCTTTCGCCTGACGCGGGCCTTCAAGGCAGCCTTTGGGCTGGCGCCTCATGCTTATCTGATCCAGCTGCGTCTGGCCAAGGCGCGGCAGCTGCTGGCGCGGGGCGAGTCGCCGGCGCAGGTGGCCAGTGCGCTCGGATTCTCCGATCAAAGCCATATGGGGCGCTGGTTCCGCCGTGCCTACCAGCTCACGCCAGCGGACTACCGTAAGCGCTGCTCAAACCTTCCAGACTGAATCCAGCCGACCCGCGACCATGGGCTCCTATCTGATCAAGGAGTCCATGCCATGTCTTTTCCGCTGTTCTTTTCTGCGTCTTCGATGCGTCCTCAGGGAGCCTGAGCCATGGAGTCGCTGCTGCCTTTCCTGCTGTTTGCGTTCGTGGCCTCGATCACCCCGGGGCCAACCAATATTCTGGTGCTGAGCCACAGTTCGCGGTGGGGGCTGGGCGCTACGCTGCCGATCATTTTTGGCGCATGCGTGGCGGCGGCGCTGATTGTGTTTGCAGTCGGGCTTGGCGTGGGCGAGACGCTGCTGCGGTTTCCCCGCGTGCAACAGACGATGGCCTGGGCCGGGGTGCTCTGGTTGAGTTGGCTGGCCTGGCAGATCTTTCAAAGCGCGCCGCCGTCCCTGAACCCGCCCCCGCGCGACGAGGGCCTGAGCGTGTTCGGTGCCGCCACCCTGCAATTGCTCAACCCCAAAGTCTGGATGATGGCGGTGGCGGTGACGAGCGTGTTTGCCGGTGGCGGCGACAAGACCATGCGGCTGCTGGTGTTGTCGCTGGTGTTTCTGTCGGTATCCTTGCCGTGCATGACCCTGTGGGCATTGCTCGGCGTAGGCAGTGCTCGGTTTTTTGGTTCACCACAGGCGTTCAAACGCGTGAACTATGCACTGGCTTTTTTGCTGCTGGTGTCGGCCTGGTTGACGGTGCTGGTGTAGGTCCAGAAATGGGGACGGATCTGTTTTCTCTCCTTGGCTGCCTTCTCGGGAGTTGCCGAACAATCATCGCCTGGCAACCCTCCTGAAGGTACAAAACGTTTGGAGCGGGTAGAGAAAGCGCTGTATTGACAGAATGCCCACACAGCCAGATATTTGATGACTTTTGAGCACCAATAAATCATGAGTTTCGACGGTCGCATGCTCGCTAACATCAGTGTTCTGGCTGCCATCGTGCATAGCGGCAGCTTTGCGCGGGCTGCCGAAGCTTTAGGCATGTCGCCCTCAGGGGTCAGCCGTGCGGTGACTCGCCTGGAATCGAGTATTGGCATTCGCTTGTTTGACCGGACGACGCGCTCAGTCACCCTGACAGATGAAGGTCGGCAGCTCTACGCGCAAATCAGCCCCCTGCTGGCTGGCATTGGTGATGCCGTCACGCTCGCGACCGGCGCATCCACGGCGGTGCAAGGGCGTTTGCGGGTCAATGTCGATGCATTCTTTGCAGGCCGAATGCTCGCGCCTCACATCGACAAGTTTTTGCAGCGCCATCCTAACCTTGAACTCGAACTCACCGTCCGCGATCAGCTCGGCGACCTGGTCGCCGAAGGTTTCGATATCGCGGTGCGGTTCGGTCAGCCACCTTCATCATCGTTGGTGGCCCGCAGGCTACTCGACACGCGAACGGTCACCGTGGCCTCCCCTGACTACCTCAAGCGACGTGGCCGCCCAAATACACCTGGCGATCTGGCAGGACACTCATGTATCCAGATGAAAAGCGCCATGACGGGCCTGCCATTGGATTGGGAGTATGGGTCGGCAGGCGAGAAGATCACCCTGCGTACCAGCGGCCGCTTGCTGGTGAATGAGTCCAGCACACTTATCGCGGCCTGCGTTGGCGGTGCAGGCGTGGCGCGGGTCAAGGCCAGTGGGGTCAAGGACCTGCTGGCCGACAACAGCCTGGTTGAGATACTTCAAGATTGGCAGGGGGAGAGCTTTCACCTGTACGCGCTCTACCCCTCTCGCCACCTGCCTCCTGCAAAGGTCAGCGCATTCATCGATTTCGTGACAGAGGTATTGGATCTGTCCGAACCTGCGGCGCACAGCTATCGGGCTCGTTCTACAACCCGAGTCAAGGCGGTTACAGACGTCGGTTGAGAATACGGAGGCCAGCCCGCCAATTCATGACTTAAGGTCATCACTCAGTTGACTCGATGGCTATTCTGTCATCATGCAGGCTTCGATAATCTGCCCCCGTCAGATCGCTACTGCACATGGATGTACGTAGATGCAGTGGCGCATCCCCTTCGGACTCATTGATGGCAGGTCAATCATGTACGCAATCACTGGAATCACCGGCAAGGTCGGCGGCGCACTTGCCCGTGCTCTGCTGGAAAACAAGCAACCCGTTCGCGCCGTGATGCGCGACGCTCACAAAGCTGAATCGTGGGAAGCGTTCGGTTGCGAGATCGCCATTGCAGAAATGGACGACGCCGCCGCACTGACGCGGGCATTTGAAGGCGCCCAAGGTGTGTTCATCCTGCCACCGTCGGATTTTGATCCCGAACCGCACTTCCCCGAGGCCAAAGCGGTGATTGCGGCAGTGAGCGAGGCCATCGCAACGGCACAGCCACAGCGAGTCGTCTGTCTTTCGACCATCGGTGCCCAAGCCGTGAACACCAACCTGCTAACCCAACGCACGCTCATGGAACAAGCCCTTAGCAAGCTTGATGTTCCCGTGACGTTCCTGCGCCCTGGTTGGTTCATGGAGAATGCCTTGTGGGACGTGGCCACGGCACGAGATGAGGGGGTGATCCACAGCTTCCTGCAACCACTCGATAAAACAGTGCCCATGATCGCAACAGCGGACGTCGGCCGGACGGCCGCTGCACTCATCCAGCAATCCTGGCACGGCCAGCGCATTGTCGAACTGGAGGGGCAGCACGTGAGCCCTGAAGACATTGCCGCTACATTCAGCCTGATACTGGGCCGTTCTGTTCAAGCTCAGGCAGTGCCGAGAGAGACTTGGGACAACCTCTTTCGCGCACAAGGGATGCAGCACCCGCTGGCTCGAATCCGCATGCTCGATGGTTTCAATGAGGGGTGGATCTCGTTTGAGGGCGGCAATATCGAACGAATTCAGGGCAGTGTTTCGCTAGTTGCCGTGTTGACCCAGCTGGTGAACCTTGGCACTTGACCGTGACACTTATCTGATATGGCGTGGCTTACGACCTCCTGGCATCAGGTGCTTTAAGGTCGAACAACAGCTCATGGGTTGCGCGATCAAAATGCTCGATAAGGAAATCCAGCAATACACGCACGCGGGGAACCCGGTAACGACTGCCGTGCAATAACGCGTAGACGCCGGCCTCTCGGACACAAAAGTCAGGCAACAGGACTTTCAGTCGTCCCGCACGGATATCGGCTGCGGCATCCCAAATGGTCTTACGTGCGATGCCATGCCCGGCCAATGCCCATGCGCGCGCGAGTGCGCCATCATTTGTTTCCCATGCCTGGCTCATGGGTACGGTGTGGTTCCATTCTTGCCCGTCCACCACAAAGTGAAAGGTGTTCAATGGGCCTGCGGAAGTCACCAGCACGATGAACTTGTGGTCAACCAAGTCAGCAGGGGTCTGGGGTTCACCGTAGCGCGCCAGATAGTCAGGCGAAGCGCACAGTACTCGCCAGTTGGGCGCCAACTGCCTGGCGATCATCGAGCTTTCATGGGGCTGTCCAAACCGGATTGCCAGATCGACATCGTCCTGCACCAGGTTCGACACCGAATCCGACAACGTCAGCGCGATGTACAGTTCTGGGTGCAATGAACTGAATGCCTCAAGCCAGTCATTCAAAAGATTGCGGCCAAAATCGGCAGACGCGGATATCCGTACCTTGCCACGCACCTCTGTTTGACTGGCTTGAAGCCCCGCTTCCGCTTCATCGATAGCCCGCAATGCAACCCAGCACTGTTGCAAATAAAACCGACCTTCTTCCGTGAGGCGCAACTGACGCGTTGTGCGATCAAACAACTTGGTGCGCAGCGCCGCCTCAAGCTTGATAAGACGCGCGCTGGCCGCGGCTGGCGACAGCGCCAGCTTGCGTCCTGCGGCAGACAAGCTGCCGAGTGCCGCCGCCTCGACAAACAAACGCATATCACCCAATCGGTCAGTGGCCATATTCAATTCAAATTTGATAGTTCATCAAATGGTAGGCCAATTATCAAATCAGTGGCAATTCATCACACTCATGCCTCCCCTCCCGTTGAGCACAGGTCATGACCGGCAAATCACACTTTGAAAATGGCTCTTTCACGACTTCAGGTAATACCGAATACCTCACTACCGGGCGTCTCCCACTGGGGGCCCTGTTGGCGCTGACAATGGGTAGCTTTATCGCCACCGCCAACGAAACGGTACCAGCAGGACTGTTGCCGCAAATCGCCGAGGCATTTGGTGTGTCGCAAGCGTGGGCCGGTCAGATGGTGACACTCTGTGCACTGGGCTCAGGGTTGGCGGCTATTCCCTTGACGCTCGCGTTGCAGGGTTGGCGTCGGCGCTGGGTGCTATTACTGGCCGTCGGGGTGTTTTGCGCCTGTAATGCGGTGACCGCCCTGTCGCCCTGGTTTTCATTGACGCTGGCTGCTCGCTTCATGGTGGGTATTGCAACCGGTCTGGCCTGGAGCCTGCTGGCCGGCTACGCCAGACGGTTGGTTATCCCACAACTGCACGGTCGCGCTATGGCGCTGGCCATGCTCGGCATCCCTTTGGCTCTTGCCCTGGGCGTACCGCTGGGTGCCTGGCTCGGCAAACTGCTGGGATGGCGTTGCGTATTCGGCACGCTCTCAGGACTCAGCCTTTTGCTGATGGCCTGGATATATCTGAAAGTGCCTGATTATCCCGGACAACGCTCCGATCAACGCCTGCCGCTACGCAAGGTCTTGCAAACCCCGGGCGTGCGGCCCGTGCTGGCGGTGGTCATGCTCTGGATCCTGGCCCATTACACCCTCTATACCTATATTGCTGCGTTCCTGGCTTCTGTTGGATTGGCCGATCAGGTAGATCGGGGCCTCCTTTTATTCGGTATGGCAGCCTTGTTCGGTCTATGGATGATCGGCACGCTGATTGATGGCAGGCTTCGGAGCCTGGTATTGCTCAGCCTGACAGCATTCACCCTGGTTGCGTTTACCCTTGGGTTGGGTGGCCTGCCCGCGAGTGCGATCTATATCAGCATCGTCTTATGGGGGATGAGCTTCGGTGGTGCGCCAACCTTATTGCAAACTGCCTTGGCCGATGTTGCCGGTGACGGCGCGGATATTGCGCAATCAATGCTGGTCACCGTCTTTAACCTGGCGTTTGCAGGCAGTGGTGTGATCGGCGGCGTTCTCTTGGAAACCTGGGGAGCAAGCGCTATTCCCTGGGTAACGTTGGCGTTGCTGCTGCCGGGGCTGCTGATTGTCTCGATAGCCAAGAGGCATGCTTTCAGGCGTTAACTATTGCTGAAGCGTTGAGGATTTACCCAGGTAGGCAGAGATGGCCATTGAGGTTTCATTTGATTTGGCCTCGATGCTCACCTTGGTTTGAGGGCGATCCCTTCAATGAACTCCCGCGCTTACCCTCGTGATGACTGCACGTGAACGGTTTCTGCCGATTAAGGCGGTTAGCCATGGGTCGATTTCTGCACGCTGTGAAAGGCTGCCTTCCGGCCAAGAGCAGACAAAGGGCAAAAAATAAGCTGCCCGTTATTCCTATGCGTACGACAGAATGTGACCTTCCCTTATACTCTTAGGCCTTGCACTCCATGGACGACTCTCGTTTCACCCCGCAGCAGGTGGCGTCGCGATCTGGTAATGCTCAGGTGGATAAGGATGTGAGGCAATGGTTAGTGGGCCTTCCAATCGCTGAGAGACTCGATTTTTTAAAGCAACTTTGGCCACTGAACTTCCGGTATTCACTCAGACTGCTCCAAGCAGCACAGCTACCGAGGCAAGAAAACGAATACATGTTCAGGCACTGGCTGCGTGCTGGCCATCACAATACGGCGCAGGAACTCATCAAGCGGTTACAGCCGATTCTTGGGGAAAGAAAATTCTGGCAGATTGCTTCACAAGAGACGCTTTCACCGACTATGCGCGAATTCATGAATTACTACGGCCTTGGACGCCTGGACTCACAACCCGAAGGAAGATAAACCTTCAGCCTTCCAGAAAATCTGTTTTCGGCGCCCCGGATGCTACGGCCGTTGGTGGCGACTGTTATCCGCTGGGTTGATTTATGCTCTTGGTGATAGGCAAAAAAACGACCATCAGCAATCGGGGGGAAGATGAACGAAGAGTTCAGCTATGTGTGGCTATTGCCGCTGCTTGAGAAACCTTTCGAAACGGCAGCACTCGATTTGCCAGATGCGGTAAGCGCTCTTAGTAAAAAATATAAGCTACCTGCCGACATTGCGTTGCAGCCGCTGGTGATCACAGCCTTGACGTCGCATTCCGAATATTGGTCAGGACTGGCGCTTAAATGGCTGGAGGATGGCTTTCCTTTAGACATTGCGCTGACCGCGATCTTGGCTCAGTGCGCCGAGGACAAAACGCTGTCTCAATCCCGCCGTCATAGAGCGCGTAGGCTTGTTGGCCGGTAAAAATCATGGGGCTAAATCCTATGTCTGGCTGTTACCGGCCAAAAACGGTCGTCCGATATAGGTGTTTTGCTTGCCAGCAGGACGTTGGGGGCAACTCGAAAGGAACGCTGAATAGTTAGTGGGGAGTGTCTAGACGCAGAGGCGAGATTGAAGAAGTACAGCTACCACCTAGGTACGTTCAATTACCGGTGCGGAAGGGAGCGCATGTGCATGCACACGGTTTCCCACTGCCCAAACCGGAAACGGTTGTACTGGCGAACCAGGACAACTTTCCCATGATCGGTCATGGCGTATTCTCCAACTGATCTCAGCGGGCCGCTGATAGCCTTTACACGCCACGTGCAAAGCGAGCAGTTGAGTGCCAGGCAGGAAGGAGAGTCCTTTGGTGGTAGCTGCAGGCGCAACGCTATCAGCGGATGTATGGAAAGGCTACTCGTAAACCCATGATGTTCGCCCCTTCGACCATATCCCCCGAAGCACATCCAGCCTGAGTTACCTCTCTTTACGACATCATCTTGTCGAAGTGGGCTTCGAATTTCGTTTTGACGAACACATCCTTGAACCGATCTATGAAGGTCGCCGGATCAATCTCGCCAAAGTCAGTGAGGTTAACCGAGTCAGTGTGTGACTCGCGATTGATATAACGGTAAAACGCCCTGAACTCCGGCTTGTCCTCACTGAGCTCCATCAACGCTTGGCGCAGGGTGGGCGCCTGGTGCACAAAGCTAAAGTAGTACTCCAGAATGTTGCGCATCATGTTCGGCATCACATTAGGAGACGTTCTGCCTTGCAATGCATCCTTGATGGTCTGCCAGAAGGCTTGGTAGTCGTTCTGGATTTCCCGTTCCGCCATGGGCACGACGGAGCTGTATTCAGACTTGGTGATCCGGAACATAGCAACGGCTTTTTCCCCATCCTCCTTCAACAGCTTGGCCATCTCGTGGAAGAAAAACAGGTTGTGCGTCAGGATGATCACCTGCTTGAACCGATCTCTTGGGATGAGCACCTGGCGTCTGATCAGCGAAGCGATATCGTATACATAGTTATGGGAAAGGCTCGATATCGGATCGTCGATGACGATGATCCGATCACGCTTGAGCATTCCACTCGCGGTGTCCATCTCGCCATTGCAAACCTCAAGGAAGTAGAGGAACGAGATCAGTGTTTTCTCACCCTCGCTCAGCGTTCTGAACACCCCTTCGGTCTGGCCCGGGCGCTCAAGACGATACTGGGGTACCGAGCCCTCCTCCCTGATCAGCATAAACCCCTTCAGCCCCAGCACCCGCAGCCAATTGTTGATGTTCTCGACCGACTGATCGATGTTCGTAATGGCAGCTCTGGACTGAGTAACAACCCCGCGCAGCTCTTGAATTCGCTCCCGAAGCGACTGAACCTCATCTTTGGCGGTCTGGCGCTGACGGCCTTGCGCCTTGTCGACCTTCTCGAATACCTGGAAAGCTGCATTGCAGGAAGCTCTGTACCATCGCCAGAAGCGTTCCTTGATATTATCTTCATGCTGTTTTCTGTTCCTGATGCGCTCATTGATAGCGTCGATTTTCAGCTGTTCAGCCGCGATCTCGCGGTTCAACTCAGCAACCAGTGCTTCAGTGGATTCCAGCTTAGTGACAAGAGATGGACTGGCGATCTTCTCGCCAATGGCTTGCAGGTTCTTCTCGAACACCGCGTGTAGGCGAGTGATATGCAGCCTAATGGCTTGAAGCTTATAACCAGGGGCCTCGCATCGTTGCAGAAGCTGATCCATCGCACCCCGGTACTGATATTCGAGTTGCCTGAGCGCACCCAGGCGCTCCTCATAGGTCTTGTCGAAGACCTTATGGATCTCAGCGTAGAAATCTTGCGGCAAAGGTTGCTGACATAGCGGGCATTTGTCTTCCGCCTCAGCCCGATACCGGAGTGCGTGTTTAACCCAGTCCGAGTTTCCCAACTGCTGAATAAACGCAGAAAGGTAGGAGTTGCTCGATCCGGTGATGACCTCCTGCAGCATCGGATCAACTTCCAGCTTATGCGCCTGGAAAGAAATGGGCGCGATGTTTGGCACTTCCTGATCGTTAGTCTCACTAAGCGCTGCCGCTTCCCCTAGCATTCCCTGGGCGGTATCGGTGGTAGCCACAAGCGGAACCCGCCGGACAGCGTCCAGCAGCCGTTCTCTGGTGTTGAGCGACCTGAAGCAGTAAGCCAGAGCGGTGCCATCGAACTCCCGCTTGGGCTTCCAGACACTGTCCAGGAGCCCTTCATGAGCGGCGTCCTGGGCCTTCTTGCAATTAACGCCCTTCTCCATCTCAACATCGTGGGCGATCATCAGCTCAACGATTGACGCCTCTGCTGCTGCCAAGGCGGCCTCAGCCTCAATGTTGCCCTCATTGAGAGTGAAAACTCCCGGCTGAGAAGAGGCTTCATGGAAGTTCTTCTCCATGAACACATGGTTGTAAACCAGTACCTCCCGGCCAACCTTCACCGGTTCCACACCACAAACGTTATAGCAGGCCTGACCAGGAGACTGGAGGAAGTTGCCGATGGTGGTTTTGCCCGTACCATTCTGGCCGTAGAACAAGTTCACGCGCTTGAGCGGGGCAATGGACACCGCAGCGTCAGGCGAGTAGCTGGAGACGTTACGGACCAGAATTTTTTCGAGCATTGGGCAATCCTTGGCATGAGCAAATCCAGCTCAAAGATAAGCGGAACATTTCCGACTTCATAGTGCCATTACGGTTTTTGATCAATCCTACCGGTGCGGCTCCATGCGAAGGGCAGTTCTGGGTCGATAGCTGCCACTCAGTGAAGGTGGAAAAGCCTCAAGATCAAGCGTGAGGCTTTATCACCGTCGGCCTCATATAGACCGTGTAATCCGGCCTGATCGGTGAGTTTGTGTAGATTGAAGTGGTTGTAAAACGCTTGGCCCAGTCGCTGATGCTCGAAGCTTCCTTGACTCCAAAGCCGGACGAACTCCTCATAAGCGGCGCGTTCGATCTGCAACGAGGAATCATGTCCCATGTCAGGTTCCTATCATTAGAGGGACTCAAGCGTACTAGCTGCCTATCAGCCCTTCCAGCTCGGCCTTTCCAATCAGAAAGTCAGCTATCGGCCAAGAGCTGCCACTCAGCTCGCCGTTCAGACCGTTCTACACGTTAACCAGGCCCCCCAGAAAAGACTGCTGAAAAAACGGGTAGCGTCCCCAAAACCCGCATCATGCAAAAGCTTCTGAACAGCCGCCTCAGAATGTGGAGGGTCAGCGCCTTGAAGAATTTTCCCAAGTTTGACTTTCACTTCATCCGGACTGGCTCCGTGCTGCCGCCAACGTTGCCCCCAGGCGGCGAGGAGCAACGGCTGGCTGGCATAGGCATATTGATTGCCGGCGACAATCAGCGGAGCCCCCGGTTTCAGGCGAGCCCGAATGGATCGCAGAATGTCTCCCTTGGCATCATCCCCATCGAGATGATGGAGTACACCGATCAACGTGGCTGCGTCGTAGGACTCATCTGCGACCAAGTCTTCAACGTGCCCAAGGTGCACGTCCGTTCTTTCAAGCATGTTGTTGACGGCTAACTGCTGTTTCGCGGTTTCCAGCATCGATTCAGATGGATCAACGGCGGTGAAGCGCCAGCCTGGCTCAAGCCTGGCCATCGCGATGATCTCCTGCGCCGTACCGCCAGCGCCGACTACCAGTATTTTTGCCGAGCGCCTATTTCCAAGGCTTGCCGCGAGCATGCACGCCACCAGGTCCTGACAGGCGTCATAACCTGCCAGCGCGATACGGCTCTGTCGTCCGTATTCACTAGCCCGAACATGATCAAACTTTTCAACTGAGTTAATGGGTGATTTCAAGGCGGTTCTCCCTGTCCTTGAATCAACTTAGGTCATAAAGAACGATAATAAAAATTCATTAATTTTATGAGCTACATTCCCACAAGGAATGCCAGCGCGCTCAGGTATCGTCCAAGCGACGGTCAGCCAAGGGGCGGAGCAGTCGTTCGCGACAGGTAACAATCGGCCAAAAGCGGTCATCACGGCCCTACAAAAACTGGAACGACTCGCTGCACCGAACACTGTTCTTAGAAATAGAGAAATTCGAGAGCGGAGAATGGGGCGTGCAGCGGGTGATCCTCGCCCGGAATTTGCCGGGAACTCTGCGCAATCGGGAGCTGGCGCAGCCAGCCAGGGAGATTGCCATCGAAACCGGCCTGGAGCACCGCCCGAAGTCGGATGGGCTGCGCGTGGCCGGCATCTACTGGCGTCGCGTCATGCTCGGCCAGTAGGCGTGGGGTTCTCGCTGGTGTGGTGGAAGCCGGCGATCGGGCAACGGTTAGGGCAGCAGCTCGCCGAGACGGTGCGCGGCAGCAGAGTTTCATCGAAAATCGGACGCCAGCGGGGACCATCAGTGAGATGGCTTTCCATCCTTTGAGAGCAGTTCTCTTGCCATTTCGATTGCCTGCTCACGTGAAGCAGCAAGAAGCAGAGGGTAACCCCAGAACTTGGCAAAAACGACCGCAAATGCCTTGTAACCAAGACGTTTTGCGGAGTGGGTTTCAACCAGGATCATTGCCAGAACCAACTTTCGCAATTCAACCTTGTGCTTTTTCATCCAGAGCGCGGTGCGCTTCTTTTCTTCCGGCGAGTGCTCATGGTCTTCTGCAGGTACGGTATCGGTCAAAAGTACGAAGGGTTCCCCGCGCTGCAAATTGGCCTCGAATTCGTCGAAGTCCTTCTGGTGATCATGTCCGGGTTCTTGCGTAAGGTTCATCCAGACCAATGGGAAGTCAGAACTATTCATCGACATGGCCGTTTCCTTTGCTTTTGATGCAACGCCAGGTGGCCGCAATGGCGAATACACCGGGTAACGTAATGAAGAACGCTGCCGAAAAGGCAACGTGCCAACCGTCGCGCAACCCGTCGGAGATTCCCCCGAGGGTATTCAGGACGACAAGCAGACTGCCGAGGACCAGGGCAACCCCCTGAGCCTTACGCGTTCCGATCAGTGCGAGAAGCACCGTCACGATCCAAGACCCATAGAATGCCGAAAACATCCAAAGCACACCGGGCTCAAAAGTAATCGCCGGTGTCGCTCCGTGCGCTCTCACAAAGTCGTTTACGTAGAAAAATAACTGGAAGGTGACAAAAAGTACGGCACCAGCGGCTGTCGTCAACCAGAACAAGGCCACTTTGTTTGGGTTGTTCATGGCCGGGTCTTGGGCGGGTTGTAGAGTAGATTGAAGGGACATAGGAGCTTTCTCGATAATCAATGGCTGTTGTATGTCTGGGGATTTCTAACGGCTGAAGCGTTCGCCTGCGGTAAATCAATACCTATAGTCCAGCGTCACCATCAAGTTGCGCGGTGCGCCGTAACCTACGGTGTCAAAATCGCCCTTCTGCAACGCGTACTTCTTATCGAACACGTTGTTGACGTTGACTGCCGCGGTGATCTTCTTCGTGATGGCGTAGCGCCCTAAAAGTGATACCAGGGCATATGAACCCTGTTCCCCGCCCAGCGAACTGGTGCCGGTGTTGGGTGCCTGGTAGAAGCGGCTTTGCCATTTGACGCCTGCGCCTAGCGTCAACTTGCTCCACCCTCCGGGCAATTGGTAGGTGCTGAAGAGCTGGGCCGTGGTGCGCGGTATTTGTGAATTCAAGCGGACGCCATTGCCATCTTGCGCAGTGAAATGGGCGATACCCGCATAGATGTTCCAACCACGCGCCATCTCGCCCTGCAAGTCCAACTCGATCCCGCGCGACTTCGTCCCATCCGCGCCTATGTAGGCTTGCGCACCACCTGGTGTATAGGTACCTGCGACCATCTGTGCAGCGTTATCCAGCTCGGTATGGAACAAGGCTACCGACGCATTCAGACGCCCGTCCATGTAGGCGCCTTTAAGGCCGATTTCCTTGGTTTTTCCCTTTGACGGCGTGAGCACGTTGCCCTTGCTGTCGCGATAGTCGGTTTGCGGATTGAATATGCCCGTGTAGCTCACGTAGGCTGAATAGGTCTTGTCGATGTCGTAAACCAAGCCGGCATACGGGGTGAATTCACTGCTCTTCTTGTAGTGCAACGACGAGCCACCGACGACATCGTCGATTTCGTAGTTGCTGAAGCGGCCGCCGACAATGAGTTTCAGAGGCTCGGCCAGCGAGAACCGGGCTGCGCTATAGACACCACTCTGCTTGATTCGAGTGCGGGTCGGTATCGAAGCCATGGCATCGAAGTTGGGGCGGGGATAGGCTGGGCTCAGTTCATAGACATTGACCGGCGTAAAGCCTGGATAAAACGGAGCGATATCCTCCTGGCTGGCGGTGCGGCGCGAACTCGTCGCCCCCACCACCAGGTCATGCTGGCGGCCAAGCAGTTCGAAGGGGCCGCTCGCCATCACGTCGAAGGTGTTTTGACGGCTGCGACCTTCGGACGCCAGTGCCACCGGAAGAGCCCCGTTGGGAAAGGAGCCCAGTCCCGTGGCGCGATCGGGGCGGCCGACCAGGCCGAGCAGTTCGGCATCGAATTCCGTGCGGTATTGATTAGCGACGGCCCGGAGATTCCAGCCGTTGTCAAAGCGGTGCTCGATCTCGGCAAACGCCGTCTTAAGGGTGTTGTCCCAATGGCTCCAGTTCTGCGCGTAGTTTTTGGAGCGTGAATACTCCGCCTGCGTGCCGTCGCTGAACCATAGCGGTAAACCACCCCAGGTCGAGCCCTTCGGCGTGATGTCCTGGTAGTCATAGCCCAGGCTCACCGTCGTATCGGGTGTCAGATCTGCCTCGATGATGCCGTAGAACGCCTTCCTCTGTGGCTTGTACCCATCGATGTACGAGTTTCCTTCCTGGGACGTCCCGACCATGCGGGCGCGGATACGGCCATCCTCGGTCAACGGAGTCGATACGTCGGCCATTTCCCGATGGGTATCCCAGCTCCCCGCTCCAAGCGAGGCGGACGCCGAGAATTCACGGGTCGGTCGTTTGCGCACCAGGTTGATGGCGGCCGAGGGATTGCCGGTGCCGGTCAGCAATCCGGAGCCGCCCCGCACTACCTCGATACGATCATAGAACGAGGTATCGATAGAACCGATGCCGCTTCCATTGACGATGTTGCCGAGGACGGTGGGTATGCCGTCGTACTGGACGTTGTTGATCAAGAAACCACGCGAGTAGAAACTCGTCCGCTCGCTGTCGGACTGGTATGAAGAGACGCCCGTGGTGTTCTCCAGCACGCCCTGAACCGAATTCAATTGCTGGTCGTCCATGCGCTGGCGGGTGATCACCGTCACCGACTGCGGTGTTTCCCGCAGCGACAGCGGCAGGTGCGTCGCCGCCGACGTCTGGCCCGTGGTGTAGGAGCCAGTACCTTCGGTGGTCGCCGTATCCATGGGGCCCGTTATGGTGATGGCCGGCAAGGCTATCTCGTCTTGAGACGTCCCCCCTGCCCTGGTTTGAATCTGCCGTGGCTCGGCGGCAAATGCGCCCTGCGCGCTAATGAGAACTGCCGCCGCAACTGCCGAGCCCAGCACGGTGCGGGGCGCGCTCCTGATTGCGCCCTTGTACGAACCATCCAGATGAGGATGGCCAGCGGGCTCTGCGCGCCTATCAATTGGCCAACGGGACTTCCCAACAGTTGCAATGATGAACATCAACAATACTCATTTGTATTTAGATGTTTCATTTAACAATAGGCACAGAGGGGAGTGATGGCGAAACCAGGCCAGATTGTTATTCAGTTAGGCCAAGCGTGATTTCATTTTGGCGTGCGGATGGTTTTCATTGAAGACCGGGGGTTGCGTGAGCACCTACAGTCGCTGGCATCCGAGGAGGGTTTTGTTCTCGACGAGGAGTTAGCTTTCACCATCACCACGACGTTGCAAAATGTCGGCAACTCCGCAAGGAAGGACCATCGGCGACGGAAGGCGGCCGGTGGTCCCGAGTCAAGAGTCTGATGCATCAGGGAGAGATTTCATTGGGGAGCATGATGCCGGGCACGGAAGCGAGCTCTGCGCCGCCGATGCGATCCGATAGGTATCGTGCCGGAGGTTTGCCCACGGCCTTGCGGAACATGGTTACGAACCCGCTGGCGTTTTCGTACCCCAGCTCTATTGCCACCGTTTGCACGCTTTCACCCTTGGTCAAACGTTGAAGCGCAAGGATCACATGCAGTTGCCGACGCCAGCGCCCAAAGCTCATTCCAATTTCATGCAGCAAAAGACGGCTCATGCTTCGCTCGCTCATACCAATTCGAGTAGCCCAGTCGGCCTTCGACGTCTTGTCCGTGGGGTCGGCCAGCATCATTTCCACGAGGCGGCGTAATCGGGAATCACGCGGCATGGGCAGATGCAAGTCTTCCACGGGGGCCGCCACCAACTCATCGAGCAATGCGGCAATTAACCGGTCTTCTCGCCCCCCCTGCGCATATAACTCAGGAAAACCGGCCACCTTCAGTAGCAACTCACGTAGCAATGGCGATACCGAAATCGTGCAACAGGTTTTCGGAAGGTCCGGTGCTGCGTCTGGCTCAACGAACAGGCAATAGCATTCCGTTTCACCCGCCCCCCGCGCCGCGTGAGGCAAGTCTCCCGGTATCCATATGGCGCACTGCGGCGGCACGATCCAGACACCGTCTTCAATTTCGCAGTTGAGGATGCCGCGTAGGGAATAGATCAGCTGCGCCTTGCGGTGCTGATGCCTCGCATTTTCCCAGTCCTTTGTTACCGATGTGGCACTCAAGGCCACGACGGGGCGCGAAATGCTGTCGACGTCCCAAGGCACAGTTAGATCGGTGATCGCAATGCTAGACATGTTGTCTTGTAGAGCCCTAATGGAAGATGTGGATTTGGCCTAAACGGAAAATACTATGACCAACTTGCTCAATCACATCTAGCATTTCTTCCGCTTGGGGGCTTGGCTCCTCTTGGAATATGTTCGCGGGGCCTGAAAGAGTTTCAGCGACAGTGACGGTCTATTGAAGGTGCTTAACCCGTTGCTGCTTTGTCAGTGGGTTGATTTGAGGTTTTTGCTTGAGGCAGGCGCGCCTATCCTGTGGCGGGTGGCCCTTGAGGTGTAAGTTTGGCCATGTGGTCTTCACGATTGAACGAATAAAACAGCCTATCCTGCCCACTCCATAACTCTCCCATCATGCTGCGTACTCTCCCGCTGGCCGATGGGCAGATTTTGTCTCAGACCAATCAGGAGAGCTACTTTTGCAAAAGGACAGTTCAACCTCGGCCTGATGTAAAAAGCAATTCGCCGAGAGAAGTTTCGTGTGCCTTGATTCCCGAATGTGGATGAAGAAGACTCCATCCATTATCTGATGGTCGAACCAACGACCGAAGTTGTCGAAGTGGGATTACGTTTGAGCATGGGGCCGACGATGCAGGGAAAAACGTTCGAAATAGTGCGAATAGATCAAATCCACGAAATTGTTTCGCCAACCGTAGAGTCACTTTTACAGCCGTTAGGGTTCGAAGTTCAGGGCCCGCTGTCCTGGCTGCGTAGCGTCAATGCTCCCATTCGCCAACTCTTTCGCCTTGAGCAGCGCAAAGGCGGCGCGCTGGCGCCGTCATGGGCTCTGTCACTGGACTTCGTTCCCCATCTTTCCGGCAATGAAATCAAATGGCACAGGACGTCAAAATCAGCACGACCTGATCTGACTTTCGATGTGCGAGATCGAGCGTTTGATATCTCATACAGCTACGGACTTGATGTCATAGCAACCAGCGCTCCCAATATCCTCCGGGCTGCCATTCCAAAAGCTGAATCGTTTTGGAACGAGGCTCGTTCGATAGCCGACCTGCCTGGTGCTTTCGAGCGGGTCAAGCAGCATTTGTCGACGGGTGGCCTGGGTTTCTACAACTACATACAACATCCTCTTGCATACGCGTTTGTATTGGCCATGAACGGCAAGCCCGACACTGCCGAAGAAGAGTTTCAACGCTATTCACAGCGTCTTTCAGAGGCGGCTCGAAAAAAACTCCGCAAGCTATTCATTGATGCAGGCGGTCACCTTGGCTAAGCGAGTACGACTTTTTCAACAGAATCGGCCAAAAGCAGTCGGTCGAGGAGGATACAGAAAAGCCAGTTGCTCAAGCGTGTCGTTCGCCAGCGTGGACCCGCTTAGGCGCTGCGAGCCTAGCTAAAATATGCCCGCCGGCCGAAAACTGCGAAAGGTCGACGAACGTGTCTACAACTGTTCGCAGGCCCATTTTTAACAACTCGAGAGTTGAACCGTTAACGGGTTTGAATCTTTCATATAAGCCCCCTCTTTAGCGCTTGAGTCGTAAAGATATCGACAGACGCGCCGATACTTCAAAAGGACTCTCGGTCACTGCACACTGTTTTGGCGATGAGCAAGGAACACAACACATGTCTATTCGTCAGAACGCACTCAAAGCATCAGACGTGACCCTTTGCGGTATGGTGCTCCTGGCTGGGGTGGCCATTACGTTCTTGGTGCTGATACTGTTCTTAGGATCAGAGCAGCGTACAGTTAGCGTCGCTTTTCAACTTGAAATCGACGAAAGATTCAGTCGACTGCAGCGACGCTTTAATACTCAGGAATTGAAACTGGACGTGGTGAGGCGCTTCTTTGTCAACGCCGACGATGTCACTGAAAAGGAATTTATTGGGTTCGTTACGCCTCTCGTTGGAGAGGACGAAGCCTATAGCTGGGTACCCCGGATTCTTGAGAAGGATCTCCAGGCGTTTCGCGCTAAAGCGCTTCTCAACGGCACCAGTGACTTTTCATATCATGAAATCAATCCCGTCACCGGCGAAAGAGTCCCCCTCACCCGTCGGCCGGAACACTGGATATTGCTCTATTTATTGAAGCGCGATGACGTAACGATCATACCTGGCATGGACGTCATGAGTCGTCCGGGGCGCCAGGCCTTGATGAGCAAGGCACGAGAAACACGTCAAATAGTGGTGTCGGAACCGTTGAAAATGACCAATGGACAGGCGGGAATTTTCTTTGTCGCACCTGTATTCCAGGGGTCCTCTGAGGTTCCATTGAACGATGATGATTTGCAGGGTTTCGTGGTCTCCACCGTACGCCTGGCTTCTTTGATGGAACAAGGGATTCCGTTGCCAAGTCTGCAACGACTGAACGTGACGCTTTCATTAATCGACCCGCAGCATCAAGGGGAAATCATCTATCAGAGTGAGGTCACCGCTGCCCCTTCAGCGCTTTATGCGCAGCGGCTGCTGAAAGTTGCCGACCAAAATTACTTAGTCCAGTTCAGACCCAGCTCAACCTTTCTAGTCGCCAACAGCTACACACTGTCTATCAGCCTGTTTTTTGTGTTCGGAATGGGGTTGACGCTGCTATTGACCTTGATGGTGTACTTACTGATTACGCAGCGCGCCCGTGCGCTCTCGCTGGTTGATGAGCGCACGCGCGACTTGCATTTATTGAACATTACCGATCACCTGACCGGTGTCTACAACCGCCGACACTTCGAAGAGTTGATGGAGCGCCTGCTCGTCGAGGCTATCGCGCAACACCGTCCTCTGTCGCTGATCACGTTTGACGTCGATCACTTCAAACAAATTAACGACCGCTGGGGCCATCAGTGTGGTGATAACGTTCTGAAGTCGTTATGCACACAAATATGTTCAGCTACGCGCAAAACCGATCTGCTGTGCAGAACTGGCGGAGAAGAATTTGCTCTGATTTGCCCGGATACTGAGCTGAACGATACAAGGCTGCTCGCAGAAAAGCTTCGCACCCTGATAAGTACCGTGCCGTTTGAAGATATTGGACAGGTGACTTGTAGCTTCGGTGTTGCAACATGGATTCCATTAGAATCGTTTGACTCCTTCATTCGGCGGGCCGATACCGCGATGTACAGTGCTAAATCAAATGGTAGAGATCAAGTCCAACTTGCAGATATGAATTAGATGGGCTACCCGGATGTCACTGCGCAAAAGCCGAAACTCAGCAGAAAAGGAACGGTGTTGTTTGGTCATCTGACACCTCGATCTGGCGAGCATTTTCGCCTAAATGGGTGTCCGGTTTTATTAGACCACTACCGTCGACGGGTGGCCTGGGTTTCTACAATTACATACAACATCCTCTTGCATACGCGTTTGTATTGGCCATGAACGGCAAGCCCGACACAGCCGAAGAAGAGTTTCAACGCTATTCACAGCGTCCTTCAGAGGCGGCTCGAAAAAAACTCCGCAAGCTATTCATTGATGCAGGCGGTCACCTTGGCTAAGCGAGTACGACTTTTTCAACAGCATCAGCGGACATTCGTCTTCAGCATCTCGACGCCAGAATTAAAATGTTTGCCCGAGCCAAGTGCGACTTCCTCAGGAGTCATAAACCTATACCGCGTGACGCGATCCCTTCGACTATCTACACTGCCGCAGACATCAAAACCTTTGGCGCGACCGGGGCAGCACGCATGGACCTTCAACATCGCAACAACGTAAAAGTAATGGGCGATGGTCCTTCAACGCTGATCTTTTCCCATGGTTTCGGCTGCGATCAGTCCATGTGGCGTTATCTCGCCGAAGGTTTCACCGATCGCTTTACAGTTGTGCTGTATGACCTCGTCGGAGCGGGTGAGTCGGACCTCGAAGCCTATGATCGGGAAAAGTACAACTCACTGGCCGGGTACGCCCGGGACCTGAATGAAATCATCGACCATTACGCCCGTGGGCCGGTGATCGTTGTCGGCCATTCCGTCAGCAGCATGATCGGTACCCTGGCTGACCGCCAAGCGCCCGGAAGCATTGCTGCCCATATAATGATCGGCCCTTCACCCTGCTATATCGACACCGACGACTATGTCGGTGGTTTCAAGCTGGAGGACATCCACTCGCTGCTCGACATACTCGACAGCAACTACCTTGGCTGGTCCAGCACCATGGCCCCGGTGATCATGGGCACACCAGGGCAACCGGCACTGAGCGAAGAGCTGACGAACAGTTTTTGCCGCACCGAGCCCGATATCGCCAAGCAATTTGCACGAGTGACGTTCATGTCCGACAACCGCCAGGACATCGTCGGGCTGGCGACACCCACGCTGATCCTGCAATCCACCGACGACCTGATCGCCCCCCTCGCCGTGGGTGACTACCTGCACGCTGTGCTGCCCAACAGTACGCTCTGCCTGGTGGCCAACGTCGGCCATTGCCCACACATGAGCGCGCCCAGTGCATGCTCCGAAGCTATGGAGAACTTCCTGTCACCCTGGATAGGCGAACATGTCAACTGACCAGCCGTTGCTACCCGATAATCAGATGCTGTTCGATGAAGCCCCCTGCGGCTTGGTGGTAACGAAGGAAGACGGCACGATTCTTCGCAGCAACCAGACGTTTAGCCATTCGATCGGCCTGGACGCCCAGGCACTCATCGGGCGGCGTTTTCAGGACCTGCTGACCATGGGCGGGCGCATCTTCCATCAAACGCATTGGTCGCCGCTGATGCAGATGCAAGGATCCGTCGCCGAAGTAAAACTCGATCTGGTTCACCATGACAAACACATCGTGACCATGTTGCTCAACGGCGTCCGACGCGAGCACGCCAGCGGTGCGTTTTATGAGCTGGCGCTCTTTGGCACCAAAGATCGCGACAAGTACGAGCGCGAGTTGCTCAACGCACGAAAAGTCGCCGAAGACCTGCTGCGCGAAAAAACCGCCGCCGAATCGGCCCTCAGGCAGGCCCAAGCCGAGCTTAAAAGCGCCTACGAAGAAGCACAGCTTCGCGCCTCGTTCGCCGAACAAATGGTGGCCATCGTCAGTCACGATCTGAAAAATCCGCTGACGGCTATCAAAATGGCCTCTGGCATCCTTGCCCGAGAAGAACGCACCACTCGAGAAAGCAAAATGCTGGGCCACATCAGCCAGTCGGTAAACCGTGCCGAACGCATGATTGCCGACCTGCTGGACCTGGCATTGGCCAGGGTTGGGCAAGGCATCACGCTTAGCCCTTCAACCGTGGATTTGCACGCCTTCGTTGGCGCCAGCGTCGATGAATTACGTATGACATTCCCCGAAGCCACGTTGGTGCATCAGACTGTGGGGACAGGCAACGCCTGTCTGGATGCGGACCGGGTGCAGCAAATCATTGGCAATCTGGTGGCTAACAGCGTGGCTTATGGTGATTTACAACAGCCGATCACGATCACTTCACGCGTTGAACAGGATCACGCCGTTGTATCGGTAAAAAACCAGGGGCCGGTTATTCCCGACTCGTTGATGGACGTTTTGTTTGAGCCAATGATTCGGGGTGCAAAGACCGGCACCGATTCGCGCAGCGTGGGGCTTGGACTCTTTATCGTTCGAGAGATCGTCAGGGCGCATAACGGTGTCGTATCGGTGAATTCAACGCCAGAGAGTGGCACCACCTTTACCGCGACATTTCCGATGGTTTGATACAGCTCATCCGCCTCAATTTCTTCTCGTATCGCCGTTACCTTTAACGGGTGGTTTTCTGCACGTAGCGACGGGCAGAAAACGGCCAGAAGCTGCCACTCAAAGCGACTCGATAACTCCCACCCAAGCGTGCATCATCATGCTCACCACGATCCCGCCCTGGCAGCGAAGCCGTAGGCGCAGAACCTGCCCGCTCACAAAAACAAGCATTTTGAAATGGAAGTCATCTCATGTTCGAACGTAACAAACTGGTTCCGGAGTTAATGGTCACCAACCTGGATAGCAGCCTGGCTTTTTGGGTTTCTCTTCTGGGGTTCAAAGTAGCTTATCAACGTTCGGATGACGGATTTGCGTACCTTGATTTGAATGGTGCTCAAGTAATGCTTGAGCAGATTGATCCGGACGCGGGTCAATGGCTGACTGCGCCATTGACCAAACCGTTTGGAAGAGGCATCAACCTACAGATTGATGTTGAGGCTGTCGCACCCATCATCCAAAAACTTGTTCAGGCTGGATTTCCACTCTATCGAGAATGCAAAGACACCTGGTATCGGGCTGACAAAATAGAAGTAGGTCAGCGCGAATTCATCGTCCAGGATCCCGATGGTTATCTCGTAAGGTTGGTAGAGCGGTTGGGTGAGAGACCGGCTTGCTCAATCTGAACCTAAGCCAAGCCGACCGTCAGCTTTGGGTCTTTTTCAGCCGGTCGCGACAGGCAAAAATCGGCCAGGAGCAGACATTCGAGACAGGCTAGCTATGGGCTATTTTCGGAGTTTGTTGATGGGGCTGGGGGGCTCCCTTGTCTCATTCTCCAAGGTCCCTCTCTAGGAGCCCTCCAACGCCAGTCGTCGCTTCGGCGTAGCTAGGCTGGCTGATAACGCCCTTTTTTCAGCGCAAAAGGGCCAGCGTGAAAGTGGCTGCACAAACAGCGGCCATCCTATACCAGGCCCGGTCGGCTTATTGCCCAGCCTGGCTGACAGGGGTAACGCTGCGGGTGTGATAATCGCCCGACGAGTCCTGGATGCAGTAATTCGGGGACATCGGTTTTTCCTCGCCGGCTTTCAACTCAACCACCTCATTGCGGCACGTTGTCTGGAATGTTTGCGACTGGAATGCCTGCCGGACTTCATAGTCGGCGCCTGCGCGTGGCACGAAACTGACGGGTGCTGATGAGCAACTGGACCCGGATGTGACGAACGCCACAAACACGATCAGCGGCTGCCCGGCCGGGACCACACGTTCATCGAAGTACCTGCGCGTCTCATCGATCTTCGCGCTGACCGGGGAGGCCGGCATGCCGATGACATTGTTCTGGTAGTCGGAAGGCCACATGCCGAAGATATCCATGCTCTGACCGCTGGGCTCGATACGCGAAGGATTCCATCCTTGCGGCCGCTCGCGGGCGGCCAGCGCTTTTCTGTAAGTGTCGTTGAAATACTGTTCGCAACTTTGGCCGGATACGAAACCTGCGTATGCCCCTTGCCCGCTGATCAGGCGGATGCGCGCCGTACTGGCGGGGTCGTACTTGGCCATCTCGGCCGGGTTCTGGACATCGGTTTTCTTGAAGGTGCAGCCGCCGACAGCCAACGGCACGATGAGCAACAGCCCCAGGCGTGCGATGACAGTGCCCAAGCCGGTATGAATTGATGAGCGCTTGCTGGCGTCCTGCTTCATTATTTTCTCCCTGTTAGTGGCGCAACCTTGGTGATGGCGGGGTTTGGGCAGGCGTTTGCTTTCAAAGTTCGCGGGTTCGCATTGGATTGGGGCAAAGAAAGCATGGCGGCGGCCCTCTCTCTCCCGAAGTGTCGCGCGTACAGTCTACCCTGTTATGCTGATTCAGCAATCCGGCGTATAGATAAGATGCTATACGGCATTAAGTGACAGGAATGTCGGCTAATTGATAGTTAGGGAAAACTGAGTATGCGTCGCTTAATAGCCAATGGGTTTGTGTTTTTCAGCACTGCGATACTCTGTTCCGGCTGCACATCTTATTCGTCCCAGCCGACAATCAACGAACCCGCTGAACCCGAAACACAAGAAATCATCTCCAGCTTCAGTTACGCAATAAACTCCCCATGGAAAGACAGTCGCTTCGGCAAGGACGCATACTCAGCGACACTCAAAGTTATTCCCGATGCACAGGATACGGGCCCCAGCCTTGCCGCCCCGACCCTGCCGGAATTAGAAATAAAGATCTCGGAGTTCTCATCTGGCGGCGCTTGCGGACAAGATTACTTGGCGGGCCTGAGTCTGGGTTTGATCCCCAGTTGGTGTACGCGGACAAACCTTTTCAAGTTCAATTTTATATTGAATAAGGATCAGCGCTTTTGCAGGCAGAAAACCTACTCGATAAACGCCACGTCGTTTTCACATCTCACGATGATTCCGTTTGCACTATTCAATACGGACAATCAGCCATTGACGCTCTATCAGGCGGCGCTTAAAGATTTTCTTCGGATAGGTCAATGTGCGACGCGTTGAGATGCATGTTAACAGGCTTTGTTTTGCGGCTACGAGGGACTCATTCCAGGCGTTGGGACGTTCAAAATTTATCTCTGGTGAGCGGCAGCGTTTGGCCGATCTCTGCCTGTCGCAAGGGCCGTAATAGAGAGCGGGTGCCCAGACATTCAAACCATACGAGTAGATAATCGACTGCTACTTCAGCCATTTCCAGTGCGTATGAACAACGAATCTTCCCAACGCGAATCTACCGGCAGTGCAGCATATAACCTTGCGCAGGCCCACGGTGCCCGGCCCATGTCCGTTGATGGTTATCATCAAACGGTAGAACTGTGCTGTCGCGTCGCCTGCGGCTGGCTGTTCCGCTACAGGATCATTTGCAGCCTGGACATCCCAGCGCATGACCAAGAGTCATTCGCTGGCGCTGTAGGTTGCTTGGTTGCTGACGACGGAGAGATATGTGATCTCTCAGGTCCGATGTTCATGGACATGCTTCATATGCTGGCATAGCTCGCGGAACCACCTTGACCGAACTCTGACGTTCACTATGTATGGGTGGGAGTCGACCCAGAGCTGCCGGTGGCGACAGGCAGTCATCGGCCGATTCTGTTGAAAAAGTCGGCTTTTTCAGAACACAGCAGGATGGGCCCGTGAAAGCGCCTCTTCAGCACGTTTCTACGTGAAATCTCAGCCTGAAAGCTCTGCGGACATTCAAGATTTCAAACTCCGACGCGTACTTTGATGCCTCAAAAACTGCCGCCGACTTTTTCAACAGAATCGGCCAAAAGCAGTCACTCCGAATGCCTACGAAGTCAGGGGCGATTCAGGTGCCGCCGAAACATAAAAACTGTATGCCCGATAGTCACATCCCCCATGGAACCTTCCCAAAAAATGATGTCAATTTGATAGCTCGTTACAACAACAAGATCATCTTGGATCAGTCAGCGTCAGGCTATTTCCTGACACCTTATGGAGAGAGTGATGAGAGCTATCATTGCGATGTTATTGATGTTGAGTACCTACGCCCATGCTGGTTGCGGCAACATCAATGACAGCGATCAACGCGCTTATTGCGAAGCCAGAACCAATGGCCAAAGCTGCGGCAATATTCGCGACAACGACCTTCGGGCCAGTTGCTCGGCGGAAATGAACGGTCAAAGCTGCGGCAACATCCGTGACAGCGATCAACGCGCTTATTGCGAGGCCAAAACCAATGGCCAAAGCTGCGGCAATATTCGCGACAACGACCTTCGGGCCAGTTGCTCGGCGGAAATGAACGGTCAAAGCTGCGGCAACATCCGTGATAGCGATCAACGCGCTTATTGCGAGGCCAAAACCAATGGCCAAAGCTGCGGCAACATTAAAGACAGCACCTTGCGTAACGAGTGTGATGCCATAAAGCGTTGATCTCCGAGTCACGCGGGACCAGCCGCTCTTCATCGACGCTGGACCCGCGCACTTGAACTCGTCAGTTGTTAAAGCGCCTGACGATTTCTTATCCTCGTGGCCACCTCTGCCCAATCGATACCGAAGTTCAGATGTACCTCACCACCTGTACGCCTTGGGTCCAGGTTGTGTGAAAACGGGCTGGATGCCTCCCGCCATATCCTTTTCCCTGTCGTGACTTCGAAGCCTAGATTAGGCACCTCGCAATCAAGTGCCTATCGTCAATGCCTTTGGCCGAAAGCGTTTCCGGAGGATAAAAATTGGGGTCACACCACTGAGCCCGAGCCAAGATGGACGATTCGCTGCTGATCGTGGTCGTCCAGCCACAACCCTGCCCAGGATCCATCGCCCCCCGTCCTGAGGAATATTGAGAGCCGCTCGTTTACTCTGGGATCTTCGCAGGCCGTCCATCGAGCAGTATCGGCGGAGTCCGGAACGTGAAAGGCGGTGATAGCGCTGTTGTTGTATTCAGGTTCGGGATGCAAGTTCATGTCTTTCCTAATCATTGTCTTTAGCGAGCATCGTAAATGAAGCAGGATTGGCTCACGTTTCGTAAGCAATGACGTAGCGGTTACCGCAGCGCTTGATATGAGCAAAGCCAAGCGAGCCCAAGTGCATGCCAGCAACCATCAAGTTGTCTGAACTGGCAACATCCAGCACTCTCGTTCGCGTGGCCGCCGATAGCAGCGGGTCCTGGTCGAATACAATCGTGACATCGGGGCGGGCAATCTGAATCTGAGGAAAGTGAACGATATCGCCCCACACCAGCAGGTTGCCCACCCCGGACTCGAAGCAGTATCCGCAGTGCCCGACGGTATGCCCAGGCAACGGCATCGCGCTGATGCCTGGCAATACATCATTGACGGTGAACGGGCGCAGGTTTTTCCGGTACCGCTCGAACACCCTTCGTGCAAACAGGAAGTTACCACGGGCGCGTTCACTGGCCTGGCCAAGATGGCCATCGTCCTCCCAGAACATTAGCTCTCGCTCGTGCACAACCAACTCAGCATTGACGAACGCCATCTCTCCCACTGCGTTCAACAAGCCACCGATGTGGTCGGGGTGCGCGTGGGTCAGCAGAATCGTGTCTATTTCGCCGGGCTTCACGCCAGCCACTGCAAGATTGGCCAGTAACTCGCCGCCCCATTGTTTGAAGCCTCCGGCCCCGGCGTCGATCAGAATCGTACGACCACGCCCACGCACCAGATAACAATTGATATGGATTGAGGCTGGATTGCTGATCCCGGCGGCTAACTGAAGCCGGGCCGCTTCCGTTGGTGTGATGTTGGCTAGAAAATCCAGGCTAGCACCCAGGTAGCCGTCGCTGATGGCTGTGATTGAATAATCGCCAATTTGCTGGCTGGGGAGTCTCCCACGAGGTAGGTCCACGTGACTCATGACTGTAACTGCGCAGTCATTGCACGATAGACATTCAGTCCCGGCAGATCGATGGCCCTGGCCTGAGCGCAATCCAGTTTGGCCAGCCAGCGGTGTGCAGGGGTACCGTCCAAAGCGACGGCGTGTAGCGCTATAGGTGTAAGGCCTGACTCAATAAGTACTTGAGGGCCTTGTTCACTGACCAACAGGAATTCGTCCGCGCCCACGGCAACTGCCCGGTCCAGGCCGGCGTAGAGGTTGCGTCTCCAATCAGTGATGTGCGACTGCCAACGGGAAAAGTTGCCGCCCCCTTTTTGGCGGTACTCATCGCTCTGCAATACGGCCAGCGTGTCGACTGAATGCAGGGCCAAGTAGGCCGGACAATCGCCGCTCAAGGCTTTGAATCGCTGTGAGGAGCTAAAACCACTCACCGAGATCAACGCGGGCAGTTTTTCCAGGCTGTAAAACGCATTCCACTCGGCTTCGCTGGCGGGATCGGCGTAGTTGCATTCGACTGTGTAAATCATCATGGCACTTCACTTATTGATGTTTCATCATGCTAGCGGCACCCCAAGCAGCCATAAAACGACTTTTCGGCACCCATCAGTGACTAAACATCAAGGTTGGTGCTTTGACTTGAACCAGGAAAGCCCATGCGTCGAAAGCTCCCGAGTAACGCTGCCTTGATAGCCTTTGAAACAGCAGCCCGCCATGGCAGTTTTGCCCGTGCCGCAAACGAGTTGGCCCTGACCGAAGGCGCCATCAGTCGGCAGATAGGCCGCCTGGAAGCCTTTCTCGGCGTCACCCTATTCGAGCGCGTTGGCAACCGCGTACGGCTCTTACCTAATGGTGAGCGCTACGCTGCCCAAGTGCGCGAACTCCTCGACCGACTCGACAGGGACAGCCAGTACCTGATGGGACAGCCCAGCGACGGCGCAAGCCTTGATATCGCCGTCAGCCCAACGTTTGCCCTGCGCTGGCTAATTCCCAGGCTGTCTGGCTTTTGCGCGCAACACCCGAATATCTGCGTGCACCTGTCGGAACGCATGGAGCCATTCGTACTTGCCGGGAGTGGCTTTGATGCCGCCATCCATTTTGAGCATCCGGCCTGGACAGGCATGCACACGCATCGCCTGTTGAACGAAGTATTAATTCCGGTTTGTCACCCTGCTCTCCTGAATCCCGGTGAGCAGGCAACGGCTCTGGATTCACTGCCGCGATTACACCGACGACAGAACCCGGATGCGTGGCAGCGCTATGCCCAGGAAACCGGGATTGTCCTGAGCAACCCAGCGATGGGCGCACGCTACGATTTGCACGCGATGTTGATCGAGGCTGCACTGGCGGGGCTCGGCGTGGCACTCGTACCGCGTCTGTACGTGGAAGCAGAGTTGGCGCAAGGCCGGCTGGTTGCGCCATGGCCCCAGGAGAAGAACATCGCCAAGACGTTTTGCCTCGTGTTACCCGAACCCCTTGAGCTAAGCCGCGCTCCCATCCAGGCCTTTGCGCATTGGCTGTTGGAGCAAGCGCAGGTGAAATAGAGGCATACACATATCGAGTCCTTGTCTGGCGACTGCGCTTGCTTGCCGATCCGGTCGCCAAGGTGACGATTACCAATCGATAACTTTCGCAAGCAAGCGCAAGGCCTTACCAGTTGTAGCTCAACGACCCGGTCACATTTCGGCGATACCCGTATTTGCAGCTGTCGCCGGTGTAGCCACACTGAGAAACATAGGTTTCGTCGGTCAGGTTGGACGCATTGAGTGCGAGCTTCGCCCCTGCATAGGATGAAGACAGCTTGCCCAGATCGTAGCTTAGGCTGGCGTCAAACAGCGTGTAGTGGGGAATGCCTTCGCTGTTTTGCGAGTCGATATAGCTGGGGCCGACATAGCGTACCCCTCCTCCTATCGCCAAGCCCGATAGCGCACCACTCTGAACGGTGTATTGCGACCACAGCGAGGCCAGTTGTTCAGGGGTATTGCCAGGTTGATTGCCTTTTTCATCGGCGGTATTGCTGCGGGTAATTTCAAGGTGTGAATAGCTGTAGTTGGCCATCAACTCCAGAGCATCGGACAACTGCGCCTTGCTTTCCAGTTCGATACCACGCGACTGGATTTCTCCGGTCGCCACCGAGAAACGATTGTTGGCGGGATCGGCAGTCAGCACGTTTTGCCGCGTCAGGTCGAACAGCGAGACGGTCACATAGCTGTCACTCCCCTTGGGCTGGAATTTGATCCCGACTTCGTACTGGCGACCGGTTTCGGGTTCGAAGGCACTGCCGTCACGCGCCACCGCCGTGATGTTAGGGAAAAACGACTCGGAATAGCTCGCATAGGGCGCCACGCCGTTGTCTGCCAGGTACATCACCCCGGTCCGCCACGTGAAGGCGTGATCGCGCTGCTTGAGGTCTGCCGCCGTATCGGTGGCGTAATGGATCGTTTTCGAGCGTGCCCAGTCTTGGCGACCACCGAGATTGAAGACCCAGTGGTCGTCAAATTTGAGCTGTTCCGAGAGATACACACCCACCTGGTCAAGCTGGCGACGCTGGTTGATGTCGTAGAAGGCGTCCAGGTCGCTGTAGTCCTGGTGATAGACCGGCGCATAGATATCCAGTGGATCAACCACGTTGCCGCCCCCCAACTGGTTGGTGCTGGCGTGCTGCAAATCGATCCCGACCAAGGTTGTATGTTCGAAACGGCCGACGTTCCACTGGGCTTGGAAGTGGTTATCGAGCAGCGCATTCTTCACCTCTTCGTGGCCCAGATAACCGAAGCGGCCCACTGTGCGCTGGTCGTCATCCAGGCCATATTGGTAAATCGTGCGCTGTTCCTGATAGGAACGGCTGTAACGGGCGTTTTGGCGGAATGTCCAGATATCATTGAGGTGATGCTCAAACTGATACCCCAGTGACCACTGTTCTACGTCATATTTGTCGAAGTCAGGGTCGCCGACAAAACGATCCGTGGCGATCCGTCCGTAACGCGAGCTATCGAGGGTGCCTACCCGTGGCAAGGCGTAGTAGCCCAGCACATTGCGGTCTTTTTGAAATGACGCCAGAACCGTCAGCGAGGTGTCTTCCGAGGGCCGCCAACTGATTGCCGGGGCGATGAATTGACGGTCATCACGGGCGTAGTCGATTTGCGTACCGCTCTCTCGCCACAACCCGGTGAGGCGATAACTCAAGACGCCATCGTCGCTAAGCGGCCCGCCGAAGTCCGCCGCCAATTGCTTGCGATCAAAACTGCCTGCCTGCACCACCAGTTCATGAAGCGGCTCATCGGTGGGACGCTTGCTGATCACGTTGACCATGCCGCCCGGTGAGCTCTGACCGTAGAGCACCGACGATGGCCCGCGCAGGACTTCCACTCGCTCCAGTCCATAGACTTCACCCACGGCACGGCTCTGGTTGGCAAAGCTGTACTGGCGCAGGCCATCACGATAGATCCCACCGCCCGTTGTCGCGTCAAAGCCACGAATACTGATCGTGTCGCGCCGGGTATCGACGCCGTTGGCTTCACCATTGACCCCCGCCGTATAGCGCAGCACCTGCCCGATGCTTTGTGGCTGCTGGGCATCGATCTGCTTACGGGTGACCACGCTGATCGATTGAGGCGTTTCCATGATCGACGTATCGGTCTTGTTGGCACTCATGGTTCGGCTGGCGACCAGGCCATCGTTGCGGCCCAGCGAGGTGTCGTACGCAGTGCCACTGATTGCGGTCGGCGCCAACTCCAGCACGTCGCTGCTGCTCGGTACCAGCAGCAGGCTACCGTCATCCTGGCGCTGATAGGTCAGCCCCGAGCCGAGCAAGAGCTGCGTCAAGCCGGCCTCAGTACTGAAATCGCCTTGCAGCCCCTGGGTATTCTTGCCAGCCGTCAGCGTTGAGCTACCCGCCATGGTGATCCCCGCCTGTGCGCCAAACCGTGACAGCGCGGCATCCAGGGGGCCTGCGTCGATGCTGTAATGCTGCGAACTACCGGCGGCAAAGACAGGAAGGCTGCAAAGCGGTTGCACGCTGAGCAACAACAGTCCAAGCGTACGGGCACGCAGGGCGCGGGAAGGTGAAGTCATACGGGGCTCCTAAGGGGTTAAGACCCACCTCTGGCGGGTGGGTGATCCCTATAGGCCAAGCGAGTTTGAAAAAACTATCGCGCAGCGGAAAAAATAATTCAGGCGGGTACGATCGAAACCCAATAGCGGGTCATGCGCTCGATACGCACCGGCAGCGTGCGAGCGACCAGCGTCAATGCTGCATCGGTGTCATCCAGCGAAAAACTGCCGGTGAGGCGTAACCCTGACACCTGCTCATGGCAACGTAAAACACCGGGACGGTAACGCGAGAGTTCCGCCACCAGGGCATCCAGGCGCAGGCGATCCGCCGGCAGCACTCCGCGCAGCCAAGCCTGGGAGACCAGGAGATCGGCGCGGTTTGGCACGCCAATCCCGAAGCGGTCCACGCGTGCCTGCCATCCAGCCTCGAACGAGGATGGCGCTTGTTGGCCTCGTGAGTGCACCTGCACCTGGCCTTCCAGTACCGTCACCTGCGTGCCCTGCCGATCATGGCGCACCTGCAAATACGCGTCGCGACTCTGCAGGATCGCGTCCGGTGTGATCAGTTGCAGCGAGCGCGACTCTGCCCGAACACGCAAGGCCAACTCACCCTCGATCATCTGGATGCGCCGCAATTGGTCGGTAAAATCCAGGTTCACGGCGCTGGCCGTGTTCAGCCACAGCGAGCTGCCATCAACCAGGGTCCACTGGTGACGCTCGCCCGTTCCTGTGCGGTAGTTCGCCAGTGCGGCGCGCACCGGCGTGGAGCCCGCGCCTTGCCAGGCAACCCCGCCAACCGCCCCCAGGATCAACAGGCGCTTGAGTACCTGCCGACGTTTCTGCATGTCCGGCCCGGCCGATTCCAGTGCCCTGCGCGCGGTGGCATCGCGCAAAAGATTTGCGCCAGGCTGCTGCAACAACGGCAAGCTGGCGACACGTTGCCAGGCATGTTCATGCTCATCGCTCGCCTCGCGCCAACACCGCAATGCCTCCAGATCAGGCGCATTCATCAGCCCGGACTGCATCCTGACAAGCCAATCAATGGCGGTATCGCGCACCTGCGGACTAATGTCGGACCTCATTCGAAACGGCTCGCATAGCAAACGCGGAAGGCTTTTCCCATGGCCCTTTGCACTTGAGCCACGGTCAGCCCCAACTGCGCAGCGATCTGTGGATACGTCAGGCCGTCGAGCTGAGACATGAAGAAAACCTGTCGTATGCGCGCAGGCAGGCCAATCAGCAACGAGTCGAGTTGCAACAAGGTTTCGATCACCAGATAGCGGGCCTCGGGTGACGATTCCACCCCTTCGGGTCGAGCAGCCAACGCTTCAAGATAAGCCCGCTCAATCTCCTGGCGGCGCCAGCGATTGATCAGCAGTCCATTGGCAATCGCTGCGAGAAACGCCATGGGCTGGCGCAACTCGCGCACCTGCTGAGGCGCGCGCAGCACGCGGATGAACGTGTCGTGGGCCAGGTCCTCGGCATCGGCACTCTGCCCCAATCGCCGGTTCAGCCAGCCCTGCAGCCAGCCGTGATGATTCTCGTACAACTGTTCGACGGACGATATTGGGCTGGCATCCTGCATGTGAGGCTCGCGAGGCGTGAATGATAACGCTTCTCATCTTATTGGTCCGGCGGAGGGTTGTACAGCGTTTACACATGTTTCGCGGTGGAATTCTCCGCCAATCAAACTACGACCCGGTGACCTTGCGGTGCGTGTGGGCAGGAAATTCCGTGTCGTTTCGCTGACTCCCCAGCCTCAACGCCACCGCGGGCGGCTCGAAACTGTCCCGTTCGAATTGATCAACCGGGGCCCCGCCTCAGTTGTCCGAATTTGATTATATCTTGGCAGCATACTCAATATCGGCAATCCCCAGCAGTCCCTACCATCCTCATCAAGGCCATTGCCGACGGCGAGACTCAACCGATCATGCGGCGCTGGCTGGACGGGAAACGCGGATATCCGCACCCGTTTCAGTTCAAACAACCAGGGTGAGATGAAATGAAGCAACTTCTTATTTGGGCGCTTTTCGGCACGATCGTGTCGACTCCACTGGCCGCGCAGGCATCGGATGGGGCTGATGCGTTGGTGCGCTGGCATGAGCAATTCAAGCAAGAGCAAAAAAAGCTCACTGAGCGCCAGGAGTGATCATGGCTTCGGTTCCAAGCCGGCAGTTCTCAGCCATCCGGCTTGATCTATGTGCCGGGAGCTGTCGTTCAGGCGGCAACTATATGGCCATGGCCGGCACCGCGCACGTCGGTGAGTCCGCTGGTCTATACACTTGAGCAAGTACGGCTAGGCGCAGGCATGTGGGTATAGTCGATCCTATCGTCCAGCGCACATCCCGGAGTTTCCAACCCGTGTCTGACTTGCCAGGCAACGCCGCCTACACAAAACGCTTCGACGCCGTACTCGCCTATATCGACGCGAATCTTGAAGGCGACTTGTCGGTGAAGACGCTGAGCCAAGTGGCGTATTTTTCGGCGTTTCACTTCCATCGGCAGTTCACCGCGTTTGTGGGCATGCCTGTTGCGCGCTATGTGCAGCTGATGCGTCTACGACGCGCGGCGCATGACTTGTCTTCCCGCGCTGACTATTCGGTGCTGGAGGCCGCATCGGGGGCGGGCTTTGAAAGTCCAGAAGCCTTTTCCAGGGCGTTCAGGCGAGCGTTCGGCATGGCGCCGAGCGCATTCAGAAAGCGGCCGAATTGGCAGGTCTGGCGTGGGGTGTTCAGCGTCCCTCATTTTTCCAGGAGCATCATCATGCAGGTACGAATAGTTGAGTTTCATTCCGTCAGGGTTGCTGCATTAGAGCACCTCGGCGACCCAGAGCGCGTGGATGAAAGCGTGCAGTCATTCATCGCCTGGCGCATGCAGAGCGGGCAATCGCCGGTAGCTTCCAGTCGCAGCTTCGGTATTCCTTTCGGCAATCCTGATACCACCCCGGCCGATGAGTTCCGGTTTGCCATTTGCGGCGAGATCCACGCGCCGCTGGCAGCAAATGCGTTCGGCGTCACTGAACGCGTCATCCCGGGTGGCCGCTGTGTGGTGGTGCGTCATGTGGGTTCGCCGGATCACATCGCAGAGTCGATCTATCCGATCTATCGTGACTGGCTCCCTGGCAGCGGCGAAGAGCTTCGAGACCAGCCGTTGTTTTTCGAGTACCTGAGCATCTTCCCCGAAACACCGCAGGATCAATGGCAGACCGATATTTATGTGCCATTGCAATAGCAGCGCTTTACCGCCGGTAGAGTGAAGAATGCCCATCCAAGGCCGCGATGGCGGTGTTATTGGTGCACCGCTATGATGTGGCCTTTCGCTAAACGCCTCAGGAAAGACCATGCCCGCCCTCACCTTCCGCAACGCCCTGCCCGCCGACGCCGCCCGTTGCTTTGATATCGAAATCAGCGCCTATGAGGGCGACGAAGCCGCGACGCTGGAGAAGATCGCCACGCGTATTGCGCAATACCCGCAAGGTTTTTTGATCCTGGAGGCCGCTGGCGAGGTGGTGGGTTTTATCAATTGTGGCTGCGCCCATCAGGTGGTGATGTCGGACGAGGCGTTCAAGGAGCTGGTGGGCCATTCGCCCGAAGCGCCGAATGTGGTGATCATGTCGGTGGTGGTCGACCCGGCGCATCAGGGCAAGGGCTATTCCACGCTGCTGATGACCGAATTTGTGCAACGTATGCGGGCCATGGGCAAGCAGACCATTCACCTGATGTGCAAGGAGCGCCATGTGTCGTTGTACACGCGCATGGGCTACCGCTATGTGCAACCTTCGCCCTCGGATCACGGCGGGATGGCGTGGCATGAGATGGTGATGGCTTTTTAATGGAGCCCCGTGAAACCAATCCCGTTTGCAGCCTCCAGCCAGGCACCACGAGTTGACTCGGAATGCCTTGATGTCCAGGACTCGGATTAGCAGCCGGGTGTTTCTGTCTAAAGCGCTGTGATCGTCAGGGCTTTACCGAACAACCGGTTCTCATGGGTTTCGCCCTGGAAGGTATACGTCGGCGAACCGAGCAGCTCGTACCCGCGCCGAGGGTAGAACCCCAGCGCCCGCTCATTACCCACCCACACCGTCGCCCACACTAACGTCGCGCCCCCCAGCCGCCCAAGGCTGGGTAGTAAGGTTTTTACGGGTTAGAGATTAACGTCCCCGTACCGGCAGGCGGGTAGATGATTTCCTGGGTATCCAGGTTCCGGATGCTGGAATAGGTGTGGTACTGGGTACTGTAGTTGGGCCCGACCCCCTGGGTGCTTGCACTCAGGCGGTAGGTCACCACATAACGCTGCCCGGCCTTGAACTCCACGTCGTCGGCGCCTTCATTACAGAACGCACCGCCAGTGCCCAGGGCATTCATCGACACGTTGCACCAGCGCAGCGAATGTTTGCCAGGGCTGAGCTTCAGTGCCTGTTCGCCGGTCACGTTGAGGATCGAGTGACGGCCAGCGCCGGGCAAGGGCACACCATCGACTTCGAACGCCAAGGCCAGGCGGTGAAATGGCACGCCCAGTTCACGTTCGCGCCAGGTATCGAAGTACACCAGCGCGGGGTTGGGGGCGCCGTTGGACAGGTCGACGGGGTGAAGTTTTTCCGGGGCCCAGTCGCCCTGGTAGTTTTTGTAGTGGTAGTCGGAGCAGGCGCCGAGCAGTGGCAAGGTCAATACGGCGGCAAGTTTCAGCAGTTTCATCGGGTAACGGTCCTTGTGGGCGATGAGAGCCTATCGACAGCACTTTTGTTTTCTTGAATAACCATCGCGCCCAAACACTGACAACCATGGCGGTGCCTCGCCGGGCTGTGTAATCATCGCCTCTCGATCTCTCGAGGGATGGAGCCACCGCCATGTCGCTGAACACCACCACCCACCCGGCGCAAGCACCGCGCTTCTGGCGTGACGAGCGTCTGCCGTTCATCGAAGCGCGGACCATTGCCGACGGGCGCAAGGTCACCTACACCCGCCACTCCCACGAGCATTTTTCCATCGGTGCGATCACCACCGGGCGCAGCTATTACCACTATGGCGCGCAGACCTTCCAGATCAGCGCCGGCACCGTGGTATTGATGAACCCCGGCGATGTGCACGCGTGCAACCCGATCCATGACCAGCCCTGGTCGTATCACATGCTCTACCTCGACACCCCGTGGCTGACCGACCTGCAATACCAACTGGGGTTCAGTACCGACCAGGGGTATCGCCCGTTCAGTGCGCCGCACACCCGCGACCCGGTGCTGTACAAGGGCCTGATCGAGCTGTACCAGGTGCTGCTGGATGAGCAGGCCGAATTGCTGCACAAACAGAGCGTGCTGGTGAGTTACTTCACGGAAGTGCAACAGCGCCTGAACCCTTCGCCGGCCCCCGTGCGGGAGGTCAACCACAAGCTGGAGCGGGCCGCCGAGTACATCCGCACGCACTGCACCGAGGCCTTGAAACTGGAAGACATCTGCCTGGCCGCCGAGCTGTCGCCGTCTTATCTGATCCGCGCGTTCAAGCAGTATTACGGGCTGACGCCCCATGCCTTCCTGGTGAACCGGCGCATCCAGTTTGCCCGTACCCAATTGCGCAAGGGTGAGTTGATCGCCGATGTGGCCTTGGCTGCCGGCTTTGCCGACCAGGCGCATTTCCAGCGCACCTTCAAACAGCATTTCGCGGCCACGCCCGGGCAGTACCGCGACTTGCTCAAGCCATCAGCAAATAACCCACACTGGCCACCAGCAACGCGGCCATTGAGCGGTTGAACAGGCGCACGCCGTGCGGGTTGCCGAGGTAGCGGCGCAAGAACGTACCGGCATAGGCCCAGCACGCTACCGACAGGTAGCAGATCACCAGGTAGAGCCCGGCAAACAACCACACTTGCCGGGCGTCGCCATCGGCGACAAACAAGCCCATCCCCGCCACGCAGGCCAGCCAGGCTTTCGGGTTGAGCCATTGCATGATCGCGCCATAGAGCATCGACGGCGCGGTGGCCGAGCCGTCGGCGTCCAGCCGGCCATCGTCCACCGCCAGCTTCCACGCCATGTACAACAGGAAGGCTACCCCGCCCCACTGGATCAACTGAGTCAGGATCGGCCAGCGCACCAGGACTTCATGCAGCCCCAGGCCGATCAGCACCAGTAGCAACGTAAAACCTGTGGCGGCGCCGAACACGTGTTTCTGGCTGGCGGCAAACCCGAAGCGCGCGCCTGAACTGAGCGCAACCACATTGACCGGGCCCGGGGTGATGGAGGTAGCCAGAGCGAAGGCCGCCATGGAAATGATCAAGCTCATTGCAGTTCCTTTTTGTCATGCCAAGCGAAGATGACTTCACGGTAAAGGGCCAGGCCAACGCGGTATTGAACAAAATGACCCTGGCGCCTCAAATGCGCCCCGGTTGGGCTTCCTTGACGGTAAATAGACCCTGTACCCTGTCGCCGCGCCCCCACTGTGCGCCGACCGATCCCAGCCACGTCAGGATGCCAATGCCAAACCCGATTCCTCGACGGCGCGATGCCGCCGTCACCCGCGACGCCATTTTGCTGTCTGCGCGCAAGGTGTTCGCCCGCTCGGGCTATGACGCCGCTACCGTGCACGACATCGCCGTCGGCGCGGGCCTGACCACGGCGCTGGTCGACCGCTACTTCAGTTCCAAGGAGCAGTTGTTCGCCGACGTTGTCGCCGACACCCTGGCCCGCCCGCTTATTCCCGCCGACGGTCATCTGCGTGCGGACAACCTCGGGCGCACCCTGGCGACGGCACTGGTGAGCATCAGCGACGACAGCAGCGCGTCGCTGGAAGGTTGGCTGCTCCTGCTGCATTCGGCGTCGAGCCCACGCGTAGCGGCGATTGGCCGCGCGCAGCTGGAAAACAGTCAACAGCCGAGCATGGCCGCGACGCTCAAGGGCGCGCACGCGCAAGAACGCGCGGCGCTGGCGATGGCGCTGGTGGCGGGCTTTCAGGTGATGCGCCAGCAACTGGCGTTGTCGGCACTGGTCAAGGCTGACCCGCAGGTGTTGATTGACTTGCTGACACCGCTCTTTCAGCAGTTGGTAGACGCACCCTCGACGTGACGGACGTGCGGCCATTCAACTGGAGTGAGCATGGGGACCGGGCTGCACACTGGCTTACTCGCCGGTCATGCGCGCCAGGCTGTTGCTCAAATGCAGCAGCATCGCCGCGCGTGCCGCGTCAGGGTCCTGGCGGCGGATGGCGTTGAGGATCGCCTCATGTTCCAGGTTGGCCAACTGCCCCAGCTTCATCAAGTCCGCATCGCCGCGCTCCTGGGCATTGATGCGCGCGCGTGGAATCACTGAATTGCCCAGGTGCTGGATCACGTCGGTGAAGTAGGTGTTGCCGGTGGCCTGGGCGATCAATTGGTGAAAACGCACATCGGGCTCGACGCTGCTGCTGTCCTGGTTGCCGAGTGAGTCCTGGTAATCGTCGAGGGCCTGGCGCATCTGCTGCAATTGCGCGTCGCTGCGGCGCAAGGCGGCCAGGGCGGCGGCCTGGGTTTCCAGGCCCATGCGCAATTCGAGGATGCCGCGCACGCTGACGGCGGTGTCATGGGTCAGGTGCAGGCCCTGGCGCTCGTCGCGCGCCAGCACAAATGTGCCCACGCCATGCCGGGTTTCCACCAGCCCGGCCGCCTGCAGTTTCGACAATGCCTCGCGCACGACCGTGCGGCTGACGCCGTACTCGCCGACGATGGCGGATTCGGAGGGCAACCTCTCGCCCGGCAGCATTTGGCCAAGGAGGATGCGCTGGGTCAGCGCGGTGACGATGTCATGGGCCAGGCCCTGGGAGCGCTTGCGAGGGGGGTTGTTGAGCATCGGTCATTCCATGCATGGGACTCGGCCAATACTAACACCCTCGATCGCCACCAACTTGTATGACAACAAACAAACTTATCCTTTGCGATGCTGCGTTTTTTTACCGGACCGACTTGCCTGCGGGGAAAGTCCCGCAGCGCATACCTCCCGCAATATCGATGTTATTCGAGGGAAACCGGCTTCCACACAGCGTGCAGACAACTGAAATTTACGTTGCCACATCGAAAATCCAAGTTGTATGATGTCTATCAAGTTGTCAGACCTCTCCGACAACCCCTGAACCCATCCCCGCACAACAATAATCAGTGGGAGTTCTACCTCGTGACCCCTTCCAGCCCTGCGACAGCTGCGCCTGCCCTCGACCCCGTCCTGGCCCGCGCGATCAAGAAAGTGAAGAGCCATGCGCTCCCACTGTTCGTGATCATGTTCATCGTCAACTACATCGATCGCGTCAATATCGGCTTCGTGCGCACCCACATGGAACACGACCTGGGCATCGGCGCGGCCGCCTATGGTTTCGGTGCCGGCTTGTTCTTTATCGGCTATGCCTTGTTCGAAGTCCCCTCCAACCTGCTGCTGCAAAAAGTCGGCGCGCGTATCTGGCTGACCCGCATCATGTTCACCTGGGGCATCACCGCAACCCTGATGGCCTTTATCCAGAACGAAACCCACTTCTACATCCTGCGTTTTCTGCTGGGGGTGGCCGAGGCCGGGTTCTTTCCGGGGGTGATCTACTACTTCACCCGCTGGTTGCCTGGGGTTGAGCGCGGCAAGGCGATTGCGATCTTCCTCAGCGGCTCGGCCCTGGCTTCGCTGATCTCCGGCCCGCTGTCCGGCGTGCTGCTGCAAATCACCGGGCTGGGCCTGCATGGCTGGCAATGGATGTACATCATCGAAGGCATGGCCTCGGTGCTGCTGTGCTTTTTCGTGTGGTTCTGGCTCGACTCCAAGCCCCACGATGCCAAGTGGCTCGGCCGTGAGGAACAGGACGCACTGGTGGGCGAAATCGAGCGCGAACAACGCGAGCGTGACGCCGCCACCACGGTCAAGCCGAGCCTGGGCAAGCTGCTCAAGGACCGCCAGATCATGCTGTTCTGCGCGCTGTATTTCTGCATCCAGCTGACCATCTATGCCGCCACCTTCTGGCTGCCGAGCATCATCAAGAAAATGGGCGACCTGAGTGATATCCAGGTGGGCTTCTACAACTCCATCCCCTGGCTGATCTCGATCATCGCCATGTACTCATTCGCGGCGCTGGCCGGCAAGTACAAGCACCAGCAGGCGTGGGTAGCCACGGCGCTGTTGATTGCAGCGGCGGGCATGTTTTTCTCCACCACCGGCGGACCGATCTTTGCGTTTGTCGCCATCTGTTTTGCGGCGATTGGCTTCAAGTCGGCGTCGTCACTGTTCTGGCCGATCCCCCAGGGTTACCTGGATGCACGCATCGCGGCGGCAGTGATTGCGTTGATCAACTCGATTGGCAACCTTGGCGGGTTTGTCGCGCCCACGACCTTCGGTTTCCTGGAACAGACCACCGGGTCGATCCAGGGCGGTTTATATGGGCTGGCCGGCACCTCGATCCTCGCGGCGATCCTGGTGTTTTTCGCCAAGACCCTGCCAGGCGCCCACACCCCCAGCGTGCCGCACCCCGCCCCCGTCTTGAGCAAATAAGGAAGCGTTTTCATGAACACAGAACATCAGCACCACGCCCGCCACGCTCCGGTCGTCACCCACCTGGACGTGATCCCGGTGGCCGGCCATGACAGCATGCTGCTCAACCTCAGCGGCGCCCATGGGCCGTTTTTCACGCGCAACATCGTGATCCTCAAGGACAGCGCCGGGCATATCGGCGTGGGCGAAGTACCGGGGGGCGAACGCATCCGCGAAACCCTGGAAGACGCGCGCAGCCTGGTGATCGGCAAGCCGATCGGCCAGTACCAGGCTATCCTCAATGCCATGCGCCGCACCTTTGCCGCCCGCGACAGCGGTGGGCGCGGCCTGCAAACCTTTGACCTGCGCATCACCATCCATGCCGTTACCGCCATGGAAGCCGCACTGCTCGACCTGCTCGGCCAGTTCCTCGAAGTGCCGGTAGCGGCGTTGCTGGGCGAAGGCCAGCAACGCGATGCAGTGAAGATGCTCGGCTACCTGTTCTACATCGGCGACCGCCACCAGACCGACCTGGCCTACCGCAGCGAAGCCGACGCGGACGACTGGTTCCGCCTGCGTCACGAACCGGCCATGACCCCGGATGCCATCGTGCGCCTGGCCGAAGCCGCCCAGGCCCAGTACGGCTTCAACGACTTCAAGCTCAAGGGCGGCGTGCTGCGTGGCGCCGAAGAAATCGAAGCGGTCACCGCGCTGGCCGAGCGCTTCCCCGACGCACGCATCACCCTCGACCCAAATGGCGCCTGGTCCCTCAAGGAAGCCATCGCCCTGTGCCGCGACCAGCATCACGTGCTGGCCTATGCCGAAGACCCCTGCGGCGCGGAAAACGGCTACTCGGGGCGCGAAGTCATGGCCGAATTCCGCCGCGCCACCGGCCTGCCGACCGCCACCAATATGATCGCCACCGACTGGCGCGAGATGGGCCACGCGATCCAGCTGCAATCGGTGGACATCCCCCTCGCCGACCCGCACTTCTGGACGATGCAAGGCTCGGTGCGCGTGGCGCAGATGTGCCATGAATGGGGCCTGACCTGGGGCTCGCACTCCAACAATCACTTCGATATTTCCCTGGCGATGTTCACCCAGGTGGCCGCCGCCGCACCGGGCGATATCACCGCGATCGACACCCACTGGATCTGGCAGGACGGCCAACGACTGACCAAGGCGCCGCTACAGATTGTCGACGGCCATATCCAGGTGCCCGCCAAGCCGGGCCTGGGGGTGGAGATCGACATGGACGCCGTGGCCCACGCCCACGAACGCTACAAGGGCATGGGCCTGGGCGCGCGCAATGACAGCGTCGCCATGCAGTTCCTGATTCCCGGCTGGAGCTTCGATAACAAACGCCCCTGCCTGGTGCGCTGAGCCGATGCCAGCGAAAAAGTGACAGCCCGAGTGGCGTCAACCGTTGATCAACGAGAAGTGCGCGCCCACCCCGGCGCGCACGCCCTCGGCCACCGCCAACGCCACGGAACCGGCGGCCAGTGACGCATCGCCACAGGCAAACACGCCGGCCACGGAGGTCTGGCGGGTTTCGTCAGTGTGCAGGTAAGGACCGGTGGGGCCGTCGACGCGCCCGCAGCCCAGTTGTTCGGCCAACGGGCTGAGCCGGGTCCGCGACATTGTGAACACCCCATCCAACTGCACGATTCGGCCGTCAGCCAGTTCCAGGTCGGCACGCTCACCGCTGATGCGCGTCACGGCTGCGCTTTCCACGCTGACACCGCGCCGGTCCAACTGCGCCTGTTGCTCGGCATTCGGCGTGAACACGCCATTGGTGAACAAGGTGGTGCTGCCCCAGTCCGGCAACATCAGGGCATGGTGCATCGCCAGCGGCGAGGTGGCCAACACGCCGATGCGCCCTTGGCCCAGCTCATAGCCATGGCAATAAGGGCAATGGAACACCCGCTTGCCCCAGCGCTCCTGCAAGCCGTCAATGCCGGGCAATTCATCCACCACTCCGGTGGCCAGGATCAGCCGCTTGGCCTGGAACTGCCCATTGCATTGGGTGCGCACGCTGAAACCGCCCTGCTCCGCCTCCGCCTGGACCACGCTGTCCTGCACCCAGGTGACCGTCGGGTACTCCATCAACTGGCTGCGACCTTCGGCGGCGATAATCCCGGGCGCCTGGCCGTCCTGGCCGAGAAAGCCGTGGGAGGTCGCCGCAAACCGATTGCGCCGCAGCCCCGCATCAATCACCAGCACCTTGCGCCGCGCCCGCGCCAGTTGCAGGCCCGCTGACAGGCCGGCGTAGCTGCCGCCCACGATAATGACGTCGTGCATCATGGAAGTGACCCCGTGTTGGCGCGCGCGGTGGTCCGTGCGCTTTCACGACACACCATAAGTTACGTAAAAATACCGCGTCAAGTGTCTCGCAACTTTTTAGGTTACGAACGATACTCCCGAGCGAATCGACTTGAGGGTTTTTGATGAGAAATGACACCCGCCTCTCGCGCATGCTGCATGTGCTGATCCATATGGGCCGCCATGAAGCGCGCGCCACCTCGGAGACCATCGCGCAGATGCTCGGCACCAACCCGGTGGTGGTGCGACGCACGCTGGGGCTGCTCAAGGAAAAGGGTTATGTGCGTTCGGAAAAAGGCCATCAGGGTGGCTGGACCCTGGGCAAGCCCTTGAGTGAAATCACCTTGCTGGATATTCACAACGCGCTGGGCACGCCGTCGATCTTTGCCATCGGCCTATCCACCGATCACCCGCAATGCCTGGTGGAGCAGGCGGTAAACGCGGCGCTGACCGACGCGTTCGACCAGGCCCAGGCCTTGTTGCTGGCGCGCTTGGGCGATGTGACATTGGCGCAACTGGCAGATGACTTTGACGAGCGCTACCGCATCGCCATGGCGCCCTGATCGCGTTATAACCCGCGCTTGCGCAACCACTGCAGGAACCCCTTCTTCGCCGGCACCACCGGCGACTCCTGGGTCATGACCTGCGCAGCATGGATGCGGAAATCCAGCAGTGCTTTCATCGCTTCGCCGATGTCATGCCGCGCATCCAGGCACGGCTTGAGGTATTCCTTTTCGATACGGTACAGGGTGCAGAAGGTCTTGGCGGAGAAGTCCGCCGGGGTGGCCTCGTCGGACAAGATCCCGGCTTCGCCAATCACTTCCCCCGGCCCCATGCGCCCGGCCTCGAACTTGTGCCCGCCCTTGACCAGCATCACCGAGACCACGCCGGATTCCACGATAAACAAATGGTCGCTGACCTCCCCCGCCGGCAGGATCATTTCACCGGCACGGTAGCTGTGCAGGGTCATGTTCTGGCTGAAGGTGTCTTTCTCTTCCTGGCGCAACGTGGAGAAAATCGACGAGCGCTCCAGCAACGCCCGCGCACCGGACACCGCCGGCGGCGCGCTGCTTTCAGTGGCGGATAACAGCCCCACGCCCGCCGCCTGCAAATGCCGGAAGGCCAGGTCATACAGCTGGTTACGCACCTCGCGCTTGAGCGGCATGGCCGGCACGAACCCGCTGATTTCGTACTCCACGCCCCCACTGGCCGAGGTCTTGAACGCCACGCTCGGCGCGGGCTTTGCCAGCAGCGGCCGGCAACCTTGCATCGCGCGCTCCAGCGCCTCGATCACCGTTTGCGGGCGTGCATGAGGGCTGACTTGCAGGCACACCGACAAGCCGAACATATCCGCCGGGCGCGAAAAGTTAATGATCTTGGCCTTGGCCGCCAGGGAGTTGGGAATCACCGCCATGCTGCCCTGGGAGGTTTGCAGCCGCGTGGCGCGCCAATCGATGTCAGTGACACGGCCTTCGGTGCCGTCGATGGAGATCCAGTCATCCAGCTGGTAGGGCTTGGTGGTATTGAGCACGATCCCGGAAAATACATCACTCAAGGTGCTTTGCAAGGCCAGGCCGACAATGATCGCCACCGCGCCGGAAGTCGCCAGCACGCCCTTGACCGGGAGGTCGAGCACATAGGCCATGGCGGCGATGATCGCGATCAAGAAGATCACCGCGCCCATCAAGTCCTGCAACAACCGCCCGGTATGCCCGACGCGCTGCATCATCAAGGTGCCGAGCAACACCGTGAGGGTCCGCGCGGCGAACAGCCACCAGCCGATCTGCAACGCGGTGGCCGCCAGGTGCAAGGCCGTGTTGTCGGCATAAGGCGCCAACTGCATGGGGTTCATGCCGTCGTTGAACAGCACGGCGCTGAATACCGCGAAGATCACCAGCCGCGCCGCCAGCTTCCAATTGGCCAGGTTGGCGGAAATCAGGCGCCATACGGCGATGTCGATAAAGATCAGCGCCAGCGCGCATAACATCGGGTGATCAGCGATAAATGAGGGCATCCAGGCGACTCCAGGGTGAATGACGGGAAGATCGCATGAAATGGGGATGCGGGGTATAGCGCAGAACAAAATGTGAGGGCGAGCACGCTCGCTCCCACATCAGGTTTGGCGTCACCTTTGAGTCAGTGCTACATCCGCCCGAACTTACCCGATTGGAAATCGGCAAACGCCTGGTGAATCTCCTGCTCGGTGTTCATCACAAAGGGACCATGCCCAACGATCGGCTCGTCGATGGGTTCGCCACTGAGCAGCAGCACCTTGGCGTCGTCATTGGCCTCCAGGGTCAGTTGGGTACCGTCACGCTCGAACACTGCCAATTGCCCCTGGCGCGCAAGCTCTTCGCCATTGACCAGCACCGTACCGCGCAGGATCACCAGGGCGGTGTTGCGTCCGGCATGCAGGTCCAGGCTAAGCGCCTTGCCAGCATGCAGGCGCAGGTCCCACACATCGATGGGCGTGAAGGTGCGCGCCGGGCCTTGGGTGCCCGCAAACTCACCGGCGATCAGGCGCAATTGCCCGGCCTGGTTGGCCAACGGCAACAGCGGAATATCACCGTCGAGAATCGTCTGGTAGCCGGCGTCGGCCATCTTGTCCTTGGCTGGCAGGTTGACCCACAGTTGCACCATCTCCAGTGCCCCGCCGCTGCGGGCGAAGGCTTCAGAGTGGAATTCCTCGTGGAGGATGCCCTTGGCGGCGGTCATCCATTGCACGTCGCCCGGGCCGATCTTGCCCCCGGCACCGGTGGAATCACGGTGTTCGACTTCGCCGTCATACACGATGGTCACGGTTTCAAAACCGCGATGCGGGTGTTGGCCGACGCCGCGACGTTGCTCAGTGGGGGTGAAATCGGCCGGGCCGGCGTGGTCCAGTAACAGGAATGGGCTGATGTGTTTGCCCAGGGTGTCGTAGGAAAACAGCGTACGCACCGGAAAGCCATCGCCGACCCAATGGGTGCGGGGGCTGGTGTAGATGCCGATCAGTTTCTTCATGGTGGTCCTCCAAAGTGCCTACACCATAAGTCGGCATAAGCTGGAGTACTAGCCGGTGAAAGCAGCTTGGTTCGTTCTACGTATAGGACAATCCGCTGACCCGGCGCTCACGTGCCAATGGGGAAGCCCTATACGCCGCCAACACCTGGCACGCTTGGCCCCGCCCAATCGGCGCGCTACTGCCGTCACATAAATAGCTCAACGACAAGCCGCCAAACCCCATCCCCCTCTTAGCCAACCGTTGGCATTGTCACGCTCACCACCACAATCCGCCGCGTGATATTGCGCAGGGCTCAGGTGAAACCGACGGTCTGCATCGCACGTCGGGAAGGCGCCGGGGCATCCGACAGGGAAATAGTCCGAGGGCTGGTCATCCCTGGCCTATGTGCTGATTGGCGGAGTCCTGGTGGGCACCGTGTTGACCCTGTTGTTTTTGCCGGCGCTGTGCAGCCTGGTGCTGGGGCGGGAGAAGCAGATAAGTGTCGAAACCTCCCACTTGACGGCCGGATAGCCTTCCGGGACACCGCTCTCCAAGGCTATACCGCCCCCCCTGTGGCGAGCGAGCTTGCTCGCGTTGGGCCGCGAAGCGGCCCCAGTCCAGGCGATGGGGATGTTCAGGTCAATCGCGTTGTTTGCTTCAGGGCTGCTGCGCAGCCCAACGCAAGCAAGCTCACTCGCCACAAAGGGAGATGCGATTATCGGCTAAGAGGGGCTCACCCACACTGAACGGATGAGCGCCTATCCCGGTCAGCGCTTTGAAAGCTCCATGATCATCCGGCTCAGCAAGTAGACCCGCGGCGCGACACTTTCCACTTCCGCATATTCTTCAGGCGTATGAATGTTGCCGCCGACAATCCCAAAGCCATCCAACGTCGGTGTCCCGACCCCGGCCGACAAACTCGCATCCGCCGCGCCACCACTGCCTTCAATCGTCAACTGCTTGCCCAATTCCGCATAAATGCCTTGGGCAATCGCCACCAACTTGTCTGACTCCGGTGTCTGCGGCATCGGTGGCAAGCCGCGTTGCAAGCTGGTCTTCACTTGCGTCTCGGGAATCAACTTGTTGGCCGACACCCGCGCCAGATCTTTTTCGATCCGATCGAACTCTTCGGGTAACGCCGCGCGCACGTCGGCCTTGGCGATGGCTTGATCGGGGATGACATTAGTGCGATCCCCGGCCTTGATCACAGTGAAGTTGATGGTGGTTTTCTTCTCTTCATCCCCCAGCTTGCCCAGTTGCAGGATCTGGTGCGCGGCTTCCATGGCGGCGTTGCGCCCCAGTTCCGGAGCGACGCCGGCGTGGGCGGCCTTGCCTTTGACTTCGACCACCGCGGTGGCGCTGCCCTTGCGCCATACCACCAAACCGTCCGCCGGACGGCCGGGTTCCAGGTTCAGGGTGACGTCGTGGGCCTTGGCGGTATTGCGGATCAGCTCGGAGGCGGCGTCGGAGCCGGTTTCTTCGCTGGCGTCGAGCAGGAAGGTGATTTGCGCATAGTCCTTGAAGCCTTGGTTTTTCAGGACCTTGAGTGCGTAGATACCGGCGACGATGCCGCCCTTGTCATCCATCACGCCGGGGCCATAAGCGCGGCCGTCCTTGATGTGGAACGGGCGCTCGGCAGCGGAGCCTTCCTTGAATACGGTGTCCATGTGGGCCATCAGCAGGATCCTGGCCTTGCCGGTGCCCTTAAGGGTGGCAATCACATGGCTGCTGTTGGCGGCCGCATCCGGCACGCGCTCGATACTGAAGCCCAACTGCTGGAGTTCATCGACGGCAATGTCACTGACCTGGGTCAGGCCCGGCCCGTAGCCGGAGCCCGAGTCGATATTCACCAGGCGCTCGAGCAGTTTCAGGGCGTCGGCCTTGTACTGTTCGGCGTCTGCCTGGATCTGTTTATGGGGTTCGGCGCTGTAGGCCGGGAGCGTGAAGGACAAGGCCAGGGTCGCGGCCAGAAGGGTACGGGGGAAGGTAAAAAGCATGCAACGGTCCTTGTTTTTATAGGGAGGTCACGCCACACCCTACCCCACTAGACCGACCGCAACCAAGCCCCCTGCACCGCACTGACGCAGTTGCGCCCGCGGCTCTTGGCTTCGTACAACGCCAGGTCAGCATCATTGAGCCAACTGGTGGAGTCGGCATGCGTGAGTTGATAAGGGGCCAGGCCGATGCTCAAGCTGGCGCGCAAGGTCGGGTCCTGGGCGTAGGCCAGCGCGTTGAAGCGATCACGCAGGGCGTCCATCACTTCGGTGGCACGGTTGAGCGGCATGCCCGGCAGAATCACGCAGAACTCATCACCGCCGTAGCGCCCGGCCAGGTCGGCGACACGCAGGTTCTGGCGCAGCACCTTGCTGAGCTGGCGCAGGACGATATCGCCAGTGACATGGCCGTAGGTGTCGTTGATCACCTTGAAATGATCGATGTCGATCAACGCAATGGCCGCGCCCTGCTGCTCGCGCCGGCAGCGCTGAAACTCGATTTCCAGATGGTCCTTCCAGGCGCCGTGGTTGAGCAGGCCAGACAGGCTGTCGGTGCGGCTCAGGGCCAGCAGTTCGCGCTTATGCCGTGCAAGGTTCAAGGCCTGGCGGTAGCAGATCCAGCCCAGGGCCAGCGGGTAAAGCATGAGGATCGGCAGGCACGCATAGAGCTGTGCCGGCGTGGTCAAGGCAATGAACGCGGGCGTGAATATCAGCAGTGATACGCCAATCCCCAGCCCCTGTGCCACCCAGCCCATCAGCATGAAACGCGGGCCGCCGATGGCGACGTTGTTCATGGTCATCATCGACAGGGTGGTGACGCTGGGCAGCGGGTTGAAGTGCATGGCACCGACCCAGAAGCCGCCGCAAAAGGAGTCGAACAGAAGGTTGCGGCGTTCACTGCGCAGGGCCTGGGGCGCGCGCAATGTGGACTGAAAGGCCAGGTGCGGCCATACGAAGGCGTTGAGGATCATCCAGACCCACACCCATAGGGGCGGGTTCACTGGATACATGCCAAACGCCACGCACACAAAGCCGAGCGTCAGCCCCAGGGTGCGGGATTTATACAAGCGTGTAGCGAGCGGAAGTCCCTTTCCTCCGGCGGCCGGCATGCTCTGATGATCCTATATGAATGCCTGGAGTCTATCAGGGCGGCGGCAATACGCCACTACCGCTTATAAGCTTACAGCCCTGCCGGGGAAAAACCCCGCGCCAGCATCAACGCCACCCCCAGCAACAGCGCAGCCGTGACCCGTTGTAACAGCACCCGCCGCCGGGGGTTTTCCAGCACGTGCCGGATACGCTGGCCGAAATAGCAGTACAGGCAACCGCTGGCACATTGCAGCAGCAGGAAGGTCAGCCCGAGGATGGCGATGTCCGTCGTCGAGCGGTGCCCCCCTGCCCCGGCGAATTGTGGGAACACGGCGCTGAACATAATGAGGGTCTTGGGGTTGGAAAACCCCGTCAGCAAGCCCTTGCCGAACAGGCCGCGCGCGCCCTCGACACTGCCGGCGGTGTCGATTGGCAGGCCGCTGCTGGTCCACTGCTTGTAGGCCAGGTAGAGGATATAGGCCACACCGACAATCTGGATGCCCTGGGTAATCGCCAGGTTGCCCTTGATCAGTTCGGAAAACCCCACGGCAAAGATCAGGATCGAGATCAGGTACGACACGCTGGCACCGACCTGCGCCGGGATCGAATTGCGCAACCCGCCCTTCAAGCCCAGGCTCAGCAGCAACAGGGTCATGGGGCCTGGGCTGAACGTCAGGGTGGTGCAAAACAGCAGAAAGTAGAGAAACGAAGATAGCGTCAATGCGCTCGTCATGGCCCTGGCTCCTGGGATCAGACAGCCGCAGATGGGCCGGATGCCGCGCAGTCTAGGACAGCGGCATTGCGCAAGGCAGGTAAAGTAATGCCTAATTCGCCCAAACTTCACCGGTAAAATGACCGGCAAAGACAAGGAAGCCTTATGTTGGTAACCCCCATCGCTTTTGTCGACGGCACCCCCAAGGTGCAGCAGATTGTCGACGCGTTCAGCCAGTCCATCGAGCAAGGCGAATGGGCACCCGGCAGCAAATTGCCGTCGGTACGTGAGTTGACCGAGACCCTGGGCGTCAGCAAATTCACCCTCAACGAAGCGCTGGATCGCCTGCGCGGGCGCAACCTGCTGACGTCCAGCCAAGGCCGCGGTTTCTTCGTGGCGATGGACACCGCCCGCCCCGCCTCGGCGGCCTGGGTCGACCTGCTGCCCCAGGACCTGCTCAGTGTGTTGCGACGGCCCTTGGTCAGCGCCGGCAGCGACCTGCGCCCCGGCAGCGGCCACTTACCGGAAAGCTGGCTGGACAGCGAGGCGATTCGCCAGGCGATGCGCAGCGTCGTACGTGCGCCATCGCTGCGTATCGCCGGGCTGGGCACGCCGGCCGGGCTGTTGCCGTTGCGCCAGGCGCTGCAACATAAGCTGCACGGCGAGGGCTTGTCGGTACCGGTGGAGCAAATCATCACCACCCCCAACACCGTGCAAGGCCTGGACATGCTGATGCGCCTGCTCGCGCGCCCCGGCGACACGGTGCTGCTGGACGCACCGTGCTACTTCAACTTCCACGCCAACCTGGCCCTGCACGGGGTCAAGGTGTTGACGATCCAACGTCGTCCCGACGGTTTCGACTTCGCCGCCCTCGAACAGCTGCTGGCCGAGCACCGCCCCAGCCTGTACCTGACCACCAGCGTGCTGCACAACCCCACCGGGCATTCCTTCAGCCCTGGCCAGGCGTTTCGCCTGCTGCAACTGACCCAGCGCTACCACTGCCATATCATCGAGGATGACCTCTACGGCGACCTTCACCCCAACCCGCCGCCCCGCCTGGCCGCCCTCGCCGGGCTCGACCAGGTCACCTACCTGTCAGGCTTCTCCAAGATCCTCAGCGCCAACACCCGCGTCAGCTACGTGGTGGCGGCGCCACAATTGGCGGCGAACCTGACCCACATGAAGTTGATGAGCGGCGGCGTGACCTCCGAGCTGTTCGAGCAGATCGTCTACCGCATGCTCAGCGAAGGCAGCTACGCCAAACATCGCAAGCGCATGGTGCAGCGCCTGACGGAGGCCGGTGGGCGGGTGGAGCAATGGCTCAAGCGGTGTGGCTGTGAACTGCCGATGGGGTATGAAGGCGGGATGTTCATCTGGGCGCGCCTGCCCGCCGGTGTGGACGGCGAGCGCTTGGCCCAGGTCGCATTGAAGCAAGGCATGGTGCTGGCGCCCGGCGCACTGTTCGGCTACGACCCGGCCCATCGCGACTCGATGCGCTTCAATGTCGCCCACAGTGACGAAGCGCAGGTGCGGCAGCTGTTCGAGGCGCTGCTGCTCAAGGCGTGACGCGCCCCAGCCGTGCCAGGTGCAGCCGAACGCAACGCCCTGGCTTCCTCCAACAGCGTCTGGATCACCTGCTCCTGCTCGTCATAACGGCCCTCTCCCCAATGGCTGTAGCGCCTTTTGCCGGTGGCGTCGAAGAAGAAATGGGCCGGCCAGGCCTGGTTGTCGAACGCCTGCCAGATCCTGAAGTCGTTATCGATAGCCACCGGGTACCCGATCCCCAGTTTCTTCACCTGCTGACGCACGTTATCCAGCACTTTTTCGTGCTCGTACTCGGGGGTGTGCACGCCGATCACCACCAGGCCGTCCTTGGCATACTTGTTCGCCCACTGGTTCACGTACGGCAAGCTGCGCTGGCAGTTGATGCAGTCGTAGGTCCAGAAATCCACCAACACCACTTTGCCCTTCAGCGCGGCCGCATCAAGCGGCGCTGAGTTGAGCCAGGCCACGGCACCGTCCAGGGACGGCATGGTCGGGTTGGACTGGCTGAAAGGCTCGGCGTCGACGGCTTTGGGCAGCAAGTAACATAAGGCAGCGGCCAGGGCCAGGCTCGCGAATAAACAGCAGATGGTCCGGGTCTTCATCACAGCGTCCTCGGCAGGTGTTCGATGACGTCCATTGAGCCTGCGCGAGGTATCCGGATTGTGTCGAAAAAAGCCCGCGGTATCGGTATTTTAGCCTCACCGTGTATCTGCTTATCGCCAGATACACTGGCATACAAAGGGCACAAGGCAAGGCACCGGGCAGTGACTAGACTGCGCAGCAATAATGACTGCTTGAGGAAAACTGCATGGACCACGTCGATCACATCCTGATCGTGGATGACGACCGGGAGATCCGCGAACTGCTCGGTCATTACCTGAAGAAAAACGGCATGCGCACCAGCGTGGTCGGCGACGGTCGCCAGATGCGCAGCTTCCTCGACACCACCCCGGTGGACCTGATCGTGCTGGATATCATGATGCCCGGCGACGATGGCTTGCAGCTGTGCCGGGAACTGCGGGTCGGCAAGCACAAGGGCACGCCGGTGCTGATGCTCACCGCGCGCAACGATGAAACCGACCGCATCATCGGCCTGGAAATGGGCGCGGATGATTACCTGGTCAAACCCTTCGCCGCACGCGAGCTGCTGGCCCGGATCAACGCGGTGCTGCGCCGCACGCGCATGCTGCCGCCGAACCTGGTGGTCAGCGAAACCGGGCGCCTGATCCGTTTCGGGCGCTGGCGCCTGGACACCACCGCGCGCCATCTGCTCGATACCGACGACACCCAGGTGGCCCTGAGCGGCGCGGAATATCGTCTGCTGCGCGTGTTCCTGGATCACCCGCAACGGGTACTCAGCCGCGACCAGTTGCTCAACCTGACCCAGGGTCGCGACGCGGACCTATACGACCGCTCCATCGACCTGCTGGTCAGCCGCCTGCGCCAGCGCCTGCTGGATGATGCCCGCGAACCGGCCTATATCAAGACCGTGCGCAGCGAGGGTTATGTATTCTCCCTGCCGGTGGAAATCCTCGGGGCCGGACAATGAAGTGGCGCCTCGGCTGGCCACGCACGCTGGCGTCGCAGTTGTCGCTGATCTTTCTGGTCAGCCTGGTGTGTGCCCATGGCCTGTCCTTCAGTGCGCAGTTCTACGAGCGCTATATCAGCGCGCGCACCACGATGCTGGATAACCTGGAAAACGATGTGGCCACCTCGGTGGCAATCCTCGACCGCCTGCCCGCCAATGAGCGCGCCAGCTGGCTGCCGCGCCTGGACCGGCAGAACTATCGCTACCTGCTCAATGCCGGCGAAAGCGGCGAACCGATGAACAGTGATGACATACCAATGGCGGCCGCGTCGATCAGGCATGCCCTGGGCGAGCATTACCCCCTGACCTTTCGCACGATCCCCGGCCTACAGAAACACTTTCAGGCGCACCTGACGCTGGCTGATGGCAACCCGATCACCCTCGACGTACGCCCCGCCGCCCAGCCCGTTGCACACTGGCTGCCGGTGGTGCTGGTCCTGCAACTGGCGCTGCTGCTCGGCTGTACCTGGGCGGCCGTGCGCCTGGCCATCCGCCCGCTGACCCGTCTGGCCCGCGCCGTGGAAACCCTCGACCCGAACGCCCACCCGACGCCCCTGGACGAAACCGGCCCCACCGAAGTCGCCCACGCCGCGGTCGCGTTCAATGCCATGCAGCAACGCATTGCCGAGTACCTCAAGGAACGCATGCAGATCCTTGCGGCGATTTCCCACGACCTGCAAACCCCCATCACCCGCATGAAACTGCGCGCCGAACTCATGGAAGACTCCACCGACCGCGACAAACTGTGGAGCGACCTCGGCGAAATGGAGCATCTGGTGCGCGAAGGCGTGGCCTACGCACGCAGCGTGCACGGCGCCAGCGAGGCCAGTGCACGTATCAACCTCGACGCATTCCTCGACAGCCTGGTGTTTGACTATCAGGACATGAACAAGCGCGTCAGCCTGTCTGGCAGAAGCGCTCGGGTCTTCGACACCCGCCCCCACGCACTGCGCCGCGTGCTGGTCAACCTGGTGGACAACGCGCTGAAATTTGCCGGCAGTGCCGAGCTGGAAGTAGGCGTTACGGCGACGGGCGAACTGTCGATCAAGGTGCTGGACCGCGGCCCCGGGATTGCCGAGGGTGAACTGACGCAAGTGCTGCAGCCGTTTTACCGGGTGGAAAACTCACGCAATCGTGACACCGGCGGCACGGGGCTGGGGTTGGCAATTGCGCAACAACTGGTGGTGGCGATTGGCGGGGCGCTGACCTTGAGCAATCGTCTGGGCGGCGGGTTGTGTGCCGAGATTCGCCTGGGTCGGCCAGTCAGTCGGCCGCGCAAAGACTTATAGTGCGAAGGGGCTTGGTCGACACCTCACGATCCTCCACATATGACAAATACTAAACTGCCATCACGGACAAAGACCGCTTCACCTAAATTACTTATCACGCATTAAAAAACTGCACTAGCATATGTCTACAGCCGCACAAATACCCTCGCAACACCCCCCGCTCACCGCGTTCACTCCTATAGAATAAACGAACGAATGTTAAAATTTGTCACGTTTTGCCGTAATCAATTCGATTAGTATCTAAACGCTAGCAGCGATTGAACTGTCGGCCTTGCATGCCGGAAAAGGGAGTAGGTGATGCATTTTTCCAACGTCCTCGCTATTGCACGGACTCCGTCTAAAACCGAGGATTTTAGAGCGCTTATAGTTCGCACTGTACCGAATGATTTAAAAGTCGATACACGTAGCTACGGCCAACTAGTTGACTCACTGGATGACCCCGTCAATTACCGCGCCATCATTATAGAAATCGATACGCCCTCTGCCAGCCATCAAACTCTGGACATCATAAAGAAGACACGAACCCAACATCCGGGTTGCATCATATGTGTCGTGGTGACATTTGCGTCCACCCAGAGCAAGACCAAATACTATTTGGCCGGCGCCGATTACTGCATCAAAGTAGTCGAAACTTCCCCCGAGAAAAAACTCGATTTAGTCGATGCGTTTCTGAATGAAACGTATCGGTCGGATTCTTGCGAACTGATCCTCGACCAGGACCGCATGTGCATTTACGGCGGCGGCCAAAAGTTAGAGATCTCCTTCGTTGAAATGAAGGTACTCGAAGCACTGATTCATAAGCGACTGCTCAGTCATGACGAAATCGCCGCGGTCATGGGGCTCAATACCAAGTTCTACGATTCCCGCGCCCTGGAAAAATCCATCAGCCGCCTGCGCAGCAAGATCAAGGCGCAATATGGCGAAAACATCATTCAGAATATTCGAGGCTACGGCTATAAATTAAGCCGCGGGATTATTTCTGCCAACCATCTGCACCCTGTCAAGGAGAGGTCGAATCGTGAATAGCGAGAAAATATCACCTGCAGGCATTGCCGAGTTCAAGTTCCTGAGGCAGGCGATAGTTGAACGAAACTGCACGCTATGGGGAAGTGAAACTCGCGTCGACAGCACGACCAACTTGCTCACTCATGCGCATGAGCTGCATCCGATGTGCCGCGAACAACTGCAATGTGCCTATCGTGAGGCCCTGCAACTGTTGACGCCACGTTCAACGAACGCAACCCGAAAACTACCAGCGGCTTCGCGTTACCCGGCCATGCATAAGTTCCTGCGCATTGACCAATCGGCACTGATGTGCCCAGACATGCTCAAGCAGTTAATCCAAACTTCCGATACGTTGGAGCAGTACAAACAGCAACTCGTCATCAGCGTAGAAAACCCCTTGGACGCATTGCCAAGTCCAGTGGAGCGCAGGGCCATGGTGCGCCAGCTTTATACCCTGAAAGACCGCAGCGGTATCAAACTTGCCTACAACAACTACAAACTCGATACAAAGCCGGCTGACCTGCTGATAGAACTCAAGCTCTATGACTATATAAAAATGCCCTTTCCGGACACGGCCATCCGCTTGAGCCTAAATACGCACTCCGACCTGTTCAATCGGCTCTACGACCGTATGCTAGAGCTGATAAGCGTCACGCGCGTGTCATTTATCGCGGACCAGGTTGAATTTTCCGACAGTGCCATGCTCGCCAAACACCTGCCTTTTAATTACTTTCAGGGCGGTTATTACTCGCCCGCTGAAAGTTTATAGTTTTCTCCCCCCACTGATAACGGTGAACACGATGAGCTCACTCAAAAAGCACGCCTTCTCGCCCGCACCTGTGCCTATTGCGCTTCAGGATTTTGCACCCAACGTCGAGTTGACCTATCGCGACCACACTTATACTTTACGGGACAATACCGTGAGGGCCACGCTAACGTCTGCGGTGATCGACACTCCGTTGCATCACAACCACTACTTCACCCCACCGACAAGTCACTACATTGTCATTGATAAACTCAACTTCTCAACTACCCCGTCAACACCGGGCCTGCAAGCTGCTGCACAACCGTCCAGTGACAGCCACTTAAAATCTCAACTTACCAACACTAAGACACATCGCAATCTCCAGGAAAACAACGCTGACTTCACCGCGCTGCACACGCCGGACTTTTGGTTACTGACACAACAGGATCGGATACTGGTTAAAGGTGGCCTGCGTATTTCATTAACCACGATTGAATCGGCGCTGATCAAGAAGATGCTCCACCATGAAGAACGGGTGGTCAGCAAAGAGGAACTGATCCGCAACATCGGGCGCGAACCTGAACTGTATCGCGGTCTGGAAATGTGCCTTAGCCGCCTCCAGGAAAAATTCAAACGGGTTAACGACGGCGAGCGCTTGTTTCGTTCAGTGCGAAATCGAGGCTATTGTTTGACGCAGAAGATAAAAAAGTCACTGGAGCTCACCACGCAACGCCACTAAAACAAAAATAATACACTTACACAATAATCACCCTGCCACCCACCACCCTATTAAAACTGCCTTTTTATAACAACCCCCCTCCTCGTCATACAGCTACTAGATACTGCCATGACCCTGTTATAAGTCGTCAGCTACTGCTCCCTACCGTTGATTACTATCCCCTTGTGCGCCTCTGCGCGCCTGTCGTTTGGTGGTTATTAACGCCACGTGTCGCTTAACTCTGCCACCACGAGTGGTCACCACTGGGAGCAGTAGCATGCTGAATAACCAAAGAATGCATCGTCATCTAACACCTAAAGGCTTGACCTTCTGGGGGCAATGGACACTGGCCTCCAGCCTGGTCGTGGCATTACTATTTGCATTGGTTGTTTTAAAGACAGGCCAACTTGACTATTACTATCGGGCATTGGCCGCTTTTACGATACTTGCCTCTCTACCGGCGTATATGTTGTGCGATGTGTACAGCAAGAAAGATGATTATGGCGTGGGCCTGGGGCGGCTCTTCATGGGCTGGCTGCTAACACTGATTATTTTATTAGCCGTGGGCATCGCCTGTAATGCCGGGGCACTGTTCCCCCTGGAGATCCTGTTACTGTGGGCCGCCACCAGCTACGCGCTACTAGCATTATGCTATATCCCTATTCATAGTCTTTCCCGTTATTACCACAACCAACTTCACGAGCGGCATAAATCGCTGATCGTCGGTACGGGCAAGCTCGCCGCAGACCTGGCCACCACCCTGTCCCGGCGTAAACGCTCGCCCCTGGTTGGCTTGGTCGGCGCCCGCGACACCGCTGCGCCGCAGCTGCAGTCGCAGATACTCGGCGAGCTGCCGGACCTGCCGCAGTTGATTCGCCAGCACGGTATCCGTCGGCTCTACATCACCCATTCACTGCAGGAAGCCACGCATATCGAGGCGTTGTACATCAACCTGTTGGACATCAGCGTGGATGTGATCTGGGTGCCCGACCTCAATAACATGCTGCTGCTCAACCACTGCGTCGCCGAGGTGGATGGCTTGCCGGCGATTTTCCTCAATGAAAGCCCACTGACCAGCCGCCCGACCGCGGCCCTGAGCAAGTCGCTGCTGGACAAGAGCCTGGCATTGCTGGCGATCATCCTGCTAAGCCCGTTGTTGTTACTGTTCGCCGTGCTGATCAAGCTCACCTCTCCCGGCCCGGTGATTTTCAAACAGGACCGGCACGGCTGGAACGGCCAGGTGATCAAGGTGTGGAAATTCCGCTCGATGCGTGTGCATGACGACAAGGAAGTGCGCCAGGCCAGTCGCAACGATTCGCGCATCACCCCGGTGGGCCGCTTCATTCGCCGCACCTCCATCGATGAACTGCCGCAATTGTTCAACGTATTGCAGGGGCACATGGCGTTGGTCGGCCCACGCCCCCATGCGGTGGCGCACAACGACTACTACTCCGGGAAGATTCACGCGTACATGGCACGCCATCGCATCAAGCCCGGTATCACCGGCCTGGCACAGATCAATGGTTGCCGCGGGGAAACGGAGACCCTGGAGAAGATGCAAAAACGCGTCGACATCGACCTGCGCTACATCAACAACTGGTCACTGTGGCTGGACATCAAGATCCTGCTGAAAACGCCGTTTACGCTGCTGTCCAAAGACATCTACTAGATCACTGTGGCGAGCGGGCTTGCCCGTTAAGGCTTTTTGTAGGAGCGAGCTTGCTCGCGAAGAACTCACAGGCGCCGCGTTCATTCAGGAAGCACGCGTTATCGTTAACGTTTTTCGCGAGCAAGCTCGCTCCTACAGAAGCCGATTAGGGCTTGCCCTCATGCCGTTGTAGGAGCGAGCTTGCTTGTGGCGAGCGGGCTTGCCCCGCGTTGGGCTGCGAAGCGGCCCCAAAACCAGGCACCGCGGTGTGTCAGTTAAAAACACATCGCCTGTGATGGGGCCGCTTCGCGCCCCAACGCGGGGCAAGCCCGCTCGCCACAACAAGCCCTCTCCCACATGGTTGAACGGCGTCAGGCGTTAGCTAGATTCGATAGTTCGATACCTGAAACGTAGCGTTCCAGATTCGCCAGGAACGTATCGGCAATCTCGTTGCGGCTATTGGTCGAGATCGCCGAGGTGTGCGGCGATAACCGCACCCGTGGGTGGCTGTACAGCGGGTGCCCATCCGGCAGCGGCTCCGGCTCGGTCACGTCAAGCGATGCCAGGCCGACCTGGCCGTTATCCAACGCCTCCAACAACGCCTCCTGATCCAGCAACCCACCGCGTGCGATGTTGATCAGGTGCAGCCCCGGCTTGGCGCTGCCCAGCACATCACGGTTGATGATATGCCGCGTGGCCTCCGTCAGCGGCGCTGCCACCACCAAGTGGTCGGCGCGGGCGAACAGGTCATGGATATCCGCCGCCGCCTGCACACCGTCAACACCCAACGGCGTCGAACGGTGGCGCAGCGCGACCACCTTGATGCCCAGGCCCAGGGCTTTGTGCGCCAGGCTTTGGCCAATTGCGCCGAAGCCGAGGATGCCCAGGGTGGTGCCCTTGAGCGGACGCAGGGCGGTGAAGTTCCATTGCGAGTCCTTCACCCAGATGTCCGGCAAATGCTTGGAGGCGGCAAAGATCGCCGCCAGGGCGAACTCGGCCAGGTTGTCGGCGGCGCTGCCCCGGGAGGTGGTCACCGGTGGGCCGTTGAACAGCCATTGCGGGTAGAAGTCGATACCCGATGAGACCAGGTGCACCCATTGCGCACCATAGGGCCAGCCCGGCGGTGGGGTGTCCGGTGCCGTGTAGCCGTGCACGTTGATCGGGCGCAGCAGCAGGATATTCGCCTGGGGCGGCAGGTCGCCTGGCACGCCCACCGGCACGCCGATCACCTGGGCTTGAGGGTGGATCGCAGTGACGCGCGCGCGGATCACGTCGTTGTAGTCTTCGCCCAGTTGGCTGGCAATAATCACCTGACTCATGTGCGTTCCTTCTGGCGTTGGGCGAAGACGGCTTTGCCGACGCCTTGCAGCACGGCGTCGTTCTGTGGGGTATGCACGCGGCTGCACAGCACGTCGCGGTAATGCCGTTGCAGCGGGCTGTGTCGCGACAGGCCGGGGTTGCCGGAAGCCTCAATGGCCAGCTCCACCGCACGGATGGCGTTACCGGTCACCAGGTACTTCAATTGAGCCGCATTGGCTGCCGGGGTGTGGCCTTCGGCGGCAGCGTCCAACAGGCTGCGGTTGGCAAACAACAGGGTGTCGATATGCCCAACGGTTTCCTGGAAACGCGGCAGGGTGGACAGCGCCGCGCCGAGGTTGGACGGCGTGCGTTCTTCCAGCCAATTCACCAGCCAGTCCCGCGCGGCCTGGGCCACGGCGTCATACACCGAGGACAACAACACCGACATCCATAGGAAATCCTCGCTATCCAGCTCGGGCTTTGGCGCGCTCCAGGGGCTGACGCTGACGGCGTGATCCAGCGGCACCAGCACGTTGTCGAGCACCACTTCATGGCTGCAAGTGGCGCGCATGCCCAGGTGGTCCCAGGTGTCGATGATGCTCACGCCGGGGCTGTCCTTGGGCACCAGCCAGATGCCCACCAGTGGGTCTGGGTCATCGCTGCGTGCCCATACGCTGAACCAGCTCAGGCCATGGCTGCCGCTGGAGTAGATCTTGCGCCCGCTGATGCGCCAGCCATCAACGGTGCGCACCGCCGTGGTCGCCGGCAGGCCCCCGCGGGCCGGGGTGCCGAGGTCGGGTTCGACGCGCAGGGCATTGATCAGCGCGCCGTTGCGTACCGCCTCTTCGGCGACTCGCACGCGCAGGTGCCGGGGCCAGGTCTTGCTGTCTTGCAGGCGGGTGTGTTGCAGGTACTGCATGACCAGGATCAGTGCCGTGGACGGTTCACCCTTGGCAATCGCGCTGATCGCCTTGCGCGCCTGGGGCAGGCTGGCTCCGCCGCCACCGAGGGCCTTGGGCACGGTGAGGGCGAGCAGGCCGTGTTCATGCAGCAACGTGAAATTGTCGTGGGGGAAGGCACCGCTTTCGTCGTACAGGTGCGCGGTGCTGGCCAGCTCGGCGCCGAGGCGTTCGAGCAGGGCATCGAAGTGGGCGACTTCAACGGAGCGTAGAGACGGTTGGGTCATAAGAATGTACTCAGGCCAGGGCCTTTTCGGGGGCGTCGATCACGCTGTAGCGGTTGGCCGGTACGTCCAGGCCGAGATTGTCGCGCAGGGTCTGGCCGCTGTACTCGGTGCGGAACAGGCCGCGCTGTTGGAGCACCGGCACCACCAGCTCGGTGAAGTACTGCAAGCCATCCGGCAGTACCGAATTGACGATAAAACCATCGCTGGCGCCAGTCTCGAACCAGGTCTGGATCGCATCGGCGACCTGTTCCGGGGTGCCGACGAAATCACGCTTGGGCCGTGAGAACCGCAGGGCCACTTCGCGCAGGGTCAACCCTTCGTCCCTGGCCAGTTGCTTGATGCGGTCCGAGCCGCCTTTCTGGCTGTTGGAGCCCAGGTCGCCGAGTTCCGGGAAGGGGGCGTCCAGGGGGTACTGGCTGAAGTCATGGTCATTGAACGGGCGGCCCAGGGCGACGATCGCGTCTTCCACGGTGACCAGGTCCACGGCCTGCTGATAGCGGCTTTCCACTTCGGCCTCGTCGCGGCCGACAATCGGGCGGATGCCCGGCAGGATAGACAGGCTGTCGGCGTCGCGGCCAAAGCCTTTGGCGCGGCGTTTGAGGTCCTGGGTGTAGGCCAGGCCTTCTTCGATGCTCTCCACGTGCACAAAGATGGCGTCGGCGTTCTGCGCCGCAAAGTTACGCCCATCTTCGGACGTGCCCGCCTGGAAAATCACCGGTTGGCCCTGGCGCGAGCGCGCAATGTTCAGCGGGCCTTTTACCGAGAAAAACTCGCCCTTGTGGTTCAGCGCATGCAGCTTGCTCGGCGTAAAGAATTCGCCGCTTTGCTTGTTGTAGGCAAAGGCGTCGTCTTCCCAGGAATCCCACAGGCCCTTGACCACGTTGAGGTGTTCCTTGGCGATGCGATAGCGCACGGCGTGCGGCGGGTGCTCTACCTTGCCGAAGTTGTCGGCGGTGCCGCTGAGCCACGAGGTGACCACGTTCCAACCGGCACGACCGCCGCTGATATGGTCCAGCGACGCGAACTGGCGCGCGACCTGATAGGGCTCGGTGTAGCTGACGGTCACGGTGGCGACCAGGCCGATGTGCGTGGTCAGTGCCGCGAGGGCCGAGAGGATGGTCAGCGGCTCGAAACGGTTGAGGTAATGCGGGCTGGACTTGGCGTGGATGTGAAGGCTGTCGGCGATGAACACGAAGTCGAACTTGGCCGCTTCGGCGAGCTCGGTCTGCTGCTTGTAGAAGCCGAAATTCGTGCTGGCGTTGGGTTGCGCCTGCGGGTGGCGCCATTCGCCCCAGCCGTGGCCGACACCGTGGACCATGGCCCCCAATTTCAATTGACGTGGCTTGCTCATGTTTTCTGCTCCTTAGCGCGAGGCTTGATTGTTGGGGGCACGCTTGGCGTTAAAGCTCTTGTCGAAGCCCTGGGACACGTCGATGTGCCTGGTCAGCAGGCCTTCTTGTTGGTAGGTGTCGGCGGTGTCTTGCAGGCCACTGATCACGCTGTCGTCGATCAGCACCGGGCTCAGGCGGGTCTCCTTGGCCACGGCCACATGCACGGCCAGCGGCAGCCCGGTGATTTTGGCCTGGGCGGCGGCGTACTCGTTGGGGTGGGTATTGGCCCAGGCGTAGGCGCGGTCGACGCGGGCGACAAAGTCATCCAACTGCGTGCGCTTGTCGGCGATGGCCTGGCTGGTGGCGGCAAGGTACAGGTGGTTGCTCAACAGCGTGTTGCCGCTGGCCACGATCCGCGCCTGGCTTTGTGAGGTGACCACCGTGGTGTAAGGGTCCCAGGTCGACCAGGCGTCGACGGTGCCGTTATCCAGCACCAGGCGCGACTCGCTGGGCAACAGGAAAATGAACTGCACATCCTTGGTGGTCAGGCCGGCCGTGGCCAGGGCCTTGATCACCAGGTAGTGGCCGATGGACCCGCGTCCGGTCACGATTTTCTTGCCCTTGAGGTCGGCCACTGTCTTGATCGGCGAATCCTTGGGCACCAGCAGGGCGGTGGTGTTACGCCCTTCGGCGTGGATGATGCTGACCACCTTGAGCGACGCTCCGGCCCCCAAGGCAAACACGTAGGGTGCGTCACCCAAGGCGCCGATATCCACGGCCCCGGCATTCAAGGCTTCGCCCAGGGGCGAAGCGGACGGGAACTCCGACCACTGGATTTCATAAGGCACGTTTTTCGCCTCGCCCGAGACTTCCAGCAGCGTCTTGATCGTCGATTTCTGGTTGGCCACCCGCAGCGGTTGCAGGTCGGCGGCGTGGGCGCTGGTGGCCAGGCCAAGGGCCAGGGCGGTGCTCAGGAGCAGGCGCTTGAATGGGGTAGTAAAGACCATGGGATGCAGGCTCCAGGCAGATCAGAAAAAAGGTTTGGCTACCTCCGCCTGGAGAAGGGGTCGGTGAGGAGTTCACGTTATGCTCATAAAAACATGCTGTGAAGTTCTTTTTGGTTATATGTTAATTATTAAAATAACTGATTATGTGTTTATTGATTATTCTAAAATTGCATGGATTAACCCTGAGGTGGATGCGGTCCATGTGGGAGAGGCGGTGCGACGATTCGACTTGCCTCCTCCCACAGGGATCTGTGCCGGGTATGGAAAAGTGATCAGATCACATAGAACCCATGGGTGCCGTCGCGGGCCAGTTGGTCGACTAAACCGAACTCCCAGTCCAGGTAGGCCTGCATGGCTTCCTTGGGGTTGTCCGTGCCTTCGTAAGGGCGGCGGTAGCGGTCGATACGCGGTGAGGCCAGGTGGGTTTCACCTTCTTCCAGCGGCAGTTGCGCGTTGATCCAGCCAGCGGTGCCGTCTTGCAGCAGGAACACTTGCTTGCCGGTGATGGCTTCGACTTCGGCCACGGCCAGGCGCGCCAGTTGGCTGCTGCCGCAGGTCAGCACGTAGCGCTGGGCGGCCGGCACCTTGGCCAGCGCCTGGGGCAGTTGCGCGCGCAAGGCCCACCAGGCACCAGGGATATGGCGTTTGACGTAGTTGGCGCTGGCGGTGAAATCCAGTACCGCCGTGTCGCCATGGGCCAGCCACTCGGCGAGGGTGTGCGGGCTGATCAGTTCGGCCTGGGGCGGTGCGGGCACCGGCGCGACCCAGGCGCCATGTTCGCTGAAATCTGCGGCTTGCAGGCCGTCCAGCACATGCACTTCCCAGCCCAGTTGGGCCAGCCATGAAGCCGACATATTGGCGCGCACACCGTCATCATCGACCAGTACCAGGCGTGCACCGCGCACGCTGGCAACGTGATCGGTTTCCTGCACCAACTGCCCACCCGGGGTCGAGCGCGCGCCGCGCAGGTGGCCGGCTTCGAATTCCTCCGGGGTGCGCACATCGAACAGGTAGGTGGTACGGGACGCCTGCTGTTGCCAGCGGTGCAGGTCGGCGAGGGTGGCGCGGCCGACGCGGGCCTTGTCAGCCACACGCCGCGCATCCGCGGCGGCGACCTGGCGGTGGGCTTCCGAGGTCGGGGCAAAGCGTCGCGACTGACCATGGGCGAGCTTCTGCCCGGCCAACGTCCAGCCGATGGTGCCGTTGCGCAGGGCCGAGACCGGGTTGGCCACGCCGGCATTGATCAGTGACTGCGTGCCGATAATGCTGCGGGTGCGTCCGGCGCAGTTGACGATGATGCGGGTGGCCGGGTCCGGCGCCAGCTCACGGACGCGCAACACCAGTTCGGCACCCGGCACGCTGATGCCGGTGGGGATGCTCATGGTCTGGTATTCATCAAAACGGCGCGCGTCGAGCACCACCACATCGGCTTGGCTGTCGAGCAGCGCCTGCACGTCTTCAGCGGCCAGGGACGGCGTGTGACGCTCACTTTCGACCAGCTCGCCAAACGCCTTGCTCGGCACGTTGACGTCGATAAACAGCTCGCCACCGGCCTTGCGCCAACCGTCGAGCCCACCCTCGAGCAGGCTGACCTGGGTATAGCCCAGCGCGAGCAAACGTTCGGCCGCGCGGGCGGCCAGCCCTTCACCGTTGTCGTAGACGGTGACCTGGGTATCCCGGCGCGGAATGCGCGAGTACACCTCAAGCTCCAGCTTCGACAGCGGGATATTCGCGGCGAACAGGGGGTGGGATTCGGCAAACGGTGCTTCTTCGCGCACGTCTACCAGGGCGACTTCTTCACGGTCCAACAGGGCCTGGCGAATCTGGGCGTAGCTGCGGGTGGATACGGTGCTCATAGGGCGGGGCTCTTTTCTTTGGACAAATCCCAGATATTCGGGAGGAAGGCATTGGAATAGCCGGAGATAAACAGTTTCTCGCTGCCGTCGGGCTGGTACACCGCGCGGCGCACGGCACCGATATTGGCGCCGTACACATGAATGCTGATCGACACTTGGTCGCTGTGGGCATTGCTGACTTGATGGATGTCGCCGATCTTGGGCGATACCGCCTCGACCTGGCCCGGCACCAACTGGACCGGCTTGCCTTCGGCGACCAGGCGCCCGTCGGGCGCGCGCTCGAAGCCCTGGGAAAACTCCGCACCGCGCAACATGCCGATCAGCCCCCACACCCGATGGTCATGAATCGGCGTGCTTTGCCCCGGCCCCCACACAAAACTGACGATGCTGAACCGCTGGCGCGAATCGGCGTGCAGCAAAAATTGCTGATAGCGATCGGGGTCGGGTTGGGCGAATTCATCGGGGAGCCAGTCGTCATGGCTGACCAGTTGCGCCAGCAGCTTGCCGCCACGGTGCAACAGGTCGCCTTCGCGTGGATTGCCGTCGATCAATTCCGCCAGGGCGCCTATGAAGGCTCTGAGTCTCTCGGGGTGCTTGGCTTGGGTCATGACAATTCCATCGGATACGTTTGATAGGAATGGGTTGATGGGTTTATATAAGCATAATGTTTATAGTTAATATGCTATTTTTTAATGATTAGCTTATAGCTGCAGGTAATTTAGAACCGGTCTGAATAGCGTTAGACGTTATCGATCACACGCTGGGCTATCCAGATAATCGTCCTGCAACTATGCTTTGCACACATCTTAATGACTGTTCTCTATGTGCGGCCCAAATGAAAATTGACGATATCGATGCCTTTGTCGAAGTGATTCGTTGCCAGTCCATCAGCCATGCCGCCGAGTCGTTGCAACTGACCCAGCCGGCCATCACCCGCCGCGTGCAGAACTTCGAGCAGGCGCTGGGCGTGGAGTTGTTCGACCGCAACACCAAGCCGCTCAAGCCTACGTTGATCGGCACCCGCGTCTATGAACAGTGCCGGTTGATCCTGCGCGAGATGGACGCCCTGCGCGAATTGGTCGCCACCGACGCACCGCCCACCGGCCTGTTACGCCTGGGCGTGCCGCAGACTATTGGTGACGTGGTGCTGCTCGATGCACTCAAGCACCTGCGCAGCGAATACCCCGACTTGCGCGCCCAGGTCGCCACTGGCTGGGGCAGCCAACTGGTGGGCAAGATCGAGCGCGGTGAGTTGGACGCGGCGGCGGCCCTGTTTCCGGCGGGCAAGGTTTTCCCCGACAACGTGGTCGGCGAGTCCATCGGCAAGATGGAACTGGTGGTGGTCTGCGCCAAGGCCCAACTGCCGAAGAAGCCCTGCAAGCTGGCGGACGTGTACCAGAACGGTTGGATCCTCAACCCGGATGGCTGCGGTTTCCGCGCCGGTTTGCAGCGCACCTTGTCCGATCAAGGCCTGGCCCTGCGGGTCAACCTGGAGACGTTCGGCACCGAGCTGCAACTGGGCCTGGTGGCCGACGGCCTGGGCCTGGGCCTGGTGCCGCGGCCTTTGCTGGAGCGCAGTGCCCACCGCGAGCAACTGGCGGTGATGCCGCTCAAGGATTTCAAGCCGGTGATGGATTTGTGGCTGATCTACCCGCACTTCCTCGGTAACTTGCAGGGGCCGGTGGACGCGTTTGGCAAACTGGTGGCGGCGTCCCTGCATAAGATCCGCAACGCAGCCTGATCCATGTGGGAGGGGGCTTGCCCCTGATTGCGGTGTATCAGTCAGCTCGTCTGTCGCTGACCCACTGCCATCGGGGGCAAGCCCCCTCCCACATTTGGACTGTGCAAGCCTTCAAGGCATTCTTGGCATTCACTGCCTTGGGCAACAGCTCCGGTTTGACTGGGTGTATAGAGATCAAAAATGTGGGAGGGGGCTTTGTGTTGGTGGTGTGGGTGTTATGAAAAAAAATAATAATTAGCTTAGATTAAAATGTGCTTTTTATTATTTTTTTCCATCCCCTAGGCTTGCTTGGAAGTCCTTAAGGCCATCCAGGAAGTTTTGCCATGAGCAGCGTCACCCCGATTTCCAGCGTTTCCAACCATGTTCGCCAGCGTGTCACTCCGGAAGAATGGGAGGTGCGCGTCAAACTGGCCGCCGCTTACCGGCTGGCGGCCCTGTACAAGTGGACCGACCACATCTACACCCACTTCTCCGCCCGTGTACCTGGGCCACACGAGCACTTCCTGATCAACGCCTTCGGGCTATTGTTCGATGAAATCAGTGCCTCCAACCTGGTCAAGGTCGACCTCGACGGCACCATCGTCGACGACCCTACCGGCTTGGGCATCAACTACGCCGGCTATGTGATCCACAGTGCCATCCACGGCGCGCGCCACGACCTGCACGCCGTGTTGCATACCCATACCCGCGACGGCATTGCGGTGTCGGCGCAGAAGGACGGCCTGTTGCCGATCTCTCAGCACTCCATCGGCTTCTCGGGGCGGGTGGCCTACCACGGTTATGAAGGCGTGGCCCTCGACCTCGACGAACGTGAGCGCCTGGTGGCCGACCTGGGCGACAAGAGCGTGATGATCCTGCGTAACCATGGGCTGCTGACCGCGGGTGTCAGCGTTGAACATGCGTTTCAACAGCTGCAACAACTGGAGCGCGCGTGCAATATCCAGGTCGCGGCGCAGGCAGCGGGGAATGCGGAGTTGATCTTCCCGCCGGCTGAAGTGGTGGCGAAGGTCGAGCAACAGGCCAAGGCGTTTGCCAGCGGCGAGGGGCCGGGTGTGGCGCGGCATTGGAATGCGCTGATTCGGCAGTTGGAGCGCAACGATACCGACTATAAGAACTGATCCGGAGCCTGGTGAAGATCAAAGTGTGGGAGGGGCGGTGCGACGATTCGACTTGCCCCTCCCACCTTGGTTTTGTAGTGGTTGTCAGGCGACTTTCTGCTCGCGTTCAGCAATCAGCTGGCGGGTGAGGGGGATCAACCGCTTGCCATAGTCGATCGCATCGTTGAGCGGATCAAACCCACGAATCAGGAAGGTGGTGATGCCGAGGTCGTAATAATCTACCAAGGCCTCCGCAACTTGCTCGGCGGTGCCCACCAACGAGGTGGAGTTACCTTGTGCCCCCAGCAACCCAGCAATCCCGGTCCACAAACGCTTATCCAGTCGCGCCCCCTGCGCCGCCGCCGCGAGCAAGCGGCGTGAACCTTCGTTTGGCGGTTCACGCCGCACAAAACCGTTCTTCTGCGCCAGCGCCGTCGCCTGCTGCAAGATGCTCTCGGCCCGCGCCCACGCCAGTTCCTCGGTCTCGGCGAGGATCGGCCGCAACGACAGGCTGAAGCGAATCGTGCGCCCGTGCCTGGCCGCTTCAGCCCGCACCTGGGTCACGATTTCGCGCACTTGCTCATAGGTCTCGCCCCACAACGCGTACACATCGGCATGCTTGCCTGCCACTTCAATCGCGGCCTTGGAGGAGCCGCCAAAGTACAGTGGGATATGCGGCTGTTGCGGTGACTTCACCGCAGAGTGCGCGCCCTCCACCTGGTAGTAAGTGCCGGCGAAGTCGAAGGGCTGTTCGCTGGTCCATTCCTGGCGCACCACGCTCAGGTATTCGTCCGTGCGCGCGTAGCGTTCGTCCTTGCCGATATGGCTGCCGTCGGCGCGCAGTTCGCGGTCGTCACCCCCGGTGATGATATGCACGGCGGTACGCCCGCCGTTGAACACATCCAGGGTGGCGAACTGGCGCGCTGCCAGGGTCGGTTGGGCAAAACCGGGGCGGTGGGCAATCAGGAATTGCAGTTTTTTCGTCACGCTGGCCGCATGGGAGGCGATCAGCGTGCTGTCCGGGCTGTTGGAGTGGAAGGCCACCAGGGCGCGGTCGAAGCCGGCCTCTTCGTGGGCCCGGGCCACGGTCTCCACGTAGTCCGGTTGCAGGGTCGGGCCGCTGCGCGGGTGGATCTCGGATGCGTGATGGCCACCGATATAGCCGATGAATTCAATGCTCATGGTCTGTCCTTGTCGAGTACGGGGTTAACACCTCCACCGGGCAGGGGGTCGGTTATTCGCGTCCAAGGTAGGGGCAGGGGCGGGGCCTGTAAAATGCCGATTGGTTCTAACCTAATTATTAAAAAGTAGAATCATAAATTGCATGGTTTATCAGTAATTTGCATTTTTGGTGTGGGTGCCCCAGAGATTTTCCATCCATAAGCGCTTTAGTCCGACCCAAGATAACGTTGTCATTTTTCCGCGCCTCAGGTCTGATGGGCGCGGGAAATATGATGGTATAGGTCAGCTATTCATGCGGGAACAACTTGCACACTATGGCGGTATTACCGTCATGATTCCGGCTGCACTGATGATCGCTGTCTGGTTATGGTATTCGGCACCCCAGGCGTTCAAGTGGTGGATAATCACGGTGGCCTCCACGTATTCAATCGTGGCCTTCAGCAAGTTACTGTTCAAGGGCTGGGGTGTCTCGTTTCAAACCCTCGACATCGCCGTGCTCAGTGGGCATGCGATGAATACGTGCCTGATGGTGACGGTGGCATTAAGTTTGATTGCACGCCAGTTCAACTATGCCTGGCGCTGGCCAGCGACGCTGGTCGGATTGAGCCTGACCGTTGGGTTCAGTGCTTATTGTGTCGCGCCATATATTCACCCGCTGAACGAAGCACTGGCCGGTGCCTTATTGGGGGCTGTCGCTGCGGTCGCTTTTCTATGGCGAATAGACGTTGTGCGCGTCAATGTATCGCCGTCGCTGATCGGTGGTGGGTTAGTCTTCCTTTCGTTATGTGCGCTGGTGCCTAAGTACAACGCCGAGACTTTGCTCAACCATGTCGCCGTGACGGTCTCGGGGGCGCAGCAGGCGCATCAGGAGCCGGCCTGGCGCACTGTCTCCCGGCACATAAAGGCCGAATAGGCCGCCAGATCCAGCGCCAGGTTGCTTTCCACCAGCAACTGCAACAACACCGTCTGCGAGTTGAAACGTCGCTGATTGCCCTGGCGCCGGGCACCGTTCATTTGCTTGAACAGCGTATGGGTCACCGCCTGCGGCGGGCTGCCCTGCAGTTGGTCCAGCCAATGGGAAATCGTCTGCGTATTATGCGAGCGTTGTCCCGCTTCCAGTGGCTCGGTCAGGGCGATGCCGACAAATGTTTCGAATACCTGGGTCAGCTTTTTCAGCGCATAGGCACGCCTTAAATGAACGTACGGGTTCATGGGCGCTCCTCGGTGCCGGAAATATTCGCCAGTAATTCGGCGGTCTTGGCTTGCATGAAGTGACTGTCACCGCGACTTTCCACGCACAGGCACACCGACAAGGCGTTATTGACTTGCAACTTGAAACGCCAATCGGCAAATACCATCGACAATCCGGAACCGCTTTCGTCGACATCTAAAGAGTTGCTGGCGTACAACACTTGCATGCGCTCGACAACGGTGCTCGGATTATTGACGTCGACATGAATATCTCCCGAAGAAGGGAATAGGCCAATACGCTCTACCAGTAACTTTGAACTTTTCATGGCCGTCCCTCGCTGCTGTGTTCAAGTGGCACTTTATTATGAAGATGCGCAAAAGTAAGGGAATGTTATTTTTAGTCGGTTATTGCCGTGGGTGTTATTTATTGTCCTGCTCGATAGATGGTCGCACTCTGTCAGCTGTGATCATAATTACACGGTCGCAAATTGCTTGTTATTTAAAGATGGAAATAAGGTCATCCCTTTGCCGATTAATTACTGTGCGGTGCGTGGGAGGTTGCCTTGTTTAAAAAGATTTTGATCGTGTGCATCGGCAACATTTGCCGTAGCCCTACTGCGCAACAACTGCTGGGCGCCGCACTTGAGTCCTCCGGGATACAAGTGAGTTCGGCGGGCCTGGCGGCCTTGCGTGACCATCCGCTGGAGCCCACTGCAGGCCAGGTCCTGCAGGAACACGGGCATGTTCCCCTGGCGCACAAGGCGCGCCAGCTCAGTGTCGAGGCCGTGAGCGAGGCGGACCTGATCCTGGTGATGGAGCAACGACACATCGACGGTGTGCTCAGCCTCGCTCCCGAGGCCCGGGGCAAGGTGTTCCTGCTGGGCAAATGGCAGCACGAACGCGAGATCAAGGACCCCTATCGACAGGGCAAGGCCGCCTTCGTGCAGGCCTATGCCCTGATCGAGCAAGCCGCACAGGCCTGGGCACAGCGCCTGGCGCGCTAGCGCCTCCTTTTATGATTGCAAGGACGAAGACTCGATTTATGTATTCACCCCAGAACGCCTCCGCTGACAGCCCGCACCGTGACGAGATCGATGTACTCGGCATGTTGGGTACCCTGATCGATCACAAATGGCTGATTGCCGGGATCACCGGCACCTGCATGTTGATCGGCGCTGCCTACGCCATTCTGGCAACGCCGGTGTACCAGGCCAACGCCTTGATCCAGGTGGAACCGAAGAAAAACGACATGCTCGGTTTCTCCGATGTGAGCAGCCTGTTGGGCAAGGAATCGCCGGCGGTGACCGAGATCGAACTGATCAAGTCGCGCACCATCATCGGCAAGACCGTCGACACCCTGAAGCTGGACATCACCATTACCCCCCAACATTTCCCGTTGATCGGTGGCTTCATGGCCCGGCGTTATGTGCCCGACACCCCGGGCGATGTCGCGCCGCCACTGTTCGGTATCAGTCGCTACAGTGCCGGCGGCGAGCGCCTGAGCCTGGCGAAGCTGAAGCTGCCGGCCGGGTTGCTCGGTACTACCCTCGTGCTGGTGGCTGGCGAAAACCAGGGCTACCAACTGTTTGACGAGGATGACCAGCAGATCGCCGCTGGCCGCGTCGGCGAGCCGTTTGCCTCGGGCGACGTGGAGGTGCTGGTCGAAACGTTGCGGGCCAACCCCGGCGCGCGGTTCAAGATTGTGCGCAAGCCGCGCCTGGACGCGGTGGCCGATTACCAGGACCTGCTCAATGTGGTGGAGCGGGGCAAGGAGTCGGGGATCATCAGCCTGACGCTGGAGAGCACCCACCCGGCGCTGGCGGTCCGCACGCTGAATGAAATCTCCAACCTGTATGTGCGCCAGAACGTCGACCGCACCTCGGCCGAGGCGGCGCAGAGCCTGTCGTTCCTCAATGACCAATTGCCCCAGGTACGCCGCGACCTGGAGAAGGCCGAGAACGCCCTGAACCGCTTCCAGACCCGCAGCAAATCCATCGACATCAGCCTCGAAGCCAAGGCCGTGCTCGATCAGGTGGTGGCCCTGGACACCGGCATCTCCGAGCTCAAGCTGCAACAGGCGGAAATGGACCGCAAGTTCACCCGTCAGCACCCGGCTTACCGCGCGTTGCTGGCCAAGCTCGACGAGCTCAACGGCAAGCAGGCGCAATTGACCAAGCGTGTCGAAGGCCTGCCCAGCACCCAGCAGGAACTGTTGAGCCTGACCCGTGACGTGCAGGTGGGCACCGAGATCTATACCCAGTTGCTCAATCGCTCCCAGGAACTGGACGTGATGCGCGCCGGCACCGTGGGCAACGTGCGCCTGATCGACAGCGCCGACGCCAACATCAGCAAACCCGTGGAGCCGCGCAAGGTGATCGTGGTGCTGCTGGCCATGTTGCTCGGCGGCATGCTTTCGGTTGGCCTGGTGCTGGTCCGCAGCCTGCTTAACCGTGGCCTGGAAAACCCGGATGACATCGAGAAACTCGGCTTGCCGGTGTATGCCTCGATCCCGTTCAGCCCCCTGCAAAAGGCCGAGGAAACCCACGCCGCCAAGAGCCGCTCGGTCGCGCCCTCGCTGTTGGCCGTCAATCATCCCCACGACCTGGTCATGGAGGCCATGCGCAGTCTGCGTACCAGCCTGCATTTCGCGATGCTGGAGGCCAAGAACAACCGCTTGATGATTTCCGGCCCCAGCCCGGAAGTGGGCAAGACCTTTGTTTCGGCCAACCTGGCAGCGGTGGTTGCCCAGTCCGGGCAGCGCGTGTTGCTGATCGATGCGGATATGCGCAAGGGCTATTTGCACAAGATGCTCGGCAAGTCAGTGGAGATCGGTTTGTCCGACCTGCTGGTCAAGCGTTGTGAGTTGCAGGAGGCGATTAAAACCACCGATGTGGCGCAATTCGATTTCATCGGCCGTGGGCAGATCCCGCCCAACCCCTCCGAATTGCTGATGCACCCCAATTTTGCCGCGTTACTGGCCGAAGTCAGCGAGCGCTATGACCTGGTGATCATCGATACACCGCCGCTGCTGGCCGTGACCGATGCGGCTATCGTCGGCCGTCAATCCGGTACGAGCCTGCTGGTGACCCGTTTTGGGGTGAACTCGGCCAAGGAAGTCGAGCTGACGCTGCGCCGCTTTCATCAGAACGGTATCGAGCTCAAGGGCGCGATCTTCAATGGCGTGGAGAAACGTCGTTCCGCCAGTTACGGCTACGGCGATTACGGCTACTACCACTACGCCTACCAGTCCGACAAAGCCTGACGACCATGAGCAAGGTTCTGGAAAAACCGATGCGGGTACCGCGTTCATTGTCGAACCGGTTTCGCCTCAACGTCTTGAGCTATGGCTACACGCAACTGGTGACGCTGGCGGCGCAACTGGTGCTGGTGCCGTTCTTCCTGCACGCCTGGGGCACCGGGCGGTATGCCGACTGGCTGGTGCTCACCGGTATTCCGTCGATGCTCAGCCTGCTGGACCTGGGGGTCGCCCAGGCCTCGGCTACCCGTGCCACCTTGCTGGCCAGCCAGGGCGACGTGCCCGGCGCGCGCCGCAGTGTGCAGACCGCATTGGCGTTCACCTTGGCGGTGGTCGGGCTGGTGGTGGTGTTTGCCTTGACCCTCGGTCAGTGGATCGACTGGGTCGGGCTGCTCAAGCTCAAGAGCCTTGACCCCGGCCAGGCGAGCCTGGTGGTGCTGTTCATGTCCGGCTACCTGTGTACGCGCTTGCTCGGCGGGCCGATCGAGGCGTGGTTCCGGGTGATCGACAAGACTGTCGGCGGGGTTTTTATCATGGCCAACCGCAGGACCCTGGATATCGTGCTGTCGATCGTGATCCTGATGCTGGGCGGTTCCGAACTGCAATTGGCCCAGGGCATGTTCTTCAGCCAGGTGCTGTTCCTGGTGCTGGTGACCGTGTTTGTGCGGCGCATTTCGCCGTGGCCGCTGCTGGGCCTGGGGTGCGCCTCGTGGGGCGAGTTTCGCGGCATCTGGAAGCCCGCGGTGGGCAGTGCGGCGATCCCCTTGGCGCAGTTGATTACCCTGCAAGGCGGCCTGCAACTGCTCAACCAGATCGCCGGTCCGGCGGTGGTGGTCGGCTACACCATGGCGCGTACGTTGATGCGCTTGATCATCCAGTTGGGCATCACCTGCAGCAATGCCCTGACCCCGGAAATCTCGCGGCTGGCCGGGCGTGGCCAATTTGACGAAGCGCGACGGTTCACCCAGCGTGCCAGCTCCCTGGTACTGGGCGTGTGCGTGCTGGTATACGGCGCCGGCATCTGGGCCGGACCCCAGGTGATCAGCCTGTGGAGCCACGGCCTGGTGCAGGTTGACCGGCTGCCATTGGCGCTGATCGGTGCCCACACGATCTTGAACGTGGCCTGGTTCATCCTGGCGGCGATGCTGATCTCCACCAACCGCCATACCCGCACCTCGGTGATCTACGCCCTGAGCAGCCTGGCGGCGTTGCTGCTGTGGATGCTGTGCCAGGCGCGCATCGACCCGTTGCTGGGCGCCGCGTTGTTGCTGGCCCTGCCGGAGCTGGTGGTGCTGGTGTACCTGCGGCTGATCAGCAAGGTGCAGTTCGCCGGGGAGGTGCAACCATGATGTTGTCCCAGGCACGCCTGACCCTGTACCTGCCGCTGACGTTTTTCGCTTTGCCCCTGGCCCTGAGCAACAACCTGTCGCAGCCCTTGGCATTGCTGCTGCTGATGCCCTTCGTGGTGTACGCGGCGCGCGGCTTTACCCGGGCAGCGGCGTTGCTGGCGCTGGTGGTGGCCTCCAGTGTGTTGCAGGTGCTGGTCTCCAGTGGTTCGAAGATTTCCCTGTACCAGTTCCTGCGTTCCGGCATTCCGTTTTTCTATTTTGTGCTGCTGTTGGCCGGCTACAGCTATGCGCTGGCCAACGTGGAGAAAATCGCCCGTGCCCACAGCTTCAACTATCGCCGCATCATCGAACGGGCGATCTACATTTTTGCCCTGGGCCAGTTGCTGCAAGTGAGCCTGTATGGGGTCGGCATCGACCTGACCAACGCCGCCTCCAAGTCCAGCGATGAGGTGGGCCGGATCATGCTGTTCCCCACCAGCTCGGCGGTGCTGCTGTTTTTCTACGCCTGTTGCCAGCGCAAGATCGCCTTGATGCTGATCCTGGCGGTGACGCTGCTGGCGGCCGGCTCCAAGACCATCCTGGCGGCGATGGCGGTGATGATCCTGTTGTCGGCCATCACCCAGCGCAAGCTCAAGTCCCTGGCGGTGCTGGTGGTGGCCATCGGCGCCCTCGGGACGCTGACGTTTTACGCCAGCCCCCTGGCGGTATCGCGCTTTGCCACCTATCTGTTCGAGGAGAAGGGCGAGGATGTGACACGTGCCTTCGAGATCTCCCATGCCAAGGCGTCCTTCCTGGAGAACCCGGCCACGGTGTTTCTCGGCAACGGCCTGGCCAAGCAATTGACGCCCGGCGTGCCGACCAATGACGAGCGCTGGTTCGAGAACTCCAAGTTCGATATCGAGAACGGCTATTGGGGCGTACTCGCCAAGCTCGGCGTGGTCGGTGTCGTGCTGTTCGGCCTGCTGTTCAGTGCGTTGCCGCGTAACCCGGTGTCGCTGGCGGTGGGCGCGATCCTGCTGATTTTCTCGTTCAAGACCAGTTACCAGTTCTTCACCACCTTTGATGGCAGCTACTTGCTGGTGTGGTCGATGTTCATCGGCCTGCTCAACAAAGCCGCGCCAGTACGCCAGGCGGTGTCCCTGCCTGCACTTCCTACACACACCTTATTAAGACAGGCTGGATCATGAACGCACCTGCACGCCCGATCAGGGCCGGGATACTGACGTACCATTTCAGCGAGAACTTCGGCGCGGTGCTGCAAGCCTATGCGTTGCAGCGTTGGCTGCAACAGCAGGGCCTGCAGGTCAACCTGATCAACTACCACCCGGCCTACGTGGAGGACGGCAGCGAGCTCAAGCAACTGCTCAACCCGCGCAACTTCAAGGCCAATCTCAAGGCCCTGTACTTGAAGACCCTGGCCTTGAAAACCCGTGTGCTGGGGCCCAATGCGCAGTCGCGCCAGTTCGAGGCGTTCAAGACGCGCTTCCTGAATATCGAGGGGCCGCGCTATGTCCACGCCGACCAGCTCAAGCAGGCGGTGGCCGGCCGGCAGTTGTTGGTGGCCGGCAGTGACCAGATCTGGAACCCCTCGGGCCAGACCGGCCTGGACCCGGCGTACTTTCTCGCTTTCGATTGCGACAAGGCGATTCGGCGGATCTCGTACGCGGCCAGTTTTGGCAAGGAATACCTGGAGCCCGAATACCATGCCGAAGCCGAGCAACTGCTCAAGCAACTGTCGGCGGTGAGTGTGCGCGAGGAGAGCGGGGTGGCGATCGTCCAGCAGGTCTGTGGGCTGGCGGCGCAGTGTGTGCCCGACCCGACGTTGCTGCACCGCGACTACTCGGCGTTATTGGCCACCTCGACCCAGACCCGCAGCGGCCATGTGTTCTGCTATGCGTTGCGCACCGGCGTGGGTGTCAGGGACGTGGCCCAGGCGTTGTCGCGGCATGTCGACGGGCCGATCGTCTCGCCCTACAACGCGCACCGGCGCTGGCGCCAGATCGGTGAAACCGTGCAGGTCGGGCCACAGGACTGGCTCAAGCTGTTGAAAGAGTCGGCCTATGTGGTGACCAACTCGTTCCATGCCACGGTGTTCGCGATCATCTTCGAAAAACCCTTTATCGCCGTGGGCCTGCCGGGCAGCAAGGCATCGCTCAACGCCCGCGTGCGCAACCTGCTGGAGAAGCTGGAACTGTCCCAGCGCTTTTTGCCGGCCGACAATGTGGACCAGTTGCACAGCTTGATCGCCGCGCCGATTGACTGGGTGGCGGTGCGCGCCCGGCGCCAGGCGTTGCAGTTGGTGGGCGAACGCTACTTGCTCGAGCAACTGGCGGCGCTCAAGCCATGAGCGGCTTCGAACGCCTGAAGTACGTCGACACCTTGCCCCGCAGCAGCAAGGCCCGGCGCCTGCTATGGGGCGTGGTGTACCAGCTGCTGTTTCGGCCCACGCCACGCTGGATGCTGCATGGCTGGCGGCGCGTGCTGCTGCGCTGCTTCGGCGCCAAGGTCGGTGTCGGTTGTCGCATCGCACCCACGTGCAGCATCTGGGCACCGTGGAACCTGGAGATCGGTGACTTCACCGCCATCGCCGATGGGGTGGATGTGTACGCCATGGCGCGGATCACCATCGGCTCGAAAGTCGCGATCAGCCAGCGCAGTTTTTTGTGCGCCGGTACCCATGACACCCGCAGTTTGCTACGCCCGCTGGTGACACGCGAGATCGTGATCAAGGACCACGTGTGGGTTGCCGCCGAGTCATTCATTCATCCCGGTTGTGTGGTAGGCGAGGGCTGTGTGGTAGGCGCGCGCTCGGTGGTCACCAGCGACTTGCCGGCCTGGATGATTTGCGTCGGTGCTCCCTGCCGCCCCATCAAACCGAGAGACATCGCACAATGAAACAGGTAAAGCGCATGATGGATAAGACATGGAAGTTGATGTTTTTCTTCAGTGAATTCTTTCGCGACATGTTCACGTTTCTTCGCCACAACGGCTATTCGCCGTTGGCGAGCCGCAACAAGAAGCTGTTCTACAAGATCCTGATCGAGACCCATACCGTCGAGAAAGGCTTGTCGCTCAAGGAGCCCAAGCCGCTGTTCGGCAAGGAGAAGATCAACGGCATCATTCATATGCTCAACGAGTACGACCGCACCTACTCGGCGCTGCCGCTGCAAATGGCCCTGGGCGCCTTCCAGGGTTACCTCGACCTGCATCGTGCCCTGGGTGTGAGCGATGACTTCCTGTTTTACCTGGATGCCTATGTCGAGCACCTCAAGCGCGACGGCACCCTGGGCAATGGCGGTATCAAGCGCGCCACGCCATGGCTGGGCAATGATGGGATGGACGCCAAGGCGTTCCTGCAATCGCGTTCCAGTTGCCGGATGTTCCAGCCCGGCAAGCTCGACAGCCGCTTGCTCACCTCGTTGGTGGAGCTGGCGCAGTCGGCGCCGTCGCAATGCAATCGCCAGTCGTCGCGGGTACACGTCTACCAGGACCGCGCGGTGATTGCGCAATTGCTCGAGTTGCAAGGCGGCTCGCGCGGTTTTGCGCAGTCGGTGGACAACCTGTTCGTGGTCACCTCGGAAGTGACCGCCTGGGGAGGCGCCGGCCAGCGTAACCAGCTGTACGTCGACGGCGCGCTGTTTTCCATGGGCCTGCTGCTGGCATGCCACGCCAATGGCCTGGGGGCTTGCCCGCTGAACCTGGCGATCCTGAATACGGTGGAAAAGAAAATCCGCAACGTGGGCGGCATCGAAGCCAGCGAGCGGCTGATCATGATGATCGCCGTGGGCAAACCCCTGGAAAGCCACTTCCGCGCGGCGCGTTCGCCACGCCGCCTGACCACTGAAATCCTGCAACTGCACGGTGGCTGAGATGAAACGTGAAACGGTCAGTGTGATCATCCTCACCTACAACGAAAGCCTGCATATCGCCCGCGCGATCGAGTCGGTGCGCGCCTTCAGTGACGAAGTGCTGGTGGTCGACTCGTTCTCCAGCGACGACACCTGCGAGATCGCCCGGCGCCACGGCGCCCTGGTGGTCCAGCATGCGTTCGTCAACCAGGCCAAGCAGTTCCAGTGGGCGCTGGACAACTTGCCGATCACTGGCAATTGGACGATGCGCCTGGATGCCGACGAAATCATCGAGGCCGACCTGGCAGAGCAGATCAATACGCAACTGCCGACACTGGACCCGCAGATCACCGGCATCAACTTCAAGCGCAAGCATATTTTCATGGGCCGCTGGGTGCGCCATGGCGGCCGCTACCCGTTGAAGATGCTGCGGTTGTGGCGCACCGGGCAGGGGCGCATCGAAGACCGCTGGATGGACGAGCACATCTCCGTGGCCCAGGGCCGCACCATCACCCTGGAAGGCGGTTTTGCCGACCATAACCTGCATGACCTGACGTTCTTCACCCACAAGCACAACCAGTACGCGACCCGTGAAGCCATCGAGGTGATCAACTCGCGCCTGGCCTTGTTTGCGGTGCGTCATGAGTTGAATGAAGGGCAGAGTTCATTTCAGGCCCGGCTCAAGCGCGTGGTGAAGAACCGCTTATATAACCGCGTGCCGTTTACCTTGAGTTCAACGGCGTATTTCCTCTGGCGCTACCTCATTCAGCTGGGCTTTCTCGATGGTCGCAGCGGCCTGGTTTATCACTTGCTCCAGGGCTATTGGTACCGATTCCTGGTGGGCGCCAAGGTGCTCGAACTGGAAACCGCGATTGCGCATTTAAACGATAAGGAAGCGATTATCCGCGAACTTTCAAAGTTGACCGGACATAACTTGACGCTGCCCACACAGCAGTAACTGAGCGTTTTTAACAAACACCCAAGTTCGGGTGTCGGCCTTCGCTCGCCTATTAATTGGGAGATAGACATGAAAAAAGTTGCGCTGATTACCGGTGTTACCGGGCAGGATGGCTCGTACCTGGCGGAACTGCTGCTGGAGAAAGGCTATGTGGTGCATGGCTTGAAACGCCGCTCTTCGTCGTTCAATACCCAGCGTATCGACCATATTTACCAAGACCCGCAAGCCCTGCATAAAAACCTGATCCTGCACTATGGCGACCTGGCGGACTCGTCCAACCTGACGCGTATCATCCAGCAGATCCAGCCCGACGAAATCTACAACCTGGGCGCCCAGTCCCACGTGGCCGTGAGCTTCGATTCGCCGGAATACACCGCCGATGTCGATGCCCTGGGCACCTTGCGCATCCTTGAGGCCATCCGCCTGCTGGGCCTGGAAAAGAAGACCCGCTTCTACCAGGCGTCCACCTCCGAGCTGTACGGGCTGGTGCAGGAAACCCCGCAAAAGGAAACCACGCCGTTCTACCCGCGCTCGCCCTATGCGGTCGCCAAGCTCTACGCCTACTGGATCACCGTGAATTTCCGTGAGGCTTACGGGCTGTATGCCTGCAACGGCATCCTGTTCAACCACGAGTCGCCGCGGCGCGGCGAAACCTTCGTGACCCGCAAGATCACCCGGGCGCTGACCAACATCGCCCTGGGCCTGGAGCAATGCCTGTACATGGGCAACATGGACGCCTTGCGCGACTGGGGCCATGCCAGGGACTACGTGCGCATGCAGTGGATGATGCTGCAACAGGAGCACCCCGAGGACTTCGTGATCGCCACCGGCGTGCAGTATTCGGTGCGCGACTTTATTCGCTGGTCGGCGGCGGAACTGGGCCTGCGCCTGCGCTTTGTCGGCGAGGGCGTGGAAGAGGTGGCGGTGGTCGAGCACATCGACGGCGACCTGGCGCCGGGCATCCTGGTGGGGGACGTGATCGTGCGCGTCGACCCCCGCTATTTCCGCCCGGCGGAAGTCGAGACGCTGTTGGGCGACCCGTCCAAGGCCAAGCAGAAACTGGGCTGGGTGCCGGAGATCAGTGCGCAGGAAATGTGTGCGGAGATGGTCCGTGAAGACCTCAAGATCGCCCAGCGCCATGCGTTGCTGCGCCTGCACGGCCACGATGCGCCGATTGCCGTGGAGAACTGAGCATGGCACGTGATCTGAATGCGCGAATTTTTGTCGCCGGCCATCGCGGCATGGTCGGCTCGGCCATCGTGCGTCGCCTCTGGGCCTTGGGCTATACGCAGATACTCACCGCACGCCGCGATGAACTGGACCTGCTGGACCCGCTGGCGGTGCAGGCGTATTTCGCCGAGCAGCGCATCGACCAGGTGTACCTGGCGGCGGCGAGGGTCGGCGGGATACATGCCAACGCCACGTACCCGGCGGACTTCATCTACCAGAACCTGATGATCCAGGCCAATGTGATCCACGCGGCCCACACCCATGGGGTGTTCAAGCTGTTGTTCCTCGGCTCGTCATGCATCTACCCGGTGCTGGCGGCCCAGCCCATCACCGAGCAGGCGCTGCTCTCGGGTGCGCTGGAACCCACCAACGAACCCTACGCCGTGGCCAAGATCGCCGGGATCAAGCTGTGCGAAAGCTACAACCGCCAGCACGGCCGGGATTACCGCAGCGTGATGCCGACCAACCTGTACGGTCCTGGCGATAACTACCATCCGCAAAACAGCCATGTGATCGCCGGCTTGCTGCGCCGCTTCCATGAAGCGGTGCAGCATGGCGATGCCGAGGTGGTGATCTGGGGCAGCGGCGCGCCCCGTCGCGAGTTCCTGCACGTGGATGACATGGCGGCCGCCAGCGTGCATGTGATGGAGCTCAGCCATGAGCACTACCGCGAGCACACCGAGCCGATGCGTTCCCATATCAACGTCGGCACTGGCGTGGACTGCACCATTCGCGAACTGGCCGAGACGCTGGCCCGGGTCACCGGCTTCAACGGGCGCCTGCGTTTCGATACCAGCAAGCCCGACGGTGCACCGCGCAAGTTGCTCGATGTGAGCCGTATCAACGCGCTGGGCTGGGAGGCCTACGTGCCGCTGGAGGAGGGCCTGCGCGACGCCTACAACGCGTATCTGGCCGCCCTCGAGCAGCCTCGGGGCCAGTGATGAAGATCCTTTTGTACGGCATCAACTACAGCCCGGAGCTCACCGGTATCGGCAAGTACAGCGGTGAACAGGCGCGCTGGCTGGCGAGCCAGGGGCACGACGTGCGGGTGGTGACGGCGCCGCCGTATTACCCGCACTGGCAGGTCGGCGAAGGGTACTCGCCGTGGCGTTTTCGCCGTGAGCGGGTCGATGGCGTCACGGTGCTGCGTTGCCCGTTGTATGTGCCGAGCAAGCCCACGGCGCTGAAGCGTTTGCTGCACTTGATGAGTTTTTCCGCCAGTTCGTGCCTGGCGGTGCTGGGGCAACTGCGCTGGCGGCCAGACCTGGTGATCCTGGTGGTGCCCACGCTGTTTTGCGCGCCCCAGGCCCTGCTGTTGGCCAAGCTGAGTGGCGCCAAGTCGGTGCTGCACATCCAGGATTTCGAAGTCGACGCCATGTTTGGCCTGGGCATGGGCGGCAGCCCCTGGCTCAAACGCCTGGCCTGGGGCATTGAACGCTGGGTGTTGCGCCGCTTTGACCGGGTCTCGACGATTTCCAGCGGCATGCTGGACAAGGCTGCCGCCAAAGGTGTCGAGGCCCAGCGCCTGCTGTTCTTTCCCAACTGGTCGGAAACCGAACGTTTCCTCGATGTGCCGGCCGACCCCGCGCTGCTGCAACGCCTGGGCGTGCCGGCGGGCAAACAGGTGCTGTTGTACTCGGGCAATATCGGTGAGAAGCAGGGCCTTGAGTTGATCCTTGACGCCGCCCAGGCCTATGCCCAGCGTCCGGAGCTGGTGTTCCTGATCGTGGGGCAGGGCGCGGGCCAGGCCCGCTTGCTGGAGCGGGTACAGCGCGAGGGCATCCACAACGTGGTTTTCGCCCCGTTACAGGCCTACGAAGACCTGCCGGCGCTGCTCGCTTCGGCGACCGCGCACCTGGTGATCCAGAAGCGCGGCGCGGCGGACTCGGTGTTGCCGTCCAAGCTCACCAATATCCTGGCGGTCGGCGGCAACGCGATCATCACCGCCGACCCCGAGACCACCCTTGGCCGGTTGTGCGAAGCCCATCAAGGGATTGCCGTGTTGATCGAGCCTGAATCGGTCACGGCATTGAACGAGGGGATCGAGCAGGTCCTGCGGTTGCCGGTGCGCAACACCGTGGCGCTGAACTACGCCGGCGAATTTCTCGATAAAGAACGCATTCTTCAACGTTTTCTGGCACAGGTTTGACGCATATGTGGCTTGATTTACCGACCTTCAACACGGTCGTGGCGTCGACGCCGCTGGTGGCGATCGACTTGGTCGTGATGAAACCGGGTGGTGAGACGTTGCTGGGCCTGCGGGTCAACCGCCCGGCCTATGGCTTCTGGTTCGTGCCCGGTGGGCGAGTGCAGAAGAACGAAAGCCTGGACAGCGCCTTCCGGCGCCTGACCCAGGAAGAGCTGGGGCGCACGTTTGAACGCGCCACCGCGCGTCTTCTCGGGGTGTTCGAACACTTCTACGACGACAGCGTATTTGGTAACGCCGGCGCCGGGCCGAACACCCATTATGTGGTGCTCAGTTATTGCCTGACCCTGGCCGGCGACGACGACCTGCACCCGCCCACCGCGCAGCATCAGCACTACCGTTGGTGGCCGCTGGATGAGTTGCGCATCAGTCCACGTGTGCATGAAAACACCCGTGCCTATTTCTGACCCTCTATCAAAGGACGCCTTCATGTTAATACCGGTGATCTTGGCGGGCGGTTCGGGCTCGCGCCTGTGGCCGCTCTCACGGCAAATGAACCCCAAGCAGTTCCTGCGCCTGACCGATAAAAGCCTGTCGATGTTGCAGCAGACCATCGGCCGCCTGGACGGCGTGGATGTCGCCACGCCCCAAGTGATCTGCAATGAGCAGCACCGCTTCCTGGTGGCCGAGCAATTGCGCCAGTTGGACCTGGAACAGGCGACCATCCTGCTCGAACCCGTGGGGCGCAACACCGCACCGGCCATCGCCCTGGCGGCGTGCAAGGCGCTGCAAGCCGACGGTGACCCGATCCTGCTGGTGCTGGCGGCGGATCATCTGATCGATGATGTGCCGGCGTTTCATGCCAGCCTTGCAGTGGCGCTGCCCCTGGCCGAGGCGGGCAAGCTGGTGACCTTTGGCATCACGCCGACGTGTGCGCACACCGGCTATGGCTATATCGAACAGGGTGAGCCGGTGGGCGCGGGCGGTTTTGCGGTCAAGCGCTTTGTCGAGAAACCCGATGCGGCCACCGCCGCCGACTACCTGGCGCGCGGTGACTATTGCTGGAACAGCGGCATGTTCATGTTCCGCGCCAGTCGCTATCTGGACGTGTTGGCGCAGTTCCAGCCGGTGATGCTCGCTGCGTGCCGTGCGGCGCTGGCCGGTGGCAGCCAGGATCAACTGTTCACGCGGGTCGATGCCGCAGCATTTGCGGCCTGCCCGGATGACTCCATCGATTACGCGGTGATGGAAAAAACCCGCGACGCGATCATGGTGCCCTTGCAGGCCGGTTGGAGTGATATCGGTTCCTGGTCGGCATTGTGGGACGCCTGCGAGAAAACCGAGGCCGGCAATGTACTGCAAGGCGACGTGCTGCAACTGGATAGCCACAACACCTATGTGAACGCCGACAGCCGCCTGGTGGCCACCGTGGGGGTGCAGGACTTGATCATCGTCGAGACCAAGGACGCGGTGCTGGTGGCGCACAAGGATCAGGTCCAGCAGGTCAAGGCCATCGTCGACCAGCTCAAGCGCGACGGGCGTCATGAACACCTCAACCATCGCGAGGTGTACCGGCCCTGGGGCATGTACGACTCGATCGACAACGGCCACCGCTACCAGGTCAAGCGCATCACCGTGAAGCCTGGCGCCAAGCTGTCGGTGCAGATGCATCATCACCGCGCCGAACACTGGATCGTGGTCAGTGGCACGGCCAAGGTCACCAACGGCGAACAGACCTATCTGGTCTCGGAGAACCAATCGACTTATATCCCTATCGGCCAGGTGCATGCGCTGGAAAACCCAGGGGTGATCGCGTTGGAGTTGATCGAGGTGCAATCGGGCTCCTATCTGGGAGAGGACGATATCGTGCGCTTTGAAGACAAGTACGGCAGGGCATGATGCTGTCTGACAATTAATAACATTTGCGCCGGTTATAAAACGTGTCGACGTTGAGTGTGTTCGTCTCAACGTCTTGATCTACGGGCGCCTTAACTGAAAAACGTTATTTTCAAATAAACCACAGTCAAACAACGGTTAATTAACCGGTAGTTGTATGGCTGGTGCACTGTTTAGTTGAATGGCACTATCCAAGCGTACTTCAGTGGGACACGCATGTTTGCTGAATACTCACTATCGATAAGGAGTCTGATATGAGAAAACGACTGGCCATTATCGTACTCAGTGTCTTGAGTACTTCCACCCTGGCTGCCGAGTTGCCTCTAGGTCTCAGCACGACGGTGGCGGGGTCTGTGACGGTGGGTGAAACCCTGCTGATCGGTACTGCGCTGGTGGCGGGCGTTGCGGCCGCCTCCAACAGTGGCGGCAGCTCCAACGGCGGTACCACCACCGGTACCACGGGCACCACCGGTACCACCGGTACTGGTAACTGATACACCACCTTCCGCTTTTTGAGACCGCTTGGACTCCCCGCCCAAGTGGTCTTTTTTTCTTGTCGTTTATCGTGAGTGTATTAGCACTATGATGCGTATTTTTTCTGTGGCGGCTGTGGCGGCCGCTTTGTTGCAAGGCTGTATGTTTGCGCCCGGTCAATATATGGATACCGAGTCCATGACCCAGGACGGTGCAGCTGAAAACAGTCGGGTGGAGTTGATCCCGATTACCCCGAAGTTATTGGCCATGGACGCGGCGACGCAAGTGTCTTATTCGGTTCCCGACGCACTGCTCAGTTATAAACCCGGGCCGTATCTGATCGGCGCCAATGATGTGTTGTATATCACCGTGTGGGATCACCCGGAACTCACCGCGCCGTCCGGCCCGCAACAGCAGATCGATGCCAACGGCCGGCTGGTCAACCCCGACGGCAAGCTGTTTTACCCCTATGTGGGCGAAGTGGTTGCCAAGGGGCGAACCCTCGAATCCTTGCGTACGGAAATCACCAACAAGCTGCGTCAATACATCGACAGCCCACAGGTGGACATCAGTGTGCTGCGCTTTGCCAGCCAGAAAGTGGTGATCACTGGCGCCGTAATCAAGGCCGGCCCGGTGCCGATCACCACTACCTCGATGAACGTCATGGAGGCCATCGGCGCCGCGGGTATCGACCCGATCAATGCCGATCTGTCGAACCTTACGCTCACCCGTGGCAGCGAGCGCTACACCCTCGACCTGGATACGCTCAACCTGCAACAGTCGCGCTTGAACGATATCTACCTCAAGGACGGCGACCAGTTGTACCTGGCGTTCAACGATCGCAAGCGCATCTATGTGATGGGCGAAGTCATGCAGCCCCGTGCGCTGAGCTTCAAGACACGCAGCATGAACCTCTCGGACGTACTGGGCTCGGTGGGCGGGGTCAACCAGAACACCTCGAATGCCGATGCGATCTACGTGATCCGTGGCGCGCAGAACCTGGATGTGGAGCCGGCCAAGGTGTTCCAGCTGGAAGCCGCCTCACCCTCAGCCATGGCCCTGGCCACGCGCTTTGATGTGCAGCCCCAGGACGTGGTGTTTGTGGGCCCGGCCAATATCACGCGCTGGAACCGCTTTATCAGCCAGTTGGTGCCGTCCGCCTCGATCATCGGCATCGGCGCTTCCGCCCAGAACAACCTGAGCGAAGCCAGCAGCCGATAAGGGTGGAACCTGCGTGAACAGTCTGAAGATCGGTATTTACGTGGGCCTGACGTGGCTATTGTGTGGCTGCAATCCGCTGATGCAGGCCTCGCTCGACACCTTCAAGGCGGCGGTCTCGGGGCCTTCGCCCCTGGAGCTGACCCAGGCCCAGGTGGACGCCGTGCCGTTTCCCCAGATCCAGGTGAAGACGGTGTCCAGCGAAGGGGTGATGGCGATGATTCGCCAGCGCGGCGACCTGCAATTCTGGGTCGCGTCCGGCAAGCAGGTGCTGTTGCTGCGCGACGGCCTGGTGGTGCGCACCGTAGGCCTGGGCACTGACCTGGACGGCACGCACTGGGACGGCCCGTCGCCCTTCCAACAGGGCCTGCACCGCTTGCCGGATGGCTATCGCAGTACGCGGCGGATCGACCTGGTGGACGGTTATCGCGTCGGCATCAGCGTCACCAGCCGCCTGACCCGCGAGGGCCTGGAGACCGTCGATATCCTCGACAAACCCTACACCTTGCTGCGCGTGGATGAAGACATCGAAGCCGCCGCCCTGGGCTTTCGGGCGCGCAACCGTTACTGGGTCGACCCCCGTGACGGTTTTATCGTGCAGAGCGAACAACACCTCAGCCCGCGCCTCACCTTGAAAATCACCCAATTGCAACCCGCACGCAAGGAGGCCCGATGAGCTGCCGTAGACGCTGGGTGCTGGCGCTGGCGTGGAGCTGTGCCGGCGCGTGCCAGGCCGCCATGACCGTCAGCGGTCAAGTGCTTCATCCGGGGCCGATCCCCTTGGCTCCCGAGGCCCGCTTGCTCGACGTGATCATCGCGTCGCAGCCGGATGCCGAGGGCTACTGGCTGGGTGCGGCCTGGCTGCGCCGGCCGTTGCTGGAACGCCAGGCACGCCTCAAGGCCGGTGTGCTGTTTGACCTTCAGACATTGCGCAACGCCGCGTTGGACGCCGGGCGCGAGAACCGCGCCGTTCAGGCGGCGCGCCTTTATCAGCAGGTGCAGGCACTGCCGGTGACCGGCCGGCAAGTCGCGGTGCTGGACCCGGTGGCGGTGGAGGTCGGCTTTGCGCCAAACCCGCGCGTCAACGATGGCGACCAGTTGATCTATCCACCCAGGCCCGCAAGCGTGCGCATCCTCGGCGCCGTCGCGGCGTCATGCACGGTGGCCTTCCAGGCGCAGCGCCAGGCCCGTGATTACCTGGATGAATGCCCGCCCGTGGCGGGGGCCGATCGCGACTACCTGTGGCTGATCCAGCCCGACGGCCACATCACCCGCCTGGGCATTGCCCCATGGAACCGCGAGGAGGGCGCCGCGCCGGCACCGGGCAGCACCGTGCTGGTGCCGTTGCGCAGCGACGACCTGGAGCCGCCCACCCCCGAGTTGAACCAGCAACTGGCCGAGTTTCTCGCCACCCAACCCCTGGCCGAGGTCACGCCTTGAAATTATGTATTGCGGCCGTGCTGCTGGTGCCCTGTGGCGTCGCGCATGGCGAACCCCGTTACACCCAGAATGACTTCGGCGGCGTCGGGCTGCTGCAAACCCCCACCGCACGCATGGCCCCGGTTGGCGAACTCAGCGTGAATGCCAGCCGCACCGACCCCTATAGCCGCTACAGTTTTTCGGCGCAGCCGCTGGACTGGCTTGAAGGCACCTTCCGCTACACCGCGATCACCAACCGCCCCTATGGCCCTGAGTCGTTCAGTGGCGGCCAGAGCTATAAGGACAAGGCCGTCGATGCCAAAGTGCGCCTGTATGAGGAGAGCCACTGGCTGCCCCAGGTCGCGTTGGGGATGATGGACTTGGGCGGTACGGGGCTGTTTTCCAGCGAGTACCTGGTGGCCAACAAGCGCTATGGCGATGTGGATTTCAGTGCCGGTATTGCCTGGGGCTACATGGGCAGCCGTGGCGATTTGGGCAACCCGTTGGGCGCGCTGGATGATCGTTTCAACCAGCGACCCACGGCCGAAGGCTCCGGCAGTTTTTCCAACGGATATTTTCGCGGCCGGCCGGCGCTGTTTGGAGGCGTCGCCTACCAGACACCCTGGGCGCCGCTGAGCCTCAAGCTTGAATACGAGGGCAATGACTACCAGCACGAGCCGCGCGATAACAACCAGCGCCAGGACTCGCCGATCAACCTTGGCCTGGTCTTCAAGGTCGCCGACTCCATCGACCTGAGTGCCGCCTGGGAGCGGGGCAACACCGCCATGTTCGGGATTACCCTGCACACCAACTTCGTCAGCCGCAAGGCACCGGTCAAGACGTATGACCCACCGCCGCCGCCACTGCCCGCGCAGGCACCGACCACGTCCATGGACCAGGTGGATTGGGCGGCAGTGTCCAAGCGCTTGCAGGACAATGCCGGCTATAGCGTCCAACGCATCGCCCAGCGCGGGCCGGAGTTGCTGGTGTATGGCGAGCAACAGCGCTATTTCCATGGCGCCAAGGCCGTGGGCCGCGCCAGTCGTATCCTCGACAACAGTGTCAATGACCAGATCAGCTGGTTCACCCTGGTCAGCGAGCGGTACGCGATGCCGATCGAAGAAACCAGCGTGCCTCGCGAGACGTTTCGTGAGGTGGTCGCCAACCGCGAGGACTTGCAGGACCTGCACCGCCAGACCGAAGTCAATCGTGCCAGCGCGCACAACCAGACGGTGCTCTACACCCAATCCGCCAACCCCCTGAGCTACGGCGCCGGGCTGGGCTACAAGCAGAACGTCGGCGGCCCGGATGGCTTGCTCTACCAGGTTTCCGCCGACCTCGACGCCGAGTACCGTTTCACCCGCAACACCTGGTGGAGCGGCTTGCTCAGCGTCAACCTGCTGAACAACTACGATGGCTTCACCTACGACGCGCCCAGTGGCTTGCCACGGGTACGTACCGATCTGCGCAAGTACATGACCACGTCCGATGTGACCTTGCCGACCTTTCAGCTCAACCGTGCGGTGCAGTTGGACCAGGACCTCTACGGCATGGTCTACGGCGGTTTGCTGGAGTCGATGTACGCCGGTGTCGGCAGTGAAGTGCTGTACCGGCCGATGGGCCAGCGCTGGGCGCTGGGGGCTGACCTGAACTATGTGCGCCAGCGCGGGTTCGAGCAGGACTTCAGCCTGCGCGACTACCGCACGCTCACCGGCCATATCACCGGCTACACCGACTTGCCGTTCAACACCCAGGGCGCACTGAGTGTCGGCCGCTACCTGGCGCGGGATTGGGGCGCGACCCTTGACCTGTCGCGGCAATTCAACAATGGCGTGCGTATTGGCGCGTGGGTCACGCGGACCACGGCCTCCAAGGAAGCCTTCGGTGAAGGCAGTTTCGACAAGGGCCTGTACCTGTCGATTCCCTTCGATGAGTTGATGAGCCTGTCGACCCTGCGCCGCGCCAACCTGGTGTGGGCACCGCTGACGCGTGATGGCGGTGCGCGACTCAACCGCGCGTACTCACTGCATTCGATGACCGATGGGCGTGACAGTGACCTGTTCTACAAGAACTTCGAGAAGATCACTGAGTAGGCAGTAGCCCTTGTGGCGAGCGGGCTTGCCCTAATGCCGTTCAGGCAAGCGTACATCGCCCTCTGTAGGAGCGAGCTTGCTCGCGAAAAACGTCAACGATAACGCGTGCTTCCTGAATGAACGCGGCGCCTCTGAGTTCTTCGCGAGCAAGCTCGCTCCTACAACGGCATGAGGGCAAGCCCTAATCGGCTTCTGTAGGAGCGAGCTTGGACTGAGCCCTGTAGCGTACAGGACCCGGTCCGCTGTAGCCTAACCAACAGCTGTCCAGCTTTTGGGGCGCACTTCAGCACCGCTATCGGGGGCAAGCCCCCTCCCACATTTAAATTGTGGTGATGCGACTATCCAGTTATAAAACAGCCAAATGTCCACCGAGAAGCGACAATGAACCCCTTCGAAGACATGCGCCTGTTCTGCCAGGTCATGGAGTCCGGCAGCTTTACTGCCGCCGCCGAGCAACTCGGCCTGTCCAAGCAATTTGTCAGCCGCCGCCTGATCCAGCTCGAAGACCGCCTCGGCGTGCGCCTGCTCAACCGCTCCACCCGCCGCCTGGATGTCACGCCCCTGGGGCAAAGTTACTACGAATCCGCCTTGCGCCTGCTCAACGATGTCGAGCAAGTGGAGCAGGGCATCGCCGGCCAGAACAGCGAACCGCGCGGCACCCTGCGCCTGAGCGCGCCGCTGTCGTTTGCCATGGCGCACCTGGGCTGCCTGCTGCCGCAGTTCTTGCAGCGCCACCCCCAGGTGTCGGTGGAGGTCGACCTCAGCGACCGCCCTGTGGACCTGATCGGCGAAGGCTACGACCTGGTCTTGCGCATCGGCACCCTGGAAGACTCCACCCTGATCGCCCGCCGTATCGCCAGCATCCCGCGGGTGTATTGCGCCAGTCCCGACTACCTGGCCCTGCGCGGTACCCCGCAAAAACCCGAGGACCTCGCCGACCACGACTGCCTGCCCTATGGCCATGGCCGCCAGGTGCAGTGGCGCTTCAAAGGCAAGGTGCAGGCACTGCAGGTCAGTGGCCGCATACGTGTGAATAACGGCGACCTGCTGCGCGACACCGCCATCGCAGGGCTGGGTGTGACCTACTTGCCGACCTTTATCGTCGGCGATGCCTTGAAGGACGGGCGCCTGGTGAGCGTACTGGACGACTTCGCCCCCGAAGACCTGACCTTGTCGGCGGTGTATCCCCAGCATCGGCAAAGCTCACGGCCGGTGCAGGCGCTGGTGGCGTTCCTGCGCGAGCGCCTGGCTAGTGGCTGTTGAATAGCTGGCGGATCAGGCTCGGCGTGCTGCCGGTCCAGCGCTTGAATGAGCGCCGGAAGTTCGCCGCGTCGTTGAAGTTCAGGTACGCCGCCACCTCATCGTTGCTGTAGCCCTTCACCTGATACAGGTGCAACGCGACTTGCTTGCGCACCCGATCCACCTGCTCCTGGAAGCCGGTGTCGTGTTTGTGCAGCTTGCGCTTGAGGGTCGCCGGGCTCATGGCGAAGGCCTGGGCTGCCTGTTCCAGGCTCGGCGGCTGGCGCACCTGGTCGTGCAGGTAGTCGTACAGGCAGTCGAGAAAGCTGCAGGCAAAACCCAATTGTTCGATCTGCTCGCGCGCTTGCTGGCGGGCGACCTGGCCAGCGGTGGCCGAGGCGCCCGGCCAGGCGCGGGTGAGGTATTCGCGCGGGATGCTCATCATGTCCAGCGGGCGCTCGAAGCGCGTGTGTTCGCCCAGGTTGACCCAGTACTGTTCGACATAGCGCGGCTCGCCGTGGCTGAAACTGCACGCCCACGGCAGGCGCTGGCCGCTGAGCCATTGGCTCATGGCAACCAGCGAGGTCATGCTCGCTTCCAGCAGGAAGCGCCAATGCTCGCCGGCGCCGCAACTGTCCCGCCAGTACAGGTAGGCGTGGTGTTCATCCAGCTCCAGTTGCAGCGTGGCCAATGGGCTGAGCAGCACCTGTTGCTGGATCAGGATCTCCAGCGCCTGGTGCAGGTGTTGCGCATGGCCCAGAGCGTGACTGGCCGCGCCGTAGTAACCGGGCAATAGCCGCTGCCCCAACAAAAAGCTGCTGTCGTCGGCGTCCAACAGCTTGCGGCTGTTGCCGATCAAGCCGAGAAACTGCTGTGGGCTCAGGCGTGCGGTACCCGCCAGGATGTCCTCATGAAACAGCCCGGTGCCGCGCAGCAGGCGGTGGCTGTCGATGTCGCGGGACAGCGCCAGGTCGATCAGCGTGGCGGGTTGGTAATGGCCGGGGATGAAGCGGCTGTCGGCTTCATACCAGCTGGTTTTCACGGCCATCTCAGGCACTTTTCGCAAGCGGTTGCTTGGCCCTGGCCAACGCCAGGTTCAGACGCTTGAGCAAGTCCTGGGGCGGTTCTTCAAGCGCCATCACCACGGCGGTGGTCGCAGCCAGTTGCAGGCGTTCGCCCTGTTGCCGGGTCTTGTGGGCCAGGCCGCGCACCGCTTGCTGCAACTCCAGCGCCAGCTCCTTGGCCTGGCGTTCGCCGGTATTGGGCAGCAGCACGACAAAGCGGTCACCGGCCAGGCGGCACAGCAAGTCCTGGCGGCGCAGGTTGAGCAGGAGCAAATGGCTCAACGCCTGCAACACCGCATCGCCCTCGGCGTGGCCGTAGGCCTGGTTGATGGCGGCGAAATTGTCCAGGTCCAGGGCCAGCAACGACAGCGGTTGTTGTTGCTCGCGGCTGTCTTGCAGGCTGTCGGCCAACTGACGCTTGAGGTAATCGGCGCCGGCCAGCGGCGTGAGTTTGTCGAACAGGCGATGTTCGCGAAACAGCCGTTCGCGTTTCTCCATCTGCGCGCTGATCGCCAGTTGTTCGCGGTGCCAATGGTAGATGCCGATGGTCAGCAGGATCATGCCCACCGGCATCGGCCCGGACTCCAGCCAGTGGTCCCAGGTGATGCTGTCGGGCAGGCGGATGAATTCGTCGAGGCTGTCGATCCACCAGGAGAAAAAGATGCACGACAGGCCCAGCGCCAGGTAGTTGGTGACGCGGCCGGCGGGGCGGCTTTTCAGCACCAGGCCCAGCCACACCAGGGCGAGCAGGGCGGAACCGCCTTCGCCGAAGATATCCAGCCATACCCACTCACTGACGCTTTTCAACTCGCCACAGGCCAGGTGCAGGATCAGCCCGAGGTTGGCGGCGATCAGCAGCAACGAGAGTTTCCAGCGGTGGGGCTTGAGCACGGAAAACATGGCCGCGGGTCCTTGGACAAGTGAGCGAGGAGGCCAGCACAGCAGATGCATGTGACCGTTGGATGACGGTGGGGGAGGGTCGAATCAGCTCATCTCAAACACACTGGAGATCAAAAAATGTGGGAGGGGGCTTGCCCTAATGCCGTTCAGTTAAGCGTACATCGCCTTCTGTAGGAGCGAGCTTGCTCGCGAAAAACTCACAGGCGACGCGTTGATTCAGGAAACACGCGTTATCGTTGACGTTTTTCGCGAGCAAGCTCGCTCCTACAAAAAAAGCATTTGGGGCAAGCCCACTCGCCACAGCAAGCCCCCTCCCACAGGGGATCTTCACAGGTCATATCAGCTCATTCCACATCCAGAATCGGGCAAAACCCACGGTTTACGGGGCTTCGCGGCGATCCCTGTCACAGAACCGTCATCCCCCACCCCTAGCTTGCCCTCCCAGTTGCCGGGCCACTTGCCTGGCGCCAACGGACTCTTGGGGAGGATTTCATGTACAAGCGCACCGGGCTCGTCAGCTTTACGCTTACTGCCTTGGCCCTGGCCATCGCCAGTGAACGGCTCAACGCGGCGGAAGCGGCCACCACCGAACACGTTGAAGTGGTCGGCCAGGCTGCGGCCATCGACAAGGCCCTCAAGGAGCAGCGTTCCTCCGACAGCATCAAGAGCGTGGTGCATGCCGACGGTGTGGCGCAGTTGCCCGACGAAAACGTTGCCGAAGCGGCGCAGCGCCTGCCGGGGATCAGCGTCGAGCGTGACCAGGGCGAAGGGCGCTTTGTCAGCGTGCGCGGCCTGGGCCCGGACCTTAACAGCGTGACCATCAACGGTACCCTGGTGCCATCGCCCGAGAGCAAGCGGCGCGCCGTGGCCCTTGATGTGCTGCCCTCGGAACTGGTGCAGTCGCTGTCGGTGATCAAGACCCTGACCCCAGACATGGACGCCAACTCCCTGGGCGGTACCGTCGACGTGAAGAGTCTCTCGGCCTTCGACCACAACGGCCTGTTCTACACCGGCAGCACCGAAGCCAGCTACGACAAGAATACCGGGCAGACCAGCCCGAAATTCTCCGGCGCCGCCAGTAACCGTTTCAGCCTCGGCGACGGCATCGACAACTTCGGCGTGGCGGCGGCGCTGAGCTGGCAAAAGCGCGACTTCGGCTCGGACAACGTCGAAACCGGCGGCGCCTGGGACTTCAGCCGGGGCGCGCGGCTTAACGAGTTCGAACAGCGCGACTACGACATCAGCCGCGAACGCGCCGGCGGTGGCCTGAACTTCGACTACAAGCCCGACGACCTCAGCAGCTACTACCTGCGCACCCTCTACAGCCGCTACAAAGACAGCGAAACCCGCAACTCCACCAGTATTGAATTTGCCGACCCCCAGGCCGCTGGCGAACTGGGCGATGCCGAGGGCAAGCGCAAGCTGAAGAACCGTGAAGAAACCCAGGAAATCCAGTCCTACGTGTTCGGCGGCGAACGCATGCTGGGCCTTTGGACCTTGAGCGGCCAGGCCGGTTACAGCCAGTCCAGCGAAGACAGCCCGGCGCATATCGCAGGCGCCACCTTCGACGGCGGCGACTTTGCCAACAGCGGTTTCTACGACAAGGACAAGCCCCGCCCGATCATCGGCAGCGGCTTCTACGACGCCAGCAACTTCACCCTCGACAAGGTCGATTGGGAAAAGCAGAACACCCGCGACACCGAGAAAAACCTGCGCCTGGACCTGGCCCGCGACTATGACCTGAGCGGTTACGCCTCCCAGGTCAAGTTCGGCGGCAAGGTCAGTCGACGGAACAAGGACAACGACCTTGAAGCCTGGGTCTATAAAGACTTCGACACCCTGGGCTACAGCGCCGACCAGCTCAACCTCACCCAGTTCCAGAAGGGCAGCGTCGACTATCGCCTCGGCAACTACGGCCCAGGCATCAGTCCCGGCGCCATCAAGCAACTGATTGGCAGCCTCAACCCGGCGGATTTCTACGACGAGACCGAATCGCGGGTCAACGACTTCACCCTCCGCGAAGACATCAACGCCGGCTACCTGATGAACACCATCGACATCGACGACTGGCGTTTTATCGCCGGCCTGCGTTACGAAGGCACCGAGTTCGAAGCCAAGGGGACCGGCGCCACCGACGGCCAGTTCACCGCCACCGAGACCAAGCGCCGTTATCACCACTGGCTGCCGGGCCTGCATGCGCGCTACCAGATCGACAAGAACACCCAGGTGCGCGCGGCCTGGACCAAATCGGTGGTGCGCCCGACCTTTGGCCAGTTGGCACCGGGCTTTGTGATCGACGATGACGAAGCCACCTTCGGCAACCCGGACCTCAAGCCGCTGGAGTCGAGCAACCTGGACCTGGGCATCGAGCATTTCATGGGCCGCGCCGGGACCGTGTCGGCGTTCGTGTTCTACAAGGACATCAAGCATTTCGTCTACAACACCGACCTCGCCGGCACCGGCGCCTGGGCCAACTTCGCCGAGGCCCATACCTACGCCAACGGCGACAGCGCCAAGCTCTATGGCCTGGAACTGGCCTACTCACAGAAGTTCGACTGGCTGCCCGCACCGTGGAACGGTTTGCTGATCGGCGCCAACAGCACCTTCAGCCGGTCCAGCGCGGATATCGAAGGCTTCGACGCCGCCAGCGGCACGAACCGCAAGCGCACTATCAGCCTGCCCAACCAGTCGGACACCGTCGGCAACCTGATGCTCGGTTGGGAAGACGACACGCTCAGCCTGCGCCTGTCGGCCAACTACAAGTCGGCCTACCTGTATGAACTGGCGTCGATCAACGACAAGGCCCACGACCGGCACGTCGACGCGCAGACCTTCGTCGATTTCAGCGCGCGTTACTCGCTGACCAAGAACCTGCAAGTCAGCTTCGAGGCCCAGAACCTCACCGACGAGTCGTACTTCGTCTACACCGGCAACCGCAGCTACAACGGCCAATACGAAGAGTACGGCCCGACCTACAAAGTGGGCCTGACCTTCACCCATTTCTAACCCACCCCATACCCCACTGTAGGAGCGAGCTTGCTCGCGAAAAAGCCCGGAACACCGCGTGCATCCAGACAGCCCGCGACATCGTTGACGTTCTTCGCGAGCAAGCTCGCTCCTACAAGACAAGGATTTTGTTTGTTCATGAGACTTTCCAAGCTATACCTGCTGATCGCCCTGGCCACCGGCGGCAATGCATTCGCCGCCGACCTGGCGCTGACCCCTTGGGCACCTAGCCTGAAGGCCGAAGCCGTGGCCTTCCTGCCCAACGCCAGCGAGCGCGTGGCCGCCAGCACCCGTGACGGCCTGCAACTGCTCGACAGCAAAGGCGCCGAACTGGCGCGTTTCAAAGGCAACTTCAGCAGCCTCGACACCCGCGCCGCAGGCCCCCACGTGCTGGTCGCCAGCCTCGACAACGACCGCCAGCAGGCGCTGCTGATCAACCTGGACAGCGCCAGCAAAACCTGGGGCACGCCGGTCTACCTGCCGACCCGCGACTACCCGGTGAATGGCCTGTGCCTGTACCGCGACGCAGCGGCCAACCTGTTTGTGTTCCTGGTGGGCGAGGAGGGCAAGGGCGAGCAATGGCTGGTGGGCAACGGCTCGACGTTGCTCGCTGAACCCCAGCGCGTACGCGGTTTGCCGCTGCCGCCGTCGGCGCAGTTCTGCCAGGTGGACGACGCCACCCAGCAATTGGTGGTGAATGAAGAGAGTGTCGGCTGGTGGGCCTACCCGGCGCACCCGGAAGCCGATGTGAAACGCACCCCGGTGGCGCTGTTCGACAACCCCAAACGCGAAGCCGGGGCCATGGCGCTGGTACCCGGTGGCGTGGTCGCGCTGGACCCAAAGACCGCCAAGTTGCACCTGTTCCAGCAAACCGGCGAGCGCTGGGTGGAGCAATCGAGCCTGGGCCTGCCGGGCCTGAAAGAGCCGGAACAACTGGCGATCAATGGCCGCCAACTGCTGGTGCGCGATGACGACAGCGGCGCGCTCTACCAGGCCAGGCTCGACTGGCAGGCCAAGCCCGTCGCGGTGGCGCCGTGGCTGCCGGAGGTCGCGGCCTTGCGCCAGAGCGACCCGGTTGGCCGTCAGGGCGATGCGGCGGATGACCCGGCGATCTGGATTCACCCCGAAACACCGGGCAAAAGCCGTGTGCTCGGCACCAACAAAAAGCAAGGCCTGCTCGCCTACGACCTCGACGGCAAGCTGTTGCAGGAACTGGCGGTGGGCCGCCTGAATAACGTCGATGTACGCCCCCGCTTCAAGCTCGGCCAGCAAACGGTCGACCTGGCCGTGGCGAGCAACCGCGATCACAACAGCCTGAGCCTGTTCAGCATCGACCGTCAGAGCGGCGAGCTGCGTGAAGCCGGTGAAGTGCCCACGCCGCTCAAGGAAATCTACGGCATTTGCCTGTTCCAGCCAGCCAGCGGCGAGATCTACGCAATCGCCAACGGCAAGGACGGCACCTTCCTGCAATACCGCCTCAGCGCGCCGGACGGCCGGGTGCAGGGCGAGCTGGTGCGCCAGTTCAAGGTCGACAGCCAACCCGAAGGCTGTGTGGCCGACGACCAGCGCCAGCGCCTGTTTATCGGTGAAGAAGATGTGGGCGTGTGGGCGGTGGATGCGCGCGCCGATCAACCGGCGACCTTGACCAGCGTGATCAAGGTCGGCCCACAGTTGCATGCGGATGTCGAAGGCCTGGCGCTGTACCAGAGCGATAAGCATGACTACCTGGTGATCTCAAGCCAAGGCAATGACAGCTACCTGGTGGTGGATGCCGAGCCGCCGTTTGCCGTGCATGGCGGCTTCCGCGTCGGCTTGAACGCCGCTGCCGGGTTCGACGGCGCTTCGGAAACCGATGGCCTGGAAGTCACCGCCATCAACCTCGGCGGGCCGTGGAGCCAAGGCATGCTGGTGGTGCAGGACGGGCGCAAGCGCATGCCCGAGCAAACCCAGAACTTCAAGTTCGTGCCCTGGGCCGAGGTCACCCGCGCATTGAAATTGCCGTGAACCGTCATCAACCGGTCATCACTTTTTAATCGAATGGGAGATTCACTATGCACGCGACGATGGAACATATGACGATCTGGGGTTTGATCAGCGACGCCAGCCTGTTGGTCAAGGCGGTCATGGTCACCTTGCTGTTGGCGTCCTTGCTCAGCTGGTACCTGATTATCCAGCGCGGCAGTGTGCTGCGCCGCCTGGAACGGCAGTTGAACGGTTTTGTGCAACGCTTTCGCGCCGCGCCGGACTTGCAGGCGCTGTACCGCGACACGTTGCAGGCGGGCGAGGGCGGCGTGGCGCCGATCTTTATCGCCGGGGTCCAGGAATACCAGCACCTGCACAGCCATGATCCGCAGGTGCTCGAAGGCGTCGAGCGGGCCTTGCAGGTAGCGATCACCGAGCAGGAAATCGAGCTGGAAAAGGGCCTGCAATTTCTCGCCACCGTGGGGTCGGTCAGCCCGTACATCGGTCTGTTCGGCACGGTGTGGGGCATCATGAATTCCTTTATCGGCCTTTCCCAGGTGCAGCAGGCCACGTTGTCCACCGTAGCGCCGGGCATCGCCGAAGCCTTGATCGCCACGGCCATCGGCCTGTTTGCCGCCATCCCGGCGGTGATCGCCTATAACCGCTTCGCGGCGCGCGGCCAGACTCTGCTCACCCGTTACTACGCGTTTGGCAATGAGCTGCAAGTGCGCCTGCACCGCAGCCTGCGCGGTGCCGCGATCAACCTGGCCGTGGCCGCCTGAACAGGAGCGCTCCCATGTTAGTAAGGCCGCAACGCAAGCACGGGCCCAAGGCCGAGATGAACGTGGTGCCGTATATCGATGTGATGCTGGTGCTGCTGGTGATCTTCATGGTGACCGCGCCGATGTTGACCCAGGGCGTGAAGATCGAACTGCCCAAGGTCGCCGCCGAGGCGTTGGCCACCGACACCCGCCAGCAGATCCTTACGCTGTCGGTAAAGGCCGACGGTGGCTATTACTGGAACCTCGGCGGCGAACTCGATACCCAACACCAGACCGACAGCGCCGTGAGCCTGGAGGAAATGGGCGCCAAGGTTATGCAGGTGGTGGCCGTGCGCAGCGACACCCAGGTCTACATCCGCGCCGACGACAACGCCGGTTACGGCCGTGTGGTCGCGGCCATGGCGGTGTTGCAGAAGGGTGGGGTCAGCAACCTGGGGCTGGTGACCGAGGCCCCGCAATGACGGCGATGATCATGCACAGTCCGACCCTGCCGATGGCGCCCCGGGATGCTTCGGGGTTTTGCAGAAACAGCCTCGCCGCCAGCCTGGCGGTGGCGCTGCACGTGGGCGTGCTGGCCGCGTTGATGCTGGGCTGGTCGACGGAGAAGCCTGTGGTGGATGCCCCTCGGGTGATGCACACGCAGCTGGTCATGCTGCCACCGGCGCCAGCGCCCGAGCCTGAACCGGTGGTGGCCGCGCCCGCACCGTCGGAGCCGCTGGTGGTACCGGTGCCGGCCCCGGCAAAGCCCACGGTCGACCCGCAGATCCAGGCGCAAAAACTCGAGAAAGCCGCCTTGGCGCGTAAACGCGTCGAAGACAAGAAAATCGAGCAGCAGCAGGAACGCCTGGCCACCGAACAACGCCACCGCGAGCTGGAACAACAGCGCCTCGATCAGCAACGCCTGGCCGCTGAAAAAGCCCGAGCTGCTACCCCAGCCCCGGCAGCGGCCTTCGACAGCCGCCAATACCAACCCCTGAGCAAGGAGGCACCGGACTATCCCGAACGCGCCCTGGACAAGCACATCGAAGGCGACTGCTCGGTGGAATACACCGTCAACCCCCAGGGCCGGGTAGAAAACCCCAAGGTGCTGGACGGCTGCCACCCCTTGTTTATCCGGCCTTCATTGGCGGCGGCGAATACTTTCCGTTACCAGCCGCGGATCGTCGAAGGCAAGGCCGTGGCCGTACCAGCGGTGCGCAACACCTTCCACTACCGCATCAAATAAAATTTTCCAATGGACACAGGCGCCATGTGGGAGAGGGGGCAAACCCTAATTGTAGGAGCGAGCTTGCTCGCGAAAAACGTCAACGATAACGCGTGTTTCCTGAATCAACGCGGCGCCTGTGAGTTTTTCGCGAGCAAGAACTAGGCGTGATCGGACTTGTTGTGGCGAGCGGGCTTGCCCCGCGTTGGGCTGCGAAGCGGCCCCAAAACCAGGCACCGCGGTGTGTCAGTTAAAAATGAAGTGCGCCCCAAAAGCTGGACAGCTGTTGGTTAGGCTACAGCGGACCGGGTCCTGTACGCTACAGGGCTCAGTCCGCCAAGCTTCACTTTGATTCGCTTATGGTTGTAGTAATGGATGTACTCATCCAGCCCCGCTTGCAACTGCTCCACGCTTTCAAAGCTTTCCCGATAGTAGAACTCTGACTTCAGCGTGCCGAAGAAACTCTCCATTGTGGCGTTGTCATGGCAGTTTCCTTTGCGTGACATGCTTTGCTCCAGCCCTGCTTTTTCTAGCCTCTCCCGGTACTTTGGATATCGATAGTGCCAGCCTTGATCTGAATGCAGCATTGGCTTGCCGCCCTCAGGTAAGCCTTCAATAGCTTTTTCCAGCATCTCGCCCACCAAGGCATATTGGGGACGTATTGCCGTCTGATAGGCCACGATTTCTCCGTTGTACAAGTCCAAAACTGGGGACAAGTACAGCTTTTTGCCGGCCACTTTGAACTCGGTGACATCCGTCACCCATTTCTGATTCGGTTGCTCAGCCTCGAACTGACGAGCCAAGGTGTTGGGCGACACTTCGCCCATCGGCCCTTTATACGACCTGTATTTCTTAGGCCGCACCGTGCATTTCAGACCCAGCTCCCCCATCAGTCGTCGTACCGTTTTACCGTTGATCAGCGATCTTTCTTTACGTAGTTCTAGCGTCATCCGACGGTAACCAAAGCGGCCCTTATGCTCGTTTTGGATGGTCTGGATAGAAGCTTTGATCGAGGAAAGTCGGTCCGCAACGCCCATCGCCTTGAGTTGGTAGTAGTACGTACTTCGCGCAAGGCTCACTAGCTTGAGCAAGTCACGCAAGGGAAAGTGTTGCTTAAGCTCACTGACTAATCGGGCTTTTTCTTCTGTTCTTTCTCCCGCCTCATCACCGCCTCGCCTAACTCCCCAAGCTTTTTTAGATAAGCGTTCTCCATCCGTAGGTATTGGAGCTCATCAAGTAACGTCTTGTGCTCAGGCTCAGGGCTGGTGAGTGGGGCAGCGGTTTTGCGTGGTTTAGCAGGTGGTTTAGGCATAGCGGTGCTCAGTCCTCTTTTCCCTGACTCCAGGGCTTCAATACCGCCACTGTAATACTGCTGTTGCCATCTGCCCACCTGAGTGGAATCCCCCAAGTTGAAAAGCGCCGCTGCGCGGCGCAAGGAAAGGGAGTCATCCCACATGCACCGTAGAACAGAGAACTTGAACAAGGCACTGTAACGCTGGCCGGTACTGCTCAAGCTGGCCTCACCGTGTAATCGATAAGCCTCGACCCAACGACGAAGCAAGGTGGGGTCCATTTGAAATTGAGCGGCGACCCGGCGAAACCCTCGGCCTCGCTCAAGGAAAGCGGTGATGGCAGATAGCTTGAACTGCGTGGTGTACTTGCTCATGAAAACGCCCCAGAAATTGGATGGGTGTCCAACTTCTGGGGCGCACTTCATGCATCAGTCAACAATACTGAGACTGACACACCGCAATCGGGGGCAAGCCCCCTCCCACATTGATTACCTAAAGGCTTGAAAACCGCTTACTTGGCAGTGAACGCCGAGTAGCTGTTCATCAGGTTGCGGTAGTTCGGGATGCGCGGCGACAGCAGGTTGGCCAGGCCTTCCATGTCGTTACGCCAGTCCACTTGCAGCTCGCAGGCCACGGCGAACCAGTTCACCAGTTGCGCACCGGCGGCGGTCATACGCGCCCAGGCGGCTTGTTGCACGGTTTCGTTGAAGGTGCCGGAGGCGTCGGTGACCACGAATACCTCGAAGCCTTCTTCCAGGGCGCACAGGGTCGGGAACGCTACGCACACATCCGTTACCACCCCGGCAATGATGATCTGCTTGCGGCCGGTGGCCTTGACGGCCTTGACGAAATCTTCGTTGTCCCAGGCGTTGATCTGGCCAGGACGGGCGATATACGGCGCGTCCGGGAACAGTTCCTTCAGCTCGGGTACCAGTGGGCCGTTAGGACCGCCTTCAAAACTGGTGGTGAGGATGGTCGGCAGGTTGAAGAACTTCGCCACGTCGGCCAGGGCCAGTACGTTGTTCTTGAACTCATTGGGGGAGAAATCCTGCACCAGGGAGATCAGGCCGGTCTGGTGATCCACCAACAGCACCACGGCATCATCTTTATTCAGGCGTTTGTAAGTCATGGGAGTTGCTCCTGTTTGTCGAAAGAGGCGAGTTGATTAAAAGGCAAAGCAAGAACAGCCAAACGCCCCCCAGAAACCCTGGAAGTCGCTGACCGGCACGCTGGAAAGGCGCGCCTTTTCGTGGCTATGGGAATGCACGCCACAGGGGCCGCTGCACTGGTGGACCTGAGCTTGCAACGGCGAAGACGGACGCCAGTGCCCTGGCACCTTGACCACCGGCGACCAGTCCGGCAGCACCGGTACGCGCGGTGGCGCGAAACCTTCGAAGTCGCCGGCGCCGTACACCACCTTGCCGCCGACCACGGTGAGCACCGATTCGATCCATTTGATGGCTTCTTCATCGACGCTGAAAAAATCCGCCGACAGCGCGGCGACGTCCGCCAACTGGCCGACCTTGATCTGGCCCTTCTTGCCCTGCTCGGACGAGAACCAGGCGCTGCCGTGGGTGAACAGCTCCAGCGCGGTCAGGCGTGGCAAGCCTTCGGCATGCAGCTCCAGGCCGCCGACGGTACGCCCGCTGACCATCCAGTACAGCGAGGTCCACGGGTTGTAGCTCGACACCCGCGTGGCATCGGTGCCCGCGCCCACCGGCACGCCTTCGGCCAGCATGCGTTTGATCGGCGGCGTGGCTTCGGCGGCCTTGGCACCGTAGCGCTCGACAAAGTACTCACCCTGGAACGCCATGCGGTCCTGGATCGCAATGCCGCCACCCAGGGCGCGTACGCGCTCGATGTTTTTCGGGGTGATGGTTTCGGCATGGTCGAAGAACCATGGCAGGCCATTGAACGGAATATCGCGGTTGACCTTCTCGAACACGTCGAGCATGCGCGAGATCGATTCGTCATAGGTGGCGTGCAGGCGGAACGGCCAGCGCTGCTCCACCAAGTGACGCACCACCGGTTCCAACTCCTGCTCCATGGTCAGCGGCAGGTCCGGGCGCGGTTCGAGGAAGTCTTCGAAATCCGCCGCGGAGAACACCAGCATCTCGCCAGCGCCGTTGTGGCGCAGGTAGTCGTCGCCCTGGTGCAGGGTGACGCTGCCGGTCCAGTTCTTGAAATCGCTGAGCTCTTCCTTGGGCTTCTGGGTGAACAGGTTGTAGGCGATGCGCACCGTCAGCTGTTCATCCTTGGCCAGTTGCTCGATCACCGCGTAGTCATCGGGGTAGTTCTGGAAACCGCCACCGGCGTCGATCGCACTGGTGAGGCCCAGGCGATTGAGTTCACGCATGAACTGGCGGGTCGAGTTGACCTGGTATTCCAGGGGCAGTTTCGGGCCCTTGGCCAGGGTCGAATACAGAATCATCGCGTTGGGCCGCGCCACCAGCATGCCGGTGGGGTTGCCTTGGCTGTCACGCACAATCTCGCCACCCGGCGGGTTCGGCGTGTCCTTGGTGTAGCCGGCCACGCGCAGGGCGGCGCGGTTGAGCAAGGCGCGGTCATACAGGTGCAGCACGAACACCGGGGTGTCCGGCGCGGCCTGGTTGAGCTCTTCCAGGGTCGGCATGCGCTTTTCGGCGAACTGGAATTCGTTCCAGCCACCGACCACGCGCACCCATTGTGGCGTGGGGGTGCGGTCGGCCTGCTCCTTGAGCATGCGCAGGGCATCGGCCAGGGATGGCACGCCTTCCCAGCGCAGTTCGAGGTTATAGTTCAGCCCGCCCCGGATCAGGTGCAGGTGCGAGTCGTTAAGGCCGGGGATCACGGTACGCCCCTTGAGGTCGATGACCTGGGTACCGCTGCCGCGCAGGGCCATGGCCTCACCGTCAGTGCCGACGGCGACGAAGCGCCCCTCGCGAATGGCGACGGCGGTTGCGCGCGGGTTTTCACGGTCCACGGTGTGGAACTGGCCATTGAACAGAATCAGATCGGCGTTCATAGGGTTTCCTTTACAGAGGCTTCAAGCCAGGGAGCGAACAGGCGGGTAGCCGCCGGCATCAGCAGGTAGACCACCAACAGGACGATGGTCAGGGTGACCAGGAAGGTGGAGACCACGTAGTTGGACAGGAACGGGTGCAGACGCAGGATCGGCCCCCAGATAAACGGCAACAGCAAGGTCTGCGGCAAAATCACACACAGGCTGACCACCGCCTGCTTCCAGCGCGGCGGCTTGGCGGCGCTGTCGGCCAGGGGCGTGAACCAGAACTCGTTGGCCGCGCCGATTTCAGTCTGGTCGCCGTCGGCCAGCATCGGCGCAGCTTCAGCGATCAGCTGTTTGCGTTGGGGGGAGTCGAGCCACTGCTCCAGCGCAGCGGTGGTGCCATAGCGCAGTACGCAGGTGAACAGCGCCAGGCCGCCCTGCTTGCTGCGCACCACGTCTACACCGAGGTGGCCGGGGCGCTCGCCGGCGATGCGCACGATGCGCCGCAGCCAGGCTTCGTAGTCGGCTTCAAGGCCTGGCTTGATGCGGTGTTTGACGACCAGGGTGACGACTTCGTCAGGGCTGGTCTTGGGTGTCGGGTCCATGGTGTCTTCCCCCCTGGAACGTTGAGCGATGGGGGAAGTGTGGCGCTATCGCGCAGGGGAAAATTGCATGTACGTGCTGTCTATGCGGCGGCCCTGGGACCGCCCTCGTCACACCGACAGGTAGCGACTGATGGTCGCCTCGTCCACTCGATCACGGGTCTCTTCGATCACAAAGCGGCCCTTCTCGATCACCAGGAAACGGTCGGCGATCTCCAGGGTGAAGGACAGCACCTGCTCCGACACCACGATGGTCAGGTCGCGCAGGTTGCGGATTTCCTTCAGCGTGCGTGCAATGTCCTTGATGATCGACGGCTGGATGCCCTCGGTCGGTTCATCCAGCAGCAACACCTTGGGGTTGGTCGCCAAGGCCCGCGCGATCGCCAACTGCTGTTGCTGCCCGCCCGACAGGTTGCCGCCCTTGCGCGACTGCATGTCGTAGAGCACCGGGAACAGCGCATACAAGTCCTCCGGCACCTTGCCTCGGGCCGAGGCCGGCAGGCCGGTCTGGATGTTTTCCAGCACGCTCATGCTGGGGAAAATCATGCGGCCCTGGGGCACATAGGCAATGCCCTGCGCTACCCGCTCATGGGTTTCCAGCGCCGACACCTCATGGCCGTCCACACTGACCTGGCCCTGCCACTGCGGCAGGATGCCCATCAGGCTCTTGAACAGGGTGGTCTTGCCCATGCCGTTGCGGCCCATCACCGCGACGATCTCGCGCTTGACCACGTGCAGGTCCAGGTCGTGGAGGATCTGGCTCTGCCCGTAGCCGCAGGACAACTGGTCGATCTTGAACATGCGCGGCTCCTCAGTGGCCCAGATACACTTCGATGACTTTCGGATTGCTTTGCACCGACTCCATGCTGCCCTCGGCCAGGACCTTGCCCTGGTGCAGCACCGTGACCTTGTGGGCAATGCTCTTGACGAATTCCATGTCGTGCTCGATCACCAGCACCGAACGGCCCTGGCTGATGCGGTTGAGCAGCTCGGCGGTCTGCGCGCGCTCGTTGACGCTCATGCCCGCCACCGGTTCATCGAGCATCAGCAGCTCGGGGTCTTGCATCAGCAGCATGCCGATCTCCAACCACTGCTTTTGCCCGTGGGACAGCAGGTCGGCCTGTTGTTGCAACAGGTCGCCGAGGAAGATCTCCCGCGCTACCTCTTGCACCCGTGCGATCACCTGGGCGTTGCGCTTGAAGAACAGCGCGCCCCACACCTTGCGCCCGGCCGGGTAGGACATCTCGAGGTTTTCGAAGACGGTGAGGTTTTCGTAGATCGACGGGTTCTGGAACTTGCGCCCCACGCCTGCGCGCACGATGTTGTACTCGCGCATCTTGGTCAGTTCCTGCCCATCGAACTGGATGCTGCCACTGGTGGCGCGGGTCTTGCCGCAGATCAGGTCCAGTACCGTGGTCTTGCCCGCGCCATTGGGGCCGATCACCACGCGCACTTCGTTGCGGTCGATATACAGGTTGAGATTGTCGACCGCCTTGAAGCCGTCGAAGGACACCGTCAGGCCCTCGATGGCCAGCACCGGTTTGTTCATTTCAAAGCCAACGGCGGTCATGGTTGGGTCTCCAGGATCTTGCTTTCAGCCTTGGGTCTGGCCTTGGGGGCCACGGCTTTCATCGGCGGTGGGCGGCGCAGCAGCTTGGCCAGCGCCTGGCGCCCGTGGCTGTCCCACAACCCGGCCAGGCCATTGGGGAAGTACATGACCACGGCGATAAACAACCCGCCCATCAGGTACAGCCACAACTCGGGGAAGGACTCGGAGAAATAGGTCTTGCCGTAGTTCACCAGCAGCGCGCCATACACCGCGCCGAGCAGCGACATGCGCCCGCCCACCGCCGCGAAGATCACCATCTCGATCGACGGCACGATGCCGACGAACGACGGCGACATAAAGCCTACCTGCAAGGCAAACATCGCCCCGCCGATGGCCGAGAACGCCGCCGCCACACAGAACACGAAAATCTTGAAGCTGGCCACGTCATACCCGGAGAAACGCACGCGCTCTTCCTTGTCGCGCATCGCCATCAACAGCCGGCCCAGCTTGGAGGCGAGGATAAAGCGGCCAATGAAGATGCAACCGAACAGCAAGCCGGCGTTGATGAAGTACAGCAGCATTTTTGCGCTGTCGGTGCGCAGGTCCCAGCCGAGCAGGGTCTTGAGGTCGGTGATGCCGTTGACGCCACCGGTCAGGCCTTGCTGGCCGACGATCAGCACCGTGAGGATCAGCGCAATCGCCTGGGTGACGATGGAAAAGTACACATCGCCCACGCGCCGCTTGAACAGCGCCATGCCGATGATAAAGGCCAGCAGCACCGGCACCGCGATCACCGCCACCAGGGTGAAACTGAAGCTGTGGAACGGCTGCCACAGCCAGGGCAATTCGGTGATCTGGTTCCAGTCCATAAAGTCCGGAATGCCGGGGGTGGATTGAATCTTGGTGCTCTCCGGGTCCGAGGCCTCCAGCTTGAGGAACATCGCCATGCAATAGCCGCCAACGCCAAAGAACACGCCCTGCCCCAGGCTGAGAATGCCGCCATAGCCCCAGCACAGCACCAGCCCCACCGCGACGAACGCGTAGGTCAGGTACTTGCCGACCATGTTCAGCCGGAATGCATCCAGGGTCAGGGGAAACACCACCAGGATCAACAGCGCCAACAGCACGATGCCGATCAGGTTTTGCTGGCCGCCCAGCAGCTTGTCTAAAGCCTTCATCTGCTCGCCTCTACTTGCGCACTTTGATGGAGAACAACCCTTGCGGGCGCAGCATCAGGATCAGAATCACCGACGACAAGGTCAGTACCTTGGCCATCGAGCCACTCAGGAAAAACTCCGACAGCGATTGGGTCTGGGCGATCACGAACGCCGAGGCAATCGTGCCGAACAGGCTTTGCGCGCCGCCGAACACCACCACCAGGAAGGTGTCGACGATGTACTGCGAGCCCGCCGTGGGGCCAGTGGAGCCGATGGTGGTGAACGCCGCACCGGCCACCCCGGCCACGCCACAGCCGAGGGCGAAAGTCATGCGGTCGACCTTGCGTGTGTTGATCCCCACCGCGCGGCTCATCAAGCGGTTCTGCACCGTGGCGCGCACCTGCAGGCCCCAGCGCGAGCGGTACAGCATCAGGAAGATCGCACCGGTCAGCAGCAGGGTCAGGCCCATCATGAACAGGCCGTTGCGCGGGATCTCGATGGCGTCGGTGAAGTTCACCGAGCCCATCAACCAGGCCGGTGGTTCAGCGCTGACCTCACGGGCGCCGAACACCGAGCGGAAGGTTTGCTGCATCACCAGGGACAGGCCCCAGGTCGCCAGCAAGGTGTCCAGCGGGCGCTTGTACAAGCGGCTGATCATCGCCCATTCCACCAGCCAGCCAACGGCGCCGGCAACGAGGAACGACAGGGCGATGGCGAAGAAGAAGTAATAGGGCTGGAAACTCGGCGCAAAGTGCGCGGTAAGGCTGGAACACACGTAGGTGGTGTAGGCACCGATCGTCAGGAATTCACCATGGGCCATGTTGATCACGCCCATCTGCCCGAAAATGATCGCCAGCCCCAATGCCATCAACAGCAGCACGCAGAACACGGACAAGCCGTTGAACCCCTGCATCGCCGCGATGGCTCCAAATTCCGATAGCCATTCCATGATGATGGTCTCCTGAGCGGGAGGTGGTAATTAGAATGCGATCTGCTTTTGCTCTATGTGGGAGGGGGCTTGCCCCCGATGGCGGAGTGTCAGTCGACATCTCTATAACTGAACCACCGCTATCGGGGGCAAGCCGAATCGTCGCACCGCCCCTCCCACATTTGAACTGCTTGCATCAGTTACTTATTGGTAACCCTTTGGAAACGGGTTCGGCTCGATCAGATCCGATTCGTAGATCACCTTGAACTGCCCGTTCGGCTGCACTTCACCGATACGCGACTTGCTCCACAGGTGATGGTTTTCGTGGATCTTCACGTAGCCTTCCGGCGCGGTTTTCAGCTCGATGCCCGGGGAGGCGGCGACGACTTTGTCCACGTCGAAACTGCCGGCCTTCTCCACCGCCGCTTTCCACAGCCAAGGGCCGAGGTAGGCCGCCTGGGTCACGTCGCCGATCACCGCGTCCTTGCCGTACTTGGCCTTGAAAGCTTCGACGAAGGCTTTGTTGTTGGGGTTGTCCAGGCTCTGGAAGTACTTCATCGAGGCATAGAAGCCGGCCATGTTTTCGCCGCCGATGCCGAGCAGTTCGTCTTCGGTGACCGACAGGGTCAGCAGGGTTTGCTTGGACGCGTTCACACCCGCCGCGTTGAGCTGTTTGTAGAACGCCACGTTGGAACCGCCCACCACTGCGGCAAAGACCACATCCGGTTTTTTCAGCTTGACCTTGTTGATCAGCGAGCCGAACTGGGTGTTGCCCAGCGGGTAGTAGTCTTCGCCGACCACGGTACCGTGCAGCACATTTTCAATGTGCTTGCGCGCGATCTTCATCGACGTGCGCGGCCAGATGTAGTCGGAGCCGACCAGGTAGAACGTTTTGGCGCCCTTGGTCTTGGCGATCCAGTCGAGGCTGGCGAGGATTTGCTGGGTGGCTTCCTGCCCGGTGTAGATCACGTTTTTCGACTGTTCCAGGCCCTCGTAGAAGGTCGGGTAGTAGAGCAAGCCATTTTCTTTCTCGAAGATCGGCAGCACCGCTTTACGCGAGGCCGAGGTCCAGCAACCGAACACCGCAGCCACCTTGTCGTTGACCAGCAGTTTCTTGGCTTTTTCAGCGAAGGTCGGCCAGTCGGACGCGCCGTCTTCCTGGATCACTTTGATCTGCCGTCCCAGAATCCCGCCCGAGGCGTTGATCTGCTCGATGGCCAGGCGCTCGGCCTGGATCGAGCCAGTCTCGGAAATCGCCATGGTGCCGGTGGCCGAGTGCAACTGGCCGACAGTGACTTCGGTAGGCGTCACGGCCAAGCCTTCGTTATCGGCCAGCACGCCCTGGCTGAACAGCGCGGCCGCCAGCAATGACAGGGCCAACAGCGGTTTGGAGCGGATCAATCGTGGTTCCATGGGGCGACTCCTCTGCAATGAGGGCTCCAGCATGGCGGCAGCCGACCCACGCGGGTATACGCAGCCTGACGTAACGGGATACGTCATTTGACGTATGCCACTGCGCACCAATGCAGGGCAGGATCGCGTCCGCCCAGCCACCGCTGACCAATGTGGGAGGGGGCTTGCCCCCGATAGCGCCGGGTCAGCGAACAAATAAGTGACTGACACTCCCTCATCGGGGGCAAGCCCCCTCCCACATTTGACTCGCAGCGCCCGCGAGGGCATGGAACTTGCTCACTCCCTTCGTCCACCCTGCGGAGCCTCCCCACCGTGCAATCCCCTCCCGGCACCCAGCGCATCGTCAAGATCCGCCGCGACTACAACACCTGGGTCGCCGACGAGACCATGGAAGACTATGCCCTGCGCTACACGCCCAAATCCTTTCGCAAATGGTCGGAACTGCGCATTGCCAACACCGCCCTGGGCGCGGTGTCGTTCCTCGCATTGGAAGCCATCGGTGGTGTATTGGCCCTGAGCTACGGCTTCACCAACACTTTCTGGGCGATCCTTGCCATCAGCCTGGTGGTCTTCCTGACCGGCCTGCCCATCAGCTATTACGCGGCGCGCTACGGCGTGGACATGGACCTGCTGACCCGTGGAGCCGGCTTCGGTTATATCGGCTCGACCATCACCTCCCTGATCTACGCCAGCTTCACCTTCCTGTTCTTCGCCCTGGAAGCGGCGATCATGGCCCTGGCCCTGGAGTTGTATTTCCATATACCGCTGGCCTTTGCCTATGTGATCTGCTCGTTGCTGGTGATCCCGCTGGTGGCCTACGGCGTGACCCTGATCAGCCGCCTGCAACTGTGGACGCAACCGTTGTGGCTGCTGTTGCTGGTGCTGCCGTACGGCTTCGTGTGGTGGAAAAACCCCGATGCCTTCAGCGACTGGACCAGTTTTGTCGGGCGCAGCGGCGATGGCGGCGGTTTCAACCTGTTGGCGTTCTGCGCCGCCTGTACCGTGGCGCTGTCGCTGGTGACGCAGATCGGCGAACAGGTGGACTACCTGCGCTTCCTGCCGGAAAAAACCGCGGCCAACCGCAAGCGCTGGTGGGCCGCCCTGCTCTGCTCCGGCCCCGGCTGGATTATCCCGGGCGCGTTGAAGATGTTTGGCGGGGCGTTCCTGGCCTTTCTCGCCCTGCAACATGAAATCCCCATGGAGCGCGCCGCCGAGCCGACCCAGATGTACCTGGTCGCCTTCCGCTATGTGTTCAGCTCGCCGGAATGGGCCCTCGGCGCAATGGTGCTGTTCGTGTTCATTTCACAGATGAAGATCAACCTGACCAACGCCTACGCCGGCTCCCTGGCCTGGTCGAATTTCTTCGCCCGCGTGACCCACAGCCACCCTGGGCGCGTGGTGTGGCTGGTGTTCAACGTGGCGATCGCGCTGATGCTGATGGAGCTGGGCGTGTTCGATGTGATCGACCAGGTGCTGGGCTTGTACGCCAATATTGCGATTGCCTGGATCGGCACGTTGGTGGCCGACCTGGTGATCAATAAACCCTTGGGGCTGTCACCCAAACATATCGAGTTCAAGCGCGCGCATCTGTACGACATCAACCCGGTGGGCGTCGGCTCGATGCTGATTGCCTCGCTGCTGTCGATCCTCGCCCACTTCGGCCTGTTTGGCGCCCTGGCACAGGCGGCGCCGCCCTTCGTGGCGCTGGGCACGGCATTGATCATGGCGCCCCTGTTGGCCTGGCTGACGAAGGGCAAGTACTACATCGCGCGCAGCAGCGACGTGCGCTTGATTCACCCGGTTGCACCGGCGACCCATGCCGTGTGCGGGCTGTGCAGTAACCCGTTCGAGACCGCCGACATGGCGTTCTGCCCGGCCTACAGCACGCCGATCTGCTCGTTGTGTTGCTCGCTGGATGCGCGCTGTGGCGACCGCTGCAAACCCCATGCGCGATTGGTCAGCCAGTTCGAAGGCGTATTGCGCTGGTTGCTGCCCAACACGCTGATGCCGCGCCTGCATACGCGGCTGGCCCATTACCTGGGGCTGCTGTTGGTCCTGGTGTTGCTGCTCGCCGGCGCCTTGGCCTTGATCTACGTGCAGGCCGCCCAAGGGTTGCCGCATTCGGAGACGTTGTACCAGGCGTTCTTCAAGGCGTTCCTCACCCTCTCGGTGCTGGCCGCCGTGCTCGCCTGGTGGGTGGTGCTGACCCGCGAAAGCCGCCGCGTCGCCCAGCAGGAATCCGACCGCCAGACCCTGTTGCTGATGCAGGAAATCGACGCCCACAGCCTCACCGACCAGGCCTTGCAACAGGCCAAGGAAGCCTCGGAAGCGGCCAACGCCGCCAAAAGCCGCTACGTCACCGGCTTGTCCCACGAACTGCGCACGCCGCTCAACAGCATCCTCGGTTTCACCCAGATCCTGCAGCGTGACAGCGCCATGCCCGAGCAGCACCAGGACGCACTGGCGACCATCCTGCGCAGTGGCTCGCACTTGCTGTCGCTGATCGATGGCCTGCTCGATGTGGCGAAGATCGAGGCCGGCAAGCTGCGCCTGGAGCTGACGGAAATCCCCTTCCCCGAACTGATCCACGACCTGGAGCAGATGTTCACCCCCCAGGCCCAGGACAAGGGCCTGCGCTTTCGCCTGGACTGCGTGGGCAAGATCCCGGCGGTGGTGCGCGGCGATGAAAAACGCGTGCGCCAGATCCTGATCAACCTGCTGGGCAACGCGGTGAATTTCACCGACAGCGGCGAAGTGTGCCTGCGGGTCAGCTACATGCGCGAGACGGCCAATTTTGAAATCATCGACACCGGTATCGGTATTGATCCGGGGCAGATCGAGCGGATTTTCCAGCCGTTCGAGCGCGGCGACCTGATGCGCCAGGACAACGGCGTGGGCCTGGGGCTGACCATTACGCGCATGCTCACTGCCTTGATGGGTGGCGAATTACGCGTGACCAGCGAGCTGGACAAGGGCACCTGCTTCCAGGTGCGGCTGTTCCTGTCGCAGGTGCGCGCGCCGCAAGCGGTGGTGCATGTGGAACACGACATCATCGGCTATCAAGGCGAGCGCCGACGCATCCTGGTGGTGGACGACCATGTGGACCACCGCAAGGTGCTCAGCGGCATGCTCACGCCGTTGGGCTTCGAGGTGATCCAGGCGAGCAACGGCCAGGACGCCATTCGCCAGGTGGCGTTGCTGGCGCCGGACCTGATCCTGATGGACCTGTCGATGCCGACCCTGGACGGCTGGGAGACCAGCCGGCTGATCCGGCGCAATGCGCTGTCCACCGCGCCGATCATCGTGATTTCGGCCAACGCGTTTACCGACGATCGCGAACGCAGCATCGCCGCCGCCTGCAACGACTACCTGGCCAAGCCAGTGCGTACCCCGGAGCTGCTCGGGTGCCTGCAACAGCACCTGGGCTTGCAGTGGGTACGGCGCACCAAGAGCCTGGTCCCGCCGCCGCCACCCAGCGTGCTGCCCAGCGCCGACGACCTCGCGGTACTCGCCGAACTCAGCGCCATTGGCTATGTGCGTGGCCTGCACGAAAAACTCGATACGATCCTTGCCCAGCGCCCCGACGTAGAGCCGTTCATCACTCAAGTCCGCGGGCTGCTCAAGGGTTTTCGCCTGGATGAACTCAACCGAACCCTCAAGGAGGCCGAAGATGAATGCTCTCACCCGCAGCACTGAACCTGGCGTGGTGCTGATCGTCGACGACACGCCGGACAACCTGGCGATGCTCTCCGACGCCCTCGACGACGCCGGCTACATGGTGCTGGTGGCTCTCGATGGCCTCAGCGCGCTGAACCGCGTGCAACGCCGGCGCCCCGACCTGATCCTGCTGGACGCGATGATGCCGGGCCTGGACGGTTTCGAAACCTGCCGCCGGCTCAAGGCAATGCCGGCCAGCGCGGATATCCCGGTGGTGTTCATGACCGGGCTGACCGACAGCAAGCATGTTGTGCAAGGCTTCGAGGTCGGTGGCAGCGACTACGTGACCAAGCCGATCCAGACCGACGAAGTACTGGCGCGGGTGGCGGCGCACTTGCGCACCTCACGCATCCTGATGTCTGCACGGGCGGCGACGCAACCGAGTGCGTTGACCCTGGAGGATGAGCCGGCGCACCGGCTGTTGTCCGCCAGGTTCCAACTGACCGAGCGTGAGGTGGAGGTGTTGCGCTGGGTCGCGTGCGGCAAGACCAACCGGGATATCGGCGATATCCTGGGGTTGAGCCCGCGCACGGTGAACAAGCACCTGGAGCATGTGTATGTGAAGTTGGGAGTGGAGACCCGCACCGCCGCGACGTCAGTGGCGTTAGCGGCAATCTGATGTGGAAGGTCCCGCCAAATCTGCGGCCCCCCCCCTGTGGCGAGCGGGCTTGCCCCGCGTTGGGGCGCGAAGCGGCCCTGAAACCAGTCTCCCGGTTCTACCAGAAGGAATGCGGCGGCCTTATTGGGGCTGCTTCGCAGCCCAACGCGGGGCAAGCCCTAATGCCGTTCAGTTAAGGCTTTTTTGCCCACCAGCACATCCGGCCCGACGCCTGCCTCGAGCAAACGATGGGCCAGGCGATTGGCGCGGCGGTTCAGCTCGGCATAGCTCAGCGACACATCGCCGAAGTGCAACGCCGGTGCAGCCGGTGTGCGGGCGACCTGCGCTTCAATCAGCTCATGCACGCAACGCTGCAACGGGTAGTCCCGCGCGGTGGCATTCCAGTCGCCGAGCACCTGGCGGCGCGCGGCCTCCGTCAGCGACGGCAAATCCCCCAGGCGCTGCGCTGTGGTACTGGCCAAGCCTTGCAACAGGTACTGGAAGTGCGTGGCCAGTTGCTCGATCTGCGCCTCACTGAACACCTGCACATCAAAGCTGAACTCGAATTCCAGGCCCGCGCCTGCCCCCAACAATACCGTCAGTGGGTAGTGGGTCTGCTCGATGTTCTGCACATCACTGAAGGTCAACCCGGCCGGCGCGCCAGCGGCCAGCGCGGCGGAAACCGGATAGTTTTCAAACACCAGCAGCGTGTCGAACAACGCCGCGCCACTGGCGCCCGCCCAACGCTGGATATCGAACAAGGGCGTGTGCTCGTGCTCACGCAAGCTGAGGTTCTGCGCCTGTACCTGTTGCAACCACTCTCTGACCCACAAGGTCGGGTTCGGGGTGGCGATCACCGGCAAGGTATTGATGAACAGCCCGACCTGCTGCTCCACACCCGGCAAACCCGCCGGCCGCCCGGCCACCGTGGCGCCGAACACCACGGTGTCCTGGCCGGTCTGGCGTTGCAGCAGCAACAGCCAGGCGGCTTGCACCAGCGTGTTCAGGGTGATTTTGTGGGCCTGGGCAAACGCCTTGAGTGGCGCGGTCTGCGCGACGCTCAGGGCCAGGGCGTAGCTGCCCTTGGCCGAAGAATGCTCGGTCGGGGTGGCGCGCGCCAAGCGCGTCGGCGCCTGCAACGTGGCCAACTGGCCTTTCCAGAATGCCTCGCTGGTCGACGAGTCCTGGCCTTGCAACCAGCCAATGTAGTCGCGGTAATGCCCTTGCAGCGCCGGCAACGGCTGGCCGACATAGTGCTGTAAGACCTCCCCCAACAATTGCGCCCGGCTCCAACCGTCCAACAGGATGTGATGGTTGGTGAGGATCAGGTGGAAACGATCGACACCGATACGCACCAGTTTCAGGCTGAGCAACGGCGCCCGATCCAACACGAAACCTTGCGCGCGCGTGGATTCGCTCAACGCATCCAATGCCGCTTGCGGGTCTGGTTGCGCCTGCCAGTCGTACTCGACGAAGGGCAAGGCGCTCTCGCGATACACCGCTTGCAACGGCTGCGCCTGGTCCTGCTGCCAGATAAACCCGGTGCGCAACATGTCGTGCCGCGCCAGCACCTGTTCCCAGGCGCGTTTGAAGCGCGGCACGTCCAGGCCGTGGAGATTGGCGCGCAACTGGCTGACATAGATTGCGTCCTGATCCTGCTGGTACAGGCTGTGGAACAGCATGCCCTGTTGCATCGGTGACAGTGGGTACAGGTCCTGCACGTCGCGCGATGGCAGCGCCAGGTCGTCCAGTTGCCGTTGAGTCAAACGGGCCAGGCTGACATCCGCCGGCGTGAAAGCACCGTGTTGCGGATCGACGCAATGCTCGATCAGCGCCAACAGCTCGCGCTGGTAATCGTCCGCCAGGCCCTGAAGGGTCGAGGCCTGGAACATCTCGCGGCTGAAGCCCCATTGCAGCGCCAGTTCGCCACCGTACACCTGGCCCTCCACCGTCAGCCAGTTGGCCAGCGGTGCTGCCGGGTCCTGGGCCTGGCCACTGCCTTGGCTGGCGGGTACGAACAGCGCCGACTCATCGAACTGGCGGTCGAACTGGCCCAGGTAGTTGAAGGTAATGCGCGGCGCGGCCAACCCGGCGAGGGACGCGCGGGCCTCGGGCGTCCCCAGATAACGCAGCAGGCCGTAGCCCAGGCCCTTGTCGGGCACGGCACGCAGTTGCTCCTTGACCGCTTTGATCGCGCTCGACAACTCGCCATCGGCTTGCAGGCGGACCGGGAACAGGCTGGTGAACCAACCGACGGTGCGGGTCAGGTCGAGCCCATCGAACAGGTCTTCGCGGCCATGGCCTTCGAGCTGGATCAGCGCGGCAGGCTGGCCGCTCCAACGGCAGATCACGCGGACCAACGCGGTCAGCAGCAGGTCATTGACCTGGGTGCGATAGGCCAGCGGCGCGTCCTGCAACAACCGGCGGGTCTGCTCGGCATTGAGGCGGGTCTCGAGCCTGCCCTCCAGGTGGTTTTGCAGGCCGCCCTGGGGGTTGTCGCACGGCAGCTCGGTGTCGCTGGACTGGGCCTGCCAGTACGGCAATTGCGCGCTGAGGGTGCTTGCATGGGCCTGCAACTGCCGCGCCCAGTGCTGGTAGGCGCTGGTCTTGTTTGGCAAGGGCTGCTCGCGATAAGCCTGTTGCAGGTCCTCCAGCAGAATGCGCCAGGACACGCCATCGACCACCAGGTGGTGCACCACCAGCAGCAAGCGTTGTGTGCCATCGGCCAGGCTGACCAACGCGGCACGCAGCAGCGGGCCTTGCGCCAGGTCGAGGCTGCGCTGGGCTTCGTCACACAGCGCTGCCAGCTCAGCATCGGTGCTCGCGTGGGATTGCCACAACGCCGCCTCCGTCACCGGGGCGGCGTAGGCTTGCTGCCAGCCGTCGCCCTGTGGGGTAAAACGCAGGCGCAGGGCGTCGTGATGGTTGATCAAGTGCGTCAAGGCGGCGTCCAGCCGCGCAGGCTCCAGCGCCTCGCGCGGGGTCAGCAACAGTGACTGGTTCCAATGCTGGCGCGCCGGGATCGCCTGGGCGAAAAAACCCTGCTGCACCGGGGTCAGGATCACCTCCCCGCTCACCGGGCCCTGATCGATAACGATCGACGCGTCCTGGCTCGCTACCCGCGCCAGGCTGCGCACACTCTGGTACTGGAACAGGTCGCGCGGGCTCAGGCGTATGCCCGCCTGGCGCGCACGGCTGACCACCTGGATGGAGATGATCGAGTCGCCGCCCAGTTCGAAAAAGTTGTCGTCCAGGCCGACCTGCTCGACCCCGAGCACATCGCGCCAGATCGCCGCCAACGCTTTCTGTACAGGCTCCTGCGGGGCCGCGAATGCCTGCTGCGCCACGGCTTCCGGCAATGGCAAGGCCTTGCGGTCGAGCTTGCCGTTGGCGGTCACCGGCAGCTGGTCCAGGGTGATCAAATGGGTGGGGACCATGTACTCCGGCAAGCTGTCGAGCAGCCAGGCCTTGAGGTCGATTGGCGCGTCGCCATTCGGCACCAGGTACGCCACCAACTGCTTGCCGCCGTGAACCAGCACCACGGCTTCACGTACGCCGGGGTGCTGCATCAGTTGCGCTTCAATTTCGCCCAGCTCGATGCGCAGGCCGCGCAACTTGACCTGATGATCGAGGCGGCCCAGGTATTCGAGCACGCCGTCGGCCCGTTGGCGCACGCGGTCGCCGGTACGGTACAGGCGCTCCCCCGCAACGAACGGGCTCGGCACAAAGCGCTCCGCCGTCAACCCAGGGCGCCGATGGTAACTGCGCGCCAGGCCGGTGCCGCCCAGGTACAGCTCGCCGGATACGCCAGCGGGCACGGGGTTGAGCTGGGCGTCGAGCACATAGGTGGCGAGGTTGGCGATCGGGCGGCCAATGGGCACGCTATCGGCGCCTTCGTCGACGCACGTCCAGTGGGTCACGTCGATGGCGGCTTCGGTCGGGCCGTAGAGGTTGTACAGGGCGGCGTTCGGCAATTTGGCGAACACCTGGCGTTGCGCGTCGAGGGGCAATGCCTCGCCGCTGCACACGATGCGCTTGAGGCGGGTACAGCGCTGCACGCCCGGCTCATGGATAAACGCCTGGAGCATCGACGGCACAAAGTGCAAGGTGGTGATGGCGTGCTGGCCGATGGTCTCGATCAGGCGCGCGGGCTCGCGGTGTTCGCCTGGCGCGGCCACCACCAGGCGAGCGCCGGTCATCAGCGGCCAGAAGAACTCCCATACCGATACGTCAAAGCTGAACGGAGTTTTCTGCAGGACCGCGTCACTGGCATCCAACGCGTAGGCCTGCTGCATCCAGCACAGGCGGTTGACCAGTGCACGGTGGCTGTTGCCGGCGCCCTTGGGCTTGCCGGTGGAGCCGGAGGTGTAGATCACGTAGGCCAGGTTCTGCGCCTGCATGGGCACCGCCGGCGAGGCGCTGCTATAGCCCTCCAGCCACAGCGCGGGCTGGTCCAGGGCAATCACCCGCAGGCCAGCGGCAGGCAACAACGGCAATAGGCTCTGTTGGCTGAGCAGCAGCGCAATGCCACTGTCTTCGATCATGTAGGCCAGGCGTTCCTGGGGGTATTCGGGGTCCAGCGGTACATAGGCGCCACCGGCCTTGAGGATCGCCAGCAGGCCGACCACCATGTGGAGGGAGCGCTCGACACAAATCCCCACCAGCACGTCCGGGCCGACGCCCTGCTCGCGCAAGGCGTGGGCCAGTTGATTGGCGCGCGCGTCGAGTTGCGCATAGGTCAAGGTGGTGGTGCCGAACACCAGCGCCGGGGCATCCGGTGTGCGCTGCACCTGGTCTTCGATCAAGTGGTGCATGGCACGTTCAGTCGGGTACGGCGCGGCGGTCTGGTTCCAGGCCTGCACCAGCAGGTGCTGCTCGTCGGCGGCCAGCATCGGCAACTCACCGATGCGCTGCTCACCATCGGCCACCATGGCCTGCAACAGACGGATCCAGTGGCGCGCCATACGGGCGATGGAGGGCGCGTCGAACAGGTCGTTGGCGTAAGTCAGCGCGGCATGCAGGGTGCCGGACTTTTCATAGGTATCAAGGGTCAGGTCGAACTGGGTGGTGCGGCCCTGCCACTCCACCAGGGCCAGTTCCAGGCCAGAGGCAGTGCGGACCGAGGCAATGTCGGCCACCACCGGCTGGTGGTTGTACATCACCTGGAACAGCGGCGTATGGCTGAGGCTGCGCTCGACCTTCAGGGCTTCTACCAAGCGTTCGAACGGCAACTCCTGGTGGTCCTGGGCGCCCAGGGCATGCTCCTTGATGGCGTGCAGCAACTCGGCCACGCGGGTCTGCCCGGTCAGCTCGGTGCGCAGCACCTGGGTGTTGACGAAGAAGCCGATCAGCCCTTCGACTTCACTGCGATTGCGGTTGGCGATGGGCACGCCGATGCGCAGATCAACCTGCCCGGTGTAGCGATGCAACAACACGTTGAACGCGCCAAGCAGCAGCATGAACAGCGTGACATTGTGCTTTTGCGCGCAGTTGCGCAGTTGTACCGCCAGTGCCGGGTCGATTGCGAAGGTATGGCGCGTGCCCTGATAGCTGGGCATGGCCGGGCGTGGACGGTCGGTCGGCAATTCCAGTACCGGGTGCTCATCGCCCAGGCGCGCTTGCCAGTAGTCGAGCTGGCGCGCCTGCTCCCCAGCTTCCAGCCAGCAGCGCTGCCACAGGGCATAGTCGCTGTACTGGATCGGCAATGGCGGCAGTTGCGGCGTGTCGTTGCGCTCGTGGGCGTCGTAAAAGCGGATGAACTCGTCGATCAGCACGTTCATCGACCAGCCATCGGAGACGATATGGTGCAGGGTCAGCAGCAGCACGTGTTCCTGTGCATCGAGCTTGAGCAACTGCACACGCAGCAACGGCCCGTGCTCCAGGTCGAACGGCAACAGCGATTGACGGGTTGCCGCCTGGTTGACGGCCTGCTCGCGCGCCGTCGGCTCCAATGCGCTGAAATCCAGGTGTTCGATGGCCAGCGATGGCTCGACGGCCACCTGCACCAGGCGCTCATCGGCCTGGCGCTGGAACACCGTGCGCAACGTTTCATGGCGCGCCACCAGGCTGGCGAATGCCTGCTCCATGGCGCGCTGGTTCAATGCGCCCTTGAGCCGCACCGCCCCCGGCAAATTGTAGGCGCCGCTGGTCGGGTCCAGTTGCCACAGAAACCACATGCGCTGCTGCGCGTAGGACAACGCCTGGCGATCCTGCGCCTCCACCCCTGCCGGAATCGGAAACCGGGAAAAATCCACCCCTTCCTTCTGCAACGCCTGCAGGAACAGCTGGCGTTTTTCCAGGGGCAACCCGATAAACCGGCGAGCAAGTTTCAAGGAGTCTTCAGCATTCATTTCTTGGAGTCCGGAGCAATAGGCGGGAAGCACAAAGGCACGTCGTCCCTATAAAACGAACCGGAGAAGGAAAAATTAGCGGAGGGCGGGAGGCGTCGAGCAGCGCGTCATCAAGGGTTACATCAATCTCCGCTGAGTCACGCCAACTCGGGCTAGCATTGACGCACACCACTTTTTGCAACTACATTTAGTTACACGCAGGGAACGCCGTGTCCAAAAATGAAAAGCTGCTCGCCAAACTGCTCAATGAACACATGACATTCACCTGGCCCGAGCTCGTCACGCTGCTGCGTCGGCTTGGCTACACACAAATCGAGGGGGCGGGAAGCCGCGTCAAGTTCGACATCGGCGACCCCACGGCAATGATCACCTTGCACAAGCCTCACCCCGGCAACGAACTGAAACACTACATTCGTCGCCAGGTCATCGAACAATTGAGATCAGGAGACCTGATTCAGTGAACAACCAACTGAAATACAACGGTTACATCGGCTCTATCGAAGCCAGCCTCGAAGACAACTGCCTGTTCGGCAAAATCCTCTTCATCAAGGCGCTGGTCAGCTATGAAGGGAAAACCGTCGCCGAGTTGGACGCGGCCTTCCGCGAGGCCGTGGATGACTATCTCGCGACCTGCCAGACCCTGGGGCAAACCCCGGAGAAGCCATGCAAAGGCTCGTTCAATGTGCGGGTCGGCCATGACCTGCACCTGGCCGCGGCCCTGGCGGCAACCCGTAAGAAAGTCACGCTCAACGACCTGACGCGCCAGGCGTTGAACGAGTTCCTGCAACACCACGGCGCAGACCCGGCGATCGGTTGATCAACCCAGTCGCCGATAACCCAGCACCGCCGCCCCCAACACCACGGCGCCCGCCGCCAGCGACACCCAGAAGCCGCTGGCCGCGCCAAACTGGTCGATCATCCAGCCGCAGCTGGCGGCGCCGATGGCCACGCCGATACTGAGACCGGTGATCAGCCAGGTCATGCCTTCGGTGAGGCGGCTCGGCGGGACGATTTGTTCCACCAGGGCCATGGACACGATCAGCGTCGGGGCGAAGAACAGGCCGGAAACGAAGATCGCCACAGCCAACCCAGGGATGTTCGTCACCAACAGCAGTGGCAAGGTGGTCAACGCCGTGGCCATCCCGCAGCACAGAAACTGCCGGGGCAGCGGCGCCTTCAACTTGAGCGCGCCGAACGCCAACCCCGCCAGGCACGAACCGATGGCATACACCGACAGCACAATGCTCGCCGCTGCGGGTTGGCCCTGCTGCTGGGCAAAGGCGACACTGACCACATCCACCACGCCGACGATCACACCCATGGCCAACAGCAGGATCATCAGGATCAGTACCGACGGTGAAGCGATCAACCAGCGGCCGTGATGGCCCTGGTGCTCATGCACCGGCGGTTCCGTTGCGCGTTGCAACACAAAGACGGTGACGCCCACTGCCAGCAGCAGCGCCGCCACCAAAGGCCCGGCTTCCGGGAACAGCACGACGCTCAGGCCAACGGAGATCGGTGGGCCGATGATAAAACACACCTCATCGAGCACCGACTCCAGGGCAAACGCGGTCTGCAGCTTGGGTTGGCCGCGGTACAGCGCGGTCCAGCGCGCCCGTACCATCGCCGACATATTGGGCATGCAACCGGCCAGAGCGGCGAACAGGAACAACGTCCAGCTGGGTGCCTGGAAACGCGTACACAGCAACAGCAACAACAACGCCCCGCCACCGATCAGCGCGGCGATCGGCAGCACCCTGCCCTGGCTGTAGCGGTCGACCAGCCGTGACACCTGCGGCGCGCAGAATGCCGTAGCCAGGGCAAATATCGCCGCCACCGACCCGGCCAAGCCATAACCGCCGTGGACCTGCGAGAGCATGGTGATCAGGCCGATACCGGCCATGGACACGGGCATGCGTGCCAGCATCCCGGCAAGTACAAAAGCCCGGGCACCGGGCGCCTGGAACAATTCGGCGTAGGGGTTTGCCATCACTGCACTGTCTTCTTATAAGGAGGTGCGCAACCTTTTATCACACCAGCCGCTTGATCTGCTTGTGCCGCCACACCAACCGAAAGTACGTCGTCTGCAATGCCAGCATCGCCAGGTACGTCACGGGAAACGCCATCCACACCCCTTCCAGGCCGAAATGCGCGTTGAACAGATACGCCATTGGCAGTTCAACGCCCAGCACGCAGAAAATCGAGATCGCCACCGGCATCAGCACCACGCCGCTGGCACGCATGATCCCGCCGATCACCGCCTGGAAGCCGAACACCAGGATGCTCCATAGCATGATATGCAGCAGGTGTTCGGCGTTGATCCGTGCGGCGTCGTCCGTGATGAACAAGCCCAGCAACCAGTGGGATAACAGGTAGCCCAGCAGGATCAGGCCACCTGTCAGGCACAGGTTGATCAGCAACCCCGTACGCAGGATCGGCCCGATGCGTTCCAGTCGACCGGCACCAATCGCCTGGGCGCCCAGGATCGACGCGGTAATGGCAATCGACAGCGCCGGGAATTGCACATAGTTGACGATTTGGGTGACCGCGCCATAGGCCGCCGTGGCTTGTGAACCATGGCTGTTGACCAGGGCGAGGATGACCAATTCCGACAGCGACAGCACCACCATCTGCAAACCGGTAGGCAGTCCGATGCGTAGCACCTTGCCTAGAATCACCCGATCCAGACGCAAGGCCGCAAGCAGTTCACGATCCGGCGCCATCACATGGTTTTTATGACGCAGGCGCAGGATCAGAAACAGCATCGCCGACGCGTTACCCGCCAGCCCGGCATACACCGCACTCTGGATGCCCATCGGCGGCAAGCCAACCCAGCCGCGGATCAGCGCCGGGGTCAGCAGCAGGCCGACCAGGGTCGAGACCATCAGCGCCAACAACGGCGAAACCGTGTCGCTCACCCCGCGCAACAGTTGGGTGTAGAGGATAAACACCAGCAGCAGCGGCATGATCAGCATCATCATCTGGGCATAACCCACCGCGTCATCCAGCACATCGATGGGGGTGCCCAGTGCCTGCAAGGCCGGGCGCGCGAACAGGCTGCCGAGTACCGCCGCGATCAAGCCCACCAGCGCGCCGAGGGTCAAGGTGGCCCCGGTGATGGCCTTGACCATCCCGGTTTCCTGGGCGCCCCAAGCCTGGCCGATCAGCACCGAGGCCCCCGCGCCCAGGCCGATCACCAGCGCAATAAAGAAGAAGACGATGGGAAACATCCCCGACACCGCCGCCAACGCCTGGGTACCGAGCATTTGCCCGACATAGATGCCATTGAGCGTGCCGGAAAAACTCTGCAGGAAGTTGGACAGCACCATCGGTGCCAAAAAGATCAGGTAGATCTGCCACAACGGCCGTTGTTGGGTGACTTCCATGGTAGTTCGAGTCCCTGGATTTATGATCAGGCAGTAAAAGCGTTGCGCGACAGCCAGGCCAGGTACGTCTGCACGTCTACCGGCCAGTGCGCGATCTGCTTGGAAAAGTCCGCCGCATCCTGGGCAAACAGCGCCCGCGCGGCATCCTCGAAACCCGGCAGGTCGCCGCCAATGGCGCTCATGAAGCGATAGCTGGCCTCCTTGGCATGGCGCATTTGATCACGGCAGGCATGGACATTGCGCGCTTCATCGACCAATCGGCGCAACGCGGCCGAAGCGCCGCCACGCTGCTGGCCCAACCACGCCCAGTGGCGAGGCAGCAAGGTGACTTCCCGCGCGACCACGCCCAGCTTTGGGCGCCCGACCGTGGGCACCGCGGGGGGCTCGTCATCGGTGTCTGTCGGTGCGGGTCGTTCCGGCGCATAACCTGCCGGCCAGGGATAGTCGACCTGGGTGCCGGTGGCGTCGTCAAAGACCAGGAAACTGCCCGCCGACAGGCCAAGGTCAACCAGGGCGGCAGCCACCTGGGCATAGGAACCGGCCGCCACGCGTTGGTGACGAACAAAGGCGCTGCATTGGGGAGTGATGTGTGCAGGCATGGCTTATTACCCGGATATTATTTATTTTACCCGGATCATATTAGCCATAACGCTTCAACTTACAAGGCGATTCTCGTGAAACCTCCCGCCACTGAGCGCCGCCTGGACTGTGTGGCGAGCGGGCTTGCCCCGCGTTGGGCTGCGCAGCAGCCCCAGTAAGATCACCGCGTTTTTTCAGACAAAATGCAGTGCGGGATTGGGGGCTGCTGCGCAGCCCAACGCGGGGCAAGCCCGCTCGCCACACAGGCCCGCTTGCCACAACAAGCCCGCTCGCCACAGGGAGATTGGTCAGGATCTGAAGAGTGGTGTAGCTACCCATGCCACCATCGCCTGAGGCATGCGTACCGGACAACGCTCCTGGTCTAGTGACTGATCATCCAAGGCCGTGGCCCGGTCTGGGTCTTGAGGCCCAAGGGGTTGGCCTTGCTCGGCTCGACTTTTTTACCGGTGCCGCAGCAACTGCATCCGGCCGGATGGCGACGGTTCTCCCGGTATTCGCCGACGGTCTGCGGTGCGTGGGCACTGCGCTCGTTGCCGGCGATGGCCTTGCGTTGGTTGGCCGACAGCGTTTGCAGCGCCGGCGCCGACACCCTCAACGGCCCGCCAGGTCCTTCGCAGTACGGACACTGGCTGGGCTCGTTGCGCTGGGCCATCGGCCGCAGCAGCGTGAAAGTGCCACACGCCTCGCAGGCGTATTCGTAGGTCGGCATGGCTACAGGTCCGGGGCAATGGGCAGGTCGATGCTGCCGTCGAGGTATTTCGTCGGGCCGTTGGCGGTGGGGTTGATGTCGAACTCGAAGATCTCCGTGGGCAACCACAAGGTCGCGCAGGCATTCGGAATATCCACCACACCGCTGATATGCCCCTGCACCGGTGCCGAGCCGAGCAACGCATAACCCTGGGCCGGCGAATAGCCGAACTTGGTCAGGTAGTTGATCGCGTTCAAGCAGGCCTGGCGGTAGGCGATGTTGACGTCCAGGTAGTGCTGCTGGCCCTGCTCGTCCACCGAGATGCCTTCGAAGATCAGGTAGTTCTTGTAGTTCGGGGTGATCGGGCTCGGCTTGAACACCGGGTTCTTGATCCCGTACTTGGCCATGCCGCCCTTGATCAGCTCGACTTTCATATGCACCCAGCCGGCCATTTCGATAGCGCCGCAAAAGGTGATTTCACCGTCGCCCTGGCTGAAGTGCAGGTCGCCCACCGACAGCCCGGCGCCGTTGACATAGACCGGGAAGAAAATCTTCGAGCCACGGGACAAATCCTTGATATCGCAGTTGCCGCCATGCTCACGCGGTGGCACGGTGCGCGCGCCGGTCGCGGCCGCATCGTCACGGGCCTGGCCCTTGAGCTTGCCCATATGCGCGGTGGCGGCCAACGGTGCGTTGGCCAGCGGCGGCACGCGGGTGGGGTTGGTGTCGATCAGTTCCTGCTCGCGGCGGTTCCAGTCGGCAAGCATCACCGGGTCGGGCAGGCAGCCAATCAGGCCCGGGTGGATCAAGCCCGCGAAATTCACCCCTGGGATATGCCGTGAACTCGTGAACATGCCCTTGAAATCCCAGATGGCCTTTTGTGCGCTGGGAAAATGGTCAGTGAGGAACCCACCCCCGTTCTGCCGCGAGAAAAAACCGTTGAAACCCCACTGGGAGTCGGCCTTGGCGCCGATATCGAGCAAGTCCACCACCAGCAAGTCACCCGGCTCGGCGCCGTGCACCCCCACCGGGCCAGACAGGTAATGCACGGTGGACAGGTCCACATCGCGCACATCGCTGGCGTCGTCGTTGTTCTTGATCGCGCCGGCGGTCCAGTCGTAGGTCTCGAGGATGAAATCATCGCCCGGCTTCACCCAGCACGCCATCGGGATATCCGGGTGCCAGCGGTTATGGATCTGCTCGTTCTCGGTGACGGGCTGGTTGAGGTCGACTTTGATCAGCGTTTCGGTCATGGACTGGCTCCTGGACGGATGACGGGATGCGTTCAATCCAGTCTCAGGGGGCCAGAGAAATCGGGAAATACGTTGGATGACGTATGGGCGCGGTCACCCGGTGCCTCAGATCGCCCGCGCCATATGCTCGGTAATCCGCCCGCGCAACCAGCGCTCTGCCGGGTCGTTGTCATGCACTCCGCTCCACACCATTGACAACTCCGCCGCGTCGATCGCAAACGGCGGGTCTTCGGCGCGCAACGCCGTGCCCTCGGTCAATGCACAGGCGGCGTAATCCGGCACCGTCGCAATAATCTGCGTACCCGCCAGCAGTGCACGCAGGCCGCTGAACTGCGGCACCGCCAGTACCACCCGGCGCGCGCGGCCGATGCGGGCCAGGTCCAGGTCGATATTGCCGCTCAAGTCACCCGAGAACGACACCATCGCATGGGGCCGTTCACAATAGTCATCCAGGGTCAGAGGTTCTGTACCGGCATCGCCACGCAACACCTTGCAGGGGATATCCCGCAGCTTCTTGCGCTTGGCATTGGCCGGCAGATCCGTGGTGTAGCTGACCCCCACAGTGATTTCGCCACTGGCCAGCAACGACGACATCAACAGGTAATTGGCCCGGCGCACCACCACGATGATCCCCGGCGCCTCTTCGCGCAGTTGGCTGAGCAACGGCGGAAACAGGCCGAACTCAGCATCGTCGGACAGGCCAATGCGAAACACCGCGCAACTGGTGGACGGGTCGAAATCCTTGGCGCGGCTGACCGCGCTTGAAATGGTGTCCATGGCCGGTTGCAGCTCCTTGAGTATCGCCACCGCGCGTGGCGTGGGCTCCATGCCCCGCCCGTTGCGCAGCAGCAACGGGTCGTCGAACAGGTCGCGCAAACGGCCCAGGGCCGCGCTGACCGCCGGCTGGCCCATGAAGAGTTTTTCGGCGACCCGGGTCAGGTTCTTCTCAAACATCAGGGCCTCGAAAATCACCAGCAGGTTCATGTCGACGCGGCGCAGGTCGTTGCGGTTCATGGCGATATCCAAACGGTTGGCAAGCCACCAGATAAGCACGCAGGGCACGCTCTGGATTGCATGCCTGTGCTGTCTTTTCCGTGCCGGCACCTGGCGAAATTAACAACGATTAACTCGTCAGCCAGACGGTTAGGCCCCAAGAATGAAGCGGTCTAGACTGCATCCATTCACCGGGAATGCTCCCATCGACTGCGGAAATTCGTCATGGCCCGACTTGAGCACTGTGCTCCACGCTTATCCTCCATCGGTGGCCTCTGCCCCCGACGCGAGCGTATCGCCAAGCAACTGATCCTCGCCAACCTTGGCGAAAGCCTGGCAATCGCCGACCTCGCCCAAGCCTGCGCCTTGTCGCGCAGCCATTTTTCCCGCGCATTCAAGTGCACCACGGGGCTGTCGCCCCAGGAGTGGATACGCCAGCAGCGCATCCAGCGCGCCAAGGAACTGATCATCGGCTCCGCGCTGAGCCTGACGCAAATCAGCCTGGAATGTGGGTTCTGCGACCAGGCGCACTTCTGTCATATCTTCACCCGCAGCGAAGGGGTGAACCCGATGACCTGGCGAAATCACCAATTGCGCCGCAAGCAGGTGATTGCCGCCTAGTGATCCTTGCCGACGTGGAATATGCTCAGGCGATTGTCTTTTCAGGGCCTGCGCCAGCATGAATGACCTCAGCGACCAGGCCGTACATTTCGGCCCGTACCGCATTCACCCGCGCCAACGCCTGGTGCTGGAGGCCGGCCGCCCATTGCGTCTGGGACGGCGCGCGGTGGAAATTCTGCTGATCCTGCTGGAGCAGGCAGGCAATGTGGTGAGCAAGCAGGAACTGATCGCGCGGGTCTGGCCGAAAAGCGTGGTGGAAGACGGCAACCTGCGGGTGCATATGGCGGCGTTGCGCAAGGCGCTGGGCGATGGCCAGGCCGGGCAGCGCTATATCGTGACGGTAGCCCAGCGCGGCTACAGTTTTGTCGCCCCACTGAGCATCGAGCCGATGACCCTGCCCACCGACGGCCCTCCCCACAGCCAGGGCCACAACCTGCCGCTGCGGCGTACACGAATGATCGGCCGCCAGGCGCTGATCGACGCGCTGGTGCAGCAATTGCCGCAACAGCGTTTCATCACCCTGACCGGCGCCGGGGGTATCGGCAAGACCACCGTGGCGCTGCGGGTCGCGGAGCTGCTGATCGGGCACTACGCCGATGGCATTCGCCTGCTGGACCTGGCCCCCCTCAGTGCGCCGTCGATGATCCTGCCCAACCTCGCCGCCCTGCTCGACCTGACGCTTACCGAGCATGAGCCGCTGCTCGCCCTCGCGCGCAGCCTGCACCAACGTCAGTTGCTGCTGGTGATCGACAACTGCGAGCACCTGCTCGATGACATGGCCCTGATCTGCGAAACGTTGCTGCGCCATGCGCCCCACCTGCATATCCTCACCACCAGCCGCGAAGCCCTGCGCGCCGAGGGTGAGTATGTGCAACGCCTGGAGCCCCTGGCCTGCCCGCCCGCCACTGGCAACCGTGCCCAGGCCCTGGGCTACCCGGCCCTGCAACTGCTGATCGAACGGGCCATGTCCCATCAGGACAGTTTTGAACTGAGCGAAGCCGAACTGCCCCTGGCCATTGACATCTGCCAGCGCCTGGACGGCATTCCGCTGGCCATCGAGTTGGTAGCGGCGCAAATCGAACGCTTCGGCTTGCCACGCCTGCTGGTGCAAATGGAAGACAACTTCCGCCTGCTCACCCGTGGCCGGCGCAGTGCGCTGCCCCGCCAGCAAACCCTGCGCGCTACGCTGGACTGGAGCTTCGACCTGCTCACGCACTGCGAGCAGATTTGCTTGCGCCGCCTGGCGGTGTTTCGTGACGGGTTCAGCCTGGCCAGCGCGGCGGCAGTGATCGCCGGAGAGCCGATTGCCCCGGCCGAAGTGCTCGGTTCGATCAGCCAACTGGTGGCCAAGTCCCTGCTCAACGTGGAGCCCGGCGATGACGAGGTGGTGTACCGCCTGCTGGACATTACCCGCACCTATGCCCTGGAAAAACTCAGCCAGGCCGATGAACTCGACACCACCCGCGAGCGCCACGCCGCGCGCTGCCTGGTATTGATGGAGCAGGCGCGGGAGGACTGGGAGCGCACGGCGACCCAAGCCTGGATCGACCGCTACGCACCGCTACGCGAAGACGTCCGCGCCGCCCTCGATTGGGGCTTGGGCGACCAGGGCACGCAGCAGTTGGGCATTCGCCTGACGGTCAGCGCAATGCCGCTGTGGCAGGAATTATCCCTGCTGCGCGAGCACAGGTTCTATGTGGGCAAGGCGCTGGTATTGATGCAGCAGTCGAGCGCGCCCTGCACCCAGTTGATGATGCAACTGCAATTGGCCTTGGGCAGCCTGTCCTATCACGCCCTGGGTGGGGCGCCCCAGACGATCGCCGCCTTCGAGCAGGCCAGGCAGTTGGCCGAAGCGCGTCAGGACGTTGCGGGCCAATTGCGGGCCGTGTCCGGGCATATGGCGGTCAACCTGTGTGCCGGTCACTACCGCGAAGCCCTGGAACAGAGTGTGCAGTTCGATCGTCTCGACCCACGTACCGACCCGCTGCTGGACCTGAGCGCCCAGCGCTTGCGAGTACTGGCGCAGCATTTTGCAGGCAACCAGACACTGGCCCTGCACAATGCCGAACAGGTGATCCAGCGCATGGCCCACAGCGGCCATCTCAATCGGTTCACCCATGGCTTCGGCGTGCAATACGACCAGAGCGTCGCCTCACTGACCGTGCTTGCCCGCATCCAATGGCTGCGCGGGGCTCCCGAGCGCGCCTGGCGGACCGCCAGCCAGGCGCTGGAGCTGGCCTTGCAGATCAATCATGGCACCTCGATCTGCTACACCCTGGCCCTGGCCGGTGTGGTGATCGCCCGCTATAACGGCGATGGCGCGGCCGCACAGGCATTGCAGGCACTGCTGTTACAGCATGCCCAACGCCATTCGGCCCAGCTGTTCCAGACCTGGGCGGCGCACTATGCCGACGGGCCAGGCCAAGGGGATTTGAACGGCCTCGGCCTGGTCAAGGACATCATGATTACACTGGGCGTTGCGACGGTGGACGAACCCGCGGTCGAGCGGGTGCGCAGCGGTGCCGCCGGCTGGTGCGCGCCGGAATTGCTGCGGGTGCGCGCGCAGGCGTTGCTGCACCAGGACGCGCCCGACGCCGCCGAAACCCTGCTGTTGGAAGCCCTGGGCCTGGCGCAACAACAAGGCGCCCTGGCCTGGGAGATGCGCAGTGCGGAGTCGCTGGCGCGACTGTGGCAAAAACAAGGTCGCCGGCAGGCCGCTCGCGAACTGCTGGGTGGGGTTTACGCGCGATTCACCGAAGGTTTTGCCAGCCAGGACCTAATCCGCGCACGCAGCCTGCTCGACGAGTTGCAGGACCAACGGCCGGCCTGAAAACGGCCCCAGGTAATGCCCATAACCCTGCTGCAATCGCGCCACCTGCACCGGGTCGCGCAGTTGCATCAGCGCGTAGCTGCGCACGCTGTTAAGCAAGCGATAACGCTGCGCACCCGGACCGGGCTCGACCGTCAGCAACGAAGTGGCGACCAGACGCCCCAGCAGGTACGCCAGGTCGGCGTGTTCCAGCTCGGTACCCGCGACCAGCGTGACAAGGGTCGGCAAGGTCACCGCCATCTTGAACAAACCCAATTGCAGGAACAGCCAGCGCTCCGGCAGGCTCAGGCGCTGGTAGGTCCAGTCCAGGGCCGCGGCCATGGAGCGGTGCCGTTCAACCGCCGTGCGCCGGCCCCGGGTCAGCACCTGCAAGCCATTGCGCAATTGCGCCTGCACACCGTGTACCCCCAAGGCATCGACCTGGGCAGCCGCCAGTTCGAGGGCCAAGGGAATACCATCCAGACGCCGGCAGATATCACGCAGCGGTGCCAGGTCCTGGGGCCGCAGCGCAAAGCCCTGCTGACCGGCCCGAACCCGAGCGACAAACAGTTGCACGGCCGGGTACATCATTGCCTGCTCGACACTGGCCCAGGCGTACGGCATCGGCAATGCCAACCGGGGCACGCGTTGCACCCATTCGCCGGGGACCTGCAGGGCTTCGCGACTGCTCAACAACACCGTCACCCGAGGCGCCCGCTCAAGCAGCGTGCGCACCAGATGCCGACAGGCGGCGAGCAACAGGTCAGCGCCATCCAGCACCAGCAGCAATTGGTGTGAAGCCAACTGGCGCGCCAGTTCACGGGCGTTATTGCAGGCTTCAAGACCCAGCGTTCGGGTCACGTGGCGAAGCATTTCCATCGGCGCCTCGACCGTCGCCAGGTCCACCCACCATACGCCGTCGCCGTAGCGCGGCAGCACGCGCTCGGCCAGTGCCAGCGCCAAGGTGCTTTTGCCCACGCCGGCGCTTCCGGTCAACGTCATCAGGCGTTGCCCGGACAGGCGCCGCACCAGCACGCCCAGCAACTCATCGCGACCGATCACCGCGCTGAGCCGCACGGCCAGATTGTGCCTCGGTGTAGTCGCGGCCACGGTGCCCTGCCCCGGCGCCACGAAGCAATACCCGCGTTGGGGGTCGTTGAGGATATAGCGCTGGCCATCCAACGCCCGGCGCAAGGCCGCGATATGCACGCGCAGGTTGTTCTGCTCGACCACGCTGCACGGCCAGACCCGCGCGATCAGGGTGTCCTTGCTGACAAACTGCCCAGGGGTTTCCAGCAGCACCGCCAGGATATCCAGGGCCCGCCCGCCCAGCGGCACCGGCCAGCCAGACTTGCTGACCAGGCGCTGTTGTCGGTGAAACGTGTAGGGGCCGAAGCTCACCGAGTGCGGGTTGTTCATGTCCGTAACAGCGCTGAAACACCCGAGCTTGGGCGTCTGCGCCTCCTTTTCCATGGGCCTGGCGCTATCTTGCCAGCTACCCGTGACAGGACAATGCTGGCACAGGGAGCGTCACGGACATTCAGGTGCGCGAGACGGACATCCTGTCGTTAACTGAACTGTTGTCGGTATTGGGTGGGGTTGAGGCCGAGCTTTTCAGTGAACAGAAAACGCATATGCCGCACGCTGCCAAAACCGGCGTAGAAGGCCACGGTCTTGAGCGGCAGGTCGGTGGTTTCCAGCAAATGCCGCGCGCGGTCGATGCGCGCGCCTTGCAGGAAGGCCATGGGCGTCATCTGCACCTCCTTGGTAAACAGCCGCGCAAAATGCCGGGCACTCATGCCCGCCAGGGCCACCATCGACTCGATGGTGTGTGGCTGATCCAGATGGGCCAGTACCTGGTTCTGCACACGGGTAATCGCGGTTTCAAGGGGCGACACGGCGGCGGTCATCGGGCTGAACTGAGCCTGGCCGCCCTGGCGCTTCATCACCACCAGCAGCACCTTGGCGACTTCCACTGCCACCTGTTTGCCATGGTCCTGGGCTACGACCGACAGCGCCAGGTCGATACCGGCCGTGACCCCACCCGACGTAATCAAGCGGCCGTCCTGCAGGTAGATGCGGTCAGTCTCGACGATGGCCTGGGGGAAGGCTTTGATCAAGCGTTCGGTGTAGTGCCAGTGGGTGGTCACCCGGTGGCCGTCGAGCAGCCCCGCATGCCCCAGCACAAAGGCGCCGGTGCAGATCGAACCGAAACGCCGCGACCGAGGTGCAGCGGCCCGCAGCCAGGGCAGCAAGTCGGGATGGCATTCGTTATAGGCACCGGGGCCGCCGGGCACCAGCAACAGGTCGTAGGCATCGTGCGCCTGCTCCAGCAGCAGGTCGGGCTGGACGACGACGCCGTTGGACGCGCGCAGCGGGCCCGGTTCGGTGCCCAGGGTAAGGATCTGGTAGTGCTGCGCCGGCGGCAGGTAGCGGTTGGCAATCGAAAACACTTCAAGCGGCCCGGCCATGTCGAGCAGGAGGAAGTCCGGAAACAGCGCCATGGCCACGGTTTTCATCACGAGAGACGTCCATCGGAAAAGAATGCGGCCGGCATTATGGCACGTCTTTTACTGTCAACCCACATGAGACAGTTATTCAGTTTTTAGCTTCTTAATGAATATTTCGGTAACCAGTAATCTTCTTCTCAACGCAAGCGCCCTGCATGTCGCAGCCCGCGCTCACTTGAGGACACCACCATGCTGACCCTTCGCAAAGCTTCGGAACGCGGCGCCGCCAATCACGGTTGGTTGAAGTCGTTCCACACCTTCTCGTTCGCCAACTACTGGAACCCCAAGGAACAGGGTTTCTCCGACCTGCTGGTGATCAATGACGACCGCGTCGCCGCCGGCAAAGGCTTCGGCCAGCACCCGCACCGCGACATGGAGATTTTCTCCTATGTGCTCGAAGGCGCCCTGGAGCACAAGGACACCCTGGGCACCGGCTCGGTGATCCGCCCCGGCGATGTGCAACTGATGAGCGCCGGCCGCGGCGTGGCCCATAGCGAGTTCAACCACAGCCAGACCCGTGGCGTGCACTTCCTGCAGATCTGGATCGTGCCGAACGTGGCCGGTGCCGAGCCGCGCTATCAGCAGGAGCACTTCAGCGAAGCACAGAAACGTGGGCGCCTGCAGTTGATCATCTCGCCGGATGGCGCCAAGGGTTCGCTGCATGTACGCCAGGATGCGCGGGTGTATGCCGGGCTGTTCAACGGCGATGAAAGCGCCAGCCTGGACCTGGCGCCAAACCGCCACGTGTACATCCATGTGGCCCGCGGCAGCGTGGAGATCAATGGCCAGCGCTTGCAGGAAGGCGACGGTGCCCGAGTACGTGACGAGCGCCAGATCCGCATAAGCCAGGGTGAGGATGCCGAGGTGCTGGTGTTTGACCTGCGCCCTCAAGAACAGCCGCAGATGCCATGACGGCCCTTGATGGCCCGCCCATGCGGGCCATCGCCGGCGTCGATAGTCACCATCAGCCCAATGAAGTTCTCTTAAAAAATGCAACGCGTAACATCAAACCCATACCCGGCAACACCCCAACTAAAACACTTGGAGCACACCATCATGAAACGCCAACTCTTGCTTAGCCTCGCTTTCTCGGTACTCGCTGCAAACGCTTTTGCCCACCCAGTCGTCGCTGAAGGCGGCTCGGATCGCCTGAATGCCAACCGTGTCGCCGAAGGCGGGGCCGACCGCCTGAATGGCAACCGTGTCGCTGAAGGCGGTGCTGACCGTCTGCAAGAACGTGGCCTGGTCGAAGGTGGTGCTGATCGCCTGAATGGTAACCGTGTCGCTGAAGGCGGTGCTGACCGTCTGCAAGAACGCGGCCTGGTCGAAGGTGGTGCGGATCGCCTGAATGGCAACCGTGTCGCTGAAGGCGGTGCTGATCGTCTGCAAGAACGTGGCCTGGTCGAAGGTGGTGCGGATCGCCTGAATGACAACCGTGTCGCTGAAGGCGGTGCTGACCGTCTGCAAGAACGTGGCCTGGTCGAAGGTGGTGCTGATCGCCTGAATGGCAACCGTGTCGCCGAAGGCGGTGCTGATCGTCTGCAAGAACGTGGCCTGGCCGAAGGCGGCGCTGATCGCCTGCACAGCAACAACGCCTGACCCCGCGCTGTTCGCGGGGTACCCCAAACCGGCCTGATCAGCCGGTTTTTTTTTCGTCTGCATTAAACCAAGTCGCGGTCCACCCACACCACCGCCTTACCTATTTGTTGCCGCGCCTCGATGCGCGCATGCACCTGCTTCACCGTCTCCAGGCTGTAATGTCCCTCGATCTCCACCGTCAGCGATCCTTCCAACATCGCCGCAAAAACCGCATTGGCTCGCCGTTGCACGGTCGCGCCATCGGCCATGTGGTCAGCCAAGCGTGGCCGCGTCAAAAACAGTGAGCCGGCCTCCCCCAGTTCAATCGGGTCCAGGTCCGTCAGCGAGCCCGAGACATTGCCGTAATTGACGATCAAGCCTCGCGTGCGGCAAGCGCGGAAACTGTCACGCAAGGTGGTTTTGCCCAGTGAGTCGAACACCACATCCACGCCCTGCCCCGCCGTAGCCTCGCGCACGCGCTCGGCGAATCGCCCTTCGTCATACGTCCAGGCCTGGTGGGCACCGCGTTGCAGGGCAATCGCGCATTTTTCAGCGCTGCTACCGGTGGCGAATACCGTCGCGCCCAACCGCCGCGCCATCTGCACCAATAATTGGCCAATGCTGCCGGACGCCGCATGCACCAGGCAGGTACTGCCGACGTGCAAGCGCGCCACATCGTCAATCAGGTAATGGGCGGTGCAGCCCTGGAACATCGCGGCTGCCGCCTGATCGAAGGTGATTGCGCTGGGAATCTGCGCGATTTTGTCCGCCGGCACAGCGGCGTATTCGGCATAAGCCCCCCAGGCGATGCACCAGGCGACCCGATCACCGACGTGCAAATGACTGACGCCGGCGCCTACGTCAACGACCACTCCGGCGCCTTCCATGCCCAAGGTGCAAGGCAGGCGCACCGGGTACGTCACCGATTGGGCGTACTTGCCCTGGCGCGTGTGGACATCCATGAAATTGATCCCGGCACAGGCCACCTTGACCAGCACATGGCCTGGCGTGGCCTGGGGTATGGGAGCGTCATGGCGCAGCAGGGCAACCTCGGGTCCGCCATAGGTTTGCAGGGTGATGGCTTTCATCGGGGAACAACTCCGTTTGCACTGGGAAGCGGCCATGGTAAAAGGACCTTCTCAGTAGGAAAATTCCCCAAACTCTCCCAACCCCTGTGCGGAAATAACCCGATGTTCGATTGGCAGGACCTGTATTACTTCACCGTCTTGGCCCGCACCCAATCGCTGTCGGCCGCCGCCCGCGAGTTGCAGGTGGAACACGCTACCGTCGGGCGCCGGGTCGACGCCCTGGAAACAGCCCTCGGGGTGAAACTGGTCGACCGCCTGCCCCGCAGCCGACCACTCACTGCCCAGGGCCGGGCATTGGCTGAACTGGCGGCGGGCATGGGCGAGATGGCTACCGAAGTCATGCGCTTGTCACGGGTAGCGTCCATCGAGCTGGCCGGCACGGTACGGGTCAGTTGCCCGCCGTCCATTGCCAACCATTGCATCGCGCCCCACGTGGCGCGCTTGCGAGCCCAGTACCCACAGCTGAACCTGGTGCTGATGCCCTCCACCCAACTGGCCGCGCTGGATAAGGGCGAAGCCGATATCGCCCTGCGCACCGTACGCCCCGACGAGGACGCGCTGGTGCGCCGCAAGGTCGGTGTGGTGCGCTTCGGGTTGTATGCCGCGCCAGTGTTCAAGCAACTGCCCGCCGCCCACTGGACGTTCATCGCCTACGACAGCAGCCGCGACCACCTGCCCCAGCAAGCGTGGATGCACCAACTGCGCGGCCAGCGCCCGATCGTATTTGCCGCCAGTGAGTTGATCACCCAACAAATGGCGGCCCGCTCCCAGGTGGGCGCGGTGGTATTGCCGACGCTGGTGGGTGATCACGACCCGCAACTGGCGCGCTTGCCCACCGCCAGCGACGGGCCGGTGCGCGATATCTGGTTGACGGTGTACCCGGATATGCGGCGCTCACCGTCAGTGAAAGTGGTGATGGAATTCTTGGTCGATTGCATTGAAGGCGAGCCGCAACTGCGGCGTTGATTCCGCCCAGGGTGCCGAGGAATTTATTGCGATACGCCGCCGGCGGCATCCCCACCCACGTTGGGGGGCGAAGCGGCTCTGAATCCTGCCACCGAGTGTTGTCTGAAATAACGCGGTGGGCTTATTGGGGCTGCTGCGCAGCCCAACGCGGGGCAAGCCCTAATGCCGTTCAGTTAAGGCTTTTTTGTAGGAGCGAGCTTGCTCGCGAAGAACTTGACGTTTTTCGCGAGCAAGCTCGCTCCTACAGAAGGCGATGTACGCTTAACTGAACGGCATTAGGGCAAGCCCGCTCGCCACAGAAAGCGCGCTCAACAGAAATGGATCTGGCGGGATGGGGCCATGAGAGGCATGTGCATAAAAAATCTATTGTTTATATTAATGACTGGATTTTATGAAATAGCCCTATAACTACAGGGTTATGCCCGATGAGCAGCAAGCGGATAAAAGTGCCCTAAGCTCAGATCCAAAAATTATTTATCGAATGGTTTTTAGAACTTTATGCTTGGCGCAATTTCGTTGAACATCGAGCGCGCCATGTCCATACGTCGTCCCCTCGCCGCTGTATTAGGGTTACTCGCTTTTGCCGTCGCCGTAAGCGCCGAAGCCCAGGAAACCCTGCGCATCGGTTACCAGAAATCCTCGACCTTGATCACCCTGCTGAAAACCCAAGGCACCCTGGAAAAGGCCCTCAAAGCCGAGCATATCGATGTGTCCTGGCACGAGTTCCCCAGTGGCCTGCCGTTGTTGGAAGCACTGAATGTCGGCAACGTGGACATCAGCGCCGACGTGGCCGACACCGTGCCGATCTTCGCCCAGGCGGCCCAGGCCAAGCTCACCTACTTCGCCCAGGAAGCGCCCTCGCCCAACGCCCAGGCGATCGTGGTGCACAAGGATTCGTCGATCCAGCAATTGGCGGACTTGAAAGGCAAGAAGGTCGCGGTCACCAAAGCCGCCGGCACGCACTACCTGTTGATTGCCGCGTTGGCCAAGGCCGACCTGGCGTTCTCGGATATCGAACCGGCCTACCTCTCGCCGGCCGATGGTCGCGCGGCGTTCGAGAACAACAAGGTGGATGCCTGGGTGACCTGGGAACCCTTCCTCACCAGCGTGCAGCGCCAGTTACCGACGCGCACCCTGGCCGATGGCGCAGGCCTGGCCAGCTACAAGCGTTACTACCTGACCGGCACGCCGTACGCCAAGGCCCATCCCGACGTGTTGAAAGTGGTGTATGAACAGTTGGAAAAAGCCGGCCAATGGATAAAGACCCACCCCCAGGACGCAGCGAAAGTGCTTGGGCCGTTGTGGGGCAACCTGGATGTGGCCACGGTGGAAGCGGCGAACGCGCACCGCAGTTATCAGGTGCAGCCGGTGACGGTGGATCAGTTGGGTGAGCAGCAGAAGATTGCCGATGCGTTCTTCAAGGCGGGGTTATTACCCAAGGCCGTGGATGCCACGGATGTGCAGACCTGGCGCCCTTGAGGCTTGCACAGGCCAAATGTGGGAGGGGCGGTGCGACGATTCGACTTGCCCCCGATGGCAGTGGGTCAGCAACAGATGAGCTGACTGATACACCGCATCGGGGGCAGTCGAATCGTCGCACCGCCCCTACCACATTTGGATCTGCATATGACGTTAGAGGAGTGTGCGGGCCAGGGCGTTTTTCCACTCGGTGTAACGCCCTGCCATCGCCGGGTCATCCTGCGGTTCAAACCGCTCGCGCTGGCGCTCCAATGCACCCAGCGCCTCATCACTCGCCCAAATCCCCAGCGCCCTCCCCGCCAGGTGCGCTGCGCCCAGCGCCGAGACTTCCGGCGACAGGCTGCGCACCACCGGCCGTTGCAACAGGTTGGCCAGGAACTGCATCAGCCAACGGTTGCGCGTGGCGCCGCCATCCACCCACAGTTCCTTGAGCGGGCTGCCGATGTCTTGCTGCATGGCCTCGAACACATCGCGAATCTGATAGCCGATCGATTCCAGCGACGCGCGCAGGATATGCGCGCCGGACGTGGCTTCGGTCAACCCGCAGATCAGCCCACGGGCGTCGGCCTTCCAGTGCGGTGCGCCGAGGCCGGAGAGCGCCGGCACAAAATACACGCCGCCGTTATCCGGCAGTTGCGCGGCCTGTTCGGTCAAGGCGTCCAGGGACTCCCCGGCCACCAACCGCGAAGCCCACTGCACGGCGGCGCCGGTATGGACGATATTGCCTTCCATGCCGAAGGTGGGCTGGCTGCCGTCGTGCCAAGCCAAGGTGGTCGACAAGCCATGGGTGGAGGCAATCGGGCCGCTCATGGGCGTCATCAAGGACGAACCGGTGCCGAGGGTGGCCTTGACCAGCCCCGGCGCAAAACCGCCCTGCCCGTACAGCGCCGCATGGGAGTCGCCGATCATCGACATCACCGGGATACCGGCGGGCAAGCTGCCCACGGCGACCGTTTCGGCGAAGAAACCGGCGCTCGGCTGGATCGGTGCCAAGGCCGCGGCCGGAATGGCGAACAGCTGCAAAAGCTCAGGATCCCAGGCACAGGTATGCAGGTTGAACAGTTGGGTACGCGCGGCGTTGGAATAGTCGGTGGCGAACACCTGGCCGCCGCTGAGCTTCCACAACAGCCAGCTGTCGACCGTGCCCAGGCAGATCTGCCCGGCAGCGGCGCGGGCGTGGCCATCCTCAAGGTGATCGAGAATCCAGCGAAATTTACCCGCCGAGAACATCGGGTCCAATGCCAGCCCGGTCTTCTCCAGGATCAGTGCTTCATGGCCCTGCGCATGCAGCTGGGTGCACAACGCGGTGGAGCGTCGGCATTGCCAACTGATGCAAGGCGACAGCGGCTCGCCGCTACGACGATCCCACGCCACCACCGACTCACGCTGGTTGCTGATCGCCAGCGCAGTGATCGGACGATCCACCTGGGCCAGGCATTCTTCAATCGCCGCCAACGTGTTTTGCCAGATCAACAGGGGGTCCTGTTCGGAAAACCCGGCCTGGGGATGGCTGATGCTCAGTGGCCGCGAACCGCGCGCAATCACCTGGCCAAGTTCATTGACCAGCACCGCCTTGGCGTTGCTGGTGCCTTCATCCAGCGCCAGGATCAGCGGAGTGTTGTTGTTCATGGGATTCACCGCAACCGAGTGGCAGCCGCCACGATCCCAGCCGCATCAATGTTATGCAAGGCGCGCGTCGGTTCGCGGGCGCCGGCGGCGGCGTATTCACCATCGCCAATGCCCAGGCGGATCAAGGGAATACCCAATGCAGCTTCGGCCAGCACTTCGGCGACCAGGCTGCCGACGCCGCCGTTGATATTGTGCTCTTCCACACTGATCACCGCGCGCGTGCCGCGCAAGGCGCTGAGCAGTACATCGCGCTGCAAGGGCCGGATCGACGACAGGTTGATCACCTGCGCCTGGATGCCCTGTTCCGCCAGCAATGCGGCCGCATCTACCGCTTCATGCACCACCGAGCCCAAGGCCACGATGCTCACATCCGCGCCTTGGCGCAGGATATCCACCTGCCCAGGCACGAATTGGTAGTCGCCCTCGTGCACATCCGGCAGGGCCTTACCATCGAGCCGGATATACACCGGGCCGTGATAGCGCAGCGCGTAATCGACGATCTGACGGCATTCACGCGCATCCGCCGGGGCGAAAATCTGCACATTGCCAAAGCCGCGCATCACCGAGATATCGTCGAGGCTGTGGTGGGTGCTGGCCAGCGGGCCGTAACTGGTGCCGGCATTGAGGCCGAACATCTTGACGTTGGCCTGGTTGTAGCAGACGTCGACCTTGATCTGCTCATTGGCGCGGGAAATCAGGAATGGCGCCGCATTGCAGGTGGCGGCGATCTTGCCGCCCAGGGCCAGGCCCGCAGCGACGCTGACCAGGGACTGTTCGGCAATGCCGACGTTAATCAGACGCTCGGGAAAGCGCTGGGCAAACGGGCCGATCTTGGCCGTAGAGGTGGAGTCACTGACCACCGGCACCACGTCCAGCCCGGCATCGACGGCGGCAATAAACGCGTCCACCATGACGCTCGCCAAATGTTCACTCGCCATGGTTCAACTCCTCCAGTGCCGCGTTGATTTCATCACCCTTGGGCACGCGGTGGTGCCATTCGGGACGGGCTTCGATAAACGACACGCCCTTGCCTTTGATGGTGTGGGCGATCAGCACCTGGGGCGCGCCGGTCTTGGTCTGCATGGTTTCCAGGGCCTCGATCAATTGGCCCACATCGTTACCGTCGCACTCGCTGACGCTGAAGCCGAAGGCGGCCCATTTCACGTCCAGCGGGTCCAGCGGCATGATCTCGGCGGTCAACCCCGCCAGTTGCAGCTTGTTCTTGTCGACGATCACAAACAGGTTATCCAGACCGTACTTGGCCGCCGCCATCGCCGCCTCCCAGTTGGAGCCTTCGGCCAGCTCACCGTCGCCGGTCAGCACATAGATGCGTTTTTTGCTGCCGGACATTTTCGCCGCCAACGCCAGGCCCACGGCCACCGGCAGACCATGCCCAAGCGCGCCGGTATTGAGTTCGATGCCGGGGGTTTTCTGCCGTACGGGGTGGCCGGGCAAGTGGGAATTGAAGTGCTGGTAGGTCGGCAGCCACTCAGTGGGGATGTAGCCTGCCTGCGCCAGGCAGCAGTACAAACCGCCCACGCCATGGCCTTTGCTCTGGATATAGATATCCCGCTCCGGGTCTTCGGTACGTTCCGGGCCGGTGTTGAGGATGCGGAAATACAGGGTGGCCAGGATGTCGGTCTCCGACAAGTCAGCCCCGGTGTGACCGCCGGCCGGTGAGTCGGCATTCAGGCGGATCACATGGCGACGGATCAGGCGGGCCTGTTCCTTGATCTGGTGGGCGTCGTACTGGAAGGCATTCATGCAGCGGCTCCTTTGAGGCTGACCACGCGGGGTGAAAGTGTCCAAAGCTGTTTTGAATATTTATTCAGCAGTGACAATATATTTCTATTTAGACGCCGAACGCTCAGCAGGTCAAGTGAGCGACCGGCGAAAAAATGAAATAAACCCCGGAAACAGCCCTCGGACAAACGGCCAAAATCCCACGCGGGCTTATCTATCCCGTGGCTTTGTGGCGTGTGAAAGTGCCAGCCTAGAGGCACACATGAAAAATTAAGCGCTTGACTTTGACACGGTGTCACTGGAATCTGAATTAACAGTCAGGCACGCATAAATATTCAAGACGCCTGAAAGCACTCCAAAAAAAATAAATCAGGAGAACACTGTGGACGCCAAAGCTATTGTCCAGCATCCGGCCGAACTCAAGCCGCCACCCCGCCCACGTCTGGTGAAACTGCTGCCCAGCAACATCGGCGGCCCGCTGATCGGCCTGGTGCTGTTGGTGCTGGTCTTCTCCTTCAGCTCTGAATTCTTCTTTTCGTTGCGCAATGGCCTGAACATCCTCGATCAGGTCACCGTACTGGGCATCCTGGCGATTGGCATGACGGCGGTGATCGTGATCGGCGGCATCGACCTGTCGGTCGGCTCGGTGCTGGCCTTTTCAATGATGATGCTCGGCTGGCTGTATCAGGATCAGGCCGTGCCGCTGGGCTTCGCGATTCCGATCTCGATTGCCAGCGGAATGCTCGCCGGGTTGGTGTCCGGTGGGTTGATCACCTACGCCAAGCTGCCGCCCTTTATTGCCACGCTCACCATGATGTCGGTAGCCCGTGGCCTGGCAAATATCCTCACCGAAGGCCGGCAGATCGTCGGCTACCCGGACTGGTTCACCAGCCTGGCCACGGTGCGCCACTTTGGTTTCCTCTCGGCCACCGTGGGGCTGTTCCTGGTGATGCTGGTGGTGGCCTGGGTGTTCCTGCGCTTTCGTGCCGGTGGCCGCAACCTCTACGCCATGGGCGGCAGCCCGGAAGTCGCGCGGCTGTCGGGCATCAAGGTGCGTGCGATTACTTTGTGGGTGTACGCCATCAGCGGTGCCCTCGCCGGTATCGCCGCCGTGACCCTCGCCGCACGCCTTGATTCTTCGCAACCGAGTGCCGGGCTGAGCCTGGAACTGGACGCCATCGCCGCCGTGGTGATTGGCGGCGCCAGCCTCAGTGGCGGCGTCGGCAGCATCGGCGGCACCCTCGTCGGCGTGTTGATCATTGGCGTGCTGCGCAATGGCCTCAACCTGCTGGGTGTTTCGCCCTTCATTCAACAAGTGGTGATCGGTGTGGTCATTGCCCTCGCCGTCACCATCGACACCCTGCGACGCCGCTCCAGCACTGCCCGTTAAACCTGTTCGACAGTTGACACCCTCCAACAATAAAACCAGGAGTCACCGACATGTTCAGCCCCAAGAAACTGCTGTTAGCCACCGCTCTCGCCGCCGCCACCCTCACTGCCGCCGGCACCACCTGGGCCAAGGACCTGACCATCGGCCTGGCCGTGGCCAACCTGCAGGCCGACTTCTTCAACCAGATCAAGCAATCGGTGGAAGCCGAGGGCAAGGCCAAGGGGATCAAGGTGATCACCGTGGATGCCCAGGGCAACTCTTCGACCCAGGTCAGCCAGATTGAAGACTTGATCACCCGCCAGATCGATGTGCTGATCTACATCCCGGCTGGCGCCACTGCGGCCGGTGTGCCGGTGAAAGCCGCCAAGGCTGCCGGCATCCCGGTCATCGCTGTCGACCGCAACGCCCCCGACGCACCCGGAGACACCTTTATTGCCAGCGACAGCGTGGACGGGGCCAAGACCCTGGCCGAATACGTGGGCAAGATCACCGACGGCAAGGGCCGTATCGCGATCCTGCAAGGCCAGCTCGGCACCACCCCCGAGAATGATCGCGCCAAAGGTTTTGAAGAAGGGTTGAAAGCCTTCCCGAACCTGAAGGTGGTGGCCCAGCAACCCGCCGAATGGGCCCAGGACAAAGGCTTCGCCGTGGCCCAGGACCTGCTCCAGCGTGACCCGAATATCACCGTGTTCTTCGGCCGCGCCGATGCCATGGCCTTGGGCGCCGCCCAGGCGGTGAAGGTCGGCAACCTCGATCACCAGGTGGTGGTGGTCGGTTTCGACGGTGACGTGGCCGGGCTCAAGGCCGTGCAAAGCGGTGTGCTGAACGCGACCATGACCCAGCAGACGCAGAAAATGGGGCGCCTGGCCGTGGCCTCGGCCATTGACCTGAAAGCCGGCAAGGCCGTGCCCAAGGAACAACTGCTGCCCACCGTGCTGACCACTAAAGAAAACGTCGCGCCGTTCCTGCAACAGCACCCGTAAGCCGTGGAGGTCGTCATGCAAGCCGCTCTGGATACCCGTGCAGCTGAACCCGATGCCGTGCTATGCCTGCGCAATATCAGCAAGGCCTATGGCCCGGTGCAGGTGCTGTCGCAGATCAATGTGGACATTCGCCCCGGCGAAGTCCTGGCGTTGCTCGGCGAAAACGGCGCAGGCAAGTCGACCTTGTCGTCGATCATCGCCGGGCTCGTGCAACCCGAAGCCGGGGGCAGCATGACCTGGCTCGGCGAGCCCTACACCCCAGCCTCGCCGGGTGCCGCACTGGGGGCCGGGATCGGCCTGATCCACCAGGAAATCCGTCTGTTGCCGCAATTGTCGATCGCCGAAAACATCTTCGTCGGCCGCCTGCCCATGCGCCACGGGCGGGTCGACCGCGAGTACATGGAGGCCCAGGCGCAGATCCAATTGGAGCGCCTGGGGCTCAAGGTGCCGGCATCGCGTAAGGTCGAGGGCCTGAGCGTGGCGGCCCAGCAACTGGTGGAAATCGCCAAGGCACTGACACTCAGGGCCAGCCTGCTGATCCTCGATGAGCCCACCGCGGCCTTGGGCGGGGACGAAACCGAGCTGCTGTTCAAGCAGGTGGAACGGCTCAAGGCCGAGGGTGTATCATTCATCTATATCAGCCATCGCCTGGAAGAAATCGCGCGCATCGCCGACCGTGTGCTGGTGCTGCGCGACGGTCGCCAGATCGCCCTGCATGCCACGGCGCAAGTGCCGGTGCGGGAATTGGTGGAGCAGATGGTCGGGCGCAGCCTGGAGCGAATTTTCCCTGCGTTGCAGGCGCCGCAAGAGCGCGTGATGTTGCAGGTCAAGGATCTGACCTGCCGCGAGTTTGCCTTGCACGGCATCGACTTCAGCGTACGCGCCGGTGAAGTGTTCGGCATTGCCGGGGTGGTCGGCGCCGGGCGGACCGAGCTGGTGCGCACCCTTGCCGGTGCGGCACAGGACATCCAAGGGCATACGGTGCTCGATGGCGAGACATGCCAGTTGCGCTCGCCCTTCGAGGCGATCCAGGCCGGTGTGGTGCTGGTACCGGAAGACCGCAAGCAGCAAGGCGTGGTGGTGGAGCATCGCATCGAAGACAACCTGATTTATGGCAACACCGATTTGCTCGACAAACGCGGCTGGGTGTTCCCTGCCCCGCTACGCGAATTCGCGCGCACGGCGGTGGCGCGGTTGGGTGTGAAAGGTGCGCCGCAGTCGCGGATTTCCAGTCTGTCCGGCGGTAACCAGCAGAAGGTGATCATCGCCAAGTGGCTGGCGCGCAACCCCAAGGTGTTCATCCTCGATGAACCGACGCGCGGGATTGACGTGGGCGCGCGGGCAGCGATCTACGAAGTGATCGCCGACCTGGCAGCCAAGGGCATGGCGGTGATTGTGGTCAGTTCGGACCTGGATGAAGTGCTCGGGCTGTCACACCGCGTGATGGTGATGAGCCGGGGCCGGCAGATGGGGATTCTGGAGCGTGGCGAGGCCACCCCGGTGTCGGTAATGGAAATGGCCACCGCATAACCAAACACCTGCACAGATCCAATGTGGGAGGGGGCTTGCCCCCGATGAGGGAGTGTCAGTAGATGCATCTGTAACTGAACCACTGCTATCGGGGGCAAGCCCCCTCCCACAGGGGTTCCACTGTGATTTCAAGATTGGAGTAGTTCATGCAGCTTTTTAGTCTTCAAGACCAAGTGGCCTTTGTCACCGGCGCCGGCAGCGGCATTGGCCAGGCTATCGCCGTCGGGCTCGCCGAAGCGGGCGCGGATGTCGCCTGCTTTGATCTTCCGGGCAGCCCCGGCATTGCCAGCACGGTAGAACGCATCCAGGCCCTGGGCCGTCGAGCCCTGGCCCTCAGCGGCACCGTCACCGAACGCGCCGCGCTGGATGCAGCGGTCGCGCGAACCGAACAAGAACTCGGCCCACTCAGCGTGGCCGTCAACTGCGCCGGCATCGCCAACGCCCAGGCCGCCGAGGACCTGGAACTGCAACGCTGGCAAACCACCCTGGACATCAACCTCACCGGCATCTTCCTCAGTTGCCAGGCCCAGGCCGCCGTGATGTTGCCACGGGGCAAAGGCGCGATCGTCAATATCGCCTCCATGTCCGGCAGCATCGTCAATCGTGGCCTGTTGCAAGCCCACTACAACACCTCCAAGGCCGGGGTGATCCACCTGAGCAAAAGCCTGGCGATGGAGTGGGCAGACAAGGGCCTGCGGGTCAATTGCATCAGCCCGGGCTACACCGCCACGCCGATGAACTCACGCCCGGAAGTCGCCGACCAGGTGAAGATCTTTGAACAGACCACGCCCATGGGCCGCATGGCCAGCGTGGACGAAATGGTCGGCCCGGCGATCTTCCTGGTCAGCCAGGCGTCGTCTTTCTGCACCGGTGTCGACCTGTTGGTCGATGGCGGCTTTGTCTGCTGGTAAGGAGCCCCTCATGTCGCAACGATTCAGCGGTAAAACTGTGGTGATCACCGGCGCCTGCCGTGGTATCGGCGCCGGCATTGCCGAGCGCTTCGCCCAGGAGGGCGCCAACCTGGTGCTGGCCTCCAACGACCTGGAGCGCGTGACCTTCACCGCCGACCAACTGGCCCAGGAATACCAGGTCGATGTCCTCGCGCTGGGCATCGACGTCACCCGTGAAGACGATATCGAAAAGCTCTACCGCGAAGGCCACGCACGCTTTGGCAGCATCGACGTGTCGGTACAGAACGCCGGCATCATCACCATCGATCACTACGACAAAATGCCCCGTGCCGACTTCGACAAGGTCCTGCAAGTCAACACCACCGGCGTGTGGCTGGGCTGCCGGGAAGCGGCCAAGTACATGGTCAAGCAAGGCAGCGGCCGGCTGATCAACACCTCGTCCGGCCAGGGCCGCCAGGGGTTTATCTACACCCCGCACTACGCCGCGAGCAAAATGGGCGTGATCGGCATCACCCAGAGCCTGGCGCTGGAGTTGGCGCGGCATAACATCACGGTCAACGCGTTCTGCCCCGGTATCATCGAAAGCGAGATGTGGGACTACAACGACCGCGTCTGGGGCGAGATCCTCAGCACCGATGAAAAGCGCTATGGCAAGGGTGAACTGATGGCCGAGTGGGTCAAGAACATCCCCCTGCGCCGAGCCGGCAAACCCTCGGACGTGGCGGGATTGGTGGCATTCCTGGCCTCCGACGACGCGGCCTACCTGACCGGCCAGGCAATCAATATCGACGGCGGCCTGATCATGTCGTAAGGGTTTGGTATCCTCACCCGCATTGATTTCACCACCGAGGCCTTCATGAGCCAGATCGAAGAACAGCGCCTGATCACCAAGATCGCGAGCCTCTATTACGAAGAAGGGCTCAAGCAGTCCGAGATTTCCGCACAGCTGGACCTGTCCCAATCCTTTATCAGCCGCGCCCTGCGCCGGGCGCTGCAAGAAGGCGTGGTCAAGATCACGGTCATGCGCCTGCAAGGCCTGCACCTGGAGCTGGAAACCCAATTGCAGCGCCGTTATGGCGTGCGCCGGGTGATCGTGGTGGAAGCCACCGAACCGGGCAACGATGAAAGCATCAAGCAGGCCATCGGCTCGGCCGCCGCTCATTACCTGGAGACCAGCCTGTCACCCCAGGACCATATCGGTATTTCGTCGTGGAGCAGCACCATTCGCGCCATGGTCGGCCATTTGCATGCACAACCGGGCAAGCAAGGCGCCCAGGAAGTGGTACAACTGTTGGGCGGCGTCGGCAACAAAGGCGCCTTCGAAGCCACCCTGCTGACCCAACGCCTGGCCACCCTGCTCAACTGCCCGGCGTTTTTGCTGCCGTCACAGAGCATCGAGCAATCGGTGGAAAGCAAGCAGCGCATCATCGAAATGGAAGAGGTCAAGGAGGTGCTGCAACGCTTTGACAGCATCACCCTGGCGATTGTCGGCATCGGCGACCTGGAACCCTCGCAGCTGCTGCGCAACAGCGGCAACTACTACACCGAAGACATGCTGCGCCTGCTCGCCGAACGCGATGCCGTCGGCGATATCTGCTTGCGCTACTTCGATGCCCAGGGCAAGCCGGTGCTGGAAGAAGATGAAGAATTCGTGGTGTCGGTAGCGCTGCCCAAGCTGCGCTCGATCCACCGCGTGCTCGGCCTCGCCGGCGGGTTGAACAAGGTCCAGGCGATTCGTGGGGCGCTCAAGGGCGGCTACCTCGACATCCTGATCACCGACCTCGACACCGCCCTGGCGCTGAACCACTAACCCTCATTCTGGAGACTGCCGCTCATGACGTCCAAGCTCGAACAACTCAAGCAATTCACCACCGTGGTCTGTGACACCGGCGACCTGGAAGCCATCAGCCGCCTGCGCCCGGTCGACGCCACCACCAACCCTTCCCTGCTGCTCAAGGCCGCCGCCATCCCGGAATATGCCGAGCTGCTGCGCAGCGCCGTGGCCCATGCCAAGGGTGACGTGGGCCTGGCCTGCGACCACTTTGCAGTGGCGGTGGGTGCCGGCATTCTCAAGGTGATCCCCGGGCGCATCTCCACCGAAGTCGACGCACGCCTGTCCTTCGACGAAGACGCATTGTGGGCCAAGGCCAACCAGTTGATCGCCCTGTACGACCAGGCCGGGATCGGCCGCGACCGCGTGCTGATCAAACTGGCCTCCACCTGGGAAGGCATCCGCACCGCCGAGCGCCTGGAAAAAGCCGGGATCCAGACCAACCTGACCCTGTTGTTCTCCTTCGCCCAGGCCGTGGCCTGCGCCGATGCCGGCGTGTTCCTGATCTCACCATTCGTGGGCCGTATCTACGACTGGTACCGCAAGAACACCGGCCTGGACTACACCGGCGTTGATGATCCGGGCGTGCAGTCGGTGACGCGCATCTACAACTACTACAAGACCAATGAAATCAAGACCGTGGTGATGGGCGCCAGCTTCCGCACCCTCAGCCAGATCGAACAACTGGCTGGCTGCGACCGCCTGACCATCAGCCCGGACCTGCTGCAAAAGCTCGACGAAGACCAGGGCACCCTGGAACGCAAGCTGGTGCCAGGCACCGACGGCGAACCGCGCCAGCGGCTGACGCAGGCGCAATTTCGCTGGGCGTCGAATGAAGATGCAATGGCCACGGAAAAACTCGCGGAAGGTATCCGCCAGTTTGCCCGTGACCAGGAAAAGCTGGAGACCTTGCTCGGCGGGCTCTGAGCCCGCCCGGTCAGGGTGAAACCGCCTGCGCCGCGATGTTTTCGAATGGCATCGGTACCGACTTGATTGCGCCATCCAGGTTACGGTACCGGTGATACACACCGGCTGACGGCAACAGCCGACCGCGTTCAACCACACGGCGACCGTCCAGCACGTAACGCACCGTCTGCTCCCCTGCATCCACCCCCTCGCCCGCGCGCAGGTCTTGTGCAAGCACGCGCATGGTCTCGTCAATGCAGGCTTCGAGTTGCTCATTCACCTTGGCCCACTCCAGGTGGCCATCGTCGATGCATTGCGCACCACAGCTGCGAAACGGCTGCCCGACCACGTCAATGCGCCGTTGATACAGCACCGACCCGGCGATGTCCTGGACCTGTACCCGGTTGACCAGGGTAAAGCTGCCCCGGTCCGCGCTCAGCACCAGCCGCGGTTCGACCAGCACCAGCGCGCTGACCGGCCCCTGTGCCGCAGGCAGGCCAGCCGCCTGGCCGGTCTGTTGATAGCGTCGGGAAAAGGCCGCTTCCAGGTTTTGCTCACCGAGCAGCGTCGTCATCGGGCGTGCATCGTGTTCCGCACTATTGCGCGCATCGCGTTCGAGCACACCCGCGCCGGTCTGGGTATTAATGGCGCTGGCGATCAACAACCCCACCACGCCCCCGGCATTCACCGCGCTGCGGGTGACATTGTCACTGACTTGAGCGGCGTCCGCCGCGCGCTTGCTATCAATCACCATCGACGCGGTGACAAGGCCCTGCGCCGGCCACCGCACTTCGACCTTGGCGCCGTGGGCATTGATATAAGACAGCGCGGACGGTGTATTGAAGCCCGGTTCAGGCAGCGGATGCTGGGCGCACGCCCCCAGCATCAGGCCGCTGACAATGAGCAAGGCACTGCCCAGGACCTTCATTGGGCGAACGGAGTGATGACCAGTTGACGGCTGCTGTCCACGGCCTGGTAGTAGGCGTTCGACAAGTTGCTGAAGTTGGGTTGGTCCCACTCACCCTGCGCCGGCTGAGTCACGGCAAACGGCTTGTACCAGAGCAGGTGATTGTCACGCAGGTCGACCACCAGGCCGATACCGCCCACTTGCGGGGTCGGCACGCTGGTAGGCACCACGCTGTAGTAGGTGCGGTATGCGCCACTGGCGGTGTAGGAGATCAACAGCAGGCGATCCACGCCGTACTTGGCTTGCAATGGCGTCAGGTCACGGCCGAAGAAGCCTTCGCGGAATTTGGTTTCCTTGAACTTGGCGAGGTCGATCGACTCGTCCACGCGCTTGGCCTTGTAACCCTTGGCCACCAGCTTGGCGACGATTTCATCGGGAATACTTGCGGCGTCCTGCAGCTTCCAGGTACTGACGTGGGTGCTGAGTTTACTGTTGACACCCTTGTTGATCGCCAGGTCCAACAGCCCCTGATTGCCACCGAGCACCAGCTCCGAGGGCGGCAAGGCAGTCATGGCCACACCAATGGTCTGGCTCTTGTCGTTCCAGAACTGGGTGTCGAGTTCAACCGGCTTTTGGATATTGGCTGCGCAACCAAACAGGCCGGAGCAGATGAAAAACAGGGCGATACAGTTTCGGAACGTGCGAAATGCCACGGGAAAAGTCCTTTTAAAGAGTGGATTGCCAGCAGTGTCTGACGAGCAAATGCCATCACCATGCCATCATTGGCTGGGGATATTAAAAGCAGGAAAAAATGGCGTCAACTTAATAACAGTGTGGGTGTTCGAAGGCGACCAATGGTCGCCCGCGGCGATCAAGCCGGCGTCTGCGCTACACCCTGCCCAAAGCGCCTGATTGCCAGGCAATACCCGATCAACGCCACCGCTGCCAGCAACCCGCCCGCCGCGCCGATCCAGGCGAAGCCGAAGTGGCTGCCGACCCAACTGCCCATCAGCGCGCCACCGCCAATACCAATGTTGTAGATACCGGAAAACATCGCCATGGCCACATCGGTGGCGTCCGGTGCCAACACCAGCACTTTCGACTGCATGGCCAGGCCGAAGCCCATGATCGCCATGCCCCAGAACACACTCAGGCCCACCAGGTACGACTGCGCACCACTCAATGGCAGCAACAGCGCCAGGCACGCCGCGAGCAGGAACACCGCACTGATCACGAACAGATGGGGGTTGAAGCGGTGTACCAGGCTGAACAGCAGCGAACCGAGGATGCCCGCACCACCGAACACCAGCAGGAACAGGGTGACCACATTGCCGCTCAGGCCCGCGACGCCTTCAACGAAAGGTTCGATGTAGCTGTAGGCGGTGAATTGCGCAGTCACGGTCATGGCAGTGAGCACATACAGCGCCACCAGCGCCGGGCGCTTGAACAGCAGTGGCAGGCTGCGCAACGAGCCGGAGTTCTGGCTGGGCAACAGCGGCAAGGTGCGCGCCAGCCAGAACACCAGGGCGGCGGCGAAGGCGGCGATCACCAGGAACGTGGTGCGCCAACCCATGGCTTCACCGAGCAGGCGGCCCAGGGGAATGCCGAGGACCATCGCCAGGGACGTGCCGGTGGCCAGCAGGCCGAGGGCTTGCACCTGCTTGCCGGCGGGCGCCAGGCGCACGGCGAGGGAGGCGGTGATCGACCAGAACAGCGCATGGGACAAGGCAATGCCAATACGGCTGACCATCAACAGGCCGAAGCCGGTGGCCACGCTGGAGAGGATATGGCTGGCGATGAACAGGCAAAACAACACGATCAGCAACTTGCGCCGCTCGATATTGCGGGTCAGCAGCATCACCGGCAGTGACGTCACCGACACCACCCAAGCGTAGATGGTGAGCATCAGGCCAACGCTGGCAATCGGCATGTCGAAGCTGGCGCCGATGGCGCTGAGCAGCCCAACGGGGACGAATTCGGTGGTATTGAACACAAAGGCGGCCAGCGCCAGGGCGATGACCGGCTGCCAATTGGCTTGGGGGGTTGCGGCTGAAAGGCTCATTGAACGGTGCGGCACTCTGGCGATGATCGAGCGGCCACCCAGGAGGAGCGCCGCCGCCCAGCATTCTATAGGTTTCTCGGGCGGCTGTTGACGCTGATCCCAGGCATTCGTCGTCCGATCCCTCATGACGAGGCCAGGGCCATCACGTCAGCGAGCGGCGCCATCGGCTTGCCGAGCTTGCCCCCCACGGGTAACGCGGGTGGTAATAACGCCCGGCGTGACAGGCCGCCTGAGCGCCGGCCACCGATGCAGCGCGGTGCCCATTGAAGCGGGTGCCACGGCTGGCGGGGAACGCCACGTCGCGTCAATCACCGCAGCACTGCGCGCATTTGTCGCACACCCTGTGCCCGGCCAGCGCGCGCCTGAACTCAAGCGGCCCTTGACCGACAACCTGAGCCGCCCTACAGCCGGGAAAGATTCCCCACCCACGACCCCATGTTGATGCACATGCCGACACGGCTGACCGAGCGGCTATTTTCGTCGGCGCCTGGGTGCAGGATCACGGATCCACCTGCCCCATCATTTCCGGGATGCTTTCCGGCCGGTTGGCATAGCGCTGCGCCAACGCCGCACAGACCATCAACTGAATCTGATGGAACAGCATCAACGGCAGGATCAGCACCCCCATGGTCGCCCCGGCGAACAGCACCTGGGCCATCGGCACGCCCGTCGCCAGGCTCTTTTTCGAGCCGCAGAACAAGATGGTGATGCGGTCTTCCTGGTTAAAGCCGAACGCCTTGCCCAACACGGTGGACGCCAACAGCACCAGGCCCAGCAACACGCAGCAGGCCACCACCAGACCGCCCAGTTCCCACAGCGGGATCTGGTGCCAGATACCTTCGTTGACCGCCTCGCTGAACGCCCCGTACACCACCAGCAGGATCGAGCCCTGGTCGACGAATTTCAGCCAAGCCTTGTTACGCCCCACCCATGCGCCGATCCAGCGCCGAGCGATCTGCCCGGCGATAAACGGCAGCAGCAGTTGCACACTGATCTTCAAGATCGCATCGAGCGTAGAGCCGCCTTCACCGTGGACATTCATCAACAGGGTCACCAGCAACGGCGTGAGGAAGATGCCGAACAGGCTCGACGCCGCCGCGCTGCAAATCGCCGCCGGGATATTGCCGCGGGCCAGGGAGGTGAAGGCAATCGCCGATTGCACGGTGGCCGGCAGCGCACAGAGGTAAAGCATGCCCATGTACAGGTCTTTGCCGATCAACGGCGACAACACCGGCTTGAGCGCCAGGCCCAGCAGTGGGAACAGCACGAAAGTCAGGCTGAATACCAGCAAGTGCAAGCGCCAGTGGCCCGCCCCGGCGACGATGGCCTGGCGCGACAGTTTGGCGCCATGCAGGAAAAACAGCAGCGCGATCGCCAGGTTGGTCACCCAGCCGAAGGCCACGGCGGTCTGGCCACTGGCGGGTAGCAGGGAGGCGAGGATCACCGTGGCGATCAGCGTCAATGTGAAGTTGTCAGGCAGAAAACGGGGGCGAGTCATAAGCAGGATCTTCCGGGGGTTGCCAAGAGCGTCACCGCGACTCTAACGTAACGCCTTGTTACCGACTAACGCCAATGAGCCAGTAAATGCCGCCTAAAGGACATGACAAAACCGTGCGCCGCAGCGTGCCCGGGCTTTCCAGCCTGCCACGGCCGGTGTATGGGCGTACCGAATCGCTGCCCAATCGCGCCCTCACCCGTCGGCACAGCCACCCGTGGGTGCAATTGTCCTACGCGATTTCCGGGGTGCTGGAGATCCAGACCAGCGCCGGCCGTTTCGTCGCGCCGCCTCAGCGCGCGGTGTGGATTCCGGCGGGCATGCCGCACCGGGTGTACAGCTCGCCCCACACCGAGATGCGCAGCCTCTACTTGGATTGCCGGGTCACCGCCTGGGCCGCCGAACGTTGCCAGGTGCTGGAGGTGAGCAGCCTGTTGCGTGAGCTGATTCGCAGCTTCAGCGCGTTGCCGGTGGAGTACGCCGAGGACGGCCCCGATGGTCGCCTGGCCCACGTGATACTGGATCAATTGGCGGCGGCGCCCCAAGTGGATTTGATGCTGCCATTGCCCCTCGACCCCAGGTTGCGCCAGATCTATCGCAGTTTGAACCTGCACCCGGAACAGCAGACGACATTGGGCGATTGGAGCGGGAAGCTGGGGGTCAGTGAAAAGACACTGAGCCGCTTGTTCGTGCGTGACACCGGCCTGACGTTTCGGGCCTGGCGCCAGCGTTTAAGGTTATTGAGCGCCCTGCCCGCCTTGGAGCAAGGCGAGCGGGTCACAGATGTGGCGTTGAGCTGTGGCTATGAGTCCACCTCGGCGTTTATCAACGCGTTTCGGCAGCAGTTCGATGCCACACCCGGTGAATTCTTCCGCTGACACTAATGTGGGAGGGGGCTTGCCCCCGATGGCAGTGGAACAGTCAGCTTATCTGTAGCTGACCCACCGCTATCGGGGCAAGCCCCCTCCCACAATGTTGACCGTACGTCCAATGGGGATCGACGTTCAGCTGCCGTTGCCGCCGTGGGCCTCTTCGAAGAAGTAGTCTTTCCAGCTCGCCGCCTTGTTTTTCAGCACGCCGAGCTCATGCAATTTCTCGGCATAAATATAGGTCCGCTGCGGCACGATGGTGAAGTCGATTTCCGGGTCCTGGACGATTTTCTCCACCAGGTCCAACGGCAGCTTGGATTGCTCGACGCGAATATACGCCTTGGCCGCCGCCGGTTTGTCAGCCTTGATGATCGTCTCCGCCTCCGCCAGGGCGTCATAGAACGCCTTGTAGGTCTTGGGGTTCTCGTCGTGGAATTTCTGCGTGGTGTAGAGCACGTTGAAGGTGGCCGGACCGCCAAGGATGTCGTAGGAACTGAGCACCTTGTGTACGTTGGGGTTCAACAGTTCCTGGTACTGGAACGGCGGGCTGGAGAAGTGCGAATTGATCTCCGAACCGCCGGCAATCAGCGCCGCCGTGGCGTCGGGATGGGCCAGGCTGATGGAGATGTCATCGAATTTCTTGTAGTGGGCGTCGCCGAACTGCTTGGCGGTTTCGATCTGCAAGGTGCGCGACTGGAAGCCCACGCCGGCGGCGGGCACGGCGATGCGGTCTTTCTCGGTGAAGTCCTTGAGGGTCTTGACCTTGGGGTTGTTGGACAGCAGGTAGTTGGGCATCGAACCAAGGGAGGCGATGGCCTTGACGTTCTGTTTGCCCTGGGTGCGGTCCCATAGGGTGAGCATCGGCGGCACACCGGCCGACACCACGTCCAGCGCGCCGGCCAGCAGCGATTCGTTCATGGCCGTAGCGCCGGAAATGCTGTTCCATTCCACCTGGATATCCAGGCCCTGTGCCTTGCCGTGTTTTTCGATCAGGTGCTGGTCGCGCACTACATCAAGGATCAGGTAACCGATGCCGAACTGCTGGGCGATACTGATCTTGCCTTCGGCCTGGGCGCCGGGGCTGAGTAACGCACCGGCGGCGGCCAGGGATGCGGCCAGGAGGGTCAGGGAGGAACGTTTGAAAGTCATGGAGGGCTGCCGCGTTTTCGAGGAGGTGATGAAGCCTAGCGGCGGTTTTTAAGAGCGCAAAAGAATATCGCGATCTATTGTTATGCAAATCATCCCCAAATCGGCGCCCGGCTGCTATTGTGCCGCGCTTTGAAAAGCCGCCTGATACCTGCGAGGAAATGGACGTTGAACACTGACGAAAAAATGACCGGGGACCTGTTCGAAGTGGATAAGCGCCTGTCACTCAAGCCCGTGGTGGACTTCAACGCCTACCTGCGCAGCGCGTTTGGCGATGGCCCGTGCACCTGCGTACGGTGTGCGGCCAGTGGCGGCGATGAAAGCAGCTATGAACAGCAACACACGTTCACCTTCGACGCCAAGCCGACCCACCGTCGCTTTGCGTCCACGGCCGGCAGTGATGTGCTGTTGATGCTCAAGAAAGCCTGGTTGTCCTACACCAAGGCCGAGCTGCCGTTGAGTGGGGTGCTGGCAGTGGAGACGGTGAAGGAGTTTGTCGAACCGCCACTGCACAGGCGTTTGGTCCCGTTGTTCCTGGCCAGTGGCCTGGTCAAGGACCTGGAAGGTGAATGGCGCCTCCAGCCACAAGCGATGGCCTGATCCCGAGGCCCCGAACCACCGACCCAAGGGGGCGCCCCACCTGAGTCCATTGCAGTATGACAGGCGCGGAGGTTGACGCAGGCCAAAGGACGCGCCGAATGTGTCCAAGCCATGGCTCCCTCGCCACAACGACAGTGCTCGCTATTCAACCCCAAGGAATACCGATGTCCACACCCAGTAAAAAGATGAGCCTGCTGGGCCTGACCGCCCTGGTCGCGATCAATATGATGGGCTCGGGCATCATCATGTTGCCGGCCAGCATGGCGCAATTGGGGGCCATTTCGTTGCTGTCGTGGGGTGTCACGGCGGTGGGTTCGATGGCAATTGCCTACGGCTTTGCCCAATGCGGGCTTTTTTGTAAGCGCAGCGGCGGCATGTCGGCCTACACCGAAGAGGCCCACGGCAAGTCCGGGTTCTTCATGTGTTCGTTCCTGTATTTTCTCTCGCTGATCATCGCCAATGTGGCGATTGCGATTTCAGCGGTGGGTTATCTGTCAGCGTTTATCCCCTGGCTGGGCAGTGGGCCGATGCCGTTGTTTATCGGCAGCCTGGCGTTGATCTGGCTGACCACCGCGGCCAACTTCGGCGGCCCACGCATCACCGGGCGCATCGGCGTGGTGACGGTGTGGGGCGTGATCCTTCCGGTGGCGGGGCTGTGCGTGATCGGCTGGTTCTATTTCCGGGCCGAGGTGTTCACCGCGGCATGGAACCCGCACGGACGCTACCTGTGGGACGCCGTCAGCGCGAGTATTCCCCTGACCCTGTGGGCCTTCCTCGGCATGGAGTCGGCCGCCCAAGGCTATGACGCGGTCGAGAACCCCGAGCGCACCGTACCGCTGGCGTGCCTGCTGGGCACGCTGGGGGTGGCGGTGGTGTATGTGCTGTCGACGTCGGTGATCCAGGGCATCGTCCCCAACGCTGAGCTGGCGGCCTCCTCCGCGCCGTTTGCGCTGGTCTATGCGCAGATGTTCAGCCCCTGGGTGGGCAAGCTGATCATGGCGCTGGCGGTGGTGGCTTGCATCGGTTCGCTGCTGGGTTGGCAATTCACCCTGGCACAGACGGCCAAGATGTCGGCGGACCAACGCCTGTTTCCACGCTTTTTCAGCCGGGTCACCCAGGCCAATGCGCCGGTGCTGGGGCTGCTGGCCTGTGCGACGTTGCAAAGCCTGATCGCCTTGTCGACCATCTCGCCCAGCGCCAGTGCGCAGTTCAGCAAGCTGGTGAACCTGGCGGTGGTGACCAACCTGGTGCCCTATGTGACCGCCCTCAGCGGCTTGCTGGTGATGATGCACAAGGCGCGCGCCAGTGCGACGGTACAGGCGCGGAACACGCTGGTGGTCGTAGTAGCCGTGGGGTATTCGCTGTATGCGATTTACGCATGCGGGGAAGCGCCGGTGTTTGGCGCGATGCTGGTGTTGGCGCTGGGGTATCTGTTGTATGGGTTTCTGGCCAAGCGGTTTGTTGGGGAACCAGCAGATCCACCCGAGGCCTGACGATCCCCTGTGGGAGATGTCGAGCTTTAGCGAGGCTTCGAAGGCGGTGGTGCTGTTGGCTTCACACCGCCATCGGGGGCAAGCCCCCTCCCACATTTTTACCGAGTACACCAGCCACAACATCGGTCGGTTCCAAGGCAGCAAAAGACAGAACAAAACCAGACCGAAATTTACCGGATATATGCAGATCCAAATGTGGGAGGGGCGGTGCGACGATTCGACTTGCCCCCGATGGCGCCGGGTCAGTTAACCACTAGGTGACTGACACGCCCTCATCGAGGGCAAGCCCCCTTCCACCGTTTTTACCGCGTGTTCCGGAATGATTATTTACGCGCTGCCTCCCATTGCTTGAGCAGGTCGCCGTAGGCCACGGTCTCGCCTTTAGGCTTCTCGTTGGCCAGTTTCGGTTTCGGTGCGCCCGGCTGGTCGAACCAGTATTGCGCGTCACGCTCAGGGTTCATTTTCGGGCCGCACACCGGCTGCACTTTGGAGCGTTCCAGGCGCGTCATGATCGCGTCTTGCTCCTTGGCCAGGTTATCCAGCGCCTGTTGCGGGGTTTTCTCGCCGCTGGCGGCGGCCGCGATGTTGCTCCACCACAGTTGCGCCAGGCGTGGGTAATCCGGCACGTTGGTGCCGGTCGGGGTCCATTCCACCCGGGCCGGGCTGCGGTAGAACTCCACCAGGCCACCGAGTTTCGGCGCCAGGTCGGTCATGGCCTGGGAGTTGATGTCGGATTCCCGAATCGGCGTCAGGCCGACGATGGTTTTCTTCAGCGACACGGTTTTCGAGGTCACGAACTGAGCATAGAGCCAGGCCGCAAGTTTCTGCTTCTCAGGCGTCGACTTGAGGAAGGTCCAGGAGCCCACGTCCTGATAGCCCTTCTTCATGCCCTTTTCCCAATACGGCCCGACCGGCGATGGCGCCATGCGCCATTTCGGCGTGCCGTCGGCGTTCACTACGGGCAGGCCCGGCTTGGTCATGTCGGCGGTAAACGCGGTGTACCAGAAGATCTGCTGGGCGATATTGCCCTGGGACGGCACCGGGCCGGACTCGGAGAAGGTCATGCCCGCCGCTTCCGGGGGGGCGTAGGCTTTCATCCAGTCCACGTATTTCTGCGTGGCAAACACGGCGGCCGGGCCGTTGGTATCGCCGCCACGGGTCACGCTGGAGCCCACCGGGTGGCAGTCCTCCACGCGAATGCCCCACTCATCCACCGGCAAGCCGTTGGGCAGGCCCTTGTCGCCGCCGCCGGCCATGGAGAACCAGGCATCGGTGAAGCGCCAGCCCAGGGACGGATCCTTCTTGCCATAGTCCATATGGCCATAGATGCGCTTGCCGTCGATTTCCTTGACGTCTTCGCTGAAGAACTTGGCGATGTCTTCATAGGCGGACCAGTTCACCGGCACGCCGAGGTCATAACCGTACTTCTCCTTGAACTTGGCTTTGAGTTCCGGACGCTCGAACCAGTCGGCGCGGAACCAATAGAGGTTGGCGAATTGCTGGTCGGGCAACTGGTAGATCTTGCCGTCCGGCGCAGTGGTGAAGGAGATGCCGATAAAGTCCTTGATATCCAGGGTCGGCGAGGTGAAGGCCTTGCCTTCGTTGGCCATCAGGTCGGTGATCGATTCGGTCTTGCCATAGCGAAAGTGCGTACCGATCAAGTCCGAGTCGTTGACCCAGCCGTCATAGATATTCTTGTCGGACTGCATCTGGGTTTGCAGCTTTTCCACCACGTCGCCTTCCTGCAGCAGGTCGTGGGTCAGCTTGATCCCGGTGATTTCACTGAAGGCCTTGGCCAGCACCTTGGACTCGTACTCATGGGTGGTGAGGGTTTCCGACACCACGTTGATCTTCATCCCACGGAACGGTTCCGAAGCCTTGATGAACCACTTGAGTTCCTCAAGCTGCTGGTCGGCCGTGAGGGTCGAGGGTTTGAACTCGCTGCCGATCCATTTTTTCGCCGCGTCTTCGTACGCATCGGCCCAGGCCGTGGCGCTCAAACCGCTGAGGGCCAGTACGGCGGCCAATGAAATGCTATGTCGCAGCTTATTGTTTTTATTCAACATAGAGACCTCCTGGTTAATTTCAAAAAGGACTACAAACGCCACAGCCCTCCTGTAGGAGCGAGCTTGCTCGCGAAAAACCCGACGACACCGCGTACATCCAGAATGCCCGCGTTATCGTTGGCGATTTTCGCGAGCAAGCTCGCTCCTACAAGGTGTCGAGGCACTAGCCCCAACGCATCACACTCAACAGCCATACCAGGGAGAGCGCGGACGCCACCCAGATGCTCCAGTCGGTTACGCCAATCACCAGCAGGTGCAGGTAGGCGCTTCCGAGAAGACCGATAAACAAGCGATCACCACGGGTGGTGCTGATCGGCAACAAACCGCGCCGAGGGATACTCGGCGAACGCAGTTCCCAGGTGGTCATGCCCGCCAGAATCAGGGCAATGCCGCCAAAGAACAGCGCCGTAGGGGTGGTCCAGGCCATCCATTCCATCATCGACTCCTCAGACCCGGCCCAGGGCAAAGCCCTTGGCCACGTGGTTGCGAACAAACCAGATCACCAGCATGCCCGGCAGGATGGTCAACACCCCCGCCGCCGCCAGCACGCCCCAATCGATCCCCGACGCCGACACCGTGCGCGTCATCACCGCCGCAATGGGCTTGGCGTTGACCGAAGTCAGGGTGCGCGCCAGCAGCAGTTCGACCCAGGAAAACATGAAGCAGAAAAACGCCGTGACGCCGATGCCGGAGCCGATCAATGGGATAAAAATCTTCACGAAAAATTTGGGGAAACTGTAGCCATCGATGTAAGCGGTTTCGTCGATTTCCTTGGGCACGCCAGACATGAAGCCTTCGAGGATCCACACCGCCAACGGCACGTTGAACAGGCAGTGGGCCAAGGCCACGGCGATGTGCGTATCGAACAGGCCGATGGACGAATACAGCTGGAAAAATGGCAGCAAGAACACCGCGGGTGGCGCCATGCGGTTGGTCAGCAGCCAGAAGAACAGGTGCTTGTCACCCAGGAAGCGGTAACGCGAGAAAGCATAGGCCGCCGGCAACGCCACGCTCAGTGAAATCACCGTGTTCAGGCTCACGTAGTACAGCGAGTTGAGGTAACCGGTGTACCAGCTCGGGTCGGTAAAGATCACCTTGTAGTTGGCCAGGGTGAAGTCCTGCGGAAACAGCGTCAGCCCGCCGAGGATTTCGGTGTTGCTCTTGAAGGACATGTTCAACAGCCAGTAGATCGGCACCAGCAGGAACAGGATATAAATCAGCAGGGGGATGACTTTGCGCTTGCTCATGCTGGCGACCTCAGCGGTTGGCGTCGGAATGGGTCATGGCGGTGTAGAACAACCAGGACACCAACAGAATGATCAGGAAATACACCAGGGAAAACGCCGCGGCCGGGCCCAGGTCGAATTGGCCTACGGCCATCTGGGTCAGCGTCTGGCTGAGGAAGGTAGTGGCGTTACCCGGCCCGCCCCCCGTGAGGACAAAGGGCTCGGTGTAGATCATGAAACTGTCCATAAAGCGCAGCATCACCGCGATCAGCAGCACGCTTTTCATCTTCGGCAATTGGATATGTCGGAAAACCGCCCAGGCGGATGCGCGATCGATCCGCGCCGCCTGGTAGTACACATCTGGGATGGCCCGCAGCCCCGAATAGCACAGCAGCGCGACCAGCGACGTCCAGTGCCATACGTCCATCACCAGCACCGTGACCCAGGCGTCCAGGGTATTGGCCGCGTAGTTGTAGCTGATGCCCAGGGCATTGAGGCTGTAGCCGAGCAAACCAATATCGGCGCGGCCGAAAATCTGCCAAATGGTGCCGACCACGTTCCATGGAATCAGCAAGGGAATGGCCAGGATAATCAGCACCAGCGACGACCAGCGGCCCTTGGTCGGCATGGTCAGGGCGATGGCGATGCCCAGGGGGATTTCGATCAGCAGCACGCAGGCCGAGTAGATGAACTGGCGCAACAGCGAGTCATGCAGGCGCGGATCGAGCAGCACCTGTTTATACCAGTCGGCGCCGACAAAGTAGCGGCTGGACTGGTCGAAGATGTCCTGCACCGAATAGTTGACCACGGTCATCATTGGGATCACCGCGCTGAACGCCACCAGCAGGAACACCGGCAACACCAGCCACCAGGCCTTGTTGTTCTGCA